>NZ_JAMBPR010000023.1 GCF_024206475.1 Paraburkholderia sp. CNPSo 3274
CACCCGAAGTGCTTGGCAAAGTTGCTCACCTGCTGGAGATACACGCGTTGCGTGTTGGCCGCGAGGTTGCGCACGCGCATATCCTCGATCATGCGTCGACGTAGGGGTGTCATGGTGGACTCCGCTCTGAATGGTCACGGCAGCAAATTGCACTGCCATCGTCGCACTCGAGCAGAGGGGCCCTGCAGATGATCCCGGAGCCGATGTCGCTGGCCAACCACCACCTCCCGCTTCAGCGGGTTAGTTCAAGGCAGCTTATGCAGCACGAATCGCATCGCATTCAGCCGTGCGCGTTTCTTGCAATCGGAGCGAACGACCGTCCACGGCGCATCGGCAGTGTCCGTTTGCGAGAACATCGCCTCTTTCGCCTGCGTGTACGCCTCCCACTTGTCGAGCGAAGCGAGATCGACAGGACTCAGCTTCCATTGCTTGAGCGGATGCACCTTGCGTTCCTTGAAGCGCCGCCGCTGCTCGGCACGGCTTACCGAAAACCAGAACTTGATCAGGTGGATGCCGCTACGAATCAACTGCCGTTCGAACTCCGGCACCTGCCGCATGAAATCGGCATATTCCTCAGGCGCGCAGAAGCCCATGACATGCTCGACGCCCGCGCGGTTGTACCAGGACCGATCGAACAGCACGATCTCTCCCGCCGAAGGCAAATGCTGCACGTAGCGCTGGAAATACCACTGGCCGCGCTCGACTTCGGTGGGCTTTTCGAGCGCGACGACGCGCGCGCCGCGCGGGTTCAGATGCTCCATGAAGCGCTTGATCGTGCCGCCCTTGCCGGCTGCGTCGCGGCCCTCGAAAAGGATCACCACGCGCTGACCGGTTTCGCGCACCCACGCCTGGAGCTTGAGCAGTTCGACCTGCAGCCGATACTTCTGCCGCTCGTAGGCGCGACGCGACATCAAATTGCGATACGGATAGCTGCCTTCGCGCCAGCCAGAGGCGAGTTCCTCGTCAGGGTGGCGCGTGCGCGAGTTGCGCCAGTCGGCAGGGTTGCCTTCGAGGATCAGGCTGCGCAACTGGGCGACTTCGTCGGGTGACATGCTTTGCATCAATGCCGCGATCGACTCGAGCAACATGGCGGGCGGATTGTGCTCGGCGTGAGTGCGCGCGATGAGCTCGTGGACAGTGCCCGCGATGACCTCGCTCGCGGACTCGACGGCGCTGTCGACGGTGCGCAACTCGGCGCTGTGGGGCGTGACGAGCGGCAGTCGTGCGGCGGGGCCGGCGGTGTCGGAAGCGGAGTAGGGAATGGATTTGGGCATGGTGTCGGCGGATGCGGGGATGGGAGGGCGTACGGAGTGACTCGCATTCAAAGCGGATGCCTCGAAGCGCGAGCGGCAATGGAGCGCAGGGAAGTCGTCGAGGTTTGACCGGCAAGGCAGCGCCGAGGCAAAAGCAGGCGCGCCGATGGCCGGTGCCAGCCCGCTGACAGCCAGGGCTGGACGCCGCCTGTTCAGGCGTTTGCCGCCTTTCTCAGGATGAGGTAGAGGGAGTCTTTGAGTTGAAGCTTTTCCTTTTTCAGCTGTTCGACTTCCATGCCATGCGAAGCCACGACACCTGCCTCCATGTTCTTTATCTGCTGGTCGAGTTCGTTGTGACGATGAAAAATCCGGGCGAAATGGTCGTCCTGGATCTTGAGGCGCGAAATCAAATCTCTGTACTCAGGGAACACTCAACACTCCTTACAGATAGGCAAAATGGGAGAAATTGAAACGTAATTATTTTTCCACCCTCTCGCCGTGGCAGTCTTGACCATCATCAGACTCCCGTTACTCGAAGGGTCAGGGACGTTACCTGGGGCGCCGAGGCGCGCTCGCGTGTACCATCGATCGCGTCGTCGCAGTTCCTGGCTCTCCATCCGCCTGCACCGTTCTAAGCCGTCGCGCCCACCCACAGAACCCTGGAGCGTTCATGGATCGCGTTCTGGAAATCGTGCTGGATGTCGTGATCCCGGCAGCGCCGGATAGAAAAAGCGCAAAAGCAGCCGCCACCACGGGAGCGGTGTCCAGGGCGCACGCCAGCCCGAAACCTTCGGAGCGGGCCGCCAGCCTGTGCGCGGCTTTGCCGCCGCTCGTGGCGTTGCCCGATGTGCGCGAGTGCGTGACGACGGTCGCCTTCGACCGCGGCGGTGTCCTTGGCGGGCTTGGCTGGCGCGTGGCGGTCGAATCGCGCGGCGACACGCAGCGCGTCGTCGTGGCGAGCCGGCGCGTTCATACGCCGGGGGTCACCGTGGTCGCGCCGATCTTCGAGGCGGCGCTCGATGCGAACGGCATCGCGCATGCGCTCTTCGACGCCGCGCCCGAGCCATTTCGCGAGGCGCTGGGCAGCGCGGACGATCTGTCTGCGTCTGCCACACTTGTGGCGTTGCGCAGCCGCTGGAAGTGGCCGCGCGACGGTGTCGAGGTGCTGCTCACGTTCGACGAAGACTTGCAAGAGCGGTCGGCGCCGCCGCAAGCACCGACGGCTCAGGACACTCACGGCGCGGATGCGGCGCCCCCGCCCGACTTGCCCGACCTGCACGAGTTACGCGTGAGCGCACCCTGGCCCGAAGGCGGGGACGAGCGGCCTATTGTCGATGCGCTTTTTGCCTGTGCCGGCGACCTGATCGGGGCGCTTCCCGCATTCGTGCGCCTGACCGACGCGCTCGAACGCGCCACCGCCGGCAGCGTGACCGGCGACGCCGAAGCGATCAAGGCCGAAGCCGTGGATCTCGCCGGCGCGGACACGGCCGAAGCCGCGCTCGTGGCGATCGGGCGCAACATCAGCGCGCAGTGGTTCGGCAATGACGCGGGCGTGCGCGATAGCACGAACGGCGAGTTCATCCATCAGATGCGCGTGTCGCAGCGGCGGCTGCGCACGGCGATGCGCATCTTCTCGCACTGGTGCGACGAGAGCTGGGAGACGCTCATCGAGCCGGAGCTCAAGTGGCTCGGCGGTCTGCTCGGCGACGCGCGCGACCGCGATGTATTCGTCGAATCGACGCTGCCGGCGCTCGCCTCCGCCGACGTCGAGTTGGGGCGCTGGGACGCGATTCGCGACGCGGCAAACGCGCAGCGGCTCGCCGCGCGCGCGCGGCTGCGGGAGGCGCTGGCTTCGCAGCGCTACGCGCTGGCGGCGCTGGCGTGGCTCCAGTGGCTCGACTTACTCGCGCGGCGTGCGCACGACGCTGGCAACGCCGGGCTTTCGCTGCACCGCCACGCGAAGAAGCGCGTGCGCCGCTACTACGAGCGGCTCGTGAGCACGGAAAAGCTCACGGCGATCGACGAGGCGAGCCGTCATCGCGCGCGCATCAATGCGAAGTACTTGCGATACACGATCGAATTCTTCGCCACGCTCACGTCGCGCCGCACGCGCGTGGAGGTGGCGCGCACGCTCGCGCGGCTGCAGAGCGTGCTCGGCGACGGCAACGATGCCGCAGTGGCCCTGCGCTATCTCGAACTCATGGATGCCGAGCCGTATCAGCTTGGGTTCGCGCGCGGCTGGTGTGAGGCCGTCAAGCGCTATACCGCGAAGGAGGGCGAACGCCTGTTGCGCGAACTGGGCGAACCGAAAGTGTCGCGCGGCGCCTGACACGCGTCTCTATAATCGCTTGCGGATTGGCGAACCGCGCCGAACCATCGCTCGTTTCGTCTTGTTTTGGCTTGTTTTGCGCATGATGAATCCTACTGACCCGAACTCCCCACCCACCGGAGCTGGCCACGCCGACGCCGGTCCCACTGCCCCATCCACCCCCTCCGGAGCGCCCGAACTGGGCTTGGGCGGCTCGGTCTGGTTTCAGTCCGGCCAGCAGATGCTGGGTGGCGCGGCGCGCGTTGCGCTGCTGGAAGCCATCCATGCAACCGGTTCGATCACTGGCGCCGCGAAAGCAGTCGGCATGAGCTACAAGGGCGCCTGGGACGCCGTCGACGTCATGAACAATCTCGCGGGCGAGGCGCTCGTGGTGCGCGCGACGGGCGGCAAGGGCGGCGGCGGGACGACGCTCACGCCGCGGGCGCTGCGGCTCGTCGAGACGTTTCGCGCCATCGAGCAGGAGCACCGGCGCTTTCTCGAGCGTGCGGCGCACGCGCTCGGGGCCGTTTCGAGCGAAGGTGACGACGCACACGCTGGCGGCTTCGCGCGCGACCTGGCCGTGCTCGGCCGCTTCGCCATGCGCACGAGCGCGCGAAATCAACTCTTTGGCACCGTCTCGGGGATCGTGCGGGGCGCGGTGAATGACGAGGTGTCGATCGCGCTGCCCGGCGGCGAAGCGCTGGTGGCCACGATCACGCACGAGAGCGCCGAAGCGCTCGGGCTTTCCGCGGGCGCGCCCGTGGTGGCGCTCGTGAAGGCGACTTCGGTCGTGCTGGTCGCGAGCGCGGCGGATGCAGCGCGGCTTTCGGCGCGCAACCGGCTGAGCGGGGCGATTGAGGTCGTACGGCGTGGGGCAGTGAACGCCGAAGTGACGCTCGCCCTGCCGGGCGGCACCGTGATCGCTGCGATCGTGACCGACGCGAGCGTGGACGCGCTGGGATTCGCCGCAGGGCAAGCGGCGACGGCCGTGTTCAAGGCTTCGAGCGTGCTGCTAGGCGTGGCCGGCTGAGCGGCGGACGACCGGGGGGACCGCCAGTCAGGAGGGTTCAGGCGTGGCGCTGCGCGGGCG
The DNA here is from genome assembly GCF_024206475.1 of Paraburkholderia sp. CNPSo 3274. GTDB lineage: Bacteria > Pseudomonadota > Gammaproteobacteria > Burkholderiales > Burkholderiaceae > Paraburkholderia. The sequence goes on from NZ_JAMBPR010000023.1 coordinate 4,652, forward strand.
GCGCGAGGCCGTTGCGGGTTTGCGAGACAGGCGCGACCGGCGCGCGGTTGGCGCGGTTGGCTTTCCATTTGGCGCGCACGTAGGGCCGGTCGTGACCCGAAACGGTGAGCGCGATGTTCGTGACCCAGCGATGCGTGGGCACATGCACGTTGTGCAATGCGACAGTCAGTGCCACGAGGCTCAGCGCGACGACCGCCGCTGAAATTCGCTGGGCCTGCGCCTGCCACCAGTAGCGCGTGAACACGAGCGCGGTGAGCGCCCCGACCACACAGCCCGTGACGGCCTCGGAAGGCGAGTGAGCGTCGAGCACCACGCGCGAGAGCGCGACCGCGAGCCCGACCGCGAGCCCGATGGTCACGCCTGCGGCGCGCGCGAAGGACGGCGCGCCTTGCAGCATCAGGAAAAACGCGACGGGATAGACGGCCGTGGACAGCATGGCGTGGCCGCTGATACCCGTGAAATCCAGTTCCCTTACACCCACGCCCCAGCCGAGAAACGCGATCTTGGTGAGCGTCACAAGGCCAATTGCCAGGCCGAGCACAAACACCCAGCTCGTCGCCATGCGCCACGAGTAGCCGACCATGAGCCACAGCGCGATCGCCAACGCGAGCGGCAGGGTGAGGCCTGCGCCGCCGAGGTTGGTAATCGAGTACCAAAGGTGAATGGGCAAATCTGGCATGAGTCCGCGCTGCCGGCTGTCTGAAGAGGTTCCTGGGCTTGCAGGTGTCAAACCGCTACGTCATAGCGACTTAACGCGCGAGCCGCCTGGCTGGCCGACACGCACATGGAACAAGCATCCAGTATAGCTGCCTCGCATAGACGAAGGCGTGCCTCGTCGAACGCACACAAGGACGGAATGGAACGGATCCGATCTGCAGCGTCGTTCAAATGGTGTTATTGTGCGTTGCACAACGACGGATCGCGGCAAAACGCCACGATGTGTCAGACCCTTTTACGAGGCCATAGATGACGAAAGATCTGACGAAGCTATGGGCAGGTGGCATGCGACGTCTGCTCGCCATCCAGACCCGGGCTACCCGCAATGCCCTGAAGGGCGCGGGGATCGATACACCCAAGCCGCAGGCAATCTGGCGCGCCGCTCAGGCTGCGGCCGAGCAGGCGGCGAGGCACGCCACGCCGGCGCAGGCGCGCAGCGGTGCGCCGGTGCGCGAGTCGCGCGTCGGTCCGCGCGCCGCCGCCTGGGCCGCGGGCGAATGGTGCCGCGCGGAGCACCTTGTACCCGCGAACGCCCAGCATGCCGGGCGCTCGCTTCCTTACGGGCTTTATCTGCCGCCGGGGCGCAAGACGGCGGGCATGCCGCTCGTCGTGATGCTGCACGGCTGCAAGCAGTCGATGGACTCCTTCGCCGAAGGCACCCGCATGAATCTGCTCGCCGACCGCCATGGTTTCGCGGTGGTATATCCCGAGCAGTCGGAACGCGCGCACCCGCACCAATGCTGGCATTGGTACGACTCGCGCGACGCGGCGGGCGGCGGCGAAGCGGCATCCGTTGTTTCGCTGGTCGATGCGCTCGTCGAGGAGCACGGCTTCGATCGCTCGCGCGTCTATCTGGCGGGTTTGTCGGCGGGAGCGGGGCTCGCGATGTTGCTCGCGGTGCGCTCGCCCAGCCGTTTCGCAGCCATCGCGCTGCATTCCGGCCCCGCTTTCGGTGAAGCACGCTCTGGCGTTTCGGCGCTCGATGTGATGCGGCGCGGCGTGCACCACGATCCCGTGGCGCTCGTCGATACCCAATTGGGCGCGCGCATCCATCCGGGCATGCCGGCGCTCGTCGTGCAGGGCGACGCGGACGCCGTCGTCGCGCCCGTCAACGCGGAACAGCTCGCGGTGCAACTGCTGCGCTTGAACGGTCTTGCGGACGCGCGCGGCGTGCGTCAGGGCGTCGTCTCGCGCGAGACCTTCAAGGACGGCTATCGTGAGCAGGATTACGAGCTCGACGGCGCGAGCGTCGTGCGGCTGTGCCGCGTGGCGGACCTCGACCACGCCTGGAGCGGCGGCGACGACACCGTGCCGTTCCATTCCTCGACGGGACCGGACGCGAGCACACTGATCTGGGACTTTTTCGAGGCTCATCGCCGCGAGGCCTTCGACGAAGCCTACGACGACGAACTGACGCAGGGCGTCGGGTAAAAGCGACTACGGATAATTTAGGTGTTTACCCTTAACAGGGTTTACCCTATAATGGCTTCATTCGATTCGCGGGCACGTGCCCGTCAAAGAAGGGCCAAACCATGTACCTGCTCAGCCGTCTTTTCCTGTTCCTCTCCGAAACCGCCGAAGCTCGCCGCCAGCAGCGCGAGGAGGCGTATCTCGCGCAGTCCGTCGACATCTACGATCTCGAATTCCGCATGCAGAAGATGGATCGCGAGAAGGCCACGCGCCACCCGTCGTGGATGAACCACTACGGCTAAGCAGGAATGCTGTGCCCCGCTAACGGGGCAAGATGAAAACGGCGCCCCGAGGCGCCGTTTTTGCGTTGTGCGCGTTAAGGACTGCCGCGCCGTTCAGCGGCCCGAGTCCGGCATTTCGGCGGCCTGCTTTTCCTGCACGCCGTAGCAGCCGCGATAGGTCGCATAGAACGAGCAATAGAGCATCGTCGTCACGATGATGAGCGCGGGCATCAGGATCGCCACCGTGAAGTCGCCTGCGCCGAGCGCGCGCAGAAGCGTCGACAAGCCGATCGATACGACGGTCGAGACCGCGAACCACAGCGCGCCGTACACCATGAACGCGCCCTTGTTGCGCCAGCAGCTCACGATGCTGAAGAACATAGCCTTCACGGGCGGCACGTCGTGCCACGCCGTGAGCACGGGCGCGAACCAGAACAGCATCGACACCGGCACGTAGCAGAGCAGCGAAGCAAGCACCGCAAGCGGCACGTCGCTGTTGGCGAGCGCTTCCGCGTCGAGGTCGCCGCCGATCGTCATCAGCCGCAATAGCGCGCCGCCGTCCACGAACGCAGACGCAGCCAGCACCAGCAACATCGCCACTACGTAAATCGCCCCGAGCATCAGCAGGTGCTTCGCGACGTTGCTGCCATACGAACGGAATCCGTCGATCAGAATGGTCGGGAACACCGGTTTGCCCGCGATCGTCTCGCGGCACGCCGCCATGAAGCCGACGGCCACACCGGGCACGAACAAGAGCGGCAGCACGCCGCCGATCACGGGAATGGCGGAAATCAGCGTCATCGCCAGCAAATAGGCGAAAAACAGCGTGAGAAACGCGAGTGGATTGCGGCGGAACAGCCAGATACCCTGGCGGAACCAGACGTAGCCCGTCTTCGCGGGGACTTCAATTAGTTGCATGGGCGATAGGGCAAGGCGTGATGGGAGCCCGCCTCGCTGCCGGCGAGGCGCTCGCGCAGGATGCGCTCGAAGTGGCCGGGATCGTGCGGCTTGAGCAGTTCGGCCGAGCGGGGCAGGTGGAAATCATACAGGCGCGAGACCCAGAAGCGGTACGCGCCTGCGCGCAGCATGTCCATCCAGTGCCGCGTTTCCTCGGGCGTGAATGGGCGCACGGTCTGGTAGGCCCGCAAGAGCGCGTCGGCGCGCGCTGTGTCGAGCTTGCCCGTGGCGAGGTCGACGCACCAGTCGTTCACGGTCACGGCCACGTCGAAGAGCCACTTGTCGCAGCCGGCGAAATAGAAGTCGAAAAAGCCGCCCAGCCGAACTTCGTGGCCCGGCGCCGGGTGCGAGTGCGCGAACATCGCATTATCGCGGAACAGGTCGCAATGGCACGGACCGCCCGGCAGCGCCGCGTAGTCGGCCGAGCCGAAGAATGCGCGCTGGTGGTCGAGTTCGCTCGTGAGGAGCGTGTGCTGGGCGTCGTCCAGAAACGGCAGCACCGTCGGCACCGTTTCTTCCCACCACGAAAGGCTGCGCAGATTCGGCTGGTCGCCGCGGTAGTCGCGGCCCGCCAGGTGCATGCGCGCGAGCATCTGGCCCACTTCCGCGCAGTGCTCCACGCCGGGCGCGAGTTCGGGCTTGCCTTCGAGCTTCGAGACGATGGCCGCGGGCTTGCCGTGCAACAGCCCGAAAAGCGCGCCGTCCTTGCGTGGCATGGGGTCGGGTACCGGCACGCGATGCGAGGCGAGATGACGCATCAGGTCGAGGTAAAACGGCAGTTGTTCGGCCGTCAGCTTTTCGAAGATCGTCAGGACGTATTCGCCGCGCGTCGTCGTCAGGAAGAAGTTGCTGTTTTCAATGCCGGACTGGATGCCGCGAAATTCGACGACATCGCCGAGATCGTAGTCGCGCAGCCATTGGGCAAGCTCTTGGTCGGTGACAGCGGTGAAGACGGCCATGCAAGAAGGTCGGTTGATTGGTGATGGCGGGTCGGCGAACGCTGCAACGTGCTGCCCGAGGGGCTTGCAAGCGTGTCCGGCTCAGGCGCGATGGTCGCGGCCCGGCTTATGGGGCGGCGCACATGGCGTTGGCGCGGGCATGCCCGCGCCCAGATGGCTCAGTAATGCACGTTGATCGACGGCAGGCGCGTGCTGGCCTGGCCGTTCTGGCGCACTTGCGGCGAGGTGTCGGGGTTCGCGCTCATCGTGTAGCGCGTGCCGAAGTTCGAATGCACGTTGATCTCGACGGGCTTGCCTTTGTCGCGGAACTCGGTGATTTCGGTGCCGTTCGGGCTCACTTCGTGATAGCTCGGCACGCGCGGCACGTCGTTGATGTTGACCTTCGAGGTGACGCGTGCGGCCGGCTTGTTGTTGATCGCAGCCAGATCGGGGAGGCCCGCGCGTTCGTTCTCGGACTGCGCGGATTGTGCCTCGACGGCGGTCTTTGCGTCGTCGGCCGGCGCGGCCATGGCGACCCCGCTGAAAGCGAGCGTCACCGCGACGGCGGCAAGAAGGTGCGACTTCATGGTCTTTCTCCGATGGGATGCTCCAATTCTAGCAAATCCGGACGCTACACCCCATGTCTCGCAAGCGCTGCGGCCCGCGTCCGGCGGGCGGTGCGCGGCGCCCGCAGCGCTCGTGTGGCGGGTGCTTCAAAAGCCCCGGGCGCGGCGAGGTCCGTCGCCAGAAAGTCTCACCTTCCGTGGTAATGTGGATCCATCAAACGGAGAGGCGAACGAAGATGAACAACGATAGCTACCTGCGGCCCCTCATGACGCCGGCGCACGACTTCCCGGACGAGTTTTTCGAAGACGCCGCCGACGCCGTGGCGCGCCTCTCGAGCATCTACGAAGCGAATACGTCTTTCCTGCGCGACGCGTTCGCGCGCTATCGCCGCGGCGAGGCGCTCGAGCGCCGCGTGCGCGCGTGCTACCCGTTCGTGCGCATCCGCACCAACGTCAGCACGCATATCGACTCGCGCCGCTCGTATGGCTTCGTGGCGGGCCCCGGCGTGTTCGAGACCACCGTCACGCGGCCCGATCTTTTCGGCAATTACTATCGCGAGCAGTTGCGCCTGCTGGCGAAGAACCATCACGTGGGCATCGAAGTGGGCGTGTCGGATCAGCCCATTCCCGTGCACTTCGCCTTCGCCGAAGGCATCCACCTCGAAGGCGATCTCGACCGCGAGCGCCTCTTCGCCATGCGCGACGTGTTCGATACGCCCGATCTCGCGCAGCTCGACGACCGCATCGTCAACGGCACCTACGAGCCGGAGCCGGGCGAGCCGCATCCGCTTGCGCTCTTCACCGCGCCGCGCGTGGACTTTTCGCTGCATCGGCTCAAGCACTACACGGCCACGTCGCCCACGCACGTGCAGAACTACGTGCTCTACACGAACTACCAGTTCTATATCGACGAGTTCGTGAAGCTCGGCCGAGCGATGATGGCGCATACCGACGACGCCGACCTGCGCAACTATCGCAGCGAATACACCTCGTTCGTCGAGCCCGGCGATGTGGTGACGTACAACGCAAACCTGGGCGAACAGGACGACGAAGGCACGGCGTCGGTGCGCCTGCCGCAAATGCCGGCCTATCACCTCAAGCGTGCGGACGGCAGCGGCATCACGATGATCAACATCGGCGTGGGACCGTCGAACGCGAAGACGATCACCGATCACATTGCCGTGCTGCGTCCGCATGCGTGGATCATGCTTGGCCACTGCGCGGGTTTGCGCAACACCCAGCGCCTGGGCGACTACGTGCTCGCGCACGGGTATGTGCGCGAGGATCACGTGCTAGACGCCGATTTGCCGCTGTGGGTACCTATCCCGGCGCTCGCTGAAGTGCAGCTCGCGCTCGAGCGCGCGGTAGCGGAGGTCACGAAGCTCGACGGCGTGGAACTCAAGCGCGTGATGCGCACGGGGACGGTGGCGAGCGTCGACAACCGCAACTGGGAGCTGCGCGATCATCGCGAGCCGGTGCAGCGCCTCTCGCAAAGCCGCGCGATCGCGCTCGACATGGAAAGCGCGACCATCGCCGCGAACGGATTCCGCTTTCGCGTGCCGTATGGCACCTTGCTGTGCGTTTCCGACAAGCCGCTGCACGGCGAACTCAAGCTGCCGGGCATGGCGGATTCGTTCTATCGCGCGCAGGTCGATCAGCATTTGCAGATCGGCGTGAAGGCGATGGAGATTCTGCGCACGAACGGCTTGCACAAGTTGCATAGCCGCAAATTGCGCAGCTTTGCGGAGGTGGCGTTTCAGTAGACGCTTTATGACTGGCTGGCGCATGGTGTGCGCCGGCCAGTCTGTCGAATTGCGCCGTTGCCTTGCGTCAATTCGGATGCCGAATCATTTTCTGGCGGTCGTTTACTGCCCGAACCCCATCAACCCGATCAGACTCCCCGCACCAAGCAGCCACAGCGGATGAATCTTCGTGCGAAACGCGAGCACGGCGCACACGCCGGTAATCACCCAGGCGATCCACGAAGGATCGGAGGCCCTGGCGATCAGCACTGCGCTCGCAGCCACGAGGCCCGCCGTCACCGGCACGAGCCCCTTTTGCGCGATGCGCCGCCACGGGCGGTCCTTGAAGCGATCCCACGCATGCAGCGCGGCGATCGTGACGAGCGACGACGGCCCGAACTTCGCAATCGACGTGACCAGCATGCCTGCCCAGCCGGCCACGTGCCAGCCCACCAGCGTCACGACCATCATGTTCGGGCCCGGAGCGGCCTGGGCAAGCGCGAATAGCGCGCTGAACTCGCTCGCGGGCATCCAGTGGTGGACCTCGACGACCTGACGCTGCATCTCGGGCAGGATCGTGTTGCCGCCGCCGAATGCGAGCAGCGAAAGCTGGCTGAAAATCGCGGCGAGCGCAACGAGGGTGGCGTTCATCGCGAGCCTCCTTCCTTGCGCGCCGCGCGGGCCGCGAGCGCGATGCCGACTGGCGTGAGCACGAGCATGGTGGGCAAAAGCGGCGTGCGCAGCACCGCAATGGCCACGAAGCCGAGCGCGGCGATGACGGCCGCGGCGGGATCGCGCCGCAGCGGCAGCACGATTTTCACGGCCATGGAGACGAGCAGCCCGGCGGCCGCTGCGGCGAGCCCGACGAACAGATGCCGCACGTGCGGGTCGTTTTGCGTGCGCTCGTAGAGCACGCCAAGCCCGATCACGACGAGCGATGGCCCCGCGATCAGGCCGAGGATGCCTGCGAGCGCGCCGCGCCATCCCTGAAAACGCATGCCGAGCGCGACCGAGAGATTGATGACGTTGCCGCCCGGCAAAAACTGGCAGAGGCCGAGCAGATCGGTGAACTCGCTGGCGGTGAGCCAGCGGCGCTGCTCGACGATGGTGCGGCGCGCCAACGGCAGTGCGCCGCCAAACGATGTGAAGCCGAGACCGAGAAAGCCTACGAACAGATCGCGCACGGTAGGCGTGTGCAGACAGTCGTCCGTGCCATGTCCGGCAGCGGCGGGCGATGAGATGGGTTGTGTCATGACGGGAAGGGACCTCTGAGGCAAGCTGCGAGATTAAGCCCAATCGCGCGCGCGGCAAAACGATTTCTATGGTGCGCTCTTGTGATCTACACTCACAAGCATGGCACGCTCCCTTCCTCCCTTTCCCGCGCTGCGCGCGTTCGAAGCCGCTGCGCGGCATAACAGCTTCTCTGCCGCGGCCGGCGAGCTCAATGTGACTCACGGTGCCATCAGCCGGCAGGTGGCCGCGCTCGAGGCTTGGGTCGGCGTGCAGGTGTTTCACCGGCATGGCAAGCGGGTCGCGCTGACCGAGGACGGGCGGCGCTACCTCGCCGCCGTGCAGTCGGCGTTCGATGACATCGCGCGCGCAACCAGCCAGTTGCGCGACACGGGCGTCGTGCACGTGCTGCGCGTGAACGCGCTGCCTACCTTCGCGATGAAATGGCTGCTGCCGCGGCTCTCGCAGTTTCAGCGTCTCGCGCCGAACGTCGAGTTGCGCCTGTCGACCTCGAACGCGCCGGTCGAGACGCTCGAAGGCTTCGACGTGGCCGTGCGGCGCGGTCCGGCCCACTGGCCCGACTGCGAGGCCGGTCACTTTCTCGACGAGATGGAACTGCCGGTGTGCAGTCCGGCGCTGCTCAAGCGCGCGCCGATTCATCAGGCGAGCGATCTTGCACGCCACGTGCTGCTGCATTCGGACACGCGGCCCGATGCGTGGCGCACCTGGCTTGCGGCTGCAGGCGTGAAAGCGAAATGCCGGAAGAAGCAGTCGTTCGACCACTTCTATCTGGCCTTGCAGGCTGCCGTGGATGGTCTTGGCGTCGCGCTCGGCCCGCTGCCGCTGCTCGACGACGAACTCGCATCGGGGCGTCTCGTCACCCCGCTCGCGGGGCCGCATCTCGACGCGCGCGGCTACTGGTGGGTGGCGCGCCGCGAGGTGGCGCAAGCGCCGCTCGTCTTGCAGTTTTGCCGCTGGCTGGAGGAACAGGCGAGCGCGCGGGCGCCGCTCGGTGCATCCGGCGTGCCCGCAAGCGCGGAGAAAGCATGAGGGGAGTGATGCGTTGAGGCGCAAGCGGTACGCAGGCCTGCGAAAAGGCTAACCGAAGAGGCTAGCCGCAGGCCATCCGCACGCTGCGCCGCAAGCGATGCATCAGAGATAGAACATCCGGTCTTCGTCGGAATCGCGGTCGCGGCGTGCCGGGTGCGCCTTGCCGGTATCCTCGCCTGTGTCCGCATCTTCGTAGAACTTGAGAACGGCTTCGAGCACCTGGTCCGGGTCGTCGATCACCTGCATCAAGTCCATGTCTTCGGGATTGATGAGGCCCATGGGCACGAGCGCCGAGCGGAACCAGTCGAGCAGGCCCTTCCAGAATTCGGCGCCCACCAGAATGATGGGCACGTGACGCGACTTTTTCGTCTGGATGAGCGTGAGCACTTCGGCCAGTTCGTCGAGCGTGCCGAAGCCGCCGGGCATGACGATCACGGCGTCCGAGTTCTTCACGAACGTGACCTTGCGTGTGAAGAAATGGCGGAAGCGCAACGAGATGTCCTGCCACTGGTTACCCGACTGCTCGTGCGGCAACTCGATGTTCAGGCCCACCGAAGGGGACTTGCCCGCATGCGCGCCCTGGTTCGCGGCTTCCATGATGCCGGGGCCGCCGCCGGAGATCACGGCGAAGCCCGCATCGGACACCTTGCGCGCGATGGTGCTGGCGAGCTGGTAGTACTCCGACTCCGGTTTCAGGCGGGCGGAACCGTAGATGCTGACCGCTGGCCGGATCTCGGACAGGTACTCGGTCGCCTCGATAAACTCTGCCATAATCGTGAACATCTGCCACGATGCGCGCGCCTTTTTGGCCGTCGCGCGCTCTTGATCTGCGAGTGAACGCAGACTCGGAATCACTTTTCTCTTGTCCATAATGCCTGAAGAACTACGCGTGGAAACGAAGCTACAAAACGAGCTGGAAGGTAAGACCCTGCTGCTGGTCGACGGTTCTAGCTATCTCTATCGGGCCTTCCATGCGATGCCGGATCTGCGCGGTCCCGACGGCGAACCCACAGGCGCGCTATACGGCATCATCAACATGCTGCGTCGCATGCGCAAGGACGTTACGGCAGAGTATAGCGCGTGCGTGTTCGATGCAAAGGGCAAGACGTTCCGCGACGACTGGTACCCCGAGTACAAGGCCAACCGGCCTTCCATGCCCGAGCCGCTTGCAGCACAAATCGAGCCCATTCACACGGCAGTGCGCGCGCTCGGCTGGCCGCTCCTGATGATCGAAGGCGTGGAGGCCGACGACGTGATCGGCACGCTCGCGCGTGAGGCCGAGAAGCTCGGCATGAAGGTCGTCGTTTCCACGGGCGACAAGGACCTCGCGCAGCTCGTGACGGACCACATCACGCTCATCAATACGATGACGAACGAAACGCTCGATCGCGAAGGCGTGATCGCGAAGTTCGGCGTGCCCCCGGAGCGCATCATCGATTATCTCTCGCTCATCGGCGACACCGTCGACAACGTGCCGGGCGTGAACAAGTGCGGCCCGAAAACGGCGGTGAAGTGGCTCACGCAATACGACTCGCTCGACGGCGTGATCGCGCATGCGGATGAAATCAAGGGCGCCGTGGGTGGCTATCTGCGCGACGCGCTCGACTTCCTGCCGATGGCGAGAAAGCTCGTCACGGTGGAAACGGCTTGCGATCTCACGCCGCATCTCGAGTCGATCGAAACGTCGCTTGCCACGCGAGCCGAAGCGCGCGAAGAACTGCGCGATATCTTCGCGCGTCACGGGTTCAAGACCTGGCTGCGCGAAGTCACCGAAGCGAGTCAGCAGAGCGAGACGGTGCCCGCAGCGACCAAAGGCGACGCGCCCGAAAAAGACGCGATCGTGCAGCCCGCGCTGTTCGTCGATGCCCCTCGCCATTACGAAACGATCCAGACGTGGCCGCAATTCGACACGTGGCTCAGGAAGATCGAAGCCGCCGAACTCACCGCGTTCGACACCGAGACCACGGCGCTCGATCCGATGGTCGCGAAGCTCGTTGGCATGTCGTTCTCGACGGAACCCGGTGTGGCCGCCTACTTGCCGCTCGCGCATCGCGGCCCGGACGCGCCCGATCAACTGCCGCTGGACGAAGTGCTCGCGCGCCTGATGCCCTGGCTTGAAGGCGAGAAGCACAAGAAGGTCGGCCAGCACATGAAGTACGACGAGCAGGTGCTCGCAAACTACGGTATCGAGCTGAACGGCGTGGAGCATGACACGCTGCTCGAATCGTATGTGCTCGAATCGCATCGCAGCCACGACATGGACAGCCTCGCGTTGCGCCATCTCGGCATCAAGACGATCAAGTACGAAGAGGTGGCGGGCAAGGGCGCGCAGCAGATCGGCTTCGACGAAGTCTCGCTCGAAAAGGCCGCCGAATACGCTGCCGAAGACGCTGATGTCACGCTGCAACTGCATCGCGCGCTCTATCCGCAGATCGCGCTGGAGAAGGGCCTCGATTACGTGTATCGCGACATCGAATTGCCCACCTCGCGCGTGCTGCGCAAGGTGGAGCGCAACGGTGTGCTGATCGACACCGAAAGGCTCGAAAGGCAGAGCGCGGAAATTGCCGTGCGGCTCATCGCGCTCGAAGAGCAAGCGTATGCGCTCGCGGGCGGTGAATTCAATCTGGGGTCGCCCAAGCAGATCGGCCAGATCTTCTTCGAGAAGCTGCAACTGCCGGTCGTGAAGAAAACGCCCAGCGGCGCGCCTTCCACCGACGAAGAGGTGCTGCAAAAGCTCGCCGAAGATTACCCGCTGCCCAAGATCCTGCTCGAGCATCGCGGTCTTGCCAAGCTCAAGTCCACCTACACCGACAAGCTGCCGCGCATGGTGAATGCGCAAACGGGCCGCGTGCACACGAACTACGCGCAGGCCGTGGCGGTCACGGGCCGTCTTGCGTCGAACGATCCGAATTTGCAGAACATCCCCGTGCGCACGGGCGAAGGCCGGCGCATTCGCGAGGCGTTCATCGCGCCGCCGGGGCACAAGATCGTTTCCGCCGACTACTCGCAGATCGAACTGCGCATCATGGCGCATATCTCGGGCGACGAGTCGCTGCTCGCGGCGTTCGCGCGCGGCGACGACATTCACCGCGCCACCGCTGCCGAGGTGTTTGGCGTCACGCCGCTCGAAGTGAGCGCGGATCAGCGGCGCATCGCGAAGGTCATCAATTTCGGCCTGATTTACGGCATGAGCGCATTCGGGCTCGCATCGAATCTCGGCATTACGCGCGACGCGGCGAAGCTTTATATCGACCGTTATTTCGCGCGCTATCCGGGCGTTGCGCGCTATATGGACGAAACGCGCATGGACGCGAAGTCGCGCGGCTATGTGGAAACCGTATTCGGCCGCCGCCTATGGCTGCCCGAGATCAACGGCGGCAACGGTCCGCGCCGCCAGGCCGCCGAGCGCGCCGCCATCAACGCGCCCATGCAGGGGACGGCCGCCGACCTCATCAAGCTTTCCATGGTCGCGGTGCAGAAGTGGCTCGACGAACGCAAGATCGGCACGAAGATGATCATGCAGGTGCACGATGAACTCGTGCTAGAAGTGCCGGGCGACGAACTCGCCGAAGTGCGCAAGCGCTTGCCCGAGCTGATGTGCTCGGTGGCGCAGCTCAAGGTGCCGCTCGTCGCCGAAGTGGGCGTGGGCGAGAACTGGGAAAAGGCGCACTGAAGGCACGTTGAAGTGCTTAGTGCAGCTCTACTAAGTACATACTGAATGCGCTGGACCGCAGCAAAGCCGTAACTGCGCGCGCGCGATAAGGCAAGCCTCGCGTGCGTGATGTCGCGAATGCGCGCCGCAAGGGTTGCCGCCGCGCGCTCCGTCAGCCGACAATGACTTGATTGAAGGCCGGTGCCTCGCACGTATGTTGTCGATGCATCGGCCTTTCTATCGCCTTTCGACATGCACGGAGAGTCTATGCATCGCTTTATCGTTGTGGGAGGAGGCGCAGGCGGGCTGGAACTGGCAACACGGCTCGGCGATCGTTACGGCGAAGCGCGCGCGAAGCGGGGCAAGCCGCAAGCGGCATCGATCACGCTGGTCGACCGCAATCCAACGCATATCTGGAAACCGCTCCTGCACGAAGTCGCGGCGGGCAGCATGGATCCATTCACGCATCAGCTCGAATATCCAGCGCAGGCGCGTTGGCATGGCTTCGAATTCCAGCAGGGCGAGCTGACCGCGCTCGATCGCGCGGCGAAGCGCATCACGCTCGGGCACGTGCTCGACGAAGACGGCGCGGAAATGCTGCCCGAGCGCGTGCTCGAATACGACACGCTCGTGCTCGCAATCGGTAGCACGACGCACTTTTTCGGCGTGCCGGGCGCGGCCGAGAATTCCATCGCGCTCGACACCGTCGAGCAGGCCGAGCGCTTTCGCAAGCGCCTGATCGCCGCGTGCATGCGCGCCGAACATCAGGCGCCCGAAAAAGTCGCGGCGGAGGTGACGGCGGACGACCTCGCGCCGGCCATGAACGCCGGCGCCGAGCCGCGCGTGCAGGTGGCGATCATCGGCGCGGGCGCGACGGGCGTCGAGCTTTCCGCCGAGCTGCGCAACACCGCGCAGGTGCTTTCGGCCTATGGGCTGCACAAGCTCGATCCACGCCACGACGTGGGCATCGTGCTGATCGAGGCGGGCCCGCGCATCCTGCCCGCGTTGCCCGAGCGCGTGTCTTCGGCAACGGGCGAGTTGCTGCAGAAGCTCGGCGTGAAGCTGCTGACGAGCGAACGCGTGATCGAAGTGGCGCCTGGCGTCGTGCGCACCGCGAGCGGCAAGAACCTGCGCGCGGACCTCACGGTCTGGGCCGCAGGCATTACCGCGCCGGCTGTGCTTTCGCGGCTCGACGGCCTCACCGTCAACAAGCTCGGCCAACTGATCGTGCGCCGTACGCTGCAAACGGAACTCGACGACAACATCTTCGCGCTCGGCGACTGCGCGGCCTGCGAATGGCCGGGCCACGAGCGCGGTGTGCCGCCGCGCGCGCAAGCCGCGCACCAGCAGGCCACTTTCCTGTTCAAGTCGCTTGGCAATCTGCTCGCCGGCAAGCCGCTGGAGGAGTTCACCTATCGCGACTTCGGTTCACTGGTGTCGCTCGGCCACTTCAGCGCGGTCGGCAATCTGATGGGCGGGCTGATCGGCGGGAATATGTTGATCGAAGGGTTGTTTGCCCGCTTCATGTACATGTCGCTATACCGGCTGCACATCGCGGCGCTGCACGGCTACGCGCGCATGGTGCTCGATACCTTCGCGCACTGGCTGCGCCGCACGACGTTGCCGCGCGTGAAGCTGCACTGAGCGGCTGCATTGAGCGGCTGCATTGAGCGGCGCTTGCGTCCAGGGACGCGGCGCTATTCTGCCTGTTTCCGCGGTTTGACCTCGAAGGAGCGCTGCATGCTGAAACCCGAAGTCGATAGCCTCGTCCCGCACGTGCCGTTCAACCGGCGCACCTTCATCAAGGCGGCGCTCGGCAGCGGATTCGCCGCTGCCGTGCTGCCCGTCTCCGCGCAAACCATCCACACCGACAGCGAAGGTCTCGAAGCCGGCGAGATCGGCTTCCAGTCGGGCGGCACGCTTATTCCGGCGTATCGCGCACAGCCGCGCGGCAAGACGCACTTGCCGGTGATCATCGTGATTCACGAGATCTTTGGCGTGCACGAGCATATCGCCGATGTGTGCCGCCGCTTTGCAAAGCTCGGCTATCTGGCCATCGCGCCGGACTTCTTCGTGCGCCAGGGCGATGCCTCCGTGTACCCGACGATTCAGCAGATCAACGAGAACATCGCGAGCAAGGTGCCCGACGTCCAGGTGATGGGCGACATTGACGCGGCCATTGCCTGGGCGGCCGAGCATGGCGGGGACACGAAGCGCGTGGGCGTCAACGGCTTTTGCTGGGGCGGCCGCTATGCGTGGCTCTATGCGGAGCACAACCCGCACATCAAGGCGGCGGTGGTGTGGTATGGGCGCGTGGCTGGCCCGCACACGGCGAATGCGCCGAGCAATCCGCTCGATCTCGCGAACAACCTGCAAGTGCCGGTGCTCGGGTTATATGGCTTACAGGATCCAGGCAATCCGCAGGACTCGCTCGAGCAGATGAAGGCCGCCATTGCGCAAGGTCCGCAGGGCGGGCGCAGTTCGCAGATCGTCGTGTACGACGATGCGGGCCACGCGTTCTTCGCGGACTACCGGCCGAGCTATCGCAAGGCCGATGCGCAAGACGGCTGGAAGCGCGCGATTGCCTGGTTCAAGGAGCACGGCGCGATGTGACGCCGTGCCCGGTTCCGGGCTCCCGGCTTAGGGGTTGGGGCCAGTCGCGACCGGCCGCGACGCGTCGGCGCTCCATTCGCTCCACGAACCGGGGTAGAGCGCCGCGCCGTGCAGGCCGGCAATCTCCATCGCGAGCGCATTGTGGCAGGCGGTCACGCCCGAGCCGCATTGCAGGACCACGTGTTCGGGCGTGATGCCCGGCAGCACCGCCGTGAAATCCTCGCGCAGCGCATGCGCCGACTTGAAGCGGCCGTCCGGCGTGAGATTGTCCTGATAAAACCGATTGCGCGCGCCAGGAATATGGCCGCCCACCGGGTCGATCGTTTCGTTCTCGCCGCGATAGCGGTCGGCCGCGCGAGCGTCGACGACCGTGAGTTCGTGCGTGGCGAGATTGCGGACGATGGCCTGCGCGTCCACCGTCACCTGGAGCGGTGCGCCGGCCTTGAAGGTGCCGCGCGCGGGCGCGGGCACGTCGCGCACGAGCGGGAAGCCCGCCGCCTCCCATGCCTTGAGGCCGCCGTCGAGCACGGCCACCGAGTCGTGGCCGAGCCAGCGCAAGAGCCACCACAGGCGCGCGGCGTAGGCGCCGCCTTGCGCGTCGTAGGCCACGACCTGCTGGCCTTCGTTGAGCCCGCGCAGCGAGAGCGTGGCGACGAGCGCCGAGCGGTCGGGCAGCGGATGCCGGCCGTTCTTGCCGGTCTTCGGGCCCGAGAGGTCGCGGTCCAGATGCAGGTATTGGGCGTCGGGCAGATGGCCGAGCGCATAGGCGTTCTCACCCGCGGCGGGATTGGCGAGATCGAAGCGGCAGTCGAAAACCAGCACGCTGCCCGGCGCGGCGGTCAGGCGTTCGTGCAGATTGGCGGCCGAGATCAGCGTGGTGTAGTGCGTGTGGGGCATGACGGCTCCTTGAATCGTGCAAGGCCGCCATCTCTAGCTATGCGACGGCCCGGTGCCGTCAGTCTAAACAAAAAGACGGGCCTAAGCCCGTCTTTCCGTGATGCGTTCGAGTTGCCCGATGCTCGCGCCTGGCCGTTGTCAGATCGGCCCCAGCTCGCGGCGCAGAAACTCGTGGAAGTGCTGCATGCCGTCTTCCATCGGGCTCTGATACGGGCCGACCTCGGAAACGCCGCGCTCGAAGAGCGCACGGCGGCCAGCGTCCATGCGCTCGGCAATCTCGTCGTCTTCGACGGCGGTTTCCATATAGGCGGCGCGCTCGGCCTCGACGAACTCGCGCTCGAAGAGCGTGATTTCCTCGGGGTAGTAGAACTCGACGATGTTCGTCGTTTTCTGCGTACCCTGCGGGATGAGCCACGAGACCACGAGCACGTGCGGATACCACTCGATCATGAGATTCGGGTAGTACACCATCCAGATCGCGCCGAATTCGGGCGGCACGCCGTCGCGGAAGCGCAGGACCTCGTCGTGCCACTTGCGGTAGGTCGGGCTGCCCGGCTTGCCGAGGTGCTTGTGCACGCCGACCGTCTGCACGCTATACCACTCGCCGAACTCCCACTGGAGGTCGTCGCAGGATACGAAGTTGCCGAGGCCCGGGTGGAACGGCACGACGTGATAGTCTTCCAGGTAGACCTCGATGAAGGTCTTCCAGTTGTAGTTGCACTCGTGAACCTCGACGTGATCGAACATGTAGTCCGTGAAGTCGAGGTGTTTGGCCGGCCCAAGGCGTGCAAGATCGCGCGCGACGTCGCGGCCAGCGGATTCGAACAGCAGCCCGTTCCACTTCTGGAGCGGCGAGCTGTTCAGGTTCAGACACGGCTTGTCCGCGAAGTGCGGTGCGCCGAGCAGTTCGCCCTTGAGGTCATAGGTCCAGCGATGCAGCGGACATACAATATTGTCTGCCGTGCCGCGACCGTTTAGCATGATGGCCTGGCGATGCCGGCACACGTTCGAGAGCAGCTCGATTTCGTTGCTCTGGTTGCGAACGAGTACGCGGCCTTCTTTTTCGCCGGGCAGCGCAAAATAGTTTCCCGCCTCGGGCACCATGAGTTCGTGCCCGACGTAGCGAGGACCCTTCTGGAAAAGCGTGTCGATTTCGCGCTTGAGTAGCGCTTCGTCAAAATAAGCGGTGACTGGCAGCTGGCTGTGAATAGACTTCAGCTGCAATGCATTGCTCAGATTGGACATTCCCACTCCCGATGAAGACGTGAAAGCAGTGAACAACCCAACCATCGAAGATTCGATTTAGGGAGCCGGCGATTATACCCGGTTGCCCCCTCATGGGGTAGCTAAGTGACTGATTTTTGCCAAAATTACACCGGAAAGACGGCAGGAATTCAGGAAATATGAGACAAAGGCAGCGGTAATCGGACTTTCAGGAACCGATTTGTACTGGCCCCGAGCGTGTGGTCGAGAGGGCACGCAAGCCGGGGAGCGGGTCGAAAAGGGCCTTTTGCCGTAGAATGTCCGCCTTGTTTCATTCTGGCGACGACTCATGGCGAAATCCGCAACGAAAGACCGTGCTGGCGCGGGCGAAAGCGCAGCCGGGCTGGCCGAGGGCGAAGCCCTGCCCGAGAGCTACGAGGCGGCGCTTGCGGAGCTCGACGGGCTCGTTGCACGCATGGAAGGCGGCAGCCTGAGCCTGGAAGAGTCGCTTGCGGCATACCGCCGCGGTGCGGCGCTCGTGCGCTTCTGCCAGCAGCAGCTCGAAAAGGTTGAACAACAGGTGCGCGTGCTCGACGGCGAGACGCTGCGGCCCGTGCCCCTCAATACGACAGACTCCGCAGCGGGCGGAGACGACGATCTATGACATTTGACCAATGGACCCGGCAGGTACTCGACCGGGTCGAAAGCGCGCTCGATCACTATTTGCCGGCTGCCGACGTGCTGCCGGCGCCCCTGCATGACGCCATGCGTTATGCCGTGATGGGCGGCGGCAAGCGGGTGCGTCCGCTCCTGTGCCACGCGGCGGGCGAACTTACGAACGCCACGCCGGAAGCGCTCGACGCGGCGGCCTGCGCGCTCGAAATGATCCACGTCTACTCGCTCGTGCACGACGACATGCCGTGCATGGACGACGACGACATGCGTCGCGGCAAACCCACCGTACACGTCAAATATGACGAACCGACGGCGCTGCTGGTGGGCGATGCGCTGCAGTCGCAAGCCTTCATCGCGCTGACGTCGGATGTGCTCGCTACTCAGCGACAGGCCTCGCTCGTGCGCGAACTCGCGCTGGCTAGCGGCTCGATCGGCATGGCCGGCGGCCAGGCCATCGACCTCGCGAGCGTGGGCCATTCGCTCACCCGCGAGCAGCTCGAAACGATGCACCGCCTGAAGACCGGCGCGCTCTTGCGCGCCGCGGTCCGTATGGGCGCGCTCGCGGGCGAGACGCCTTCGGCGGAAAGCCTCGCGGCGCTCGACAAGTACGCGGCGGCCGTGGGCCTCGCATTCCAGGTGGTGGACGACATTCTCGACGTCACCGCCGACTCCGCAACGCTCGGCAAGACCGCGGGCAAAGACGCGAAGGACGGCAAGCCGACCTACGTGTCGATTATCGGTCTTGATGCCTCGCGTGCGCTCGCGCAGCAGTTGCGCGCCGACGCGCACGCGGCGCTCGAACCGTTCGGCGCGCGCGCTCAGCGCCTCGCCGAACTCGCTGACCTGGTGGTGAACCGGGTGAGCTGACCGCGCAACCCGCCCACGCGCATGAAAGGGAAGTAATGCGCAGAAAAAGTGCGGGAGCGCCAGTTTTCCTACAATGGAACGACGATGTACGACTTGCTGAAAACCATTGACGACCCGGCGGATTTGCGCCGCCTTGATCGCCGCCAGTTGCAACCGCTTGCCGACGAACTGCGTGCCTTCGTTCTCGAGAGCGTCTCGCAGACGGGCGGCCACCTGTCGTCCAACCTCGGTACGGTCGAACTGACGATCGCGCTGCACTACGTGTTCGACACGCCGCGCGACCGCATCGTCTGGGACGTGGGCCATCAGACCTATCCGCACAAGATCCTGACGGGCCGCCGCGACCAGATGGCGACGCTGCGTCAACTCGGCGGCATTTCGGGCTTCCCGAAACGCGACGAGTCGCCGTACGACACGTTCGGCACCGCGCACTCGAGCACGTCGATTTCGGCGGCGCTCGGCATGGCCGTCGCGAGCAAGCTCAAGGGCGACAACGCCATGGGTATCGCCGTGATCGGCGACGGCGCGATGACGGCCGGCATGGCGTTCGAGGCGCTGAACAACGGCGGCGTCGAAGACGACGTGCCGCTGCTCGTCATCCTCAACGACAACGACATGTCGATTTCGCCGCCGGTTGGCGCGCTCAATCGCCATCTCGCGCGCCTCATGTCGGGCCGCTTCTACGCTGCCGCACGCGCGGGCGTGGAGCGCGTGCTGCGCCATGCGCCGCCGGTGCTCGACCTCGCGCGCAAGCTCGAAGAGCACGCGAAGGGCATGATCGTGCCGGCTACGCTGTTCGAGGAATTCGGCTTCAACTACATCGGGCCGATCGACGGCCACGACCTGGATTCACTGATCCCGACGCTGCAGAACATCAAGGAACTGCGTGGCCCGCAATTCCTGCACGTCGTGACGAAGAAAGGCCAGGGCTACAAGCTCGCCGAAGCCGATCCGGTCCTGTACCACGGTCCCGGCAAGTTCAACCCGGCCGAAGGCATCAAGCCGTCGGCAACGCCCGCGAAGAAGACCTACACGCAAGTGTTCGGCGAATGGCTGTGCGACGCGGCCGAACTCGACCAGCGCGTGATCGGCATCACGCCGGCCATGCGCGAAGGCTCGGGCATGGTGGAGTTCGAAAAGCGCTTCCCGGACCGCTACTACGACGTGGGCATCGCCGAGCAGCACGCCGTGACGTTCGCGGGCGGTCTCGCAGCCGAGGGCTTGAAGCCCGTGGTCGCGATCTACTCGACCTTCCTGCAGCGCGCGTATGACCAGCTGATCCACGACGTGGCGCTGCAGAACCTGCCGGTCGTGTTCGCGATCGACCGCGCGGGCCTCGTCGGCGCCGATGGCGCGACGCACGCGGGCGCGTACGATCTCGCGTTCATGCGCTGCGTCCCGAACATGATGATCATGGCGGCGTCCGACGAAAACGAATCCCGTCAGATGCTCTACACGGCGCTCCAGCAGGACTGCCCGACGGCCGTGCGCTACCCGCGCGGTGCGGGCACGGGCGTCGCGACCGTCAAGCAGATGGCCGCGCTGCCGGTGGGCAAGGGCGAAGTCCGCCGCGAGAGCAAGGCGCCGGCAGGCAGCCGCATCGCGATTCTCGCGTTCGGCACGATGGTTGCGCCGTCGCTCAAGGCCGCCGATGAACTGGACGCCACCGTGGCGAACATGCGCTTCGTGAAGCCGCTCGACGCGGACCTCGTGAAGCAGCTCGCCGAAACGCATGACTACCTCGTGACCGTCGAGGAAGGCAGCATCATGGGCGGCGCCGGTTCGGCCTGTGTGGAAGCCCTCCTTGAAAGTGGGGTTATCAAGCCCGTACTACAATTGGGCCTCCCCGACCGCTTCATCGATCACGGCGATCCGGCGAAGTTGCTGGCGGGCTGTGGGCTCGACGCAGCAGGGATCGCGAAGTCCATTCGCGAGCGTTTTCTCGACAAGGCGGTGTCCGGCAAGTCGGTGATGCGCGTCGCGTAAGGTCGACTGAGGTCGCTATAGTTTGCCTGGCGCCTCGCGGCAGCCCAATTCACATTTGAACTGGCGGGCGGGTTCCTTACCCGGCTTTCCGTCAGCAAACGCCGGCTCATGCCGGCGTTTGCTATTTGCGCGCCGCGTACGGCGCGGCTTGAGGATAAGAACATGAATCAAATGAACCCGGCCTTCGTGATGCCGGACGTCCAAAGCTCCGTCGATACCCGTCAGATCGTGATCCAGCGCGTGGGCGTGAAGGCCGTGCGCCATCCGCTCACGGTGAAGACGAGCGCGGGCGACGTCCAGCCGAGCGTCGGCACGTGGAATCTCGACGTTCATCTGCCGGCCGACCAGAAGGGCACGCACATGTCGCGCTTCGTCGCGCTGCTCGAAGAGAACAAGGCGCCGCTCGAGCCCGCCACGTTCCGCGCGATGCTGGCCGCGATGCTCACGAAGCTTGAATCGCAGGCGGGTCGTATCGAAGTGACGTTCCCGTACTTCGTGAAGAAAGTGGCGCCGGTGTCGGGCGTGGAAAGTCTGCTGGACTACGAAGTGACGCTCACGGGCGACGTGCGCAACGGGCGAACGCGCCTCTTCCTCGAGGTGCTCGTGCCCGTGACGAGCCTCTGCCCGTGCTCGAAGAAGATCTCGCAATACGGCGCGCACAACCAGCGCTCGCACGTGACGATGAACGTCGAGTTCGAAGGCGATCTGCCGGTGGAAGACCTTATTCGCATCGCCGAAGAAGAGGCGTCGTGCGAGTTGTGGGGCCTGCTCAAGCGTCCGGACGAGAAGTTCGTGACCGAGCGCGCGTATGAGAACCCCAAGTTCGTCGAAGACCTCGTACGCGACGTGGCCGTGCGACTGAACGCCGACGCGCGCGTGATTGCCTATACGCTCGAAGCCGAGAATTTCGAGTCGATCCACAATCACAGCGCCTACGCTGTGATCGAGCACGACAAGCGCGCGGCGTAAAGCTGGCCGCCTGGTTGCGCCGTCAACAAAAAAGCCGCCCTTAGGCGGCTTTTTGACTTCTGCGGCGGCAAACGTATTACTGCTGCGCGAGCGACGTCAAATCCCAGCGCGGCTTCACCGTGAACGCGTAATCGCGCGTGGCCTGCTCGGGCCAGCGCGCGAGGCGCAGCGCACCCGCGAGCGCGATCATCGCCCCGTTGTCGGTACACAGCGACAGGTCCGGGTAATGCACCTCGAAGCCGCGCTTTTGCGCTGCCGCCGAAAGCGTCTCGCGCAACTGCTTGTTCGCGCCCACGCCGCCCGCCACCACAAGGCGCTTCATGTTCGTGCGCTTGAGCGCGGCAAGCGATTTCGCGGCCAGCACTTCGACGGCTGCATCGACGAAACCGCGCGCGATGTCGGCCTTGCCTTGCTCGCAGATGTTCGTGCCGAGCTTCTTCACTTGCGTGAGTACCGCCGTTTTGAGGCCGCTGAAACTGAAGTCGAGATCGCCCGAATGCAGCATCGGACGCGGCAGTTCGACCGCGCCTGGCGTGCCGAACTCCGCGAGGCGCGAGACTTCCGGGCCGCCCGGATACCCCAGGCCGAGCAGCTTGGCCGTTTTGTCGAAGGCTTCCCCGGCGGCGTCGTCGAGCGTTTCACCGAGGGTTTCGTAGACGCCTACGTCGGTCACGCGCATGAGTTGCGTATGGCCGCCCGACACGAGCAGCGCGACGAACGGAAACGGCGGCGGCGCATCGACCAGCAGCGGCGAAAGCAGGTGCCCTTCGAGGTGGTGAATCCCCACGGTCGGCCGATTCCAGGCCATGGCGAGCGCATTGGCGATGCTCGCGCCCACGAGCAGCGCGCCCGCGAGGCCGGGGCCTTGGGTAAAGGCGATGGCGTCGATGTCGCCTTTCGCCGCACCGCTCTTCGCGAGCACCTCTTCGAGCAGCGGCAGCGCGCGGCGGATATGGTCGCGCGAGGCAAGCTCCGGCACGACGCCGCCGTACTCGCGGTGCATGGCGATTTGCGAGTGCAGCGCGTGCGCGAGCAGGCCGCGCTCGCTGTCATAGAGCGCGAGGCCGGTTTCGTCGCAGGAGCTTTCGATGCCGAGAACGAGCATGGTGTGGGGCAGGGCAACGGTATTGCGCGGCACGAGCAGCCAAAAACCGTCGCTAAATCAAGAATTAACAGAGCATAAAAGTATAGCAGCGCGCATCAAAGCCGGCTCGGGATGGCAAGCGGCGCCCACCGCGGACAAGCCCCGCCGTCGCGCAGGTAGAATGCGCGCCATGGAATCTTTCGACATCGCCGTGATCGGCGCAGGGGCGGCCGGCATGATGTGCGCGGCGGTGGCGGGCCAGCAGGGCCGCCGCGTGGTGCTGATCGACCACGCGCCGCGCCTCGCGGAAAAAATCCGCATCTCGGGCGGCGGGCGCTGCAACTTCACGAACCTGCACGCTAGCCCGGCCAACTATCTCTCGAACAACCCGCATTTCTGCCGGTCGGCACTGGCGCGCTACACGCCGCGCGACTTCCTCGCGCTGCTGCGCCAGCATCGCGTGACCTGGCACGAAAAGCACAAGGGCCAGCTTTTCTGCGACCAGTCGAGCGACGCGATCATCGACGTCCTGCGCGCCGAATGCGACGCGGGCCAGGTGGCGTGGCGCCGGCCGCTGCCGGTGGAAGCGGTGAGCCACGCCGACGGCGCGGGGTTCACGCTCGGCACGCCGCAGGGCGAGATACGCGCGAAAGCGCTCGTGATCGCGACCGGCGGCCTGTCGATCCCGAAGATCGGCGCAACCGACTTCGCGTATCGCATCGCGAAGCAGTTCGGCCACAAGCTCATCGACACGCGCCCGGCGCTCGTGCCGCTTACGTTCGCGCAGGACGAGTGGGCGCCCTATGTGCCGCTCGCGGGCGTTTCGCTCGAAGTTCACGTGGCGACGGGCGAGCGCAAGACCGGCGGCGCGTTCGACGAAGACCTGCTCTTCACGCACCGCGGCCTTTCCGGTCCCGGCGTCTTGCAGATTTCGAGCTTCTGGCAGCCCGGCCAGCCGATCCGCGTGAACCTGCTGCCCGAGCACGATCCGGCGGCGGCACTGATCGAAGCCAAAGGCGCGACGAAACGCCAGATCGGCAACCTGCTCGCCGAATGGGTGCCGGCGCGCCTCGCGCATGTGTGGCTTGAGGCGCATCAAGTGAAGGCCGACGCGCGTATCGCCGATCTGCCCGATAAAACGCTCCGCAAGATCGGCGAAGGGCTCGCCCAGTGGGCACTCACACCCACGGGCACCGAAGGCTACAAGAAAGCCGAAGTCACGCGCGGCGGCGTGGATACACGCGAGCTTTCCTCGGCGACGATGATGAGCCAGCGCGTGCCGGGCCTCTATTTCGTGGGCGAAGCCGTGGACGTGACGGGCTGGCTCGGTGGCTACAACTTCCAGTGGGCGTGGGCCTCGGGCGTCGCGGCCGGTGAGGGTGCCGCGCACTATTCGGCGAGCGCAGGCTGATTTCCCGACCGATACGAACTGCCGAATCTCTCGCGGTTGACCCCTGTCATTGTTGGCTGGGCGTCCGAGGTTCACGCTTGAATGCCTGACCACGAGGAAAAGGTACGAAACGTGAATCGAGAGGAACAGCAGCACATCGGGCAAATGCACGGGCCACTGCGGCGAATCATGATTGCCGCGGACGATTCGAAGGCATCGACGCAGGCACTGCGTTTTGCGTCGCGTGTGGTGCCGCGCGACGCCCAGGTGCGTATCGTTTGCGCAGCCGAACAGCCAGGCGCGTGGAATGCGGGCGGCGCTTTCACCGCGGGCGATGCGTGGATGTCGGACGCGCTCAGCGCGGCGCGCGACGAATATCTCCACGCCGCCGAGCGCACGCTCGAGCAGGCGATGTCGGCGTTCAACGGACAAGTTGCCCTGGTCGAGGGGCAGGTGGTCGGTCTCTCCGCCGAGGCAGGCGCTGTCGTGCCTGCGCTCGCCGACGCGGCGCGTGACTGGCAGGCCGACATGCTGATCGTCGGCACGCGGCACCAGGGGCGCATGAAGCGTTGGGTCGACGGTTCGGTTTCGGGTGCGCTCGCGGTTTGCGCGCCCTGTCCGCTGCTGGTTGTGCCCGTGGAGTACGAAGAAGCGAACGGTCACGCGCCACTCGCCCGCATCCTGCTGGCGACGGACGGCAGTCCGGCCTCAGCCCGGGCGATCGGCGCGGCGCTGCGGCTGACCGAACCGCAAGCCACGTTGCGCGCGGTTTATGTCGTGGACCGCAGCAGCGTGGCTGTCGACCCGGTGCCTGTCTCGGTGCTGGAGGATGCGCTCGCCGACTTTGGGCGCAAGGCGCTGGCCAGCGCACACACGCAGCTCGACGCGTCAGGCCGTGCCTATGAAACGGCGCTCGTGGCCACCGCGCGCACGCGCGACGACGTTGCCCACACCGTTTTGCGCGACGCGCAGGACTGGCAGGCCGATCTCGTCGCGCTCGGCACGCAGGGCCGGCGAGGCGTCGCGCGCTGGCTGCTCGGCAGCGTCGCCCAGCGCGCCATCGAGGTCACGCATGTGCCGTTGCTGCTCGTCGGGCCGGGCGCTGCCTGATGCTCCGCAGCCCCGCCAGGGAAGGCTCCGGGGGCGGTCGGTCCGGTTGCCGGAATTGGGGTTTCCCCCCAAACCGGCACGCGATGCCCAAATCCGGAACTGCTATACTCAGTCCTCTTTACCCCCGATCCGTTATTGGAAAATGACGACCATCCGCGTAAAAGAAAATGAACCCTTTGAAGTCGCCATGCGCCGCTTCAAGCGCACGATCGAAAAGAACGGTCTGTTGACCGACCTTCGCGCGCGCGAGTTCTACGAGAAGCCTACGGCTGAACGCAAGCGCAAGAAGGCGGCGGCGGTGAAGCGCCACTTCAAGCGTCTGCGCAGCCAGATGTTGCCGAAGAAGCTGTACTGATTCCGGCGTCGCCGTGGCGTGTGGCCGCGCAGTTCCAGCGTGGACCTCGCGTAAATGTCGCGGCGACTGGACAGCCCGTCCGCGGCCTTTGGTTACATCGCGCAACGCGGCCGCCGCTGTCCTTTGGTGTGGTCGCAACCATGTCGAATTTGCGCCAACCCGCCTGGAAGCGTTTCCAGGCGGGTTTTTGCATTCCAGCAACCCCAACGTAATTCAGGTGAGTGATGAGTCTCAAAGACCAGATCAACGACGACATGAAAACCGCGATGCGCGCGCGCGAAAGCGAACGCCTCGCCACGATTCGTCTGCTGCTCGCCGCTATCAAGCAACGTGAAGTCGACGATCGCGTGACGCTCGACGACGCGGCCATCACGGCCGTCATCGACAAGATGATGAAGCAGCGCAAGGACTCGATCAGCCAGTTCGAGGCCGCGGGCCGCACCGATCTCGTCGAGAAGGAAGCCGCCGAGCTGACCGTCCTGACCGCCTACATGCCCGCGCAGCTCTCGGACGCCGAGATCGCCGCCGAAGTGCAGGCCGCTGTCGCCGAGGTGGGCGCAGCCGGCCCGCAGGACATGGGCAAGGTGATGGGCGTGCTCAAGCCGAAGCTGGCCGGGCGCGCCGACATGACGGCCGTTTCCGGGCTCGTCAAAGCCGCGCTCTCGAAGTAAGCGCACCCGGCTCGCACGCGGCGCCGGCCCGGCACAAGGGCGGACGCCGCGAGGCCCGTACGTCACGCGTCTGTCACGTATCGGGCCGCGCGAGCCCCGGCTGCCCAAGCGCGTTCGCTTCGATGATTCCGCATTCGTTTCTGCAAGACCTGCTGAACCGCGTCGATATCGTCGACGTGGTGGGTCGCTACGTGCAGCTCAAGAAGGGCGGCGCGAACTTCATGGGCTTGTGTCCGTTCCACAACGAGAAGAGCCCTTCGTTCACGGTTAGTCCAACCAAGCAGTTCTATCACTGCTTCGGCTGTGGCGCGCACGGCACCGCCATCGGCTTCCTGATGGAGCACGCGGGGCTGACGTTCCCCGAGGCCGTCAATGAACTGGCCCAGTCGGTCGGCCTGACCGTGCCGCAAGAGCCTTCGCCCATGCGTGGCGGCGGCGGGGCTGGCGCGGCGGGCGGCTATGCTCCGGCTGCCTCCAAGGCCGTCACCACCGCGCTTTCCGACGTCATGCAGACGGCTTGCGACTATTACCGCAAGCAGCTGCGCAGCGCGACCAACGCTATCCAGTACCTCAAGAAGCGCGGCCTAACGGGCGAAATCGCCGCGCGCTTCGGCCTGGGCTATGCGCCCGATGGATGGCAGAACCTCGAAACTGCGTTTACCCAGTATCGGGACGATGCGCTGGTCGAGGCGGGCCTCGTCATCGTCAGCGAAAAGCAGGACGCGCAAGGCCAGTCGCGCCGCTACGACCGTTTCCGCGACCGCGTGATGTTCCCGATCCGCAACGTGAAGGGTCAGGTCATCGGCTTTGGCGGCCGCGTGCTGGACGGCGGCGAGCCCAAGTATTTGAATTCCCCGGAAACGCCGCTATTTAACAAGGGCAGCGAACTGTACGGCTTGTTCGAGGCGCGCCTCGCGATCCGGGAGCAGCGCTATGTTCTGGTGGTCGAGGGGTATATGGATGTCGTCGCGCTCGCGCAGCTGGGTTTTCAGAACGCCGTGGCGACGCTCGGCACCGCGTGCACGCCGATCCACGTGCAGAAGCTCATGCGTCAGACCGATACGGTGATCTTCAGCTTCGACGGCGACTCCGCGGGCCGCCGCGCAGCGCGCCGTGCGCTCGACGCGTGCCTGCCGCACGCGGCCGACAACCGCACGATCCGCTTCCTGTTCCTGCCCCAGGAGCACGACCCGGACAGCTACGTGCGCGAATTCGGCTCCGAGGCGTTCTCGGAGCAGGTCGAGCGGGCCATGCCGCTGTCCCAGTTCATGCTCAACGAGGTGCTGGCGGACAAGGAACTGGATCAGCCGGAAGGGCGCGCCCGGGCGCTGTTCGACGCGAAGCCGCTCCTCCAGGCGCTGCCGGCGAACGCCTTGCGGGCGCAGATCATGCACATGTTCGCGGACCGCCTGGACGTGCCATTCGAGGAAGTGGCCGCGCTGTGCGAAGTCGACGCGCGCATTGCCCAGGCGGCGCGCCAGGCGCCCGCACGTAAGGACCGGCACCTTGTGACCGGTATCGAGCGCAAGGCGCTGCGCAACCTCGTGATGCACCCGCGTATCGTGCTGCAACTGGACGAAGAGGGCGAAAAGGCGCTGATTGGACTGACGCGCCACGGCGAGCTGTTCGAGGAAGTGACCACTCACGCGCGGGCACTGGGCGACTCGGCGGAATTTCAGCTGCTTTCGGACCTGCTGAGAAATGGGGCCAATGCTTCAACCTTCGAGGAGATTTTTCGCGAAATTCTGGACTATGATGAAAACGTTCGGGATTTGCTGATGAAAAATCCGGAAGATGGCGCTGCGGTGGAGGAGCGCCGCGAGCAGGAGCGGCTCGTGAGCGAAGAATTGACGGCGGCAATCCTGAAAATGCGGTACGACGCCTGTTGCGATCGCCTGGACGCGCTTTCGCGGCAGTCGCGACATACGCCAGAGGAACTTGCCGAATTGATGTCACTGAACCAGACGCGGGCTGACATGAAACGTCAGCTCGGTTTGTAAGGGAAGGACCGCACAGGGGGATTATTGCCCTGCGTGGTAAAATAACAGGTTTTCAGCGGTTTGTTTTTGTTTTTTCCGGGTGGGCATAATGGGTTGGGGTAATCCGTGAATGTCCAGTTTTCCAGCAAGGGGCGGAATGGCAATGGCAAAGACTACAGGCGGGAAAAAGGCAACAGCCAAGGGCTCGACGGAGCCGACCAGCAAGGTCACAGAGGCCACAGTTGCCAGTTCTTCCGCCCGGTCGTCGGGCAGTGAGTCCACCAACCGTTCTGAACCGGCTACCCGGAAGAGGTCGATGACTGTTTCGGCTGCGCGAGCAGCGCCTGTACGTGCGGCGAAGGCTGCTACGCATCCGGCAACGAAGCGGTCCGGTTCGAGAAGTGCAAGGGAAGTGCCTGCCGTCGAGGACGATGCGGCAGAGCGCGAGGCTCAAGCATCCACGGTTCAAGAGGCTGTTGTCCAGCAGCCGCGAGTCGAGACACTAGCCGGTACGGCGAACTCCATGACGAAAAAGCTGAATGAAGTACCCGTCGATGACGACGCAAACCAGAGCGAAGACAGCCCCCCCGCCGCGGGCAAGGTCGAAAAGACCACCCGTGCGCGCGACCGGCGAGCGAAGGAGAAGGCGCTGCTGAAAGACGCGTTCGCGTCGTCGCAGCCCGGCACCGTCGAGGAGCTCGAGGAGCGCCGCACAAAGCTGCGTGCGCTCATCAAGCTCGGCAAGGAGCGCGGCTTCCTTACCTATGCGGAAATCAACGATCACCTCCCGGACAACTTCACGGAAACCGAGGCGATCGAAGGCATCATCAGCACGTTCAACGACATGGGCGTGGCCGTCTACGAGCAGGCGCCCGACGCCGAAACGCTGCTGCTCAACGACAACGCGCCCAACGCTTCTTCGGACGACGAAGTGGAAGAGGAAGCGGAAGTCGCGCTCTCCACCGTCGATTCCGAATTTGGCCGCACGACCGACCCGGTGCGTATGTACATGCGCGAAATGGGCACGGTCGAGCTCCTCACGCGCGAAGGCGAAATCGAAATTGCCAAGCGCATTGAAGACGGCCTCAAGCACATGGTCATGGCGATCTCCGCTTGCCCGACCACCATTGCCGACATCCTCGCCATGGCCGAGCGCGTGGCGAACGACGAGATTCGCGTGGACGAGCTCGTCGACGGCCTGATCGACCCCAACGCTGAAGACACCGACGGCTTCAACGCCAAGGAAGCGGAAGAGATCGAAAACGAGGACGAAGAGGAAGAAGAGCAAGAGGAAGAAGCAGAGGAGGAGGAAGAGGACGACGGTGCGGCGCAGGCGACGGCCAATGCGGCGCAGCTCGAAGCCCTCAAGCGTGCCTCGCTCGAGAAGTTCGCCCTCATCAGCGAATGGTTCGACAAGATGCGCCGCGCGTTCGAGAAGGAAGGCTACAAGTCGAAGTCTTACCTCAAGGCGCAGGAAACCATCCAGAACGAGCTGATGTCGATCCGCTTCACGGCGCGTACTGTCGAGCGCCTGTGCGACACGCTGCGCGCGCAGGTGGACGAAGTGCGCCAGGTCGAACGCCAGATTCTTCACACGGTGGTGGACAAGTGCGGCATGCCGCGCTCGGAGTTCATCACGCGTTTCCCGGGCAATGAAACCGACCTCGAATGGTCGGAGAAGATCGTCAGCGAGAGCCATGCGTATAGCGGCATTCTCTCGCGCAACATCCCCGCGATCCGCGAACAGCAGCAGCGACTGCTCGATCTGCAGGCGCGCGTGGTGCTGCCGCTCAAGGACCTGAAGGAAACCAACCGCCAGATGGCGGCCGGCGAACTCAAGGCGCGCCAGGCGAAGCGCGAGATGACCGAGGCGAACCTGCGTCTCGTGATCTCGATTGCGAAGAAGTACACGAACCGTGGCCTGCAGTTCCTCGACCTGATCCAGGAAGGCAACATCGGCCTGATGAAGGCGGTGGACAAATTCGAATATCGTCGCGGCTACAAGTTTTCGACCTACGCGACGTGGTGGATCCGTCAGGCCATCACGCGTTCGATCGCGGACCAGGCGCGCACGATCCGCATTCCGGTTCACATGATCGAAACGATCAACAAGATGAACCGTATTTCGCGGCAGATCCTGCAGGAAACCGGTCTCGAGCCGGATCCGGCAACGCTCGCCGAGAAGATGGAAATGCCGGAGGACAAGATCCGCAAGATCATGAAGATCGCGAAGGAGCCGATCTCCATGGAAACGCCGATCGGCGACGACGACGATTCGCATCTGGGCGACTTCATCGAGGACAACAACACGGTGGCGCCTGCCGACGCCGCGTTGCACGCGTCGATGCGCGATGTCGTGAAGGACGTGCTCGACTCGCTCACGCCGCGCGAGGCGAAGGTGCTGCGCATGCGCTTCGGTATCGAGATGAGTACCGATCACACGCTCGAAGAAGTGGGCAAGCAGTTCGACGTGACGCGTGAACGCATACGCCAGATCGAAGCGAAGGCGCTGCGCAAGCTGCGCCACCCGAGCCGTTCGGACAAGCTCAAGTCGTTCCTTGAAGGGAATTGAGCGTGGTTAGCTTTAATGCACGGAAGTCATGTGCACGATGGCCAGACCGACTCGCTTTCGTGTAGTATGTCGGCCTGTCGTCGAAAAGCCCGGCCTTTGGGTAGACCGGGCTTTTTTGTTGACACGTCATCGTTGTTTCGTTTGTCGCTACGCTTCGTAGCTTCGTGGGCCGGACGCCGTGTTGGTTGCAGGCAGCGGACTCATAATCCGCCTCCGAAAGGACATCGTGGGTTCGAATCCCACCCGGCCCACCAAGGTTTTCAGCGATTTCTGGATACAGATTCTCGCTCCGCAAAACCCTACCCGCTCCCACATCTGGTCGGCCCGACCTTTTCCCCTCGCCTTTCCGTTCTCGCCTTGTTGCCGAGTGGCCAGCAAACGTTGCGTCACTTCACGGCGGCTGCAGACTCGCGGATTCCGCTCGGTGCGTTATGCGCTGGCTGCGGTGGCCCGACCGAACGGGTCCGCGAGCAACTGAGCGAGCACGTGGCAACGCTGACCACGGCGAAGCAGCAGATTTTTTTGACACCTGCGCGCTAACCGTGCGTGTCGACCCACGCCCTTGCCCAGGCGATTCCCGCGTCCTGCGCTTCCGCCTCCGAATCGAACAGATCCAGGACTCCGGAAGTGCAGATGAGCTTGTTACCCTGGATGATGGTCCCGCCCCCCGCGTAGCGCTCTGGCGTGAGCAGTTCTGCCTGTTGCGCGATGGCGTGACCCCACAAGTCGTAGCCTTTGTATGTCTCTCGTTCCATCTTTCTGGTGCCCGAAAACGGGAGCCGTTGCCGATCTTGCTCTCATCTTAACTTCTCTCATGGACGATGGCGTGCCGCCAGGCGCCGTGGTGGCAGACTGCGTTTCTGACTCGCTGGCCCGGCAAGGCTTTCGTCCTGTCGGCGTTGTTTAAGCTTGATTTAAGCGACGCTACGTACGCTTCGAAAGCATCCTTGAGTGGACAACGACGCCAGGCATCCCCGGACGTAAAGAGATTGAGATGGTGTACTTGATTACCGACCTGAAGATGGTCGAAAGCTACGGCCGCGTCAAGGCTGACAGCGGCAAGGATGCGCTGGAAGCGTTTGTGCTCAGCAAGGGCTTCCTCAACCTGATGGAGTTCGCCTCCGCCCGGCCCACGTTCGTCAACGACTTGATGGCTGTTCAACTGCAATAAGGAATACTGACGTGGCCATGACTTTGGGGCAGGCCATGGTGCATGCTGAACCCATCCTGCACGAGACAAAACCGTTGAGTTAATGCATAGAGCAGTATGGCGGCAGACAAGGCGGCGCCGGTTGCTACTTTTGCGACTCGAGCATGTCGAGATTGGCTTGCGCGGTCTCCGCGGGGTGCATCGAGCAGTAAGCGTCGAACAGGGTCGAGCATAATTGCGCGAGTGCCGCGAGATTCACGGCCTGGCCCGCATGTTCAACTTCCCCTGCGTTGAGTACGTCGTCAACGACGGGGGCGAGACGGCGCAGTCGCCGGAAAGTCTCCGCATCGATTTCCATTGCACTTCTCGTGTTCAAGCGCCAGGGCGCACTCGGCAAACTCTCACGGTAGCACTTCACGGACGCGCCCGCAGAATGTGACTTCGGCAGAAGCGAGACATCAAAACTGATACTACCCTTTGTGACGGCTTTAATGCGTTGCACAATCAGGACAAATACCCCGAGATTCGGCCGCGATGTCAACACGGGCCCGAGGTACAGGACCTCCCGATATGACCCGATAACGGGTGCAAAATCGAATTCGTACGCGCCGGGTAGTTTATTGTGCGACGCACATAAACATTGGCTTTTCAGCGGTCGACAAAGGGAATACCCTTAGATCATTCCCCTATCGGAGGCTTGCGGTTGTGTCGACTCTTCTCGAGCAGGACGGGCTTCTAGCGACCTGGCGTCGGATTCACCCCAACTCTGAGTCTGGGGCGTGGGAATGCCGTGAACTCGACGGTCGAGGTGAAGCGGTGCCTCATCCTCAACCCTCAGCAAGGCGCCAAATCGTTCTGACCGACGTGTACTGCCAAATCGCCGAGCAGATTGGTCACGTGGCAGCGATGTCGGTTGCCGTGGCGACACCGTCATTTGGCATCCGCGTACCTGACGTCGTCTGGATGCCGCCTGAAAAGTGGGAAGGGTTTGACCGGGATGATCCCGTTCCGTTTGTGCCGGATTTGTGCGTCGAGGTGCTCCTTGACCGCAAGTTTGCGCACGACATCGGCGCGCGGGTCAGGGCGTACCTGGAGGGCGGCGCCCAAGAGGTCATCGTTGTCGGCCAGCGCGGCGAGCTGCAATTCTGTGGCGCGAATGGACTGCGGCAAACTTCGCAGTTCGGAATAACGCTCGCACTCGAGCGGATGTACTTCGAAGCGTTCGCTCCGTCTTCGCACTGATCCACAAAGCGGGCGTCAGCCGACGCGAATCACTGCTGCCAGCAGTACTGACTAGTCCAGTGCGAAATCCGCCGGGGCCTCCGGCTCCCTGGCGTAGCGGAACACGTTCAGGTCGTCATGCTGGATAGCGGGTTTTCTGCCTGAAATCAGGTCGGCGAGAAGCTGCGCCGAACCGCAGGACATGGTCCAGCCAAGCGTGCCATGGCCCGTGTTCAGGAAAAGGTTGGGTACGGCGGTGCGGCCGACAATGGGCGTGCCGTCCGGAGTCATCGGTCGCAGCCCGGTCCAGAACGTAGCCTTCGATGTGTCGCCGCCGCCCGGGAACAGGTCGTTCACGCACATTTCGAGTGTCTCGCGCCGAGCTTCGCGCAGGCGCTTGTCAAACCCGACAATTTCGGCCATGCCGCCCACGCGAATTCGTTTATCGAAACGCGTGATGGCGATTTTGTAGGTCTCGTCGAGGACCGTCGAGACCGGCGCGCGTGACTCGTCCACGATAGGAGCCGTGATGGAATACCCCTTGAGCGGGTAGACCGGAATCTTGACGAGGGCAGACAGGAAGTTCGTCGAATAGGAGCCAAACGCGACAACGAACGCGTCGGCATGGATAAGCCTGGTTCCGTGACGTACGCCAACGACTTTGCCGCCTTCGACAACGAGGGCATCGACTGTCGTGTTGTAGCGGAACGTGACGCCTGCCTCCACGGCGAGAGCGGCAAGCCGGGTCGTGAACAGTTGGCAGTCACCTGTCTCATCGCCAGGCAAGCGAAGACCGCCGGTTAATTTATGCGAGGTGGCAGCAAGGGCCGGTTCAGCCCGCGAGAGTTCGCTTGCAGTTAGCAACTCGTATGGAACGTTCGCCTCTTTCAGGACGGCGATGTCCTTTGCCGCGCCGTCAAACTGCTGCTGCGTTCGGAAAACCTGTAGCGTCCCGCCGGTTCGTCCTTCGTACTGGATACCCGTTTCAGCGCGCAGCGCCTTCAGGCAATCGCGGCTGTATTCCGCGAGTCGCACCATACGGTTCTTGTTGATGGCGTAGCGCTCCGCGGTGCAGTTCTGCAGCATCTGCCACATCCACTGGAGCTGGAACTGCTTGTCCGCGTCATCTGGGCGGATGGCGAGCGGGGCATGCTTCTGGAACATCCACTTAACGGCCTTGAGCGGGACGCCCGGTGCCGCCCACGGCGCTGCGTATCCCGGAGAAATTTGCCCGGCGTTCGCGAAGCTCGTCTCAAGCGCGGGACCTTGCTCGCGGTCGATGACGGTGACTTCATGGCCCGCGCGCGCCAGATAGAACGCGCTCGTCACGCCGACGACCCCGCTACCCAATACCAGAACTCGCATACCCGTCGTCTCCCAGCCAGGAGGCCGCAAATACTCGATAAACGCTGCCGGTATTCGGTTTGGCAGTCGATGAATGAATGCTAGCGACATGCGAGCAGTTTTCAATAATGTTTAGTTGGCTATTTTGGGTTGAAATTGCTAGTCGGTTGGGGGGGGCACGGATGTTTTCAAACCGGCTTCAAGGCTGAGGAATTGTTTGCGAAAGATGAGAACAGTATTGGAAGGAATCGGGACAAATTAATCGATGTGTGCATATACACTCTAGCCCATCGATGTCGTCGTGACGTAAGCAAGCGCTGCGGCTTCGCCCTTGTCACGTCGGACAACCAGTAACGACGCGCTTTCCAATCTTTTTTCAGGCAAATAATGTCCAAACTCTTTTCTGAAGTCAAAGTCGGCCCTTACACGTTCTCGCACCGGGTTGTTCTTGCACCGCTCACCCGTATGCGCGCCGAGAGCGGTGCGATTCCTGGCCCGCTCATGGCGGAGTATTACGGGCAACGCGCGTCGGCCGGCGGGTTCCTGATTGGCGAGGCCACCATCGCTGCGCCGAACGGCAACGGATATCTCGGTGCGCCTGGTCTGTACGACGATAGTCAGATTGCAGGCTGGAAGCGCGTGACCGATGCCGTCCACGCGAAAGGCGCGAAGATTTTCCTTCAGCTGTACCACGCTGGGCGCCAGTCGAATTCGGAGCTGCAGCCTGACGGCGGCCGACCCGTTGGTCCCTCGGAAGTGCCGCACGGCGGCGTCGCATACACGGACGCCGGCTGGGTTCCGAATACGCCGAATCGCGCATTGGAGACGCATGAAATTGCGGGTATCGTCGAAAGTTTTCGCGCTGCGGCGGCACGCGGCGTCGAGGCAGGCTTCGACGGCGTGGAACTGCATGCCGCAAACGGCTATCTGTTCGATCAGTTCCTGCAGGACGGCAGCAACAAGCGGACGGACAACTATGGCGGTTCGTTCGAAAACCGCGCCCGCCTGTTAATGGAAGCCACCCGTGCTGTTATTTCCGTGTGGGGAAGCGACAAGGTCGCCGTGCGCCTTGGGCCGAGCGGGTCCTGGGGCGATATGTCGGATCGCGACCCCGTCGGCCTGTTCACGTATGTTGCACGAGAACTCGCGAAGCTGAATCTCGCGTATCTGCACCTCATCGAGCCCCGCATTCTCGGCAATGTCGAAAACGACAGTGCCGATCCGAATCCGGTTGCGGCTCAGCTGATTCGCAAGCACTATGCGGGCACCATCATCTCGGCCGGCGGTTTCGACGGGGAAAAGGCCGAAGCCATCCTGCAGGCCGGCGATGCAGATCTGGTCGCATTCGGTCGCCACTTCATTGCGAATCCCGACCTTCCGGAGCGGCTCCGTCGCAAGCTGTCGCTCAACCCGTACGACCGCCCGACGTTTTTTGGCGGCACACACATCGGTTATACGGACTACCCGTTCTATAAGTTTGAGGCGCAAGCCGTAGCCTGAACAGGGGACGCTCCCAATTGCGCGAACTCGGCGCCATATTGGGCTCGTTTCGGGCAATTGGTTCATCCCGTCTACGTCTACACTGGCTTTCATGGAGCGAGACGTTGGCTCCATCCCAGGATTCCCCTCCTGCGGTCGAGTTGGACCATACCGTGTACCAGTTGCAGAACAGCAGTCCAGCAGCAGTAGTCGTAGGTGGCAGAGTTGATCGGTCAATGTCGAAGCAGCACGCTGTTGAATCAATGAGGAGTGCAGGGCAACTCGTAGTTGAAGTGCAGGGCAGCATGCAGTTGAAGAGCAGGGCATCACGCAGTTGAACCACGCAGTTGAAGTGCGGAGCAACACGCAGTTGAAGTACCGCGTCATCCAGGCATTATGCGATTGCAAGTCCAGGCCGCTTACATCTGAACGGGTGTAGGCGGCCGCCGTTCGTCTGCCGGGGTGTCGTGCACCGGGTGCGTGTTCCCGGCCGAGCATTGATTCGCTCCGCCATTAGCGCTACCTTTACGTTTGTCCTGTTCGTCGAGTGCTGGTCAACGAGGGGAGAATCGTTTCGTGAAGAGAGCGTGGGTTTTCCCTTGCGTCGTCGCCTTTAGCGCGATCCTTGGCGGTTGCGGCAAGGAGAGTTCGCGAAACGTCACCGAGGCGTCGGGCGCATCCGCGAGCCAGGCGCCGGGTCAGCCAGCGCAGGGCGCAAGCGGCACACCGGCCGCATCAGGCGCGCAGGTTGCGGGCGCGCTGGGTACCGTCACCATGAAGCAGTTGCCGGGAGAAGCGGCCGAGACTCTGCGGTTGATCAAAGCGGGCGGCCCCTTTCCTTTTGCGGACGACGGCGTCTTGTTCCGTAATACCGCGCAATTACTGCCGAAGCATCCGCGCGGCTACTACCACACATACACGGTTCGCACCCCGGGCATGACGGATCGTGGGCAGCGCCGGGTCGTATGTGGTGGACCGCGCAAGCAGACCGGCGACTGCTACTACACCGACGACTACTACGTCAGTTTCAAGCGCATTGCCGAGTAAAGGCCAGATCGTCGTCGAGCCTGAGCGCACGCTCAGGCGCTAAATCAATAGCTCCAGGGTTTTGAACAAGGCGAGGTCTTCTTTCTTCGCCGAGCGCGCGTGCCGGCGGATCACCTGCAGCAAACATTCGATGAAAGCAACGGCCGCGCGGCTCAGCGTGCTGTTGCGGCGCGTGACGATGCTCAGTTGTCGGGGTTCGAACGCCTCGCGCAACGGGAGTGAGCGCAGGCGGCCTCCGAACGGCGGCACGTGACTCAGGATCGTTGGGCTCCACGTGCACATGTCGGCTTGCTCCACCATGGTTTGCAGCGTTGCTACCGACTGCGCGCGCACAATGCGGCGTTCGTCGATCTGCGCGCCGTGGCGCGTGAACAGATAGTCGACCAGATCGCTCTTGCCGTCCGGCGCGAAGTTCAACACCCAGTCTTCGTCGAGCAGTTCGTGGATCGAGCGCGCCCGCACTTTCCGGTGTCCTTCTCGCACCATCACCGACGATTCGTAAGTGAGCACAGCCTCACAGGCGAACTCCTGCGCACTTGCGCCGGGCTGCAACTGGCCGACGGCGAAATCCATACTGCCGTCGCGCAGCAACGGCTGGGCAACGGCCATCAGTCCTTCGACCAGTTCCAGACGGATATCGGGCATACGCTCGCGAAATAGCCGTACGGCCTCGGCCAGAAAGGTCAGTGTAATCCACGGTGTGACGCCCACCATGAGACTGCCTTCCACGCGGCCCCTCAGTCGCTCCAGGTCGCTGTGCGCGTGTTCGAGTTGATTGAGCACGATGCGCGCGTGTGTGAGCAGCACCTTGCCGTGCTCGGTGAAGGTGATGCCTTCGGGCGCGCGGATCAAGAGCGGCAGGCGCTCGTTTGCCTCCAGTTCGCGCAGCGCGCGCGTGACAGCCGCCTGCGAGAGCCCGAGCGAACGGGCGGCGCCGCGAATGCTGCCGGCGTCCGCGCTGGCAACAAGCGCTTCGAGTTGGTGCAGTTTCATGCCGGGGTCGGGCGGCGAGAGGCGATGGGGTGACAACGTTAGGTTGTCATCATAACAAAACGTTGGCTGTTCCCCGGAATTTGCGCTGCATACGATTCGCTCCACGATGCACGAATGGACTGAGGAGGCAAATTGAGCAGACAGTGGGTTTTGCCCGAGGTGGCGGCAATCGAAGCCGACATGATCGCGTTGCGCCACCAGTTGCATGCGCAGCCCGAACTGGGCTTCGAAGAACATGTGACGAGCGCGCTTGTCGCCGAAAAGCTCGAAGCGTGGGGCTATAGCGTGACGCGCGGCGTGGGCGGCACGGGCGTGGTCGCCACGCTGCAGCGCGGCAGCGGGTTGAGTCTCGGGCTGCGCGCCGACATGGACGCGCTCCCCATACGCGAGGCGACGGGCCTTCCCTACGCCAGCAGCAACGAAGGCGTGATGCATGCCTGCGGCCATGACGGCCACACGGCGATGCTGCTGGCAGCCGCCCGATGCCTCGCCCAAACCGCACACTGGCGCGGCACGCTGCACCTGATTTTTCAACCGGCCGAAGAAGGCTTGGGCGGCGCGCGCAAGATGATCGAGGACGGCCTCTTCGAGCGCTTTCCCTGCGACGCCGTGTTCGCGATGCATAACGTGCCCGGTTTTCCGGCGGGGCGAATCGGCTTTCACAGCGGCGCCTTCATGGCCTCCGCGGACGAGGTGACGATCCGCGTGATCGGCCGCGGCGGGCATGCGGCCGCGCCGCAGCAGACGATCGACCCCGTCGTGGTCGGCGCCTCGATCGTCATGGCGCTGCAAAGCGTGGTGGCGCGCAACGTGGCGCCGCATGATCAGGCCGTCGTCAGCGTCGGCGCGCTGCATGCGGGGAGCGCCTCGAACGTCATTGCGCCGCACGCCGATCTGCACCTGAGCGTGCGCGCGCTTTCGGCGCAGGTGCGCGAGCTGCTGGAGCGTCGCATCCGCGAGGTGGCGCAGGGGCAGGCCGCGAGTTACGGCGCACGCGTGGAGATCGACTATCGCCATGACTACCCGGTGCTCGTCAATCACAGCGACGAGACCGAGGTGGCGCGCCGCGTCGCGCTCGAATGGGGCGGCCCGGAGATGCTGATCGACGGCCTGCGCCCGCTCATGGCGAGCGAGGACTTCGCGTACATGCTGGAGCGCCGCCCCGGCAGCTACCTCTCGATCGGCAATGGTGACGGCGAGCAGCACTGCTCGCTGCACAACCCCGGCTACGACTTCAACGACGCGAGCCTCGCCATTGGCGCAAGCTACTGGGTCAAGCTCGCAGAGCACATTCTGAAATAGCACCACAGAAGTCACAGAAAGCACCGAAGCAACTTGAACAACCGAAACGACACGAAGGAGACGAGCAAATGAAGAAATGGACGATGGCGCTTTCGCTGGCGCTCGCTGCGGCGGCAACGGCGGGACAGGCGCATGCGGTGGACCTGAAGGGCCGGCAGATCCGGCTCGCGGTCGATCCCACCTACCCGCCGCTCGAATACAAAACGCCGGACGGCAAGCTCACGGGCTTCGGCGTGGACATTGCCAATGCATTGTGCGCGCAACTGAACGCGCATTGCGTATGGGTGGAAACGAGCTTCGACGGCATGATTCCAGGCCTGATCGCGCGCAAGTTCGACGTCATCTCTTCGTCGATGACGATCACGCCCAAGCGCGCGGAGCAGATCGCCTTCACGAACAAGATTTCGAATGCGCCCGCGCGGCTCGTTGTACGCCGCGGCTCGCCGCTCTTGCCCGATGCGGCCTCGCTCAAGGGCAAGCGCGTGGGCGTGGAGCAGGGCACGAGTCAGGAAGATTACGCGCGCGCGAAGTGGCAGCCCGCGGGTGTGGAGATTGTCCCCTATCAAAACCAGGACCAGGTCTATGCCGATCTGACGTCGGGCCGCCTGGACGCCGCGTTTCAGGCGTCGATCGCCGCAAGCGACGGCTTTCTGAAGCGCCCTGAAGGCAAGGACTTCACGTTCGCGGGCCAGGCCATCGACGATCCGAAATTCTTTGGTCAGGGCGATGGCCTCGGCCTGCGCAAGCAGGAAACCGAACTGCGCGAAGCCTTCAACGGCGCGCTCGCCGATATTCTTGCAAACGGCACCTACGCGCGTATCAACAAGAAATACTTCGACTTCGATATCTACGGCTCGAAATAACGCCCGACGGGCCGCGCAATTGACTAAGGCGGGCGCAAGGCATGCGGTCCGCCTGAGAAAGGATAAGAGGGCTGTGTCTTTGTCAAATAGTTAGCATGCCTGATAAAAAACGGAAAACGTATGAAGAAGAGGAAGATCTTTTGCGTCATGGCGCTGTGCGGTGCGACGGCGCCTGCCTTCGCGCAAAGCAGCGTGACCCTGTACGGTTTGATCGACGAGGGCGTTGACTATACGAACAACGTGGGCGGTCACGCCGTCTACGAAATGACGAGCGGCTATGCGCAAGGCAGCCGCTGGGGACTGAAGGGCACCGAAGACCTGGGCGGCGGCAACAGTGCGGTCTTTCAGATCGAAAGTGGCTTCAACGCGAGCAACGGGGCGCTGGCAGAAGGAGGCCGCGCCTTCGGACGCCAGGCGTATGTGGGTCTCGCCAATGAACGCTACGGCACGCTCACGCTCGGGCGTCAGTACGACTCCGTGGTGGACTATCTCGCGCAGACGACGGCGAACGGCAACTGGGGCGGCTACCTGTTTTCGCACCCCTACGACAACGACAATACCGACAACACCTTTCGCCTGAACAACACGATCAAATACGCGAGTCCGACGTTCGGCGGCTTCTCGTTCGGCGGCACATACAGTTTCAGCAACGACACGAACTTCGCGAACAACCGCGCGGTGAGCGTGGGGGCGCAATACACGGTGGGCGGCTGGCTCATCGCCGCGGCCTACCTGAACGCCAGCAACCCCGCGCTGACCTCGGGCGGCGCGATTGCGGGCGCGAGCAGCATGAACGGCGCGGACGGTAATTTCGCTTCGTCGCGTCTGCAGATTTTCGGTGCAGGCGTGAGCTACACGGCTGGGTCGGCAACAGTCGGCTTCGCGTACACGAATACGTACATCGGCCAGCCTGTGGCGAACGTTGGGTATCTCACCGGCGACGAGACGATCCAGCCGGTGACGGGGCCGCTCGCCGGTGGCCGGGTGACGTCGCTCAGGTATCAGAACTTCGAGGTGAACGGCAAGTATCAGTTTACGCCGGCCTTCTACGTCGGCGCGGACTACGTCTACACGCTCGAACACTACGACGCGACGACAGGCAGCGTGAAGCCTTCGATCCACTCCGTGGGCGTGATGGTCGACTACAACCTCTCGAAACGCACTGACGTGTATCTGCAGAGCGCATTCCAGCTCGTAGCGGGCGACAAGACCGGCTCGTCGCTCGACCAGGCTTATGTGCCCGGCGCGCAGGATCTCTCGTCGACTTCCCGCCAGGTCGTGGTGCGTGCCGCAATTCGTCATAGCTTCTGACTTCGTAGCCTGCACGCGGCGCTCTGCACGATCGGAGCGCCGCCCGGCACATTTGCGACAGGCGGGGTCACGTCGCCGAAACTCACGGACAGCGCGTCCCTATACAAAAGGGAGATTCGATGGCACTTTTTGCAGCCTGATGGCTGGAGGCAGGCGGGGCATTAGCGTTTTCCCGCACGCCCCGCCATGCGTCACCGCCGGCCCACCATTCGATTTTTTTTGCAAGATCCTGGCTGCGCCAGCGCCCGAGTCGTCCAAACCGTCATTGTGCGGGCGCTTCGGAGATTAATCGGATAACTAATCATTTCGATGCATCGGCGCATACCGCATTGCGGAAACGAAACCGAATCGCCCCCGTTTTTTTCGCCAGCATTTCTGCTCCATTCCGCTTAAAATTGCATGATCCTGCTGTACTGGAGCACTACCATGGAACGAAAGAAAGCTGAACACATCCTGCTCGAAGCCGACGAAATCGCCGGCCTGGTTCTCAACGGCTTCGACATGACGATGGAAACCGACGCCGGGCGCGCGCTCTACGATCGCACGTTTACCGCCTACATCCATAATGAAATCGGCGACTTGCCCGTTGGGGAGCTGTACGACGCCTTGAACGGTTCGCCCGAAGCCTTTACTGCGACCGCGCCGCAGTAAGTCGGCGCCCCGCCAAAAATCACGAACGAGCCACGCTGCGCGATCGTACGAGAGCGTACGAACTCGCAGCATGGCCGCATTTCATCGTTGCACGTTCACTTCACGTCGAACGAGTAATGTCCGGTCGTGCGGTGCCCGTCGGCGGCAACCGCGACCCACACCACCGAATACTTTCCAGGCGTCAACGCGTTCAGCGCAACCGACATGCGCTTGCTGTTGCCCGCATCGACCTTGGCCTTCTCGCGAATGACCGATTTGCCCTGCGCGTCCGTCACGTTGATGGAACTGAACGCGGGCTCGAGCGCATCGTCGAAGTCGATCACGACCGCGTTGAGCGTGGCCGGCGCGGTCGATCCAGCGGGCGGTTCCTGATGCTGCGGATAAGCGTGCGCCCACGCGAGGTGTGCGGCGAGCAGCGCGATCGAGGCGACAGCCGCGCGCAAGGTAGCGAGTTTCATGGCGATAGTCCTGTGTGAATATGCGGGGTCACTGGAAGAGCGGCTTGCCGATCGTGCTCGGCGCGACATCGTCGAAGAAGATGTGCACTTGCGCGAGGATGCCGACATGCGAGCCGCTTGCCCGGTTGATCGGGATCTGCGCTTCGATGCCGAGCTGGCCGTAACGGTTCATCCAGATGAAGCCGGGGTTGACGGTCCCGGTCGTTTGTCCCTGGCTGCGCGAGAGGGGCACTTCGACCAGCGGGATGAGGCTGGAAAACGGCTGCGGCAAGCCGAGGTCGTGTACGTGCTGTTGCAGGTAGGGCAGGCTGTACTGGAACGTGAAGCCATAGTCGAACGAGTTCGGCTGGCCGCCGCCGGTCGTGAACGACGGTCCCGCTTCGCCCGTGATGGCGATGGGCCGCAGCCATGCGAGCGAGTCGGGCAGATCGCCCATGCCCTTGCCGGCGAAGACCGTGGGCGAGATCGTCGAGAAGTTGGCGGCGATCGCGCGGCTGCCTGTGCCGCCGAGTTCGGCGTTCACGCCGACCGACGTCATGAATTCATGCGCGTCGTTCACGTAGAGCAGGTACTTGAGCCCCACGCCGAAGTTGTCGAAGCCGCGCGCGGTGGGGTTGTTCTGCATGACGTAGCTGCCGTCCACGGAGAAGGCGAGCCGCGGCGTGATGAGCTTGTCGTACTCGAAGCTGAAGGTGTTGATGCTTTGGTCGCCGGCGTCGCCCGGCACGCGCTGGTGCCCGAATTCGAGGTTGGCTTCGTCGCCTACGCCGGGGTCGTCGACGGAGAGCGTGGAGGGGAAAACGCGGTCGCCCGCGATGGCGTGAGCATGGGCCGCGCACGGTCCGAGCAGCAGCGCGCAGCCGACGAGTCGAGTCAGCGAGCGAAGGTGTGCAGGTACGCCCAGCCCCATGCGGCGGGACGGCGATTGGTCAGACATGAGTTGGCCTGTCGAGGAGCGAGGCACGCGCGCGAACCACGGTGGCGC
Organism: Paraburkholderia sp. CNPSo 3274; assembly: GCF_024206475.1. Lineage (GTDB taxonomy): Bacteria > Pseudomonadota > Gammaproteobacteria > Burkholderiales > Burkholderiaceae > Paraburkholderia. The sequence goes on from NZ_JAMBPR010000023.1 coordinate 48,370, forward strand.
GCGTGCAGGCCCGGCGACACGCTGGGCGTACCGTCCGGGATTGGCAGGGTCGATCCAGTCAGGACAGGGGAGGGGCGCGTGCGTGGATGTGGCTCGCGGGCGCGACGAGGCGAACGCTTTCGAACTGCGCCGCGATGCGCGCCTGCACGAGCTGGCCGACCACAAACAGTGCCACGGGTACGCCGGACACGACGGGCAGGTGCGCGAAGAAGCTGCAATAACCGCAGTCCTGCATGTCGCCAGACGCTGCGTTCGTTGCGTGCGAGCCCACTGTGCCGCTCGCGCCGTGAACGTGGCGCTCCATCGAAGGCATGCCGCAGGGCGCGCGTTCGACCGTGCCTGGCGCCCCCCGCATGGCCTGGGCGGCCAGCAGGTGCGAAACCACGGGCGCGAGCGTCGCCATGAGGAGCGCAAGCGTCCCCAGGAGACTGCCCAGCCTGAGATGGAATCGGCGCACGGCGTGGAGCGGAAAGTGGCGGAAATATTGCGGGGATTATGCCACGCGAGCCGCAACCCCCGCCACGCCGCCTACGGCGGCGCCGCCCGTCAAAGCGTCGCGGCCGCGCACGTCGCGTGCAAGGCCGCGATCGAGCCCGCATGAACCCGGCATGAAGCGATCAGGCGCGCAGGCCGACCGTATGACGCAATTCCTGGTAGCTGCGCAAGCCCGCGACCCCCAGCTCGCGGCCAATGCCGCTCAGGCCGAAGCCGCCCCAGCACACTTGCGGAAAGATCAGTTGCGGGGTGTTGACCCACACGAGCCCGGCGCGAAGCTGCGCCTTGTACCGTCGCGCGGCCTTTTCGTCGCTCGTCACGACCGTGGCGACAAGTCCATAACGCGTATCGTTGGCAAGGGCGATTGCTTCGTCATCCGAACGGAATGATTTCACGCACGCGACTGGCCCGAAGATTTCGTCGGTCCACAGCACGTTGTCCGCCGTGGGTTCCGCAATGACGACTGGCGCCATGAAGAAACCATCGGCACATGCGGGATCGAGCTGGCCCGCGAACGCGATCTGCGCACCCGCTTCGACGCCTTGAGCCACGAGCGCTGCCACGCGCGCGTGTTGCGCTGCGCTGATGAGCGGTCCCATCGCTGCGTCCGCACCGCGAGGAGGCGCGACCACGACAGCTCGCGCCGCTGTCTCGAATGCGGCCATGAACTTGCGATACACATTGTCGTGCACGAGTATGCGCGCGGTGGCCGAGCACATCTGCCCGGCGTTGGAAAACGCGCCGCCCACCGCGAGCGAGACGGCCTGCACCACGTCGGCGTCTTCGCGCACGATCAGCGCGGACTTGCCGCCCAGTTCGAGCGTGAGGCGCTTCATGTCCTGCGCGGCGGCCTGCATGACCTTGCGGCCCGACGCCGTGCTCCCGGTGAACGAGATCTTGTCGACGAGCGGATGCGTCGTCAGCCATGCGCCGACTTCGCCGCCGCCGTTGACCACGTTGACGACCCCATCGGGCACGCCCGCTTCACTCACGATCCCGGCGAGCATGTGCTCGGTGGGCGACGTGAGTTCCGAAGGCTTGATGACGACCGTGCAGCCCGCGGCCAACGCGGGTGCGAGTTTCCACGCCGTCGTGACCATCGGGAAATTCCACGGCACGATCAGCGCCGCGACGCCAACCGGTTCGTGCAAGCGTTCGGCCAGCAGCGCATCGTCCGGCACCGCGACCGGTTCGGCGGCGAACACCGACGCGTCTTCGCACAGGCCCGCGTAGTAGTTGAACGTCGCGATGGCGTCGCTCACGTCGAGGTCCGCTTCGAATGGCGGCTTGCCGCTCACCTGCATCTGCATCGTAGAGAGGCGTGCGCGGTCGGCTTCCAGCAATTCGGCGATTTTGCGCAGCAGCCTGCCGCGCGCGGCGGGCGTCGTGTGCCGCCATGCGATGAGCGCATCGTGCGCGGCGTGCACGGCGCGATCGACCATCTCGGGCGTGGCGTGCTCCTGCCAGCCGATCGTTTCGCCCGTGGCCGCATTGCAGATGCGCGAGCACACTTCGCTGTCCGCGGCGCAAAAGGTTGCGCCCGCAATCGTTGCGGCGGGCAGCACCAAGGCCTCGCCGTCGATCGGACGTTCGGTATTCTTAACCATGATGGTTCTCCTTGCGCCCTAGCGGTAAGCCACGCCGGGCATGATGCAAAGCATTTCGAAGGCGAGATTCGCGCCCACGAGCGCGGTCGTGCCGGCCTGGTCGTACGGCGGCGAGACTTCGACGAGATCGGCGCCCACCACGTTGAGCCCCTTCATGCCGCGGACGATCTCGAGGCCCTGTTGCACGGTGAGCCCGCCTACCTCGGGCGTACCGGTGCCCGGCGCGAAGGCGGGATCGAGTCCATCGATATCGAAGCTCAGATACACGGGCGTGTCGCCCACGCGTGCGCGCACCTCTTCCATGAGCGGCGCGAGCGAACGGTTCCAGCAGGCCTCGGCTTGCACGACGGTGAAACCCTGCTTGCGGCACCAGTCGAAATCTTCTGCGTGATAGCCGGTGCCGCGCAGGCCGATTTGCGTGACCTTGTCGCATTGCAGGAGGCCATCTTCGACTGCGCGGCGAAACGGCGTGCCGTGCGCGATCTTTTCGCCGAACATGGTGTCGTTCACGTCGGCGTGAGCGTCGATGTGAACGACGGCGACCTTGCCGTATTTCTTGTGCAGCGCGCGCAGGATCGGCCATGCGATCGTGTGGTCGCCGCCGAGCGTGATCGGCCGGCAGCCCGTCCCGACGATGCGGTCGTAGGCGGCTTCGATCAAACGAATCGAATCCTTCAGGTCGTACGGGTTCGTTGCGACGTCACCGATATCGGCCACCTGCAGCGAATCGAACGGCGCAGCGCGCGTGGCCATGTTGTACGGTCGCAGCAGCACCGATTCCGTGCGGATCTGGCGCGGCCCGAAGCGCGTGCCGGAGCGGTTCGAGGTGCCGATATCGAGCGGCACGCCCACGAAGCAGACGTCGAGGCCCTCGGTGGTCTCGGCCTGCGGCAGGCGCATCATGGTGGCGATGCCGCCGAACCGCGGCATCTCGTTGCCGCCCTGCGGCTGGTTGAATTGGCGCTCCATCTGGTGTGTCTCCGATCGTTAGAGTCAAATCGATCGGGCGATGGTAGGGGAGATCCCGCGCGGCCAAATATTGAAGTTGAGATGTTTACATCGATGGAAGTCGATGTATGCAAGCCCTTAATCGGTTGAATGCCGCGGTTAAACGGCCTGGCTAAACCGCGGCGTGGCCCCAGGCGATCAGCTCGCGCTTGGTGCGCACGCCCAGTTTCGCGAAGGCGCGCTTCACGTACGACTCGGCGGTGGCCACCTGCACGCCCAGGATCTGCGCGGCTTCGGGCACGGTCTTGCCCGTGATGAGGTGCGCACAGGTTTCGTATTCGCGTTTGGAAAGGCGCACGCTGTCTGCCGCAATGCGCGCGTCGAACTGCGCGAGCGGATGCATGAACGGAGCGGCATGGGCAATGCGCCGCGCCGCGCTCGTGGAGGCGTGCAGTTCGAGCAGCGGAAACAGAAACTCGCTCACGTTGCGAAAACGGTTCATTTCCACGAGCGTAAACGGCGGTTCGCGCAGCCCGCGTTCGAGCGCGATGGAGTCCTGCGCGTGGCGCGTGCCGCGTGCGAGCACGCATTCGTGTGCAATGCGCGCTTCGTCGAAGAGCCGCTGGCGGAATTCGCCCGGCGGTATCGCGCCGATATCGCGCACCACCAGCATCGTGCCGAGCTTGCCGCGAATGCCCGCGAAAAGCGGATCGCTTTCGTAGAAGCGGTCGTAATACAGGGTCATCACGTCCGAGATCGCACCCGAATCCATTCCGACTCCGCCACTGCCGATCCATTCGCAGCGAAAGCCCGTGGGCATCGTGCTGTCCGCGCGCGAGCGCTCGATATGCACGACATTGACGGGCACGACCTCGTTGAGCAGCAGCGTGAGACGCGGCACGAAATCGGGCGTGCCGACGGCCTCGATCACGTTGCCGAGGGTCTTGAACGAGAGCGGGAAGTTCGGTTGATCGCGGTTGAGCGGGGGGACGTTGAGCAGCATGGCGCGCCCATTCGTGATGGCTGATTCATTATAGCCGAAGGCTATTGGCCGCCAAAAAAGCCCAGATCAGCCAGCAAAACACCGCTTGCCCCCCCTGAGGGGGGGCATACCGCGGCCGCGCCAGTCGGTAACTTTGGCGTCACTCAATCAACCGGAAGTGACGCAAATGAGCAAACTGATTCAGGACATCGTGCCGCTGGGCGCTGGCATCGGCGAATTCACGAAGCTGGAATACGGCATGGACGAGAGCGACTGGCGCGCCACTGTCGGCAAGAACAATCACTACGTGATCGGCTGGTGGGAGGGCAAGACCGGCGCGGTGGACTTCCCGGCCACGACCGCCGACGAAGCGGTATGGCTCGTGGAAGGCAAGATCGCACTGACCGACGCGAACGGCGCTCGCAAGGAATTCACGGCGGGCCAGGGCTATCTCCTGCCCGCTGGCTTTGCAGGCCGCTGGGAAACCCTCGAGGACGCGAAGAAGTTCTACGTCGTGCTCGAACAGGCGTAAGGACCATGGCGAGCTGCCTCCCACGGGAGGCGGCTTTGTTTCTCCCGTTCCGTGCAGTGAAGCCAATGATGAGTACCCCTGCAGAAGTTGAAGTTCAATCGCGCCCGGGCGTCACGCTCGGCGTGCAAGAGGCGCTTTCGCGCACGCGGTTCTTTCCGTACTGGCTCGACAACCCCGCCGAGCCGCCGACCGAACCCAGGCTCACCGCCAACGTGGAGGCCGACCTGCTGATCGTCGGCGGCGGCTTCACGGGGCTCTGGGCCGCCGTGCAGGCCAAGGAGCAGATGCCGCATCTGAACGTCGTGCTGATCGAGGCGGCCAAAGTCGCGCACGGCGCGTCTGGCCGCGCGGGCGGCATCATCTCGACTTCGGTGATGCATGGATTGCCCAATGCCATACGGGTATTCCCCAGCGATATTGCGCAGCTCGAAGAATTCGGCCATCACAATCTCGACGGCTTCGAGGAAACGCTCAAGCGCTACAACATCGACGCCGACATCGAATGGAACGGCGAAATGACCGTGGCGGTCGATCCCGAGCATATCGCGCATTTGCATGGCGATTACGAGCTTCACAAACGCTACGGGCACGATGTCGTTCTGCTCGATGGCGAAGCGACGCGCGAGCAACTGGATTCGCCGTTGTTCGCCGGCGCGCTGTGGTCGCGCAATCGCAGCGGCATCGTGCATCCGGCCAAGCTCGCGTGGGGCCTCAAGCGCGCGGCGCTTTCGCTCGGCGTGAAGCTCTATGAGCACACGCCGCTCATCGATGTCATCGACGAAGGCCAGACTGTCTACGTGAAGACGCCCGAAGGCAGCGTGCGCGCGCCGCGCGTGGTGTTCGGCAGCGGTACGGCAAAGGTCGGCATTCCTGATATCAACCGGCGCGTGCTGCAGGTGCGCGACCACGTGCTCGCCACCGAACCGCTCACCGAAGAACAGCTCGCGCGTATCGGCTGGAAGAATCGCCAGGGCATTTACGACACGCGTACGCAGCTCAATTACTTCCGCCTCACGAAGAACAACAACATCATCTTCGGCGGACTCGTGAGCTATCACTTCGACGGCGATCCGAATCCCCCGCAGGACCAGAAGGCGGAGACCTACTATCGGCTCGCGCAGGCGTTTTACCGCACCTTTCCGCAGCTTGCCGACGTGCGCTTCTCGCATGCGTGGGGCGGCCCGATCGACTACTGCTCGCGCGGCTCCGTGTTCGCGAAGCGCTATCTGAACGACAAGGCCGTTTTCGTGGCGGGTTACACTGGCTTTGGCGTGGCGGCGAGCCGCTTCGGCGCGTTCATGGGCCTGAATATCCTGTTCGACCGCAACAGCCCCGAGCGCGCGCTCGATATCGCCAACCAGAGCCCGACTTATATCCCGCCGGAGCCGGTGCGCTGGCTGGCCGCCAAGGTCACGTTCCATGCGTTCGACGGCGCCGACGCCGAAGGCGGCTGGAAGCGCGCGTGGATCAAGGGTATCAAGGCGATGGGCTTTCCGATGTGAGGGATTAGCGGCATGTTCTCGAATACCTCCGATCTCGACCTGCGGCTCATCCGCGTGTTTCTCGCCGTGGTGGACGCGCGCGGCATCACCGCGGCCGAAGCGACGCTAGGCGTGCGGCAGTCCACCATCAGCACGCAGCTCTCGGCGCTCGAGGCGCGCGTGGGCTTCAAGCTCTGCGAGCGCGGACGCGGCGGCTTTCGTCTCACGTCGAAGGGCGAACGCTTCGTGCCCTCGGCGCGCGCGCTCGTTGCGGCCACCACCGAGTTCGTCGCGCGGGTGCGCGACATCGACCGAAAACTCGTCGGCACGCTCGGCATCGGCCTGATAGGCCAGGCTTCGCATGTCGAGAACGCGCGGCTCGCGGAAGCGATAGGCGCATTTCGCAAACGCGATCAGGCCGTGCGCTTCACGATGAAGGTCGCGGCGCCGCAGGAACTCGAGGAAAGCCTCGTCAATAACCAGTTCGACATTGCGATCGGTTACTTCTGGCATCGCGTGGCTGGCCTCGACTACACCGAGCTTTTCAGCGAGCGTCAGGTGCTGTGCTGCGGGCGCGGGCATGCGCTTTTCCATAGTGCGCCGCACGTCAACGTGGATGACCTGCGCGAGCACGACTGGGTCTGGCGCAGCTATCCGATACCGGAGGAGCTTGCAGGCATCGGCGACCGGCAGGTGACGGCGATTGCCGACAGCATCGACGCCGCCACGGTCCTGATCCTGTCGGGCAGCCATATCGGTTATCTGCCCGCGCATCACGCCGAGCCGTTCGAGCAGCGTGGCCTGATCCGGGTGCTCGGACGCACGACGTTCGGCTTCGACGTGCCGATGCATCTGGCCGTCAAGCGCAGCGCTGCGGAAAAGCCCATCGTTCGCGCGTTCTGCGACGATCTGCTGGGCGTCTATGGGCAGCATGCGGCTGTGCCCGAATCGCTGGTTGAATGAAGCAAGCGCTGTGCGCCATACATTGGCTGCGCATGATGTAAACGTATGGAATGCAGAATAATTAGCCCGCTGCGATCGATTAAAGTGGGCGAGAGATGTTGATAGTGCGTTGACCGGTTGCCTCGATGAACAACCGGATCGGCGCGGCAAGGAGTGAGACAATGAGCAATAACAGCATTACCCAAGTCGAAACATTCGGTTTCGAACGCATTCCCGATGCGTCGCGCTACGCGCGGCCCATCGATCTTTTCCGGCTGCTGTTCGGCGGCTGCAATACCTTCTCCACCTCGGTGCTGGGCAGCTTTCCGGTGCTGGTCGGCCTCTCGTTCAAGGCCGGCGTGTGGTCCATCCTGCTTGGCGTGCTCGCCGGCACCTGCATTCTCGCGCCCATGAGCCTGTTCGGTCCGCGCAACGGCACGAGCGATCCCGTTTCGTCGGGTGCGCACTTCGGCATACACGGGCGGATCGTGGGCTCGTTCCTCGCGCTGCTCACGTCGATCGCGTTCTTCGCACTCGCTGTATGGAGTTCGGGCGATGCACTCGTGGGCGGCGCGCACGACATGGTCGGCGTGCCGGTCAACACCTGGACGCTCGGCTCGGCCTACATGGTGTTCGCCGTGCTCGTGGTGGTGGTGTGCATCTACGGCTTTCGCTTCATGCTGTGGGTGAACAAGATTGCCGTGTGGGCAGCGAGCCTCATGTTCGTGGTGGGCGCCTTCGCGTTCGCGGGCGCGTTCGATCCGAGCTATGCCGGCACGCTGCATGAGCGCGGCGCGGGATTCTGGGTGGCCTTCGTGAGCGCCGTGCTCGTCGCATTGAGCAACCCGGTGTCGTTCGCCTCGACGCTCGGCGACTGGGCACGCTACATTCCGCAGCACACGCCGCGCCGCCGCGTGATGGGCGCTGTCTTCGCCGCGCAGATCGCCACCTTCGTGCCATTCTTCTTCGGCCTCGTCACGGCCACGCTCATCGCAACGAAGGCGCCGAGTTATATCGCCGCGAACGATTACGTGGGCGGACTGCTGGCGGTGTCGCCGCGCTGGTTCCTGCTGCCTACGTGCCTCATCGCGATCATCGGCGGCATGTCCACAGGCACGACCGCGCTCTACGGCACCGGGCTCGACATGTCGAGCATGTTCCCGAGGCTCCTGAACCGCGTGCGCGCGACCATGCTGATCGGCACGCTGGCCATCGGCTTCATCTTCGTCGGCCGTTTCGCGTTCAATCTCGTGGAAAGCGTCTCGACCTTCTCCACGCTGATCTGCACGTTCAGCTGCCCGTGGATGGCGATCATGGTGATCGGCTTCATGACGCGTCGCGGCCACTATCTCGCCGACGATCTCCAGGTCTTCAATCGCGGCGGCCGTGGCGGGCACTACTGGTTCACGCACGGCTGGAATCTGCGCGCGATGGGCGCATGGCTGCCGGCGGCGTTCCTCGGTCTTTCGTTCGTGAATCTGCCGGGGCAATTCGTCGGTCCACTTGGCTCGCTGGCGGGCGGGCTCGATCTGAGCGTACCGGTTTCGCTGGCAGTGGGCGGGATGATCTATGTCGTATTGCTTGCGATGTTCCCCGAGCCGGATGCCGTGTATGGCCGGGAGGGGCGCCGCTTCGTGCGCGGCGGTGCGCGCGGGCAAGCCGTTACGCTGGTACCTGCTCCATGCATGCGCGAAGAGCAGACTGCTAGCGCGTTGCGTGAACTGCAACGCAGCCCGGAGTACGCTGAGTAAAGCTGTCAACACGGATCGCCTCGCCGGAGGCCGTTGCGCGCAGACCGGGTAAGATCACGGCTTTTGCGCACCGCGTAAGGAGGCGATCTTGCTTCGTTCACTCGTAGGGGCCTGTGCCGGCGCTCTGCTGTTCGCCATAGTCCTCAACAGTCCCGCCTTTGCCGCCGAACCCGCCACCGGTAGCGACGCGCAGATACGCGAAGCTGCGCTCGCGTTCATGCGCGAGAACGGCATTCCCGGTCTCGCGATCGGGGTCGCCGTGAACGGCACGGAGCGCTTCTACAACTTCGGCGTCGCATCGAAGGAAACGGGCGAGCCGGTCACGAATGAAACGCTCTTCGAACTTGGGTCGATGAGCAAGACGTTCGCCGCAACCCTCGCCGGGTGGGCGCAGGTGACCGGCAAGCTCTCGCTCGATGCGCCGGTGAGCGCTTATGTACCCGAGATGCGCGGCACGCCGTTTGGCGCGCTTACGCTCATCAATCTCGGCACGCATACGGGCGGCGGCTTTCCGCTGCAGGTGCCCGACGAAGTCACGAACGACGCACAGCTGATGGCGTGGCTCAAGGCATGGCGGCCGCGCTATCCGGCGGGCACGCAGCGCACCTATGCGAACCCGAGCATCGGCATGTTCGCGCGCATCACGGCGCAGCAGCTCGGCATGAGCTACCCGGATGCGGTGGAGAAAATGCTCTTCCCGAAGCTAGGACTCGCGCACACGTTCATTCGCGTGCCCGCCGCGGAGCGCGCGGCCTATGCGCAGGGCTACAGCAGCAAGAATGCGCCGGTGCGCCTGAATCCTGGCGTGCTCGCCGACGAAGCCTACGGCGTGAAATCGGATACGCGCGACATGCTGCGCTTTCTCGAAGCGAACCAGGGCCTGGTCGAAGTGGAGCCGGAGTTGCAGCGCGCGCTGGAGGCCACGCATGTGGGATATTTCCGCACGGGTCCGTTCATTCAGGACCTCGTATGGGAGCAGTACGCGCAGCCTGTGAGCCTGAACGATCTCGTGAAAGGCAACGCGAACCTCATGGTGCTGGAGGACAACCCGGCCACGGCGTTGACCCCGCCGTTGCCGCCGCAGCCCGATGCGTTGCTCGACAAGACGGGCGCGACCGATGGTTTTGGCGGCTATCTGGCGTTCGAGCCTTCCCGCAAGACGGCCATCGTCATTCTCGCCAACCGCAATCACCCCACCGCGTCGCGCGTGCGGTTCGCGTATCGCGTGCTGGAGTTGGTGCAGGCCGCGCCTGCGCCTTAGGTCGAATCGCTCGTCGCCCGGGCGGTTCTGCTGGCGGCCATATTCGTGTTGGCTGCCGGGCCGTCGTGCGCAGGCAGCCCGCTCACCGCAGCCGTGAGCCCGCGCCCGCCCGGGTTGTTGCGTAGCGTGAACGTCAGGCCTTGACGCTGCGCGATGCGCGCCACGATCGAAAGACCGAGCCCGCTGCCCGTGCCCTGGGCATGATCGCCGCGAAAGAAGCGGTCGAGCACGCGCTCGAGATCGGCTTCCGGAATCCCGGGCCCGTTATCGATGACTTCGAAGCCAAGCGTGTCCTGCGAACGCGTGAGCACGAGGTCGATCTTGCCGCCTGCCGGCGTGTAGCGGATCGCGTTGTCGAGCAGGTTGTTCAGCAAGGTGTTCAGGCCGTGCGCGTCGGCGTTCACGTTGCAGATGCACTCGGGCGTCACGGGCGGCCGCGACTCGAGGCCGAGGTCGATGCCTTTTTCCTCGGCGAGCAGCGAGAAGTCGCCGATGGCCTGCTCGCCCACCCGCCGCAGGCTCACGACAGTGGCGGGCGTGCTCGCTTGGGCATCTTCGCGCGCGAGCGTGAGCAATTGCTGCACGAGGCGTATCGTCCGGTTCAGGCGCGCTTGCATGCGCTCGAGCGTGCGCGCCTCGCCGTTCAGCGTGCCGTCGTGCAGCGCCGCCTGCCATTGCAGCTTGAGCGCGGCGAGCGGCGAGCGCAGCTCGTGCGCCGCATCGGCGATGAAGGTGCGCTGCGCCTGCGAGGCTGCATTCAGGCGGTCCAGCAGATCGTTGAGCGCGACGACGAGCGGGCGCAGTTCGACGGGCACCGAGCCATCGAGGCGCAACGGCTCCAGCTCATGCACCGAGCGCGAGGCGAGCAGCGCCGACAGCGCGCGCACCGGCGCGAGCCCGCGCGTCACCACGAACAGCAGGAGCACGATGGCCACCGGCACGAGCAGTGCGAGCGGCCACAATGTATGCAGCGCGAGGTGCAGCGCTAGCCCATCGCGCACGGAAATGGGCTGCGCGACCTGCACGAAGCGCTCCGGTTGCGCGATGCCGTACACGCGCCAATGCACCTCGTCGTGCTCGATCGTGCGAAAGCCCGTGGCCTGGCGCGGCAGCACGGGCGTTTCCTGCGAGCGGTAAACCAGCTTGCCGTCGCGGTCCCAGATCTGGATGAGAATGCGGTCGTCGGCGATCTCGTCGAAACCGGGGCCGGACTGCTCGACCTCGCGTGCCGTCGCGGCGTTCGCGGGCATGGAAAGCGCCACGGCATGCAGCTCGTAATCGAACAACTCGCCCGCTTCTTCGCGCGCGCTGTGAAAAATGCCGAAGCCCGCCACCATGGAAGCGGCCGCGAAACCGCAGATGAGCCAGCCCAGCAGGCGGCGGCGGATGGAATTCATTCCGATCTCTTGAGCCGGTAGCCCACGCCGCGCACCGTCACGATCTGGTCGGTGCCGATCTTGCGGCGCAAGCTGTGCACATGCACCTCGATCGCATTGCTGCCGACTTCCTCGCCCCAGCCGTACATGCGCTCTTCGAGTTCGGCCTTCGTGAACACGCGCGCAGGCTGCTCGATGAGCACGCGCAGCAGCGCGAATTCGCGCGGCACGAGCGCGACGCTTTCGCCGTCTTTCGTCACCTCGTGCGCGGCGGGGTCGAGCGCGAGTCCGCTGTGCGTGTAGACGGGCTGTTTCTGGCCCGTGCGGCGGCGTAGCATGGCGCGCGTGCGGGCGGCCAGTTCGTCGAGATCGAAGGGCTTGATCAGGTAGTCGTCGGCGCCGGCGTCGAGCCCGGCGATGCGGTCCGTCACCGAGTCGCGCGCGGTCAGGATCAGCACGGCCGCTGCGCCGCCCTTGCGGCGATAGCCGTTCAGCACTTCGATCCCGTCCTTCTTCGGCAGCCCGAGATCGAGCAGCACGAGGTCGTACACGTCGTTGTCGAGCGACAGCTCCGCTTCCCGCCCGTCGCGCGCCCAGTCGACGGCATGACCCTCGCGGCGCATCGAGTCGAGCACCGTTTCGGCAATCATTTCGTCGTCTTCCACCAGCAACAGGCGCATCGCTCGCTCCCCTAATTTCAGCCTTACATTGTCGCTCATCCCGGCTTAACCGGTGCTTAAGCGGCACGCTGAGCGAGCGCCTGGAGTTAGTCGAGGAGTTTCAGCACATCGTCGTAAAGCGCGCGCGGCACCTTCACGCCGTCTCGTTCGCTGCGCTCGCGTGCCTCGAAACGGCGCTGCGACGGCAAGCGCGCGCCCTGGGCGGTGATGGCGGCGAACAGCCGCTCGGCGCGCGCCTGACCGGCTTCGTAGCCGTCGCCGCCAAAGCGCCGGGGATCGATGGCGATGACAAGCTCGCCATGGCAAGGGCTCGCGCCCGCGCCGCCGTCGAAGGCCTGCGACTCCATGCTCGTGAGGTCGCCGATCAGCGCGCCCGCGAGCAGCTCGATCATGGCCGCGAGCGCCGAGCCCTTGTGGCCGCCGAACGTCTGCATCGCGCCGTCCAGCGCGGCGCGGGCGTCGGTGGTGGGCTCGCCGTCGCTATCGAGCGCCCAATGCGGCGGAATGGGCTTGCCCTCGCGCGCGCGCAGTTCGATGTCGCCGCGCGCAATCGCGCTCGTTGCGAAGTCGAACACGAACGGCAGGCCGCCTTCACGCGGCCACGCGAACGCGAACGGATTCGTGCCGAACACGCCGCGCGTGCCGCCCGCCGGCGCGACCCAGCTATGGCTCGGATTCATTGCCATGCCGACGAGCCCTTGCGCCGCGATGGCTTCGACCTCGGGCCACAGCGCCGAAAAATGAAAACAGTGGTTGATGGCCATCGCCGCGATGCCCTGGCTGCGCGCTTTCTGCGCGAGCACGGGGAGGCCAGTTTCGAATGCGAGCAGCGAAAAGCCATAGTGCGCGTCCACGGCCAGCACGCCGGGCGCGATATCGCGCAGCGTGGGCTCGGCGCGCGCATCGACTTTGCCGCTCTTGAGCGAGCGTGCGCAGACGAGCAGGCGATAGATGCCATGCGAATGGCATTCGTCGCGCTGGCCGTGGGTGATGACGCGCGCGATCGCATCGGCGTGCGCCTCGGACATGCCGTGCCGCAGCAGCACGTTACGCGAGAGCGTGAAGACTTCGTCGAGCGTGAGGACGACGGTGGTGGACATGGCATCCCGTGTAAAAAGACAAACCGGGCCAACTTGGCCCGGTTTCGGTGATTCGAATGTAGATTGGGAGAGAGGCGCGCTTGATTCAGTCTTACAGACCGACGTCCGGTAGCGCGGGGCGAGTGGCGAGGGCCTTCTCGACCACGGCCTTCACATGCGCGAGTGCTTCGCCTTCGAGCGCCAGGCGCGGCGGGCGCGTGATCGCGCTGCCGCGGCCCACCAGCTCCTCGCACAGCTTGATGCATTGCACGAGGTCGGGGCGCGCGTCGAGGTGCAGCAGCGGCATGAACCAGCGGTAGAGCGCGAGCGCTTCGTCAAAGCGCTTTTGCTTCGCGAGACGGAAGAGCGTTTCGCCTTCCTTCGGGAATACGTTCGACATGCCCGAGACCCAGCCTTGCGCGCCCACGGCCACGCTTTCGACCACCACGTCGTCGAGGCCCGCGAACAGCACGAAGCGGTCGCCCACGGCGTTGCGCAGATCGATGAAGCGGCGCGTATCGCCCGACGAATCCTTGAAGCAGACGATATTTTCGCAATCCTGAAGAGCGATCAGGATGTCGGGCGTCACGTCGTTCTTGTAGATCGGCGGATTGTTGTAGACCATCACCGGCACGTCGGTGCCGGAAGCCACGGCGCGGAAATGCGCGGCCGTTTCGTGCGGCTTCGAGGAATACACGAGCGCCGGCATGACCATCACGCCGTCCACGCCCACGCGCGCCGCTTCTTTCACGGTTTGACGCGCGAACTCGGTGGTGAATTCGGCAATGCCCGCGATCACCGGCACCTTGCCGCCTGCCGCGTCGCGCGCGGCCTCGATCACCGCAATCTTTTCATGCGTCGCGAGCGACGTGTTCTCGCCGACGGTGCCGCACACCACGAGGCCAGACACGCCGTCCTTGACGAGATTGCTCACCACCCGGTGCGTGGCGTCGATATCGACCGAGAAGTCCGCCTTGAACTGCGTGCTGACGGCGGGAAACACCCCGCTCCACTGGATAGCGCTCACTGTGACTCACTCCTTGAATGCGTAGCGGCTCGCGCCGGTACCTGTTGAATGTGAGTGAAGTATCGCTGTCCAAATCGTTTGGCGCTTGGGGCCTTTCGCTCTTCAAAAAGACGAAATCTGCATAGTCCGCCGCATGCTTCAACGGCCCAGGGACAACCCTGGGCGCGCTGCCGCGAGGCTCAAGCGCCGGACGTTTGCGCGCTTTCGGGCGTGTGCAGCAACGCGCGATACTGGCTTGGCGTGACGCCCACCGTGGCCTTGAATTGCCGCGTGAATGCGCTGTGATCGTTATAGCCGCACTGCGTGGCGATGTCGGTGATGCTCAGGTCGCTCGCGAGCAGCACCGAGGCCGCTTCCAGACGCGTTTTCAGCAGCATCTGGCGGGGCGTGAGGTGGAAGATCTTGTGGAAGTAACGCTCGATCTGCGCCACCGACATGTTGATGAGCTTTGCCAGGTGCGCGAGCTTGAGCGGTTGCGCATAGTTGTCCTGGATGTACTTCGCGGCGACCGCGAGCCGCTGGTAAGCGGGATGCGTGCCTTCGGCGGCCTGCAGGTCGCGCGAAATGCCCGCCACGCCCAGCACGCGGCCGCGCGCGTCGTGCAGCGGGACTTTCGAGGTGAGACACCAGCCCGGCTGCCGGCCCGGATACAGATGCAGTTCGAGCTGGTCGATGAGACTGCTGTCGTGCCGCACGACGGCCTGGTCCTGCGCGGTATAGCTGTGGCCGAAGCGCGAGGGGAAGACCTGCTCGGCCGTCTTGCCGAGCAGCGCGCGCTTCTCCTTGAAGCCGCAGCGCGCGGCGAGCGTGGTGTTTGCGATCACGTAGCGCGCCTCGTGATCCTTCACGAAGAACACCACGTCGGGCATGGCGTCGAACAGCGGTTCGAGCATGGTGAAATGCGCGACCATCTGCGCAAACGTGGCGTTTTCGGGGGCGGCGGGCAGGACCAGTTCGGGCATCGCGAGGCGCTTGGGACGGGATCGGCGGAAATCGCCATTGTGCCGATTTGCGCACGCTCGCGCATCTGCAACAAAAAACGTGTGCCGCGCTATTCCGTTGTTTCTGCGTGCATCAAGGTGTCGATGCGCGCGGGCGAGAACGGCGGGCGCTGCCCGTTTTGCGGCCAGCCGAAGCAGAACGCCGCCGCCTCGCCGCAAATCTTGCCCTGGCAGGGACCCATGCCGCAGCGCGTCTGCAGCTTGGCGTCGCGCCACGACGCGTGGCGCGCAACGTCGCGATACGCGACGTCCTCGCAACGGCAAAACACGGTGTCGGGTTGCGGGAGCGCCCGCAACGCGGGTGCGAGTTCGAATGCCGCGTGCAGGCGCATGGCGAAACGGCGGTAACGCTCACGCTCGGCGAACAGGGGCTGGGCGTTCGCGTTGTCCCCGAGCGCGGCGTATGCCGCGATGCGTCCTTCCACCGCCGCGAGTTCCATGCCGCCCACGCCGGTGCATTCGCCAGCCGCGTAGACGGCTTCGGCGGAGGTCTGCTGCCATTCGTTCACGGCGATGGCGGGAGAAGCCGCTTGGGTTTCGAGGTGGCAACCCAGCGCCGCGCCGAGACCCGTATTCGGTACGAGGCCATAGGCGCACGCGACGCGGTCGCAATCGACCAGCACTTCGTCGTTGCCGCGCCGCACGCGCGCCTGCGTCACGCGCGTTGTGCCGATGGCTTCGGTGACGTACGCATCGCACCAGTAAGGCGTGGCGCGCAGATCGAAGCGCATGCGCAGCGCCTGAGCGAGTTTCGCGGGCGTATGGACGAGGCCTGCCGCGAAGCGGCGCACCGCCTGGAGCGGCGCCTGCTCGACGATGGCGCCGATCGTCGCGCCATGCTGGCGCGCGGTGACGGCGGCGGCCCAGAGCAACGGCCCGCTGCCCGCGATGACGATGCGTTCGCCGCGCACGGGCATGCCGCTCTTGATGAGCGCCTGCAAGCCTCCCGCGCCCGTGATGCCCGGCAAGGTCCAGCCAGGATAGGGCAGGAAGCGCTCGCGCGCGCCCGAGGCGACGATGAGATTGCCGTAAGCGAGCGTGAGCGCACGGTCGGGGCTTTCCGCGAGCAGTTGCCGCCCCGACAGCGCTTGCGCGATGCGCGTGCCGCTCAGGAGCGTGACGTTGGTGCGCGCCGCGAGGGCGTCGAGCACGACGCGCGCGGGGCCAGCCGCACGATGACCGGGACCCTGACGCCAGATCTGGCCGCCAGGCAGCGCATTGTCATCGACGATGCCGACGCTTGCGCCCGCCTGTGCGGCGGTGCGCGCGGCGTTCAATCCGGCCGGTCCGGCGCCGATGATCAGGATATCGAACTTCATGGCGCTGCATTCCCGGTGACGACATTCATGCCCGCGGCGCAAACCGTCTGGCATGCAAGTCGATGCGGCACGCCGTCGGTGGTGACGCGGCATTCCTGGCAGATGCCCATGCCGCACAACGGCCCGCGCAGCGCGCCGCTCACCGAACGCCGCGTGACTGGCGCCGCGTGTTGTGCATTCGCGGCAATGGCGATGGCCGCTGCAACCGAACTGCCGGGCGCGACGCTCACTTTGCGCCCATCGATCGTCAACGTCGTATTGGATTCAGGCATGCACGGCCCCCTGGGCAGCGAAGCGCGCGGGGAGATACGGCGTCGCGTCGATGTCGGCGGCGCGCCCGAGCATTTGCGCGGCAATCAGCCTGGCGGTGCCGAGCGCCGTGGTGACGCCAAGGCCCTCGTGTCCGGTGGCGAGCCACGTGGACGGATGGCAGTCGTCATTGGCGAACGAGGCAGCGGGGCCGATCAGCGGCATGCCGTCGCTCGATGCCGGGCGAAATCCCGTCCATGCGCGAATCGCGTTGAGCGCGGGCAGTTGCGGCAGATATTCGGCGGCGCGGCGCAGCATGCGCGCGAGAATCGCCGGCTCGACGGCGGGGTCTGTGCTGTCGAACTGGCGCGACGAGCCGATCAGCAATTGCCCGGTCGGCCGCGGCTGCACGTTGAACGCAACCGATGTTCCGCTCGCGTTGTGCGCGCTCTTGATGTAGCCGAGTTCGAGAATCTGATGACGAATCGTGCCGGGATAGCGGTCGGTAATGAGCAGGTGTCCCTTCTTCGCCTGGAGCGGCAGGCGCGGCAGTAAATCGAGCGCCTGGAGGCCGTTCGCGATCAAAACCGCGCCCGCGCCAATGACCTCGCCATCGGCGAGGTGCACACCTGCGCGGTCGATACGCGCTACCTGCGTTTGCGTGCGGCAAGTCAGGCGGCCGCTAACCGGTTGTTCGAGCAACCATGCTGCTACGGCAGGCGCGTAGACCACAGCGTCGTTGTCGACGATCATTCCGCCTGCGAGGCCATTGCTCAGACCCGGTTCCGCTTCGCGCAACTGGCGCGCGTCGAGCGTCGAGCACGCCACGCCCTGGTGTTGCAGCGCCTGCTGACGTGTTTGCGCGAGCGCCAGTTCTTCTTCGTCGGCGGCGACCCAGAGCGTGCCGCAGCGCAAGAACGCATGGCGCTCGTCGAGACGCGGCGCAAGGGCGTGCCACAGTGCCAACGACCACGCGCTCAGCGCGAATTCGGCGGCCGTGTCGTCCATCACGACGAGGTGGCCCATACCGGCGGCCGTCACGCCGCCGCCTACGCCGGCTCGCTCGATGACGAGTACATTCAAACCCTGCGCCGCGAGTTCATGCGCGCATGCTGCGCCCACGATGCCCGCGCCAATCACGACGACATCGTGTTGACCGCTCGAACTTTGGATCACGCGGGAATGCCCCACGCGAACGGATCGTTGTCGGCGAAAATCAATTTGGACTCCGCGCTAATATGCGCGCTGCCGCGTATGCTCGGTCGCACGTGGCCCGCGGGGAGTTCGGGCGTGGTTTCATAGCATGCTTCGAACACGCTGCCGATGATGCTTTCCTGGCGCCACTGCGCACCGGGCGCGAGCGTGCCGTCCGCGGCGAGGCACGCGACCTTCGCACTCGTGCCGGTGCCGCACGGCGAACGGTCGTAGGCCTTGCCGGGACACAGCACGAAATTGCGGCTGTCGATGCCCGCGACGTCCGAGTGCGCGAACAATTCGATATGGTCGATCAGCGCGCCGTCCGCGCCGGTGATGCCGTTCGCCCCGAGCGCCTGGCGCATGGCCCACGTGGCTTCGGTGAGCGCTTCGACGTTGCTCGCTTCGAGCGTCAGGTTGTGATCGGCGACGAGGAAAAACCAGTTGCCGCCCCAGGCGATGTCGCCGTGAACGCGGCCGTAACCGGGCACGTCGAGCGGCACAGCCTGACGGTAGCGATACGCAGGCACGTTGCGCACGGTGACGCTGCCGTCGGCGTGCAGTTCGGCTTCGACATTGCCCACCGGCGTTTCAATGCGATGCACACCTGGCGCGATGCGCCCGAGATGCGCAAGCGATGCGATGAGGCCGATGGTGCCGTGCCCGCACATGCCGAGAAAGCCGACGTTGTTGAAGAAGATCACGCCGGCGGAGCAGGACGGATCATGCGGCTCGCAAAGCAGCGCGCCGACCATCACGTCCGAGCCGCGCGGCTCGTTGACGACGCCCGCGCGCACGCGGTCGAAGTCGCGACGGAAAACGGCGAGGCGTTCGGCGAGCGGGCCGTGGCCCAACTCGGGGCCGCCGGCGATCACGAGGCGTGTGGGTTCGCCACCCGTGTGGGAGTCGATAACGGTCAGGGTTTTCATGCCGACAATCGTAGGTCGCGCCATTTTGGCCGTCTTGCTCGAACGACCCATGCGCGGTGACGATTTCGGCATAGTGCGCCGGGCGTGAAAGCGCGGCGGCCAGGGGGAACCCTGGCGCGTGCTTTCTTTAGTCTTTCACGAGCGCCAGTTGCTCC
This sequence comes from Paraburkholderia sp. CNPSo 3274, assembly GCF_024206475.1. Taxonomy (GTDB): domain Bacteria; phylum Pseudomonadota; class Gammaproteobacteria; order Burkholderiales; family Burkholderiaceae; genus Paraburkholderia. The sequence goes on from NZ_JAMBPR010000023.1 coordinate 67,378, forward strand.
AGCTGGCGGACCACTTCGGCGCGCAGGCGCGGCGGCATGTTCTGGTAGCCGAGCAGGTCGGAGATCCACAGGCCGTCCGCTGCGAGCCGGCAGATCATGAGGCGGGCGGCGGCTTCGAGCGCAAGCGGGTCGGGGCGCGTCCACTTGCGCATGGGCGCGGCGTAGCGCTCGCGAATCGCGGGATCGGTCATCATCGCGGCCACCAGTACGCGCAGCACGTTGGTGCTGGCGGCGGGGCTCGCTTCGTCGATCGTCGTGTGCAGGTAGGCGCGTGCGGCCGCGCTGTGTTTCGGCGCGCCTTCCGCCACGCCTTCGTCGATGCGCGTATGCATCTGCTGCTCGAAGCGCGCCAGCGTCTGCTCGAAGAGCGCATCGAGCAAGCCCTGCTTGTTGGCGAAGTGATATTGCAGTGCGCCCTTGGTCACGCCCGCGCGTTCGGCCACGGCGTCGAGCGTCACGGCGGGCACGCCTTGATCGGTGGCGATGTCGGAAGCCGCTTGCAGCAACTGCGCGCGCACCTGGGCCGGGGCTTTCTTGCGGCGCGTGCCAACGGCAGGCGCCGCGTCCTTGCGTGGGGAAGGGTGCTTCGAGGTCGAGGGGGCCGGCGGAGCCGAGGGTGCCGCTGCGTCAGCCGCCTTCGCGCTACGCCTTGCCGCGCGCGCGGGCGCCTTGACGGAGGAGTCTTTCATGGCGGCGATCATACCATTGCAGGCTTCCCGGCTAAACATTCCGTACGGATGGTATGATCCGCCGATGAAAAATTCCGCCCCGCCTTTTACTGCCTCCGCAGCCGCCATGGCGGCGCTCGACGCCTCGATCATTCGCGGCCGCGAGGCACTCGCGCGACAGCAGGACGCCGATGGAAGCTGGTGCTTCGAGCTCGAATCGGACGCTACGATCACCGCCGAATACATTCTCATGATGCATTTCATGGGCAAGATCGACGCGGTGCGTCAGGAAAAGATGGCGCGCTATCTGCGCGCCATTCAGCGTTTGCAGACACACGGCGCATGGGACCTCTACGTGGATGGCGCGCCCGATGTCTCGTGCAGCGTGAAGGCGTATTTCGCGCTGAAGGCGGCAGGAGATTCGGCGAACGCGCCGCACATGGTGCGCGCGCGGGAGACCATTCTGAAGCTCGGCGGCGCGGCGAAGTCCAACGTGTTCACGCGCATTCTGCTTGCCACCTTCGGTCAGGTGCCGTGGCGCGCCACGCCGTTCATGCCGATCGAGTTCGTGCTGTTCCCGAAGTGGGTGCCCATTTCGATGTACAAGGTCGCCTACTGGGCGCGCACGACCATGGTGCCGCTGCTCGCGCTCTGTTCGCTGAAGGCGCGCGCGGCCAATCCGCATGACGTATCGATTGCCGAACTGTTCGTCACGCCGCCCGAACAGGAGCGCGAATACTTTGCGCGCGGCAAGGGCATCCGCCGGTTCTTTCTCGCGGCTGACCGGGCGCTGCGTCATATCGAGCCGCTGCTGCCGCGCGCGCTGCGCCAGCGCGCCATGAAGCACGCCGAGGCCTGGTGCGCCGAGCGCATGAACGGCGAGGACGGCATGGGCGGCATTTTTCCGCCTATCGTCTACAGCTACCAGATGATGCAGGTGCTTGGGTATCCTGAGGATCATCCGTTGCGACGCGATTGCGAGAATGCGCTGGAAAAGCTGCTCGTCGAGCGCCCGGACGGCAGCGTGTATTGCCAGCCATGTCTCTCGCCAGTCTGGGACACAGCGTGGAGCACGATGGCGCTCGAGCAGGCGCGCACGGTCGTGCCCGCCGATCCGGCAACCGCCACTATCAGCGACCAGGAACTGCAGCGGCGCATTACGCGTGCGTACGACTGGCTCGCCGAGCGTCAGGTGGACGACGTGCGCGGCGACTGGATCGAGAACGCGCAGCCCGACACGCCGGTTGGCGGCTGGGCCTTTCAGTACGAGAACCCGTACTATCCCGACATCGACGACACGGCCGTGGTCGCTGCCATGCTCCATCGTCGCGGCCTTGGGGAGGCGCGCAAAACGGGCGTGGACCCGTATGCGGCGCGGGTCACGCGCTCGCTCGACTGGATGCGCGGCCTGCAATCGCGCAACGGCGGCTTCGCGGCCTTCGACGCCGATTGCGACCGCCTCTATCTGAACGCGATCCCCTTCGCGGATCACGGCGCCTTGCTCGACCCGCCGACCGAAGACGTATCGGGCCGCGTGCTCCTGTGCTTCGGCGTGACGGGCCGCGCCGAGGACAAGACAGCGCTCGCGCGCGCCATCGAGTACGTGAAGGCCACTCAGCAAGCCGACGGCAGCTGGTGGGGCCGCTGGGGCACCAACTACATCTACGGCACGTGGAGCGTGCTGGCGGGTCTCGCGCTCGCGGGCGAGGACCCGAGACAGCCGTACATCGCACGCGCGCTCGCGTGGCTGCGTGCACGCCAGCACGCCGATGGCGGCTGGGGCGAGACCAACGACAGCTATATCGACCCGCGCCTTGCCGGCACCAACGGCGGCGAAAGCGCGTCGAACTTCACCGCGTGGGCGCTGCTCGCGCAAATGGCGTTCGGTGACTGGGAGTCCGAATCGGTGCGGCGCGGCGTGGCGTATCTGCTATCCGTGCAGCAGGCCGACGGGTTCTGGTGGCATCGCTCGCATAATGCGCCGGGGTTCCCGCGTATTTACTACCTCAAGTACCACGGGTACACGGCTTATTTCCCGCTGTGGGCGCTGTCGCGTTATCGGCGGCTGGCGAGCGGTGCGGTTGTGGTGCGAAACGTGGAAGAAGCCGCGCTCGCGGACTGAATTCGAAGCGGGGCGCAAGCGCCCCGCGTTGTTCGCTCAACGTGACTTCGCCAGCGTAATCGTTTCGAACAACTCATAATTCCCGGTCGGCGTTTGATCCGCACCGGGCGCGTGATAGTAATTCATCGTGATCGTCGTCTGGCCGCCGTGCGTGCCGGGATCGACGTCGAACACCGCAATGCCATAGCCCGTGCCCGTATCGCGCTGCGCTGACCAGATCGCGTCTTCGAGCGCATCCGCTGTGGGGCGCGCGAAGGTGCCCGCGGTCGTGCCCGGCACCGGGTGGTTGGCCTTCGTGAACACCTGTGCCTGCGGATTGCCGTTGCCGGCGTCCACGCCATACACATCGAGCGGCGCGCTCGTGCCGCCGCCGCCCAGGATCAGGTGGATCGTGCCGTGGCTCGTGTCGAAGGTGTTGCTCGCGCCCTGAGCGTGCGTGACGGGACGCGGCTGAAGCGTATCGACGCTCACGCCTGTCTTCGCATCGACGCCCGCGTGATGATTGCAGCCGCGCACCGGGTAGCTGCGCTCGTAGTCGTGATCGTGGCCGCACACCACGAGGTCCACGCCATAGCGGTCGAAGAGGGGCAGCCATGCTTCCCGAATGCCCTTGTCCGAGCCGTTGCCGGTTTTCGACGAGCTGAGCGCGTCCTGGTGCATCTGCACTACGATCCAGTCGATGTCGTCGTCTTCCTTCGCCTGCTTCAGGGTTTGCTCGAGCCAGCGCGTCTGCACGCCGTTGCTGTAGCCGCGCACGTAGAACGAAGCGCCCGGTTGAATCGGCGCGTTGCCCGTGCTCGCGGCAGGCACGAGCGGCGCGGGGCCGGCCACGAACGCGGCGGCGTCCTGGTAGACCACGTCGTCGGCGTCGAGCGAGACGAACAGCACGTTGCTCACGCGGAAGCTGTACCAGCGCCCCGAAAAATGCGTGCCGTTATCGGGCAGCGTATAGCGCGTGAGATACGAATTCAGACCCTGCGGGCCGTTGTAGAACTCGATCTCGTGATTGCCGGGGCACGGCATCCACGGACGATTCGCCGACGAGGTCTGATTGTTGTTGCCGAAGTCGCGCCACACATCGGTCTGGTGCGCGGGATTCAGGTTCGCGTAGCAGAGGTCGCCATTGAGCAGATGAAAGAGCGGCTGGAAGCGCTCCACGGCTTCCACGGCGAAGCGGCTTTGCGGCGACGACAGCACCCAGCCCGTGTTCGGCGTGGCGAGGTCGCCGTAGCTCGTGAAGCGAAACGGTGCGCGCCCGCGCGGCGCCGTGGCGAAGCTCGACGAAAACGGGCTGCTCGCGTGGCTGTCGTTATCGGCGGTGACTTCGTAGCGGTAGGTCGTGGCCGGGTCCAGCCCTCGCAGCCGTGCGTGATACGTGAATACGACGACGCCGGTGAGCCCGTCGGTATAGGTGCGCTGAACGGCGTGCACCGTCTCGCGTTTGCCGCGATCGGCGCTGTAGATCACGCGCGGATTCGTGGAGGAGGCGAGCGATGCCCACGAAACGACGACTTCGCGTGTCGGGTCTTCGCCCCAGGTGAGGTGGATCTGCTCGGGCGTGCCGTCGGGTGTGGTGGCGTCGGCTTTCGCGGTGCCCGCGAAAGCGCTGGCCGCGCTTGCGAAGCCGGAAGCGCCGGCAAGCTTGAGGAAGCCGCGGCGCGAGACACTGGCGCCGCTTTCGGTGGATGCATTCTCGGGGATCTCTTTTTTCGTCATGTCGTCTCGCCTCGGGAGCAGAGGGCGAAGCCTGCGCTAGCGGACTTGCATGACTGACGCGCGCGGGCGCAAGCATCGCAGGGTGAGTGTCTGCGCAACGATGGCTCGCTTGCATGACCTGGCGATGACACTGCCCTTGTTTACGTAGCTTGCCGGGTCGCGCTGATGTCGCGCGACCCGTTAAGCATGAGCTTAGAACTTCAGGTGCATGCCTGCTGCGACGACTGCTTGCGTATTGCTGGACGAAGCCGCGAGATTGTAGATCGACGCATTGCCGAGCACCGGGATGCCTTGCGCGCCAGAAACGCGCTGGTAGACGCCTTCCAGATACACGTCGGTGCGGCGGCTCAGCGCGTAGTCGGCCTGCAGCATGAACTGGTTCCAGTGCGGCGACGCGTTGCCTTCCGCGCGGCTGACCGAGCCGTCCGTATAGGTATAGGCGCCGCCCCGGCTCAGTTGCGGCGTGAGCGCATAACGGCCGTTCACTTCGAAGTTATTGAACGTCAGGTAATCGGCGTCGAACGCATTGAGCGAGCCGCCCTGGGCGATTTGCGTGGGCTCGTCGACCATCGTGCGCGTGAACACGAGGCCCACCTTCGCCGGCCCTATCGTATAGCTGCCACCCGCGCCGAGCGTGCGCGTGCGCGCCGCTACGAACATCCGGTCGTTGGCGGTGCCGCTGCCGGCGCTCAATGCGCCGTTCGTGGTCGAGCCGGGCTCGTTGCCCTGGAAGTACGCCACGCCCAGGTTGATCGGGCCGCCGTTCCACGAAGCGCCCATCGTGTAGGCGTTATTGTTCGAGAAGCCGCCGCCCTGGTTGCTGAACGCGTAGGCGCCTTCGACCTGGAAGCCCGCGTAGGTCGCGCTGCGGAACTTGACGGCGTTGTTCATGCGCACGTCGTTGTTGAGGTTGTCGTTGTCGAACGGGTGCATCGCGACGTTGCCGCCGAAGCCCGAGCCCGTGGCCGACATGGGCGCGATCATGTCCACGAGCGTGTCGTACTGGCGCCCGAGCGTGAGCGTGCCGTACTGGCCGCTGGAGAGGCCCAACCATGCCTGCCGGCCGAACATATAGCCGCCGTTGGAGCCCTTGCCGTTGACGACCGAGAAGCCGTTCTCGAGGTCGAAGATCGCCTTGAGTCCGCCGCCCAGGTCTTCCGTGCCGTGCAGGCCCCAGCGGCTCGTGCTCACGTTGCCGGACTGCATGCCCCACGTCGTGCCATGACCCGTGGACGACTTCTGATTGCTGACGTAGTCGAGGCCCGCATCGACCGTGCCGTAGAGCGTAACGCTGCTTTGTGCGTGAGCGCTCGTGCAGGCGGCGGCCGCCGCGAGCGCGAGGATGTTCAACAACGCCTTTTTCATTTCGGTTCCGTAGAGAAGAAGGATTCTTCGTGTGTGGCGGAACCGGAAATTTAGGCGAGGGCGATTACGCAAAACGTGTCGAAAATGGCCCGTAAAATGAAACTTCGTTTAGGTTCTTGATACGTTCAGGTCATCGGAAAATCCGGCTCCAGATTATGGTTGATAAATCAACCATAATCTGGAGGGTTAGCGCGATAGATGTCCGCTCGAGAGGAGGCGTCAAGGCGCCGCAAGTTTGACGTCAGAGGATTTGACGATGGCAACGACCGCCGCGCCGGCTCTCAGGCCGAGCTGGTCCAGGATTCGGGTTTCGATGACGGACGTGAAAATCCCGGCCGCTGTGGAGACATCGACCTCACAATGCTCCGTGCCTCTGATGATTCCGACAATTCGGCCGGGGAACTGGTTGCGAACGCGGGTCGTTGGAATATCCATGATTCGCAAACGTCCAGGGTAGGGGTAAAGCGCTGGACCATACCGCGCGGCGCGGCTCCCGGGAAATCGGGTTTTCCCGCAGCCGGGGCGAACTTATCGAAACTATCGGATTTCGTGATGACTGGTATCCGGAATGCAAAGTTGAGTAGTCAATCACATAGGCCTACCATTTCTAGCACATAGACGGCGTGGGGCGGCGGTTCCCGGACACCCGTCAGTCGTAAATGGAGGCCTCTAGTGGACCACGGCGCCCGAACTCAAAACGAAAAGCTGGAAATCAAGACCACGACCTGCTACATGTGCGCGTGCCGTTGCGGCATTCGCGTGCATCTGCGTGAGGGGGAAGTCCGTTATATCGACGGTAACCCGGAGCACCCCTTGAACCAGGGGGTGATCTGCGCGAAAGGTTCGTCGGGGATCATGAAGCAGTATTCCCCGGCGCGCCTCACGCAGCCGCTCATGCGCAAGCGCGACGCTCAGCGCGGCGAGGCGCAGTTCGAGCCCGTTTCGTGGGACGTGGCGCTCGAAACGATCGAGAAACGTCTCGCCCACCTGCGGGCAACCGACCCCAAAAAGTTCGCGCTCTTTACCGGCCGCGACCAGATGCAGGCGCTCACAGGGCTCTTCGCCAGGCAGTTCGGCACCCCCAACTACGCCGCCCACGGCGGCTTTTGCTCCGCGAACATGGCCGCGGGCATGATCTACACGATGGGCGGTTCGTTCTGGGAGTTCGGCGGCCCGGACCTCGACCGCGCGAAGCTCTTCATCATGATCGGGACAGCGGAGGATCATCACTCCAATCCGCTCAAGATCGCCATTTCGAAGTTCAAGCGCGCGGGCGGCCGCTTCATCGCTATCAACCCGATCCGCACCGGCTACGCGGCCATCGCCGACGAATGGGTGCCCATTCGTCCCGGCACCGACGGCGCGCTGTTCATGGCGCTGATCCACGAGCTGATCGAGGCCGACGCGTACGACCACGAATTCGTCAAGCGCTTCACCAACGCGGGCGAACTGCTGGACATGCGCACGGAAAACGACACGTTCGGCCTGTTCGTGAAGGACGCCAATCTTCCCGAGGGCAATCCGCTGTTCCCGCAAAACCATCTGTGGTGGGACGAGAACGCGGGCAAGGCCGTGCAGCATCACACGCCTGGCGCGCAACCCGCGCTCGACGGCCGCTATGTGCTGGACGACGGGACGCCGGTGGCACCTTCGTTTGCGCTGCTGCGCGAGCGCTTCAAGGAAACGACGCCCGAATGGGCGCAGGAAATCACGGGCATCGCGGCGGAGACGATCCGCCGCCTCGCGCGCGAGATGGCGCAGACGGCGCGCGACCACAAGATCACGCTGCCGATTCCGTGGACGGACGCGTGGGGCATGGAGCATGAAAGCGTGACGGGCAACCCCATCGCTTTTCACGCCATGCGGGGGCTGGCCGCGCATTCGAACGGCTTTCAGTCGATCCGCGCGCTCGCCGTGCTGATGTCGCTGCTCGGCACGATCGACCGGCCTGGCGGCTTCCGTCACAAGTCGCCGTATCCGCGCGCGGTGCCACCATCGGCCAAGCCGCCACGCAGTCCGAACGATGTCAAGCCGAATACGCCGCTGCCGTCGGGGCCGCTCGGCTGGCCCGCGGCGCCGGACGACCTCTTCATCGACGAAGCGGGCGATCCGGTGCGCATCGACAAGGCCTTCTCGTGGGAATACCCGCTGGCCGTGCATGGCCTGATGCACAACGTCATTACCAACGCATGGCGAGGCGACCCGTACCCCATCGACACCTTGCTGATCTTCATGGCCAACATGGCGTGGAATTCGTCGATGAACACGAGCGAGGTCCGCAAGATGCTGACCGACCGCGGACCGGACGGCGAGTACAAGATTCCGTTCCTCGTGGTGTGCGACGCGTTCCAGTCGGAGATGACGGCGTTCGCCGATCTGATCCTGCCCGATACGACCTATCTGGAACGGCATGACGCGATGTCGATGCTCGACCGGCCGATTTCGGAGTTCGACGGTCCGGTGGATTCCGTGCGCGTGCCGGTGCTCGAGCGCACCGGCGAGTGCCGCCCGTTCCAGGAAGTGCTCGTCGAACTGGGTAGCCGCCTGAAGCTGCCGGCGTTCACGACGGCCGAAGGCAAGCGCAAGTTCAAGGACTATCCGGACTTCATCGTCAACTTCCAGACCGCGCCGGATTCCGGCGTCGGCTTTCTGATTGGCTGGCGCGGCAAGGACGGCGACAAGGCGCTCGTGGGCGAGCCCAATCCCCGCCAGTGGGAGGAATACGCGAAGAATAACTGCGTGTTCCATTACAGGCTGCCCGAAGCCCTTCAGTACATGCGCGGCGTAAATGGGCCGTACCTGCAGTTCGCCGTGGAGAAGGGATTCCGTAAGTTTGGTGAGCCCATCCTTATCCAGCTCTATTCGGATGTCATGCAGAAGTTTCGCCTCGCCGCGCAGGGCAAGACGGATGCGCGCCAGCCGCCCGAGCATTTGCGTGCGCGCGTCGAGCGCTATTTCGACCCGCTGCCTTTCTGGTATGCGCCGCTGGAACTCGCCGCGACTGATCTCGAACGCTACCCGTTGGCGGCGGTGACGCAGCGCCCCATGGCGATGTATCACTCGTGGGATTCGCAAAACGCGTGGCTGCGCCAGATTCACGGCGAAAACTACCTGTATGTGAATCCGCGTATGGCGCAGGAAAACGGCATCGAGGACGGTGGCTGGATCTACGTCGAGTCGCAGTGGGGCAAGGTGCGCTGCATGGCGCGTTACAGCGAGGCGGTCGAACCGGGCACCGTGTGGACCTGGAACGCCATCGGCAAGGCCGCTGGCGCATGGAATCTCGGCCCGGACGCCAATGAGTCGCAACGCGGTTTCCTGCTCAATCACCTGATTACCGAAGAATTGCCATTCGGCGATGGCCGGCGCGTTTCGAACTCGGATCCCGTGACGGGGCAGGCCGCGTGGTACGACGTGCGCGTGCGAGTGTATCCGGCCGAGGCCGATGCCGACCACACGCTGCCGCAGTTCGCGCCGATGCAGCCCTTGCCGGGTTCGACCGGCACGGTTGGCCGGATTCAGGCGTATTTCGCGGGCGGCGGCAAGTTCGCTGCGCGTCTGCGCAATGTTGTGACAGGCAAGTAAGGAGGATCCCGAAATGACGCAAATGGCCTTGGTGATCGACCTGAACGTCTGTGTGGGGTGCCAGGCGTGCGTGACGAGTTGCAAGGAATGGAATACCTCGGGGCAAGCGGGGAGCCTTTCGGACGTGCGCCCATACGACGCCGATCCGTCCGGCACCTTCTTCAACCGCGTGCAGACCTATGAGGCCGGAGAGTTTCCGAATTCGGAGACCATTCACTTTCCGAAATCGTGCCTGCATTGCGAAGACCCGCCGTGCGTGCCGGTCTGCCCGACCGGCGCGAGCTTCAAGCGCAAGGAAGACGGGCTCGTTCTCGTCGACTACGACAAGTGTATTGGCTGCAAGTATTGCTCGTGGGCATGCCCCTATGGCGCGCGCGAACTCGACGAAGAGCGCAAGGAGATGACGAAGTGCACGCTGTGCGCGGACCGCATCTACAACGAGGCGCTGCCCGAGCGCGACCGCAAGCCCGCATGTGTGCTCGCGTGCCCGACGTCGGCGCGGATTTTCGGCGACATTCACGACCCCGAGTCGGATGCGTCGAAAGCCATTCAGGCGCGTGGCGGTTATCAGTTGATGCCGGAGTGGGGCACGAAGCCGTCGAATCACTATCTGCCGCGCGTGAAGACCGAAGGCAGTTGTGGCAGCGGATCGTGTGGGTGCAGCGGCGGCGCATCGGCATCGTCGCCGGTGAGCATGCTCGAAGCTGGCGAGCCCATCAATCTCGCGAACCTGGCGATCCGGCGCGGCACACCGGCCATGTCGCGCGAGAAGCGGCTCGATGATCAACCGGATTCGGGCAAGCTCAATCTTGCCGGCTTTGCAACGCGAGTGAAGTCGCTATTCACGCGCGCACAAACGGTTGCGACCAGGGAGATTTGAATGAGACCCGCATTTTCCGTTGTTTTCCTGACCACGCTTTCAGGTGCGGGGCAAGGTCTGTTGATCGCGCTGTTTGGCGTCGAGTGGCTTTCGCGGCTACACCCTGAATGGACGACGTGGCAACTCGTGCCGACTCAGTTCTACGTTTGCGGCGCTGCGCTCGCAGTCACGCTTGGCGTGCTGGGGCTCGTTGCTTCGATCTTTCACCTTGGGCATCCGGAGCGCGCGTGGCGTGCCATCGCCATGTGGCGCACCTCATGGCTTTCGCGCGAATGTCTCGCACTGCCCGTGTTTCTCGCAACGACGTTCCTCTACGGCCTCGCGCACTGGATGCATGCGTCGTGGTCGCTCGCCATCGGTGTGGTTGCGGTGCTCGCGAGCGCCAGTCTTTTTATCTGCACGGCCATGATCTATGCGTGCCTGCGCTTTCTTCAGGAGTGGGCTACGCCGCTCACGCTGGTGAATTTCGTGCTGCTCGGCTGCGCATCGGGCTTCACGATCGCAACGGCGAGCGCTGCGTGGCTTGCGCCCGGCATCGTGCCGGGCCTTGGGTTCGCGGCCGGTGTGCTGATCGTGGCCGCTTGCGTGAGCCGCGTCGCCGCACTCGCGCGCAATCAAAGGCTGCATCCGCGCTCCACGTTGCAAAGCGCCACGGGTATCCGGGCCGGGAAAGTCAGGCAGATTTCACGCGGTTTTACGGCGAGTGCCTTCAATTTGCACGAGTTCTTTCACGGCCAGTCCGACACCGTGATGCAATGGGTCAAGTGGGGGTTTCTCGCGGGCGCGTTCCTCGTGCCGCTGGCGCTGCTCGCAATGGCGCTGCATACGCTCTCCGCAACGTTGCTCGTCGCGGCGTGCATCGTTCAGTACGCGGGCCTCGTTGGGGAACGCTGGTTCTTTTTCGCGCAGGCGCGTCATCCGCAGAACCTGTACTACCAGCGCGCGGCCTGATGGGCCCCCGGGGCAGCGCCGATGCCCCGGGCGTGCTTCGCGCTTCGGTCAATCGACGATCTTCTTCGTGACCACGAGTGCGATCACGAGGAACACCACGCACAGCACCACAAAGATAAAGAACAGGATCTTCGCAATTGCGGCCGCACCGGCCGCAATACCCGTGAAGCCAAACAGGGCCGCAATCACGGCTATCACGGCAAAGAACAGCGCCATTTTTAGCATGATCGGTTTTCTCCTCGCGTGAAGGCGCCGCCACGTGGGCCGCGCGACTGGGTGGACTGACGGCGCACCTGCGCAGCAATCGATGTGCCCGGCCGGGGGCGCCGTCGAGGGTCGAAAGCGAACAAAACGTTCGCGAGAATGGATGCGCGTTGCGCTTAGAGGTAGGAGGTTCCGTCGATATAGGCCTTGCGCCAGCGAACGATCTTCACGCTCTCGAACAGCCCGACATGCGTGAACGGATCCTGCGCGATGAAGCGCTCGGCTTCCTCACGGGTTTCGAGGTCGACGATATAGATACCGCCGCCTGCGCTGCTGCCATCGTCGTTGAGCTTCGCGCCGCAGGCAAGCAACAGCGGCTTGTTGCGCGCGAGGAATTCCAGGTGTACATCGCGCTCGCGTGCCCGCACCTCGGCGTGACCGGGCTTGTCGAATGTTTCGATGAGAAAAGGCATGGCGCGTTCTTCTTAGTTGGGCACGATGGCCGAAGGATGCTGGGCGAGCGGCGTCACGCTGATCTTCAGGAACGGGAAAAGCGGCAGTGCGGTAAGCAGCGTATGGAGTTCGTCGTTCGATTCGACATCGAACACGCTGTAATTCGCGTATTCGCCGGCCACGCGCCACAGGTGGCGCCACTTGCCTTCTCGTTGCAGCTTCTGCGAGAACGCTTTTTCCTTAGCCTTCAGGGCGTCGGCGAAGGCGGCGTCGGTGCCGTGCGGAATCTGCACCTGCATGTGCACGAGATACAGCATGAATGGTCTCCGGTGAGGATGGGGTTCAGGGAAGGGCGCGTATGAGATCCGGTCAGCCCCAGGCGAGAATCGCAACCGAATAAACGATGCCGATCCAGAACATCATGATGACCGTGTAGCCCATGATGTCCTTGAGTTTGAGTTTGGAAAGCGCGAGGGCGGGCAAGATCCAGAACGGCTGTACAAGATCGTTCCATGCGTTGCCGAGCATCACGGCCGTCGAGGTATGGCCCACGGAGGCGCCGATGGTCTTCGCCGCTTCGATCATGAACGGTCCCTGAATGACCCAGTGGCCGCCGCCCGAAGGCGCGAAGAAGTTGATGACGAACGAACTGATCAAGCCCCAGAACGGCAGCGTGCCCGGCGTCGCGATCTTCACGAACGCTGCGGAAAACGTATTGACGAGACCCGAAGACGCCATGATCGCCATGATGCCCGCGTAGAACGGGTACTGCAGAATGATGCCGCTGATCGTGCGAATGCCTTCGTTGAGCTTCTCCACATAGCGGATCGGCGTGCCGAGCAGCAGGATGCCGAGGAACAGAATGAAGAAGTTGATGAGGTTCAGGTCGATCGAGCCGCCCTGCACGAAGTGCAGCGCGACATAGCCCATGCCGATCAGGCCGATCACGTAGCTCAGAATACGACTGTTGTTCAGGCGGTTGGCGAGCGTGTTGCCTTCGTCGAGATCCACGCCGAGCGCGGCGGCCTTCTGCTGCTTTTCTTCCTGGGCGCGATCGATTTCCCTGATCGGCTGACCAGGCTTGGGGTGCAGCCATGCGTTCAGGAGCGGCAGCGTGATGATGGTCACGAGGCTCGTGATGAGCATGGTGGGCGAGAAAATCGTTTCGGAGAGCGGAATGACGCCCATTTGCGCTTCGAGCGGATGTCCCTTCGTGGAGATCAGCACGGGAATACTGGCCGAAAGCCCGAGGCCGTAGAGCGTGAAGCCGCTATACGCCGAAGCGATGATGAGCGGGTAGTGCACCCCTTTCACACGCAGCGCGAGCTTGCGTGCGACGATCCCGCCCACCACGAGGCCGAAGCCCCAGTTCAGATAGCTGCCGATGCCGCCCACCAGCGTCGCGACGATGATCGCCATGCGCGGATCGTTCACGCGCGCCACCACGCGGTTCAGAAAGCGGTCGGTGAGCGGCGCGGTCGCCAGCACGTAGCCCATCGCGAGAATCACCGCCATTTGCGTGGTGAACGCGAGCAGCGCCCAGAAGCCCTTGCCCCAGCTCGTAGTGAGGGCCGTGACGGCTTGTCCTTGCACGATCACGGCAAGTGCCATCGTCAGCAGGGTGAGGCCGATCGCGAACACGAACGGATCGGGCAAATACCGGCGCATCAGCTCGGTAAAGAAAGCGGTGACTTTCTGCATGGAAGTGTCTCTATCTGAATCGTAATAGTTGTCGGGTCTCTTCGGCTCTCGGCGCGCGTTCGAGGCGCTTATGAGTCGTCGTGGCTTTGGGTCTTGCGATGGCGGGTGAGATGCATGAGCTGGCGGTCGCGCCAGCCCACACGCTCGTCCCATTGATCGAGCGGCAGCGCTGCCCGTCTCGCCGTCTCGACCTGTGCGACGAGTTCAGGTGTCCACGGGTCGTGCTGGCCGCGTTCTGCGCCCATGCGTGCGTACGAAGGGCCCATTTTCTGCGCATGCGAGGCGATGCCGCCGCGCGTGTTCAGGTCGACGGTCTCGAACGGGCCGATCACCGACCAGCGCGGGCCGAGGCCTTCGCGCATCACGGTGTCGATGTCTTCCACCGACGCCACGCCGTCGCGCACGAGGCAATACGCTTCGCGCAGCACGGCGCCTTGCAGGCGGTTGAAGATGAAGCCTTCCACTTCGTGCTTCACGCGCACGGGCTTCATACCGGCTTCGGCGTAGAGCGCGATCGCGCGCGTGGCCGCCGCTTCGGACGTGAAGGGTGCGGGCACGACCTCGATCACGGGCACGAGGTAGGGCGGGTTGCCGGGATGGGCGACGAGGCACCGCGCGCGGCCGGGTAGCGTATCGTCGACGAATTTCGAAGTCGCGAGAAACGACGAAGCGCTCGCGAGTATCGCTTCGGGCGGCGCGGCGCGGTCGAGCTGCGCGAAGATCTCGCGCTTGAGTTCGGCGCGCTCGGGCGCACATTCCTGCACGAGATCGGCTTGCGCGACAGCGGCTTCGAGCGTATCGACGATCGCGACGCGCGCGGCGATTTCTTTCGCGCTTTCGTCGAGCAGGGCGTATTGCGTGAGATCGTTCAGGCGCAGCGCAATCTCTTCAGGCGCGGCGGCGCGGCGTGCAGCGTCGGGATCGTAGAGGCGCACGCGCCAGCCGGCCCGCGCAAAGCAGATCGCGAACGCCACGCCGATGCTGCCCGCGCCGACAATACCGGCGCGGCGCGTGTTGCATGCTTGCGCAGGCGTTTCGAGGGCCGCCATCGTCAGACCCCCGCGACGCCAACGGTCATGCCGCCGCACACGTAGAGCACCTGGCCGGTCACGAAGCCGCTGCGCGCGTCGAGCAGATACGAGGCCGCGTGTGCGACATCGTCGGGCGTGCCTACGCGCTTGACGGGCACGGCATTGATGATTGCCTCGGTGCGCGGCGCGCCGGGCGGATTCGCGCGGTCGAACAGTTCGGTACGGATCGGGCCCGGGCCAATGGCGTTCGCGGTCACGCCGAATGCGCCGAGTTCGAGCGCCCATACGCGCGTCATGCCGATCAATGCGGCCTTGGTGGCCGAATAGGCCGTGCGCAGCTCCTTACCGAGCGCGGCGCGCGACGACATGTTGACGATGCGGCCGAAGCCCGCAGCCTTCATGCCGGGCAATAGCGCCTGCATGCACTGCTGCGCGCAGCGCACGTTGAGCGACCATGCGCGTTCGAGTTCTTCGAGCGTCTGGTGCTCGGCGTCGTTGGGCACGACCACGCCCACGTTGTTGATGAGGCGCGTGATCGGGCCGCCTTCCAGCGCGCGGGCGAGCGCGGCTGCCGTTGCCTGGGTGTCGGAGAGATCGGCGATGATGCCGTCGCCCACGCGGTCGATGACGACGGCTTCGTAACCGTCAGCCTCGCAGCGCGCGGCGCACGCGGCGCCGATGCCAGCGGCGCCGCCAGTAATCAGGACTCTTTCTTTAGCCATGTTGTTCAGGAATGCGGACAAAACAAAGGATTACGGATTAGTTCATCAAACTGTTGCAACGGGCGTGACAGGCGAGCCCATGGCGCCCGGCAGCCGCAGCGGGGGCGCGGTGAGCATAAAGCGCGAGCGTTGGTGCTCGCGCAGCCACTGGGCAAGCTCGCGCAAATACCAAAGCTCGCCCAGCGGCAGACCGAGCTTGAAGAGGCAGTGATGATGCAGCGGCATGAGCGGGTGCTCGCCAGGCGTGGCCGGCGCACGCGCGGGGTAACGTTCGACGGCGTAGTTGTCGGCGGCGAGCGCGGCGATGCCCGAATCGGTGATCCATTGCAGCAGACGCTCGTCGCGCCCGTCGAGCGCGCTGCAGTGGCTCGACAAAATGGCTTCGTCGGGCTGGCGGTTCATTTCGAGCACCATCTCCGCGAAGCCGGTGCGCAGCACGAGCATGTCGCCGCGCTCGACTTCCACGCCGTCAGCCTCGATCACGCGCATCAGGTCGTCGTAGCCCACGGTGCGAAACTCACGGCCAAAATGCGCGGCGAAATCGATCAGCACGCCGCGGCCTTGCATGCCCTTGACGGCAAGGTGCTCGATGCCGAGCACCTCGGCATGGCTATGCTCGCCGCCGCACGCGTGAGGCGCAAAGTTGTCTTCCGCGCGATATTCCATCGGGCCGACCACGTCCACGTTCGCGCGATAGCCGTTGTAGTAAACGCTCTCGGCCGTGCCGTCGCCGTTGGCGTCGAAGCGCGCGCCCACGTGCGCAAGCGAATCCCACTGCGTGGAGTATTGGAGCGAGAGCAGCACCTGATCGTCGCTCACCACGTCGATCGCGCCCGCAACGTTCCGCGCGAACGGGAAGTTCACATAGGGCAGGCCGTCGCGGAAGGTGGGACGAAGCACCGGCGGATGGCGGCGCACGTTGAGCTTGCTGTCGCCGGGAAAGTCGAGCGGCAGAGAAAGGGTGAACGTGAGACCCGCGCGTATCTCCTGCGCGCCCTTGAGCACCTGCTCCGCGCCAATGAGATTGGGGCGGCCCAATTGATCGTCGGGGCCGAAGTCACCCCAGTTCGAGCCTTCCGGCCGGTTCTTCCAACGCATGCTTAACCCTCCACTTCAGGAATTCCGCGCTTGCTCACCGCTACATTCAGTGCCCGAGGCATTTGACGTGCCTTACGCGGCGAGCAGCGTTGGCGGGATTTGCGCGTACACCTCGAGCAGCGCCTTCACGGCGTTCTGCTCGTTCTTGAGAAGACGCGCCTTGGGCGCGCCGATGACGAGCGCAAACGCCTCACCATGAATCAGGAAACCGCGCGCGAGGCCGGCGACGTCCTCCACGCTCTCGCCCGTCGAGCGATGCCAGCCGTCCGTTACGCCCTGCTCGACGTCGCGCTCGAACGCGCCGCGGTCGATCACCGTGCCATTGGCCGAGTGCAACTGCGGCTCGCAACTGTCGAGCAGTTTGCGGCGCGCGGCCGGCGCGAGCGCGCCGAGCAGCGCCTTGCCCGCGGCGCTCGCAATGGTCATGAAGCCGCCCGGCTCGTCGCTGTAGCGGATCTTCTGGCGCGACTCCATCACGTCGAGATAGACCACGCGGTTGCCCGCAAGCGTGGCGAGCGCGGCGGTTTCGCCGGTCGCGTCGCGCAGCGCGGAAAGCAGCGGCTGAAACATCAGCGTGAGCGGGTCCTCGCTGCAGATGTCGCGCGCCACGTGCAGCAGGCGCTGCGTGGGGTAATAGCCCGCTTTCACGCCCGGCGCGTACAGATAGCCTTTGGCCACCATCGTCTGCAACAACGCGTGGCAGCTCGACAGCGGGATCTCGGTTCGACGCGCAATCTCGCTGTAGATCATCGGTTGCCGGACTTCGGCAAAGAGGTTGATTACGTCGAAGACACGCACTGCAGTTTTCACATCCATGAGAGCATTATCGGCATATCGATAACGAGCTGACAATACGATTACGGGTAAACACCTAAATCGTCGCAATCGCGGCCCACGCGGGCGGCGGGCAAACCGAGGGTTATCCCTTGGTTGACGCTAATGAGCGACCGTTTCATAGTCCGCACCTTCCGGCACTTTGTTCGATAAATGAAAGGTGGTTCGTAAGGCGAACGAAACAAGGTGGTGAAGCTGCCGATCGCCGAAGTGCTGCGCCATCACAAGGGGCTCGTGGCGATGGGCGTGGGCGCTTGCGTGATCGCGCTCTCGGCCACGTACTTCAAGACCACGTTCGCGCTTTCGTGGGCCGTGACCTCGATCGGGTTCGACCGCACGCAGTTCCTGAGCGTCATCACGTTCGCGATTGTCGTGCAGTTGATCGTGCAACCGTTCGGCGCGGTGCTCGCCACGAAGATGGATCTCAAGAAGGCGATCATCTACATGCTCGTGCCCGAGATCGTTGCGCTGCCGCTGATGTTCTCGATGATCGCCACCGGTTCGACCTGGCTCGCGATGATCGGCATGGCGCTCGCCTCGATTCCGCATTCGCTCTACTACGCGGCCATGGCGGGCATGCTGGCGAAGGCTTTCCCCGCGCAGGTGCGTTACACCGGCATTTCGCTCGCTTATCAGATTTGCGGCATGGTGTTCGCGGGCACGACGCCGATTCTCGGCCAGTACCTGTTGAGCGCCACGGGCAGCATTCTTTCGGTGGTTGCGCTGGGGGTGGTGCATGTGCTCATCACGCTGGTTTGCGCGCTGATGCTGGTCGCGCGCATGCAGGGCGAGGGCACGCTGGAGACGCAGCGCGCGGTGGCGCGGGTTTGATCTGCTGAATACCGATGCTGAATGGCAGACGGGGCGCGGGCGATCGAGTCCGCGCCCCGTTTGCGTTTAGCCCCAACCGCCTAACCCCGCGCCTTCTCCGCCTCTTGATAGAACTCGCGCAGCGACTGCCCGAAGGTGGTGTCGACATCGCGCAGCACGCCCGCGCGCGTGAACATCGCAACCGGCGGCAGCGTCCAGTCGAGCGTGTACGGCACGATCGCCACGCCCGCGAAGTGCACGAGTTCCTCGGCAATATCGGCGGGCACGATTGATACGGCGTTCTCGTTCGTGCTGATCATCTCGCCGATCAGCCGCGACGTGTAGCTCTCCACGATAGGCACGGGCGGCGCCACGCCCGCGTGCAGAAAGAGGTCGGAAATCTGCTCGCGGATGGGCGTGTGCGGCGCGCCCAGGATCCAGTCCAGTTCGACCAGCTTTTCCCAGTCGAGCTTGCCGCGCGCGAGGCGCGCCGCGAGCCGGCGGCTGGCGATGAGCCGCGGCTTTTGCTGATGCAGCACCTCGAAGCGCAACTGCGAGACATCGACTGCCGAAGACGCGCGCCCGATCACGATATCGAGCGTATGGTCGCGAAGCTGTGGCAGGAGCGCGTCGCTCGTGCCTTCGTGAATCGTCATGGTGACGCGTTGCGGCAGCCGTGACTGCGTGAGGCGAATGGCAGCGGCGAGCGTGCGCCCCGAGATGAACGGAATCACGCCTACGTGCACGCGCGTGGCGTGCCCGGCCACCACGGCTTCGATGTCGCGCGCGAGGTGGTCGAGGTCGTGCAGCATGGCCTGGGCGCGCGCGAGCACCACGTTGCCGAGCGCCGTGGGCGTCATGCCGCGCGACGAACGGTCGAAGAGCGGCGCGCCGAACATGCTCTCCATTTCAGCGAGCGCGTTGGTGACGGCGGGCTGGCTCGTCGCCATGTGTTCCGCCACGCGCGTGAGCGAGCCGTGCTGGCGGATCTGCAGGAGCAGGACCAGATGGCGCATTTTCAGGCGCGTATTCAACCGCCTCGTCACGTCGTCAATGCTGAAAGACACGATTCCCCAGGGTATTACCAAAAAATGATGGCCCCATACTAAATCAAAATGGGCACGTTATGAGGGCTCTCTAGAATCGTCTCATTCGAACACGCTTGACCGCGCCAGCCTCGATCCACGTGAGCTGCGCGAGCCGGGCCCTATCCATATCGAGTGAGGAACATGAACAAGACCGATCGTCAGGCCGCTCTGGAGTATCACGAATTTCCCACGCCGGGCAAGATTTCGGTGACAGCCAGCAAGCCGCTCGTCACCCAGCGCGACCTCGCGCTTGCCTATACGCCGGGCGTGGCCGTGGCCTGCGAGGAGATCGTCGACAATCCGCAGAACTCGTTCCGCTACACGGCGCGCGGCAATCTGGTGGGCGTGATCACGAACGGCACGGCCGTGCTGGGTCTTGGCAACATCGGCGCGCTGGCCTCCAAGCCGGTCATGGAAGGCAAGGCGGTGCTCTTCAAGAAGTTCGCCGGCATCGACGTGTTCGACATCGAAATCACCGAAAGCGACCCGGACAAGCTCGTGGACATCATCGCGAGCCTCGAAGCCACCTTCGGCGGCATCAATCTGGAAGACATCAAGGCCCCCGACTGCTTCACGGTCGAGCGCAAGCTGCGCGAGCGCATGAAGATTCCGGTCTTCCACGACGATCAGCACGGCACCGCCATCACCGTTTCGGCCGCGTTCATGAACGGCCTGAAAGTGATCGGCAAGGACATTACGAAGGTCAAGGTCGTGACCTCGGGCGCGGGCGCAGCGGCGCTGGCCTGTCTGGACCTCATGGTGGATCTGGGTCTGCCGCTCAAGAACATCTGGGTAACCGACATCGACGGCGTGGTCTACCAGGGCCGCACGACGCTGATGGACCCGGACAAGGAACGCTTCGCGCAGGACACTTCGGCGCGCTCGCTTTCCGACGTGATCGAAGGCGCGGACGTGTTCCTCGGTCTTTCGGCGGGCGGCGTGCTCAAGGCCGAAATGGTCAAGAAGATGGCGGACAAGCCGCTGATTCTCGCGCTCGCCAACCCCACGCCGGAAATCTTCCCCGAGGTCGCGCTCGAAGCGCGCCCGGACGCGGTGCTCGCCACGGGCCGTTCGGACTTCCCGAACCAGGTCAACAACGTGCTGTGCTTCCCGTACATCTTCCGCGGCGCGCTCGATGTGGGCGCAACGACCATCACGCGCAACATGGAAATCGCGGCTGTGCATGCGATCGCCAGGCTCGCCGAAGAAGAGTTGAACGATTCCGTGGCTGCCGCATACGGCGCCTATGATCTGCGCTTCGGCCCGAAGTACCTGATTCCGAAGCCGTTCGACTCGCGTCTGATCGTGCGTATCGCGCCGGCGGTTGCGAAGGCGGCGATGGAAGACGGCGTGGCCACGCGCCCCATCGACGACTTTGGCGCCTACACGAACGAGCTGCAGCAGTTCGTGTATCACTCGGGCGCATTCATGAAGCCGATTTTCGCGGCCGCGAAGCAGTTCGTGCGTGACGGCGGGAAGTCGCGCATCGTGTTCGCCGAAGGCGAGGAAGAGCGCGTGCTGCGCGCGGTCCAGGTGATCGTCGACGAGAAGCTCGCGCGTCCGATCCTGATCGGCCGTCCGGAAGTGCTGCTTGCCCGCATCGAGAAGTTCGGCCTGCGCCTGAAGCTCGGCGAAGACGTGGAAGTCACGAACCCCGAGTACGACGAGCGCTTCCATCAGTACTGGACGACCTATTGGGAACTGCGTTGCCGCGACGGCATTTCGAAGGAAATGGCGCGCGTGGAAATGCGCCGCCGCCTCACGCTGATCGGCGCGATGATGGTGCGCCTGGGCGACGCGGACGGCATGGTGTGCGGCACGGTGGGCGCGTATCACGACCACCTGCGCTTCGTCGACGAAGCCATCGGCATGCATCCCAATGCGAAGACGTATGCGGCGATGAATATCCTGCTGCTCGACAAGCGCACGGTCGCGATCGTCGACACCCACGTGAACGACAACCCGAATGCCGAGCAGATCGCCGAATTCACGCTGGCCGCGGCACGCCAGATGGAATGGCTGAATCTGCAGCCGAAGGTTGCGCTGCTCTCGCGGTCGAACTTCGGCTCGGGCAGTTCGGCTTCGGGCACGAAGATGCGTGAAGTGCTCAAGCTCGTGACGCAAAAGAATCCCGATCTGGAAATCGACGGGGAAATGCACGGCGACTGCGCGCTGGACGAAGCACTGCGCTTGCGTATCCTGCCGCATTCGAAGCTCAAGGGCGCGGCGAACCTGCTCGTGTGCCCGAACGTGGACTCGGGCAACATCGCCTACAACCTGCTCAAGACGGGTGCGGGCAGCAACGTGGCGGTCGGCCCGTTCCTGCTGGGTGTGAATGCGCCGGTGAACGTGCTGACGTCGAGCTCGACCGTGCGACGCATCATCAACATGGCCGCCTTGACCGTGTTGCAGGCGAACCGCGACTGAGTTCAGGCACAGGACGCACGCGATGCGTCCCGATGAAAAGCGCGCGATGGCTTCTGGCTGTCGCGCGTTTTTTCTTTTGAGTCAGGCCGGCGTATCGGCTAGCTGTTCGTCGATCAGGCGGCGGGCTGCGCTGTAGCCGCCCATCAACGCGTCGATATCGGAGCTGAAGGGCAGCCCGGCGGCGTTGTCGATTTTCAGGGGCGAGGGGAGGGCGCGTTCGTCGATCGCCACGATGCTCACCACCGCTGCATAGCGAGGTCGTTCGATTTCCAGGCGCTCGAGCGGGATCGTGCCATTCGCCTCGACGCCAACGCGGATTGCGTAGCCGCGATATTCATAGGTGCGATTCATGACTGCATTGCCGTACGGATTACAAAGTGCAAGGGTACGGCGCGCGAGCTTAAGTCAACCTTACGTAAGCACCGTACGAACCGGAAGAGACCTTATCACGTTGCGCACGAATCGAGGCAACACGAAAGGCGCTGAAAGGCGTTGGTTGGTAAGGTGCGCAAAGGATTTTCGTCCGACGAAAAAAGCGTATTCGCAGGCGCCTTTCCTTAAGGTTCTCTTCAGCTTGGAGCAGGCACGATCTCATAACTTTGCCCAGCGTCGCGCATTGCCATGCGCCTGACATTCGCCTGGCGTAGGGTGGAACCAGCCAGACTGGATATCGTTGTCCGCGCAACTTTCTGGAGTGCAGCCCCATGAAGCCGCCGACCGATCGCCTGCACGCTTACCTGTTCGTTGCTTCGCTTTCGGCGATTCTCATTCAGGTCGCCGTGTTCATTTCGATTCTGCTGCTGCACGTGCCGGAACGCGCGTTCGAGTCGTCGCCGTTTCGTGTGGCCGTGCTCGCGGCAATAGGTTGCGTGCTCCTCGGGGTGCGCAGGCAAGCGCGGCGCGCCACACGCGAGGCCGAGTCCCGCAACCGCAGTCAGGCGAAGCTGCGTGCTACGCGCGCGGCGTGCGCCTCGAAGCGCGCGGCCCGCGCGCCGCTGCGGGCGCGCCATATCCGCAACGCCATGACGGCTGCTGCGGCCCGTTCGAGCGCACGTTGAGGCGCCAGGCGCGCGCGAGCCTCAGCCGTCCACCGGCGCGGCGGGCATCTCCAGATTGAGCTGGTAAAACGCGGCGTCCAGCCAGCGTCCGAACTTGAATCCCGCTTCCTTGATCGTGCCCGAGTGCGTGAAGCCCAGCTTGGCGTGCAGCGCGATGCTGCCGGCATTGGTGGCGTCGATGCAGCCCACCAGCACGTGAATCTGTTCCTCACGGGCGCGGCGGATCAACTCCAGCAGCAGGCGCTCGCCGAGGCCGCGGCCGCGCTGGTCGCGGTGCACGTAGACGCTGTGCTCGACCGTGTACTTGTTGGCGGGAAATGCGCGAAACGTGCCCCAGCTCGCGAAGCCGAGCAGCGTGCCGGTCTCGTCTACGGCACCCACTACCGGAAAACCGTTCGCGCGCTTGGTGCCGAACCACGTGACCATGGCCTCGGGCGCACGCGGCTTGTAGTCGTAGAGCGCGGTTGAATTGACGATCGCGTCGTTGAGGATATCGAGAATCGCCGACGCATGGTCCGCTTCGTTGCAATCGATGAAGCGCACGCCGTCGCTCTGTGAATTCGAATTCATAGGGAATCCTCTTTAAATGAAAAGGGTGGCAGATCGAGGCGAATGACGCGGGTTCAGATACCGCTTACGTCGCAAATGGCGACGACGTAGTGCGCGGCCTGAGAGCCTGGATTGCTGAAGATCAGCGGCTGATCGAGCCGCATGGCGAGGCAATCGCCCGCGTGAAGCGAATGCCGTTCATTGCCCAGCTCCACGTCGATCCGTCCTTCCATCACCCAGACCTGCTGGTGAATCACATTCTCGCGGCTGCCCGTTTCGTAGGCTACGCGCGCGCCGGCCGGGAAATCCACTTCGACTAGCTGGATTGGCGAAGGCCAGTTCGGCGGCGACACGCTCCGGCGCGTATAGCCCGACTGCGGGTCGCGCCACTGTGCCTGCCGTTCGCGCCGCACCAGCGGCTCGGTGGGCGTGCTCTCGCTGCTTGCGCCGAAGAGGCTCGCCATCGAGACCGAAAGCCCCGCCGCGAGCTTTTCGAGCACCACTGCCGTGGCGCTGGCGGCGCCGCGCTCGATCATCGAGATCATCGAACGGCTCACGCCGCTGCGCGTGGCCAGCGCGTCGAGCGTCAGACCGCGCGTTGCGCGCAAGTCGCGCACACAGCGGGCAATGCGCGCGTTGATGCCGGCGTCGGTCGGGCTATCCATTGGGTTTGTTTCCAAGATGATGGAACCATTATCCAGTAAATTGGAAATTGCGGTCAACAAAAAAGCGTGCGGCCCGGTATCGGGGCCGCACGCTCGGCCGGGTTACGGCTTTTCCGGCAGGAACCAGTTCATCACGAGCGCGCAGATGCCGCCCGTTGCGACGCCTGATTCCAGCACGTTCTTGAGCGCATGCGGGAGGCTGGTCAGAATCTCCGGCACCTGTGAGACGCCAAGGCCCAGCGCGAGCGACACCGCAATGATGAGCAGGGCGCGGCGGTCGAGGCGAGTGCCCGCGAGGATGTTGATGCCGGAAGCGGCCACCGCGCCGAACATCACCATGGCCGCGCCGCCCAGCACGGGTTCGGGCACGGCCTGCAGCACGCCGGCCACGGGCGGGAAGAGGCCCAGCACGACGAGCATGCCGGCGATCCAGAGGCCTACGTGGCGGCTGGCAATGCCGGTGAGCTGGATGACGCCGTTGTTCTGCGCGAACACGGAACTGGGAAACGTGTTGAAAAAGCCAGCGAGCAGTGAGTTGAAGCCGTTCACGAGCACGCCGCCCTTGATGCGCCGCATCCACACGGGACCTTCCACCGGCTCTTTCGAGACCTTGCTGGTGGCGGTGACGTCGCCGATCGCTTCGAGCGAAGTCACGAGGTAGATGATCAGCATGGGCACGAAGAGCGACCACGAGAAGCCCAGACCGAAGTGCAGCGGGGTCGGAATCTGGAACAGCGCGGCTTCGCGTGCGCCGGTGAAGTCGAGCCGACCCATTGCGCCCGCAACGATGTAGCCGATGGCGAG
This sequence comes from Paraburkholderia sp. CNPSo 3274, assembly GCF_024206475.1. Taxonomy (GTDB): domain Bacteria; phylum Pseudomonadota; class Gammaproteobacteria; order Burkholderiales; family Burkholderiaceae; genus Paraburkholderia. The sequence continues at coordinate 92,109 of NZ_JAMBPR010000023.1, forward strand.
TGCAATGACGAGCGCCGTGCTGCGCACCCAGACGACTGGCACGCGGTTGAGCACGATGATGGTGCCGAGCACGAGGCCCGAGAGCGTGAGGTTCTGGACGCTCGCGAAGTTGCCCCTGGCGATGGCGCCATAGCCGCCGCCCATGCTGATGAGGCCGACCTTAATGAGCGTGAGGCCGATCAGCAGCACGACGATGCCGGTGACGAGCGGGCTGATGAGGCGCTTGATGAAGGGCAGGATGCGCGAAACCGCCATTTCGACGAACGAGCCCGCGATGACGACGCCGAAGATGGCGGCCATCACGGTTTCGACGGCCGTGCCTTGCTTGACCATCAGGCTGCCGCCCGCGATCAGCGGGCCAACGAAGTTGAAGCTCGTGCCCTGCACGATGAGCAGGCCCGCGCCGAGCGGCCCGACGCGCTTGCATTGCAGGAAGGTGGCGATGCCGGAAATCACCAGCGACATCGAGACGATCAGCGTGGTGTCGCGGCTGGAGACGCCCAGCGCCTGGCAGATCAGGAGTCCCGGCGTGACGATCGGCACGAGGATCGCGAGCAGATGCTGGAGCGCGGCCACGAAGGCGATGGTGGGCGCGGGGCGGTCGTTGGGGCCGTAGACCAGGTCGTGGGTGGGGTCGGTGTCGTCGGCGCCGTGAGTCGCGGCGCGTGGGGTCGATGAGGCGGATTGCATCGGGAGCGGCTGATGAACAGGGAAAGCGCAGCATTTTAACGGAAGCTCAGGGGGAACCCTGGGCGCGCCCGCGGCCCCCATGACTTGCGTACGGCATGCATCGGCTTTCTCCTGAGTCGGGTGGGCAAGCCCTTACAATAGGTCGGTCCTCACTTGCATGCCAAACGAGCCCATGACACGAGATCCTCGCCTCACCCTTAACGCGCGCCAGCAGGAAATGCTCGAATGGGTGCAACGCGACGGCTTCGTCACGGTCGACGATCTCGCCTCGCATTTCGACGTCACGCCGCAAACCATTCGCCGCGACGTGAACTGGCTCGCCGACATGAATCTGCTGCGCCGCTATCACGGCGGCGCGAGCCTGCCCACGAGTTCGGAGAACGTCTCGTACAGTGCGCGGCAGCACATGTTCCATGAGGAGAAGCGCCGAATCGCGGCCCTTGCGGCCCAGCACATTCCCGATCAGGCATCGCTCTTCATCAACCTCGGCACGACGACGGAGGAAGTCGCGCGCGCGCTCAATCATCATCAGGGCCTGCGCGTCGTCACGAACAACCTCAACGTGGCGAGCATGATGAGCGGCTATCCCGACTGCGAAGTGATGATCACGGGCGGCGTCGTGCGGCCCTGGGACAAAGGTATCGTCGGCGAGCACACCATCGACTTCATCCGCCAGTTCAAGGTGGATTACGCGATCATCGGCACCTCGGCCATCGAGACCGACGGCACGCTGCGCGACTTCGACACGCGCGAAGTCCGCGTGGCGCAGGCCATCATCGAGCATGCGCGCACGGTCTACCTCGTGGCCGACCATTCGAAAGTCGGCCGCCCGGCGCTCGTGCGCCAGGGGCATCTGAGCCAGGTTCACGCACTCTTCACTGACCAGCCGCTGCCCGATGAAATGAACGAGGCGGTGCTCGCTGCGGGCACGCAGGTTCACGTCGCCGCGTAAGCCGCGGGATTTTCGTACGCGCTTGTTCTGAGCGCGTCGTCCGCGCGTTTTCCCCATTCCCATCTGAAATCCGGCGCGTTTCGCGAGTGGGCGGTGTGTTGCCTGGCGCAAACGCGCTAGCGCCCGTTTTCATTCGCGGCTGACGAACGTTCGCTGCATGTTCGATGAATGTTCGTTTACGCACTGCTTTCAGCCATTTTCCCGGAAATCGAACCTTTACTTTTTCGTTCGTGTTCGATAAATTTCGAATTCGAACATTTAGAGGTTCGTTTTTCTTTCAGGGACACAGCAGGGTGACTCAACAGAACCGGTACGATCTGCTCGTCGTGGGCGGCGGGATCAACGGCGCGGGCATCGCGCGCGACGCGGCCGGCCGCGGGTTGTCGGTGCTCCTTTGCGAGCAGGACGATCTCGCCTCGCATACCTCGTCGTGCAGCACCAAGCTGATTCACGGCGGGCTGCGCTATCTCGAGTACAAGGAATTCGGGCTCGTGCGCAAGGCGCTGCAGGAGCGCGAAACGCTGCTGCGCGCCGCGCCCCACATCATGTGGCCGCTACGTTTCGTCATGCCGCACATGCCGAATCTGCGTCCCGCCTGGCTCATTCGCATGGGCCTGTTTCTCTACGACCATCTCGCGAAGCGCGAATTGCTGCCGGGCTCGCGCGGCATCGACATGCGCCGCCATGCGGCAGGTGAGCCGCTCATCGATTCGATCCGGCGCGGCTTTGTGTACTCGGACGGCTGGGTCGACGACGCGCGTCTCGTCGTGCTCAACGCGCTCGATGCGCAGGAGCGCGGCGCGCAAATCCTCACCCGCACGAAACTCGTTTCCGCCGTGCGCCCGAATGCCACGAACGGCGCGGATAGCGAATGGCAGGCGCTCCTGCGCCGCCCGGACGGCAGCACCTTTGACGTGCGCGCTCGCGCCATCGCCAACGCGGCCGGCCCGTGGGTGGGCGAGGTGTTGCATGGTGCGCTCGGGCGTGGTGCGCAGCACAGCGTGCGGCTCGTGAAGGGCAGCCATATCGTCACGAAGCGCCTGTTCGATCACGACCACGCGTACATCTTCCAGAACCCGGACAAGCGCATCATCTTCGCGATTCCGTACGAGCACGACTTCACGCTCATTGGCACGACCGACGTGGAGTATCACAACGACCCCGCGAAGGTTTCGATCGACGGCGACGAAACGCGCTATCTGTGCGAGTCGATCAACCGTTATTTCAAACGCAAGATCTCTCCCGCCGACGTGCAATGGACCTACTCGGGCGTGCGTCCGCTGCTCGAGGAAGAGGGCGCGGCGAATGCGTCAGCCGTCACGCGCGACTACAAGCTCGAACTCGACGAAACCGCTGGCGCGCCGCTGCTTTCGGTGTTCGGCGGCAAGATCACGACCTTCCGCAAGCTCGCGGAAGAGGCTTCGGACGTGCTGTGCCGCGTGCTCGGCCACGCCGCGCCTTCGTGGACCGCGGGCGCGCCGCTGCCCGGCGGCGATATCGCGAACGCGCGTTTCGAGCCGTTTGCGCAGGACTTCGCCAGACGCCATGCCTGGCTGCCTGCCGCGCTCGCGCGCCGCTACGCACGCGCATACGGCACGCGCGCCGAGCGGCTCCTCGGCAACGCGCAATCGCTCGCGGACCTCGGCGCCGAAGTCGCGCCGGGTATCTATGAAGCCGAATTGCGCTACCTGCGCAACGCCGAATGGGCCACGCGCTCCGAAGACGTGCTGTGGCGCCGCTCGAAGCTCGGCCTCCATGTTGCGCCGGGCACGCTCAATGGCGTGGCCGCCGCAATCGATCACTGGTTTGCCGCAACAAGCGCGATGGCGACCGCGCAGCACTGAAGTTCGCCGGCATCACGCAAGGTAAGGTACGTACCCCCCACGCGCCGTTCCCGCGGCGCGTTATCACAACTAGTACAGACGGAGATGAGAGACATGCAGGAACAGTACATTCTTGCGCTCGACCAGGGCACCACGAGTTCGCGCGCCATGCTTTTCGATCGCCAGGGCAACATCGTTTCGATCGCCCAGAAGGAATTCGAGCAGATTTATCCGCAGCCGGGCTGGGTCGAGCACGATCCGCAGGAAATCTGGTCGACGCAGGCGGGCGTCGCCGCCGAGGCCGTGACCCGCGCTGGCATGAACGGCAGCAACATCGCTGCGATCGGCATTACGAACCAGCGCGAGACGACGATCGTCTGGGACCGAGAGACGGGCCATCCCATCTATAACGCCATCGTGTGGCAGGACCGCCGCACGGCCGACTTCTGCGACTCGCTCAAGGCGCGCGGCCTCGAAGAGAAAGTGCGCGCGAAGACGGGTCTGCCGATCGATTCGTACTTCTCGGCAACCAAGATTCGCTGGATTCTGGACAACGTGCCCGGCGCACGCGAAAAAGCGCGTCAAGGCAAGCTCGCGTTCGGCACCGTCGACAGCTGGCTCGTGTGGAACTTCACGAAGCACGAACTGCACGTGACCGACGTGACGAATGCGTCGCGCACCATGCTCTTCAATATTCACACGCGCCAATGGGACGACGAGCTGCTCGACGCGCTCGAAATACCGCGCAGCATGCTGCCCGAAGTCCGCTCGTCATCCGAAATTTACGGTCCGACCAAGACCACGGTGTTCGCCTCGAAGATTCCGCTGGCCGGCATCGCGGGCGACCAGCAGGCTGCGATGTTCGGCCAGATGTGCACGAGCACGGGCATGGTGAAGAACACCTACGGCACGGGCTGCTTCCTGATGATGAACACGGGTACGCAGCCCATCGAGTCGAAGAACAACCTCGTCACGACGATTGCATGGCAGATCGGCGACGAGGTCAACTATGCGCTCGAAGGGAGCATCTTCATTGCTGGCGCGGTGGTGCAGTGGCTGCGCGACGGTATGGGCATCATCAAGAGCGCGCCGGAAATCGAAGCGCTCGCCGCGAGCGTGCCGCATACGGATGGCGTGTACCTCGTGCCGGCGTTCGCGGGCCTCGGCGCGCCGCACTGGAACGCGCGCGCACGCGGCACGCTGTTCGGCGTGACGCGCGGCACGACCTCGGCGCATCTTGCGCGCGCGGCGCTCGATTCGATCGCGTACCAGTCGCTCGACGTGCTGGCTGCGATGGAAGCGGATTCGGGCATCAGCGTGGGCGAGCTGCGGGTGGACGGCGGCGCGAGCGCGAACAATCTGCTCATGCAGTTCCAGGCAGATTTGCTCGGCGTGGATGCGGTGCGCCCGAAGATCACCGAAACCACGGCGCTCGGTGCGGCCTACCTCGCAGGCCTCGCAACCGGCTACTGGCAGAACGTGGGCGAACTGCAGAGCCAGTGGAAGCTCGACCGTCGTTTCGCGCCGTCGATGCAGGCCGCGCAGGTCGACGCCTGTCGCGCGGGCTGGCAGCGTGCGGTGCGCGCGGCCAAGGCTTGGGCGGACGACTCGCACTGAGCGGCGTGGCCAGTTTTTTCAGGAAACAAGCATAACTAATTAACATAACCCGCAACGGGATTGCATGCGCTTCGTGCGCATGCACCGCGCGGGCAGAGAGAGACTACGACAATCATGTCACCCTATATTGCGGAATTTATTGGCACGGCCATTCTCGTGCTGCTAGGTAACGGCGCCGTTGCAAACGTCCTGCTGGCGAAAACGAAGGGCAAGGGCGCCGATCTCATCGTCATCGTGATGGGCTGGGCCATGGCCGTGTTCGTGGCGGTCTACGTGACCGCCTCGTTCAGCGGCGCGCACCTCAACCCGATCGTCACGATCAGCCTCGCGCTCGCGGGCAAGTTCGCGTGGTCGAAGGTCGGCGGCTATATCGCGGCGCAGATGCTCGGCGGCATGGCGGGCGCGCTGCTCGTTTGGCTTGCCTATCGACAGCACTTCGCGAACGAAGCCGACCCGGATATCAAGCTCGCGGTGTTTTGCACGGCGCCAGCTATTCGCAGCAAGCGCCACAACGTGTTGACGGAAGCAATCTGCACCTTCGTGCTGATCCTCGGCGTGCTCTATCTGGCCTCGCCGCAGGTAGGACTCGGCGCGCTCGACGCGCTGCCCGTGGGCCTGCTCGTGCTCGGCATCGGCATTTCGCTCGGCGGCCCGACCGGCTACGCGATGAGCCCGGCGCGCGATCTCTCGCCGCGCATCATGCACGCGCTGCTGCCGATTCCGGGCAAGCGCGACAGCGACTGGCGCTATGCGTGGATTCCGGTGTTCGGGCCGCTTGCCGGCGGTGCGGCGGCGGCTGGTCTCTATCATTACCTGCACGCGATGCACTGACCGCGCTGACCTGGATCGCGCCTGTGAGACAGGCGCGTTGCAGTGCACAAAGCCCGCGTACGCCACGGCGTTCGCGGGCTTTTGTTTGTCTGCATACCCACGGCGCATGACGATACAAAGGGCGCGATCCGGTTTCGCTATCGCCTCATGCCGCTTTCGGATTGTTCGGCTATCGCGGCACACCTATATTGGCTGTCAACGATCCATTCCAATATCAGGAGACGCCACATGAAGCTGGTCCGCTGGGGCAGTAAGGGGGCTGAAAAGCCGGGTGTGATCGATAACGAGGGGCGCGTGCGCGATCTCTCCGGTGTCACGCCGGACGTGGCGGGCAAAGGTCTTGGCGCCGCCGCGCTGCGTCAACTCGCCGGCTGCGATCTCGCCGCCTTGCCGCTCGTTCCCGCCGACACCCGCCTGGGCCCCTGCGTGGGCAGCGTCGGCAAGATCGTCTGCGTGGGCCTCAATTATTCCGACCACGCCGCCGAATCGAACATGCCCGTGCCCACGGAGCCCGTGCTCTTCCTCAAGGCAACGAGTTCCATCACCGGTCCCAACGACGACGTGCTGATTCCCCCGGGCGCGAAGAAGGTCGACTGGGAAGTCGAACTGGGCGTGGTGATCGGCGAAGAAGCCCGCAACGTGCCGCGCGAGCGCGCGCTCGACTACGTGGCCGGTTATTGCGTGGTCAACGATGTTTCCGAGCGCGCATGGCAGATCGAGCGCGGCGGCCAGTGGGACAAGGGCAAGGGCTACGACACCTTCGCGCCGCTCGGCCCCTGGCTCGTCACGCGCGACGAAGTCGCCGACCCGCAGGCGCTCGACATGTGGCTCGAAGTCGACGGCAAGCGGTACCAGAACGGCAACACGCGCACGATGATCTTCGACGTGGCCACGCTCGTTTCCTATATCAGCCAGTTCATGAGCCTGCAGCCCGGCGACGTGATCTCGACGGGCACGCCGCCGGGCGTCGGCATGGGGCAGAAGCCGGAGCCCATCTATTTGCGCTCGGGACAGACCATGCGGCTAGGCGTGAGTGGGCTCGGCGAACAACAGCAACGCCTCGTGGCGGAACAAGGAGGGCAGGCGCAATGAATCAACTGGATCTGAACAATCGCGTGATGGTCGTGACGGGCGGCGCGCGCGGTCTGGGTTATGCCGTGGCGCAACGTGCGCTGCGTTCGGGCGCGGCGGTCGCGCTCTGGGACATCGACGCCGAACGGCTCGAACGCGCGCGCGCCGAATTGTCGGAGTTGGGCAACGTCTCGGTGATGACGGTCGAATTGACCGATGAAGCCTCGGTCGAGGCGGCCGCACAGCAAACCGTGAAAACGCACGGCGCGATTCACGCGCTCGTGAACAGCGCGGGCATTACGGGTGGCAATGGCCTCACGTGGGAACTGCCCGTGGACGTGTGGCGCCGCGTGATCGAAGTGAATCTGATCGGCAGCTACCTCACCTGCCGCGCCGTGGCGCCGCGCATGATCGAGCAAGGCTATGGGCGCATCGTCAACATCGCCTCCGTGGCCGGCAAGGAAGGCAATCCGAATGCTTCGCACTACAGTGCATCGAAGGCCGGTCTCATCGGGCTGACCAAGTCGCTCGGCAAGGAGCTTGCCACGAAGGGCGTGCTCGTCAATGCCGTGACGCCGGCGGCGGCCAAGACCGAGATTCTCGATTCGATGTCGCAGCAGCATATCGACTACATGCTCGCGAAGATCCCGATGAACCGCTTCCTCATGCCGGACGAGGCGGCTTCGATGATCGTGTGGCTCACGACGGAAGACTGCGCGTTCAGCACCGGCTCGGTATTCGATCTTTCGGGCGGGCGCGCGACATACTGAGGCGGGCAGCAGGACCCGCGCGCATCGGCCGAACAACGCGCGCGGGATCACGATAACGGCGCGGTAGTCATAGAAGAGCGCCGACAGGAGACATCGATGTCGATCGAGGCACCCACATTGGCAGAAGCCGCGGGCCGCAAGGCCATGCGCCGCCTCTTGCCTTTCCTGCTCTTGATGTACGTGCTCGCGTTTCTCGACCGCGCGAACATCGGCTTCGCGCAAAAGGCGCTGCAGCACGATACGGGCCTTTCGGACGCAGCATTCGCGTTCGGTGCGGGCGTGTTCTTCGTCGGCTACGCGCTCTTCGAAGTGCCAAGCAATCTCGCGCTGCATCGCGTGGGCGCGCGGATCTGGATGTGCCGCATCATGGTCACGTGGGGTTTGATTTCCGCGGCAATGGCGTGGGTGCAGTCGCCCACCTCGTTCTACGTGCTGCGATTCTTACTGGGCGTGGCCGAAGCGGGTTTCTTCCCCGGCATCATCTATTACCTCACGCAGTGGTTTCCGCAGTCCTCGCGTGCGCGTGCCATCGGCGTGTTTTATTTCGGCGCGCCGCTTGCGTTAATCTTCGGCGGCCCGTTGTCAGGACTTCTGATCGACATGCACGGCACCTTCGGGCTGGCGGGCTGGAAGTGGCTCTTTCTCGTGGAAGGCGTGCTGGCTTCTGCCGTGGGCGTGTGGGCCTTCTGGTATCTCGTCGACAAGCCCGAGGACGCAAGCTGGCTGGCTCCCGACGAGCGCCGCGCGCTTACCAGCGCGATCCAACTCGATGCGCGCGAGGCCGCCACGCACGGCCCGCGCGATGCGCTCGCCGCGCTGTTCGACCGCCGCGTGCTCGCGTATGCCGGCATCTATGCGCTGATCCAGATGAGCGTGTACGGCGTGATCTTTTTTTTGCCGCAACAGGTGGCCTCGCTTGTGGGCGCATCCGTCGGGCTGAAAGTGGGCCTGCTCGCGGCCGTGCCCTGGCTGTGCGCGGTGGCGCTCACGTGGATCGTGCCGCGCCGGGCAGACCGCCTCGGAGGTCATCGGGTGTGGGCTGCGCGCCTGCTCGTGATGTCGGGTGTCGGCATCGCCGTCTCGGGCCTCGCGGGAGGCCTTGGCGGCACCGCGGGTGCGATCCTCGCGATGCTCGGCCTGTGTTGCGCGGCGAGCGGTTTCATCGCGGCGCAACCGCTCTTTTGGACCTTCCCGACGCGCGATCTTGCGGGCGCGGCCTCGGCCAGCGGCATCGCGCTCATCAATTCGCTCGGCGGTCTGGGCGGTTTCGTCGCCCCGATGCTGCGCGCCGCCGCCGATCGACATTTTGCTTCCCACGCGGCGGGCCTCGAACTGCTCGGCCTTGCGAGCATTGCCGCCGCGCTGCTCATTCTTATCGTCGCGCCGCGTGCCGTTACGCCGGCGGCTCGCTCGTTCGAGCCGCCCGTGCGGCGCGCGCGTTAATCCACTACACAGGAGCTACGTCACATGGCCATGCCAACCATCAAACACGTGCGAGCCTTTACCGTGCGCGGCGGCGGCGCCGACTATCACGATCAACCCGACGGCCACTGGATCGACGACCATATTTCCACGCCCATGGCGCGCTATCCCGAGTATCGCCAGAGCCGCCGCTCGTTCGGCATCGACGTGCTTGGCACGCTCGTCGTGGAAGTCGAGGCGAGCGACGGCACCGTGGGTTTTGCCGTGACCACGGGCGGCGAGATTGGCGCATTCATCGTCGAGAAGCATCTCGCGCGCTTTCTCGAAGGGCAGCGCGTGACCGACATCGAGAAGATGTGGGATCAGATGTACTACGCCACGCTCTACTACGGCCGCAAGGGTGTCGTGCTCAACACCATCTCGGGCGTCGATCTCGCGCTGTGGGACCTGCTCGGGCAGATCCGCCAGGAACCCGTGTACCAACTGCTCGGCGGCCCCGTGCGCGACGAGCTGATGTTCTATGCCACCGGCGCGCGCCCCGATCTCGCGAAGGAAATGGGCTTCATCGGTGGCAAGCTGCCGCTGCTGCATGGTCCGGCCGAAGGTGAGGAGGGCCTCAGAAAGAACATCGAGCTGCTCGCCACGATGCGCGAGCGCGTGGGCGACGACTTCTGGCTCATGTACGACTGCTGGATGAGCCTCGACGTGCGCTATGCGACGCGCCTCGCCCAGGCTGCGCACGAGTACGACCTCAAGTGGATCGAGGAATGCCTGCCGCCCGACGACTACTGGGGCTATGCCGAACTGCGCCGCAATGTGCCGCGCGGCATGATGGTGTCCACTGGCGAACACGAGGCTACACGCTGGGGCTTTCGCATGCTGCTGGAAATGGGCTGCTGCGACCTGATCCAGCCCGATGTGAACTGGTGTGGCGGCATGACCGAACTCATCAAGATCTCGGCGCTCGCCGACGCCCACAACGTGCTGGTCGTGCCGCATGGCTCCTCGGTGTACAGCTACCACTTCGTCGTGACGCGCCATAATTCGCCGTTCGCGGAATTTCTCATGATGGCGCCGAAGGCCGACCAGGTGGTGCCGATGTTCACACCGCTGCTGCTCGACGAGCCGGTGCCGGTGAAAGGACGGCTCAAGGTGCCGGACGCGCCGGGCTTTGGCGTGCGGCTCAATCCGGACTGCAAACTTTCGCGGCCTTACACACACTAGGCGCACTGAACGCGCACTAATCGAGGCTCATCAAAAGCGACGAGGAGAAACACGTGCTGCTCAAGAACAAGGTGGTGATCGTCACCGGCGGTTCGCGCGGTATTGGCCGCGCCATTGCGATTGCGAGCGCTCGCGAGGGCGCCGATGTCGCGATCAACTACTGGGGCGACAACGACGCCTCGTACGGCCGCCGCTCGGCGATCGACGAGGTGCTGGGTGAGATCGAGCGGCTAGGGCGCCGCGCGATCGCGCTGGAAGGTAACGTGGCCGCGCCGCAAACGGGCGTGGATCTCGTGCGCCAGACGGTGGAGCGCTTCGGCAAGGTCGATGTGCTCGCAAGCAATGCGGGTATTTGCCCGTTCCACTCGTTTCTCGACATGCCGCCCGCGGTGCTCGAACGCACGATAGGCGTGAACCTGAACGGTGCGTTCTACGTGACCCAGGCCGTCGCGCGGCAAATGAAGGAGCAGGGCACGGGCGGCGCAATCGTGGCGACGAGTTCGATCAGCGCGTTAGTGGGCGGCGGGATGCAGACGCACTACACGCCCACCAAGGCCGGCGTGCATTCGCTCATGCAGTCGTGCGCGATTGCGCTTGGGCCCTATGGCATACGCTGCAATTCGGTGATGCCGGGCACCATCGCCACCGACCTGAACGCCGAAGACCTGAGCGACGGAGAGAAGCGTGCGTACTTCGAAAAGCGCATTCCGCTCGGGCGGCTGGGCGCGCCCGAGGACGTGGCGGAATGCGTGGTGTTTCTCGCCTCGGACCGCGCGCGCTATGTGACGGGTGCCGCGCTGCTCGTGGACGGCGGGCTATTCGTGAATCTGCAGTGAGCCCTGGGCCACGCGTTTCAATGAGGAGCGAGCACGGCCGCGTGCGAACCATCGTGAGCGATATCGTCCCTCTTGAAGGGCTGCGAAAAGCGCCGCAGCAAGCCGACGAAATGCTCGGCGGGCTCGGCGAGCGGCTCGTTCTTGCGCGTGAGCACGCCGTAGCCCGGCAGGCTCTTGCCGATTTCGAGCGGCAGCACGACGAGCAGCTTGCCGCGCACGTGGTCGCGCACGACCGGCTCGGGCAGCATGGCCACGGCGTCGAAGCTTTCGAGCAGTTGCAGCGTGGCGAAGATCGAGGCCGACTCGGTGAGATTGGCGGGCGTGCCGAGACCGGCGCGCGCGAGTTCGCCTTCGAACAACTCGCGCGCGGGACTCGTAATGGGCTGCGCCACCCACGGCCAGTCCATCAGTTCCGCGAGTGTGACCTGTTCGCGCCGCGCAAGCGGATGGCGTGCGCGTACCACGAGCACGAGCGTTTCCCGCGCGATCGGCTCGAAGCTGAAATCGTTGTGCTGCAGCGGTGTGGTGAGGCGCCCGAGCGCGAGATCGACTTCGCGGCGATGCAGCAACTGCACGACCTGGTCGCTCGTTTCGCCGAGGATGCGCACGTGCAGCAGCGGCCGTTCGGTCTTGAGCGTCGCGACGGCTTGCGCGAGCAAGTCGGGCGCGGCGCCCATGATCGCGCCCACGGTGAGCTGGCCGTGACCGCCGCGACGCTTCACGTCGAGGTCTTCGGCAAAGCGCGTGAGTTCGGCGAGTGCGCGGCGCGCGTAGGCAAGCGTGACGACGCCGAGCGCGGTGGGCTGCATGCCGCGCGCGTTGCGCTCGAAGAGCCGGAAACCGAACGCTTCCTCGATGTCGCTCAGCATGCGGCTCGCGCTGGGCTGGGCCACGTTGATGGCGTCGGCGGCCTGATGAACGTTGCGCGCGTCGTCGAGCGCGACGAGCAGGGCAAGGTGTTTGAATCTGAGCCGGTTGACGAGTGCGACGACGGAAGTGTGATGATTCATGGAGCGATCCGGTTTGTGCATCGCCCGATCCCAACATCGGATTGGTTGGCTATCGATGCGGGAATTATAGTCGGATCACCACGCAGCTAACGACGAAAAAACGCGTGCTGGGCACGCCGCGAAGCCAGGGCAAATACCGAGGCCGCGCGTGGCCCTGGTCACATAAGCGGCATAAGCGCACGACGTAACAAGGCTGGACGGAGACACGATCATGGAGACAATGGCGTTTCGCATGCAGCTCGATCCCGGCAAGCGGGACGAATACGAGCGGCGTCACCGCGAAATCTGGCCCGAGCTGGCGAGCGCGCTGCGCGATGCGGGCGTGGAAAACTACCGCATCTTTCTCGACGAAGCGACGAACCACCTCTTTGCCGTGCTCGAACGCCGCGACGATCACACCATGAACGCGCTGCCCGAGTTGCCCGTCATGCGCAAATGGTGGGATTACATGGCCGACATCATGCAGGCGGATGCGCACAACGTGCCGCTGCAACAGCCGCTCGTGCAGGTCTTTCATTTGCCTTGAGCACACGCGAGGAACATGCCATGCAGGTCGTCGATCCGCACGTCCACTTCTGGAACCTCGATACGCATCATTACCCGTGGCTCGCGAATCCGGGCACGTCATTCGTAGGTGATGCGCGCGAACTCAAGCATAACTATCTGCCCGCCGACTTGTTGCGGGAGGCCGGCGACATCGACGTGCTCAAGGTCGTGCACGTCGAAGCGAATCACGATCCGGACGATCCGGTGGAAGAAACGCGCTGGCTCGAGTCGATTGCGGACAATGCGGCGAACGCGGGCGTGGCGCGCGCATTTCCGGAGGCCATCGTCGCGGCCTGCGACCTGAGCGCGCCGAATGCCGCGGCGGTGCTGGAGGCGCATGCGGCTTTTGCGCGTACGCGCGGCATTCGCCAGATTCTCAACGTTCACGAGAACACGCTCTACGACTACGTGGGGCGGCACTACATGCGCGAGGCAACGTGGCGCGAAAAGTTCGCGCTGCTGGAGAGGCACGGGCTTTCGTTCGACCTGCAGCTTTATCCCTCGCAGATGGAAGAGGCCGCCGCACTCGCGCGTGCGCATCCCGGCATTCAGTTCGTGATCAACCACGCGGGCATGTTCGTCGACCGAAATAGCGTGGCGGGCTACCGCGCGTGGCGCGAAGGCCTGCGCTTGCTTGCGGCATGCCCGAACGTGGCCGTGAAAATCAGCGGACTGGCGATGTTCGACCACGCGTGGAGCGTCGAAAGCCTGCGCCCTTATGTCCTGGAAACGATTGACGCATTCGGCGCGGATCGCGCGATGTTCGCCTCGAACTTTCCGGTCGACCGCCTGTTCGGCGGCTATTCGAAGCTTTGGCATGCGTATGCGTCGATCGTGAGCGGCGCGAGCGAGAGCGAACACACGGCACTATTTCGCGGCAACGCCGAACGTATCTATCGCATTTGAGTGTGCGCGCAACGACATGGAGACAGGCGTGGAAGCAGAAGCGAAAATCAGGGCCGACGACACTCCGCGGCTCGAATTGCGTAACGCGAGCAAGTCGTTCGGGCGCGTGCGCGCGCTCATCGACGGCAGCTTGAGGCTCATGCCCGGCGAGGTGCACGCGCTGCTCGGCGAAAACGGCGCGGGCAAGTCGACGCTCGTGAAGATCCTCGCGGGCGTGCACCAGCCCGATGGCGGTGAAATGCGCATCGACGGCGTGGAGCGCGCGTTCGCGACGCCCGCCCAGGCGCGCGACGCCGGTATCGCAGTGATTTATCAGGAACTCACACTGTTCTTCGATCTTTCGATTGCGGAGAACATCTACATGGGGCGGCAGCCCGTGGATCGCGTGGGCCGCATCGACTACGACACGATGCATCGCGAGGTTGCGGCGCTGCTCGAATCGCTCGGCGTTGAACTGAAGCCCGAACGGCTCGTGCGCGGACTTTCGATTGCGGACCAGCAGGTGATCGAAATTGCGAAGGCGCTGTCGCTCAACGCGAACGTGCTCATCATGGACGAGCCCACGGCCGCACTCTCGCTGCCCGAGGTCGAGCGGCTCTTTACGATCGCGCGCACGCTGCGCGACCGGGGCGTGGCGATTCTCTTCATCACGCACCGGCTCGAAGAAGTCTTCGCGCTCACGCAGCACGTGACGATCATGCGCGACGGCGCCAAGGTGTTCGATGCGCCCACGGCCACGCTCAAGACCCAGGACATCGTCGCGAAGATGGTGGGGCGCGACCTCGCCACGTTCTACCCGAAGGCGGACGTGCGGCCGGGTGAAGTGATGCTGCGCGTGCGCGGCCTTACGCGCCGTGGCGTGTTCAAGGACATTTCGTTCGACGTGCGCGCGGGCGAGATCGTCGCGCTTGCGGGACTCGTGGGCGCGGGGCGCAGCGAAGTGGCGCGCGCGATATTCGGCATCGATCCAAGCGACGCGGGGCAGGTTCAGATTGCGGGCAAGCCGCTTGCGCCCGCCATGCCCGCTGCCGCCGTGAAGGCGGGGCTCGCGCTCGTGCCTGAGGACCGGCGTCAGCAAGGTCTCGCGCTCGAACTGAGCATCGCGCGTAACGCATCGCTCACGGTGCTCGGGCGGCTCGTGCGCTTTGGCCTCATCTCCACGGAGCGCGAAGTGCAGCTTGCCGGGCAGTGGGGCAAGCGCCTGCGCCTGAAGGCGAGCGATCTGAACGCACCCGTGGGCACGCTCTCGGGCGGCAACCAGCAGAAGGTGGTGCTCGGCAAATGGCTCGCCACAGGGCCGAAGGTGCTCATCATCGACGAACCGACGCGCGGCATCGACGTGGGCGCGAAGGCCGAAGTCTACGGTGCGCTCGCGGAACTCGTGAAAGAGGGCATGGCCGTGCTGATGATTTCGAGCGAACTGCCCGAAGTGCTCGGCATGGCTGACCGCGTGCTCGTCATGCACGAAGGCCGTATTACCGCCGACATCGCACGTGCCGACGCCAACGAAGAGCGCATCATGAGCGCCGCGCTCGGCGAAACCAACATTCATCTGGGGCACGCCGCATGATGCGCCATTCCACTTCTCCTCATCCCCTGCACGGCGGCGAACCGCGCTCGCAGCGGCGCAACGCGGGTGCGTTGGCCGAAGCGCTGGCGCGCAGTCGCGAGACCACGCTTTTCGTGGTCCTGCTGCTGATCGTGGGCGGCACGGCGCTCGCGCGGCCGCAATTCCTCAACCTGCAGAATCTGCGCGACGTGCTGCTCAACGTCTCCATCGTGAGCTTGCTCACGGCGGGCATGACGATCGTGATCTTGATGCGCCATATCGATCTCTCGATCGGTTCGACGGTCGGCATTAGCGCCTATGGCGTGGGCAGTCTCTACGTGGCGTTCCCGCACATGCCTGTGCTCGTCGCGCTAGTCGCGGGGCTCGTCATCGGACTCGTTGCGGGCGCAATCAATGCGCTGCTCGTGGCCGTGGGACGCGTGCCGTCGCTCGTCGCGACGCTCTCGACGCTCTACATCTTCCGTGGGGCCGATTACGCGTGGGTACATGGCGGCCAGATCAACGCAACGAGCTTGCCCGACGCGTTTTCGCGGCTCGCCACAGGCTCGGTGCTCGGCATTCCGGTGCTGGCGCTCATCGCGCTCGTGCTGCTTGCAGCGCTCTCCGTGTATCTCAAGCAGTTCCGGCCGGGCCGCGAGTACTACGCGATCGGCTCGAACCCGGAAGCGGCGCGCCTTGCCGGCATCAACGTAGAGCGCCGCGTAGCGACGGGCTTTTTGATCAGCGGCGCGATTGCGGGCCTTGCGGGCGCGCTGTGGCTTGCCCGCTTCGGCACCGTGGATGCGAGCACCGCGAAGGGCATCGAACTGCAGGTGGTCGCGGCCGCCGTGGTCGGCAGCGTGGCGATCACGGGCGGCGTGGGCACGATCCTCGGCGCGACGCTCGGTGCGCTCGTGCTGGGCGTGATCAGCATCGCGCTCGTGGTACTGCACGTCTCGCCGTTCTGGGAACAGGCGATTCAAGGCGCGCTGATCGTGGCCGCCATCGCCGCCGATACGCTGCTCGCCCGCTCCGTGGCAAAACGCATGATGAGGAAACGCGACCATGGCTAAGAACGCCCCGAAACCCGACGCCGCGCTGCGCACGCGCAAGCCCGGCTTGCCGCTTGGCTGGGAAGCGCTGCTCGTTGTCATTCTCATTGCATCGCTGGTGGGGGGGCGCGTGCTCTCGTCCGTGTTCCTAACGGGCGCGAACATCAGCAACGTGCTTGCGGACCTCAGCGAAGTCGCGCTCATGGCATTGCCGATGACGCTCATCATCGTCGCCGCCGAGATCGATCTTTCGGTGGCCTCGGTGCTCGGCGCATCGAGCGCCTTGCTGGGCGTGCTCTGGCACATGGGTTTGCCGATGCCGGTTGCCATGGCGCTCGTGCTGGTGGCGGGCGGCCTCGCGGGCCTCTTCAACGGGCTCGTGATCGTGAAGCTCAATCTGCCTTCGCTCGCGGTGACGATCGGCACGCTCGCGCTCTTTCGCGGGTTGGCTTACGTGTTGCTCGGCGACCAGGCGATTGCCGACTTCCCGCCGGCTTATACGCTCTTTGGCATGAGCAACCTGGGCAGCACGTTTATCCCGTTGCCGTTCCTGATCGTCGCGGCGTGCGCCATCGTGTTCACGATATGCCTGCAGGCCACGGCTTTCGGCCGCAGCCTCTTCGCGATCGGTGCGAACAGCACGGCCGCCTCGTTCTCTGGCATCGACGTGCCGAAGATCAAGCTGCGCCTCTTCGTGCTCTCGGGCGTAATGAGCGCGCTCGCGGGCATTGTCTATACGCTGCGCTTCACGAGCGCGCGCGGCGACAACGGCGAGGGCTTCGAGCTTTCGGTGATCGCGGCGGTGCTGTTTGGCGGTGTGAGTATTTTCGGCGGGCGTGGGTCGATGTATGGCGTGCTGCTCTCGCTCCTGATCGTAGGTGTGCTGAAGAATGCGCTCACGCTCGTCGATGTGTCGAGCGAAACGCTCACGATCGTGACCGGGGCGCTACTTCTGGCTTCGGTGCTGATTCCGAATCTCGCGGCGCGCTGGCGCACGATGCGCGACCGGCGCGCGCTTGCGCGGGCTGTGTGAACGTGGTGTGAAAAAAGGGCTAGGAAGTAAAGAGGCAGTCAATCAACCGGACGCGTCCGGTACCCATCGAGGAGACGATTCATGAGAAAGCCAGTACGTCACGTGTGCACGGCCTTGCTGTGCGCGATGCTAGTCGGAGGCGGTGTCGCGGCGCATGCGGCCGGCATCAAGGAGGGGTTGAAGATCGCGTTCGTGCCCAAGCAGATCAACAATCCCTACGAGGTGATCGCCGATAACGGCGGCATGGACGCGATCAAGGAGTTCAAGGGCGACGGCAAGGTGGTCGGACCGTCGGACGCGGGCGCGTCCTCGCAGGTCTCGTACATCAATACGCTCACCACGCAGCATCAGGAAGCGATCGTCATCGCGGCCAATGATGCAAATGCGCTTGTGCCGTATTTGAAGCGCGCGATGGATCAAGGCATCAAGGTCGTCACGTTCGACTCGGACACGGCGCCCGAAGGGCGGCAGATCTTCGTGAACCAGGCGAACGCGGAGAGCATTGGCCGCGGCCAGATCCAGCTCGTTTCGAAGCTGATGGGCGGCGAGGGCGAATTCGCGATTCTTTCGGCCACGCCCAACGCGACGAACCAGAATACCTGGATCAAGTGGATGCAGGAAGAGCTGAAGAAGCCCGAGTATTCGAAGATGAAGCTCGTGAAGATCGCCTACGGCAACGACGACGACCAGAAGTCCTTCGTCGAGACGCAAGGCTTGCTGCAGGCGTATCCGAACCTGAAGGCAATCGTTGCGCCCACGTCGGTTGGCATCGCGGCGGCGGCACGTTATATCTCTTCGTCGCCGAGCAAGGGCAAGGTGGCGGTGACGGGCCTCGGTACACCGAACCAGATGCGCGCGTTCGTGAAGAACGGCACCGTGAAGGCGTTCCAGCTTTGGGATCCGGGTGCACTCGGCTATCTCGCCGCGTATGCGGCAGCCAATCTTGCTTCAGGCACGATCACGGGCAAGGAAGGCGAGTCGTTTGACGCGGGCAAGCTGGGTAAGCGCACGATCGGCAAGAGCGGTGAGGTGATTCTTGGGCCGCCCACGACTTTCGATGCTTCGAATATCGATAACTTCAATTTCTGATTCACGTTGCTTGTTTGACTAACGTGGCGTGCTAAACGACCCGGTTTTGCCGGGTCGTTTGCTATTGACCATTCGTCGGCCCGCTACCCGTCCAGGCCAGGCGTCCTGTCGCTGCGGCTGCCTCTGTACTGTCGTGCCATGCAGAACGTCCCAGATGCAGAGAATATTGCCGTAATTCGAGGATGCGTTGCCATAGCGGCCAATGCCGTGATGAGCGTGATGAAAGTCCTGCAGCACCACGACTTTTTCCACGATATCGAGCAGCCGGCCGGCACGATAACGGCGCAGCCAGAGGTCCCAACGATATCCCGTGTGCTGGAGAGGCGTGACGACCCCCTTGAATCCGAATACCAGTGCGGAGGCAGTGCCGGCGCCAAGGTAGATCAATATCGGCGCCATCCATAAGGCCGGAACAAGAAAATAGTAGAACGTATTTTCGCGCCCGGCCATCAGGACATTGAGGTAGGTTGGCGTGTGATGGGGTTTGTGCAGGCGCCACAGGAGCGGCCACTGATGCGCCATGCGATGTAGCCAGTAGTTGAGGTAGTCGTCGATCATGAGAATGACGAAGAACATCAACCAGACTGATACGTGAGCCAGCACACCTTTCCGCTGCGACAGGAACCGGGCGATCGGCCAGGCGAGCGCCACAAGCAACAGCGCCCGGACGGAAGACGTGAGAATCTGGCTCAACATGTTGATGCTGAGTTCACGCTTGCTCGACGCTTGCGGGTTGCGGAATTGTCCGGTTGACAGGTCGAGCGCGAGCAGGCAGAACATCAGGCCGAAAACGATCGCGACGTTCATGTTCTATCTCCTTGCTCAGGGCTGCCTGGCGCTGTCCCGCTGGTCTTCCATCAGGAATACAGCCTTTCCCACCTTGGTCGGGTTGACGCTGGCCTCTACCGCGACGCTGCCTGAGATGCCGGCAAAGTCACCCGCGCCGCCTTCGATGGAGATTTGTCCGCGATCGGCGTGTTCGGCGTCGCCCCGGTAATGCAGGTAGGCGACACCTCCTCCCGTCGACTTAAGCTCGCAGTCGCCAGCGCCCTCGACCGGGTCACGCATCGTGGCGGTGGGAGAGCACGGCATCGTGCTGCTTTCCGACGATGATGGCCGGTCATTCCGCCAGGCCAGCAAGGTACCGGTGAGTTCTACCCTAACCGCGGTGACATTCTCGGACGCCCGGCATGGATGGGCAGCCGGGCATTGGGGGGCGATTGTCGCCCCACAGGACGGAGGCGAGACGTGGAAGTTGCAGCGTGTGGATACGTCGACGGATCAACCGCTTTTCTCGATCGGTTTCCTTAATGCGAGCGATGGCTTTGCCGTTGGCCTGTGGTCGCTGTTGCTCGTCACGCATGACGGCGGCAACACCTGGACGCGCGTTGCGGTACCGAAGCCTGTGGGCGGCAGTCGTGGGGACCGCAATTTGTATCGTATCTTTACCGATCACTCGAAGATCATCTATGTCACTGCGGAGCAGGGCTCGGTTTTGCGGTCCAGGGACGGCGGCGCGAGCTGGAAGTGGTTGGAGACGGGAGGCAAGGGATCGCTGTGGGCGGGAGCTGCGCGGCCCGACGGTCGCATCTTCGTGGGCGGATTGCTCGGCAATATGTACGGTAGCGCCGACGAGGGTGAATCCTGGTCGCATGTGGATTCACACGCAAGCGGTTCAGTCACCGATCTGGTTGCCACGCGTGACGGTGTAGTGGGGGTAGGGCTCGACGGCTTTGTGCTTAAGACCCGCAGTGGTGCGCCGGACTTCGCCGCGACCCAACGCACCGACCGTGCTGCGTTGACGGCTGTCGTGATCAACGGGAAGGGGATACCCGTTCTGTTTTCGAAGGAAGGTGTGGTCGGGCGATGAAGACGGGCTTTGCATGACTAGTCGCTGAGGTACGGCTTCGCATCGAACTCACAGCATCGTAAACAGCACGCATCGAATTGGCTATCATGGGGTAGGCCTATCAATTGGAGATACCGCATGTGCACAAATTATGCGGCAGCGCGGCGTGATCATCTCTTTCGGCACTTCGGTGTGGAACCGCCGGATAGTCCTTGGCAAGAAGAAGTGTACAAGGATTATCCGGCTCCGATCATTCGCCGAGTCGACGGTGAGCTGTGCGCAGACCTCGCCACATTTGGGATCATCCCGCGCAAGCACATTCCCGATGGCGTAAGGGCCTTCGATACGATGAACGCACGGACGGAGACGGTCGGAGAGCGTCGTAGCTTCAACGGGGCATGGAGGAAGCAGCAGCTCGCGTTGATCCCGTGTGAGGCCTTCTACGAGCCGAACTATGAGAGCGGCAAGGCCGAGCGCTGGAGGATAGGCATGGCAGACGGCTCACCGTTCGCAATTGCTGGACTTTGGAGGGAATGGGACGAGCCAGCGGGCAGGGTGTGGTCGTTCACGATGCTGACAGTTAACGCGGCCGAGCACCCGCTCATGAGCCGTTTCCACAAACCGGGGGACGAAAAGCGTTCGGTCGTGATTGTTCCGCCAGACGAGTACTCTGATTGGCTCTCTTCCCGGTCAACCGATGAGGCTCGCTCGTTTCTCAACCTCTTTCCGGACAGCGCAATGCATGCCGAGCCGTGCCAAGCGCCGCCACGCGTATCTAAGGCGAAGCCGAAGGGTGTCGAGGCGAAGGGCGAGTAGTACTCGCATTCGACGGAGAAGCATACGCCGAGCCGCGACGCATCCTGGATTGCCGGCCAACTCATCGTGTTCGCGCGCGAACGCGTCTGGTTTCGCATGTATCGACCCATGGACATAACCTGTGCCAAAAAGGCGGGCGCGAGTGCAGTGTCATGGATATTGCCGGTGGTTCTGGGTTCCGTGTAAACGCGTGGCTTTTGGCTGCGTCCATACCTCTGCATCTAACCGGTAGTGCAGGCGGTCCTCGGTTTGCATCGACTGAGGCAACAACTCGTCAAGTTCCGCACGTCGCAGATCAACTGAATTCGCGGCCTTATGGGCGAATACGGAGAGGTCGTGCCGCCTTCCCACTGGCGCCTTGAGCGCGATAGTTCGGCCAGGCGCGAGTCAGCGGCCTTCGCGGTGTGTCAAAGTTTAGCGACCTGCGCCTCGTGTGCTACCTTCGCCTGTCGCCGGGTCTTCTCATTGAGTATCTGATGACGCCGATGGTCCGTCATCTTCTTCCAGCCGCGGATTTCGTCGAGCGTCCGAAAGCAGCCGATGCAAAGCCCGGTCTTGCCATCGAACGCACAGACATCGATGCATGGCGATTTGACTGCCATCGCTCAGGCCACAGCGTGGGTCGGGTTCACTTCGACCGTCACATGCGACAGTCCCTTGAAACGCTTGAGTGCGGCGCGGTAATAGCCAGGGTTGCGCCGTGCTTCATCGGTGGCCACCGAAACGATCGCGCTCATGTGCCCAGGACCGACGCGCCAGACATGGAGGTCGAGCACGGTGTCGCCGTTGTCTTCGATGACATGACGGACGTTCTCGGCCATCCGCCTGTCGGGATTCATGTCGAGCAGAATGCTGCCCGTGTCGCGCATCAAGCCCCACGACCAGTTTGCAATCACGAGTGCGCCGATTACACCCGCGAGCGGGTCCATCCAGACCCAGCCAAATGCACGGGCGAGCAGCAGACCGATGATAGCCAGCACGGAAACCGCAGCGTCGGCAATGACGTGTATGTAGGCCGAGCGGATGTTGTGGTCACGGTTCGCGGCTGTCTGCGCATCGTCGTGACCGTGTTCGTCCTCGTGACCGTGCCCGTGCCCGTGGCTATG
The DNA here is from genome assembly GCF_024206475.1 of Paraburkholderia sp. CNPSo 3274. GTDB lineage: Bacteria > Pseudomonadota > Gammaproteobacteria > Burkholderiales > Burkholderiaceae > Paraburkholderia. Next base: position 114,301 of record NZ_JAMBPR010000023.1, read on the forward strand.
CCCATGGCTGTGGCCGTGGTGATCGCCGCTCAGCAGCCAGACGCTCGCAAGATTGACCAGCAGTCCGAGCACGGCGATCGGGATCGCCTGACCAAAGTGGATGGGCACGGGCGAGAGAAAACGCGAAACAGCTTCGTACGCGATCAGCAGCGCGATCATCGCGAGTACGATGGCGCTGGTAAAGCCCGCGAGATCTCCCAGCTTGCCGGTGCCAAATACGAAGCGGGTATCGCCAGCATGCTTGCGGGCGTACGTATAAGCCAAAGCGGCGATGAGCATCGCTCCAGCGTGTGTCGACATGTGCAGACCGTCGGCGACGAGTGCCAGCGAGCCAAAGAGACTCCCGCCGACAATTTCAGCCACCATCATCGCACTGCACAGCGCAATCACCATCCAGGTTCTGCGCTCGTTGTCTTCGTGGGCTGCGCCCAGAAAAATGTGATCGTGTCCCGCCCCGAAAGCGGTGTCCTCGAAATTGCTCATATTTCTCTCACTTGAAGTAGCTGTGCACCACTTCGATCAGTTGCTCGGTGCCGCTGCCGTGCTCGTCGTCGTGCGGTTCTGCGTCGACGAGATGCGTGCGGATGTGGTCTTCGAGAACCACCGCGAGCAGCCCGTTCATCGCGCCACGGCTACTGGTGATGAGCTGGAGCACATCCATGCATCCGCGCTCTTCTTCAAGTGCGCGCTCAATGGCCTCGACCTGGCCCTTGATGCGGCGAACCCGGTTGAGCAGCTTCTGTTTTTCGCGAATCGTATGGCTCACGGCTAGCCCTTAAATAGTGTAGGGGGCTATCTTACTTCATATAGGGTACGGGGGTATACGTTTCTATCGAACGAGGTTCAAAGAGAGCGTTGCCAGCGCGGCGCTTCGCGCCAGAAAGTTTCAACCTGCCGAGTGGGGTGCGTTCGAATGGAGTGTCAGTTTGGCGGTGCTGAGGAGACGTTCGGATGTCTACGTCGCAGTGCTCGCGGGTTACCGCCGGCCAACACCAGGCCCGTGTAGCCGCCGCGCGAAAAGCCAAAAAAGCCTATCCGTTGCGGGTCGATTCTGGCTGCGTCGGGGGCGGTGCTCAATATGTAATCGATAAGACGCTTGATGTCGGTCGGTCGCTCGACGAACACAGACATATCGTCGGCCCGAGTCATGTCAGAGAATGTATCGCCTGGATGATTGATTGCCGCCACGACAAAGCCCGCCTCGGCAAGCGTCTCGGCAAGGTCTCGGTGGCCAAGGTACGGTCCGCCATAGCCGTGCGAAATGACAACGAGGGGAAGCTTTTCGCCAGCGGTCGGACAGTCGCGCCGCCCCTTCAGGACATATGGACCGATCGGCACCTCCTGGGCAGGCTCAGCACACGGCGTCCACACTATCGCTTTTAACGCCGGACCGCCGGCATCAGCCGGAATCTGCGCGAACTTTATTCCCGCGGCGTGTGCAATTGCCGTAGACCGGCACAACAGAACGGCCAATATGGACGTTTTCATGTGGTTTTGAGAGGCGAGTTGTCTGCTTTCAATATCCTGATCGGCGGTATCACTGCGAAACGGCTGGAAGGCCGAATTCGGTCAGATCCTGATTTCGTCCTCGTGCGCCAACGGCGGGATTTCGGATGATGCGGTCGCTCAGGTGTCCGATCTCCCGCGCAGGCGAATGGCGTCTGATGGCCGGCCAGCGCCCCATGGCTGAACGTGACGATCGTCCCGGCCGCGCATGTTAAGGAGAAGGCGAGAGGCCGCTCCGAATCCGCCGTTCACCGGTCGCTTGCCACTACCGGGCACTTCTCGCAAATAGCGCGGGCGTTGCGCCGCATTCATGCAGACTACGCTCAGCGTGTCAACGTCGATACGCTGGGCAATGAATGCGGCATGAGTGTCCCGACGTTTCACCGCCATTTCAAGGCCGTAACGAATACAACGCCGATTCAATACCTCAAGTCCACGCGGCTGCACCAGGCGCGTCTGCTGATGATTCGAAGCGGGGTGACGGCGGCCGCAGCCGCCGCAAGAGTCGGCTACGAGAGCCCCTCGCAATTCAGCCGCGAATTCAAGCGTTTGTTCGGACGCGCGCCGACGCAAGAAGTCGAGCAGATGAAGGCATCGTTCGCATGGTCAGAGCCGATGCTCGACGAGATCGGACACATCTCAACCCGGTGAATATTGCCCCGGCGTTTCACCGGCTGCGCCTGACCTTACTCGGCCGCAACAACGCGGCGGCCTTTCAGCCGGAGAGCGCCTCGGCAGCATGAAGACGAAGAACCGTTCAGCGGGATGCAAGCTAACCGAAACTTCGAACGCGATGCCGGACGAGTCGAAATATCTCCGCACAATCTCTAGCAGCGCTGCCTGTCACCATCCGAAAAAGATCGACCATTTCCTGCGAAAGTTCACGGCGTGTACGTCCTGCTGTATCTCCGCCACGCCCCGGCCGTAACGTGCTTCGACGAGGGAACTGATCAGCGTGCCAGGTTTCTCGCGTGCTGCCTCCGGCACATCAACCTCCGCGATACATGGGATCGATGCTGTCGCCACCCGGGGCGCGCTTGCCGGACTGCGACCTGGCCGATGCGCTGCCGCCGCGATGGTTCTTGTGAACCACGCTGCTGTAGGGCGACGGCATCGTTTGACCGCTTTGCGTTGCTGGCGCTCCGCTGTCGGAGCGAGAGTCGGATGCAGGTACGTAGGCGCCTGCGAAAGCAGGCGCAGCCAGCGATGCCGAGCATGCGACCAAAAGGGCGACGATAGTTTTCGCATTCATGGGAACTCCAATGGATTGAGTTGGCGCATGGATAGCGGCCATTGCGATCAAACGTCGACGGTGGCCAGTCATGACGTAATGAAGAGAAACTGCCGCATTCCGTCAGATAACCAGCCCCGTGAGGCACAGACATTCATCGAAATCGAAGGCCGTTCGGACAACGCAATCAAAAGATCTTTACTTGGGCGTCGAAACCGCGTGGGCCACTGTGAGGACGTTTTTTCAGTTCCCCTTCCGGCTCTCCGGCACGGAGGCGGCGGGCCAGTTCCTCGGGGTCGAAATCCACGCCAATCGCGTTTTCGGCAAACTCAGGCGAATGCATGAACTCTATGGACTCTTCCACCGTGGCGAAATTTTCGACCTGGAGTTCAAGCTGATTGCCGTCCGGATCGCGGTAGTAGAAGGAAGTGGTCGGCCCGTGATTCGTGCACCAGACAGGCTCGATACCCTGCAGTTTGGCGCGCTCATAGTTTGCGACGAGATCGGTCAGCGAATCGTGGGTGAACGCGATGTGGTGTACGCCTGCAATCCCCCGCTGCTGATCCTGAAGCCCCGAAACGTTCAGTACCGCAATCCGGTGATGTTCCTCGTCGTAGGTGAGAAAACTCACGAAATCGTTGGAAAAAGTTAAATGCACAGAAAGCAGGGCTTTGTAGAAGTTGACCACCTCGTCATAGCGCGACGTGCGCAGGACAAAATGCGCGAACTTGCGCGGAGGCGTCGGCGTGTCCGTTGATTGCATCGTTATCTCCTTGAGCCGGCCGAACCGGCAGGTTGTCGTGGATAAATGAGTCATGCCCAACCATAACGCCCAGGTCGCCTGGAATATTCGCTTGCCTCGAAGCGGCAGTTCAAAATATTCGAACCATGCGGGCTTGCTGTCGAGCTCAACCGCTTCTCGCGCCCGGGCCCGACGGTGCGCGTCGGCCACCCGCCGCCTGCGCAACGCGCGCGAGAAGATACCAGGCTGCGCTCCCTTCGCGGAGTTCTCAGCATCGCCGACGCAATGAAGCGGGCCGGCTCCGCCTCGCTCGGAAAAAATCCTCGCGGCGATGCCTGGAGAGACTTCCAATGGTGTGATCGGACAAAACAACTTCAACTTCACGCCGCAGTGCGACGTCCGGCAAGGCGCGTGCAGAGCCGAGCTGCCGTGCCGCCGCTGTCTTCTGTCTCTCTTTTGCCGCGAAACCGCCGGCATTGTTCTCCGGGGATGCGCCTGATGGGTTTGGCAAATTCCGCGCCTATACGTCCGAGAGCATCTGGAGCAGAGTGACCGAAGTCTGCACGTACAATGTAGGGGGATCCCCTTACATACGTGCCGACAATAGACAGGATGCCTTTCTGCATCCGTTCGACGATCCGCCGCTTTGATACGGGCATGCATCAATGATCGAAGAAGTTGCCCGAGCTCAAGTCATACCGGATGTCGTACTGCCTTCGGTCGGAGGAGGTGGTCTGCTTTCCGGTGTGGTAGAAGGGCTGCAGCGAAATCGTTGGGATGATGTGCCAGTGCTAGCCATAGAAACCGAGGGCGCGGCTTCATTTCATGCCGCCGTTGAGGCCGGTCATCCAGTGGAACTGGAGCGTATTGCTAGCGCTGCCACTTCACTCGGCGCCAAGCGAGTGTGTGAGCAGGCATTGCGTTGTGCACATGAACACCCTGTACGTAGCCTCGTGGTGTCGGACTACAGCGCACTCGTTGCCTGCGAGCGTTTTCTTGCAGATCATCGCATTTTGGTTGAGCCGGCTTGCGGCGCAGCCCTCTCCATCACGTCTACGACAGGAATCCGGCGTTAGTCGACTACAAAGGAATTCTAGTTGTCGTATGCGGCGGTTCCACGTCGACGATCGACCAGATGCGTGCCTGGGCAGGTCAACTAAACATCTGGCGATTCCCGAGCGTTGAGCGCGGCCTGAAGATCAGTAAGTATTGGAGTTCGAATTGCCAGCAATGTCGGCTAAAGGCGCACTGCACGCCGGGTGGGCCGGCCCCCGCGAAAACCGGACACTGGGTAACGCTTAAACTATGAGGTAGTCTTCCGCCTATGTTTAAGCCTACAACTAACAACATGGAACCCGTTGAGGTTCTGACGCAGCCGGAGCAACGCCGACGCCGCTCAGTTGAAGAGAAACTGGCGATTGTGCGTGAGACCTTCGAACCCGGAGCCACCGTCTCCGGGGTAGCCCGACGTCATCAGGTGAATGCGAACCAGGTGTTTGCGTGGCGC
>NZ_JAMBPR010000221.1 GCF_024206475.1 Paraburkholderia sp. CNPSo 3274
GCGCACATGCCAGGTTCTACGACCACGCCGGGTCATCCGGGCGCTCGCGATTGCGCGCTCGGACGTTTTGCCTTCCGCTACACAGACAGCGTCGGCACCCGGGATCAGTTTTCTATCGTGGCTCAATGGCTGGCCTGCACGTACCCCTGCCGACGCTTCGCCGACATCCTCGCGGATACCTGCGCACGGCTCGGGGCCGATGTGGTTCGCTATTCCTTCATCGCAGTGGACTTGCACCACCTACTCCTTTCCGGTCTCCCGGCGCACCCGTTGTAAAACGCAAAGGCGCGCACATGCGAGCCGATCCAGTCGGGCAGTTTCTGCGTCCACGTCAGCTCAGCGAATGTGTAGCCGGACACGCCGAGCGCCGCAACGAACAGCTCAGCTTCACGGATCTCGCCCGTGTCCGGATTGATGATGCCGAGCTTCTTGCCGGAGTAATCGACGAACAGCTTCTGCCCCGGCATGTGCGTTTGCCGCATCGTCACCGGCAGTCGCTGCGCCCATTCCTGATAGGCCCGGCAGAACCAGCTATAGCCGTATCCGTCCGGATGCTGGGCCCTGTATTCCTGCCACAGCAGGTCCAGCGTCACGCCCGGCTTGCCGATCTCGCGATGTATCGTCGGCCAGTGCGGCATGCCCCGCGGCAGCGTGCGTGGCGCGGGCGGCGGATACAGCTGGGCTTCGAGTGCCGCGTCGTCGCTCGCCAGTTGTGCTGGCATCGGCCACTCCAGCCCGGCCAGCTTCACCCGGTGCAGGTATTGCCACACTGTCGAGGTCGACGTGCCGATGGCCTGGGCTTTGTTCGGATGGGTACGAGTCCCCTTGCTGTGGACGCACCTATCCATTTTTGACGCAAACCGACCTGCCGAAGGAGTTCCACAGGTTGATGAGGTTGGCGATGATGACGCCCTCGCACTCCTGCGAGGCGATCTTCTGCGTCAGCAGGGTGGCGCCAATGCATCGCTTGATGCGTGAGATCTGCGCTTCGACGCGCGAGCGCAGGCCGTAGCCGTATTTCTTGTGGAACGCATAAATCCCCTTGT
>NZ_JAMBPR010000222.1 GCF_024206475.1 Paraburkholderia sp. CNPSo 3274
CGGCAGCTCGATCGAGCCCGTCACGTCCGTCGTACGGAAGTAGAACTGCGGACGGTAGTTGTTGAAGAACGGCGTGTGACGGCCGCCTTCGTCCTTGCTCAGCACGTACACTTCAGCCGTGAAGTGCGTGTGCGGCGTGATCGAACCCGGCTTGGCCAGAACCTGGCCACGCTCCACGTCTTCACGCTTCGTGCCGCGCAGCAGGATACCGACGTTGTCGCCTGCCTGACCCTGGTCGAGCAGCTTGCGGAACATTTCCACGCCCGTGCAGGTCGTCTTCACCGTCGGCTTGATACCGACGATTTCGATTTCCTCGCCGACCTTGACGATGCCGCGCTCGATACGGCCCGTCACCACCGTGCCGCGACCCGAGATCGAGAACACGTCTTCCACCGGCATCAGGAACGCGCCGTCAACCGCACGCTCCGGCGTCGGGATGTACGTGTCCAGTGCGTCGGCCAGGTTCATGATCGCCACCTCACCCAGTTCGCCCTTGTCGCCTTCCAGCGCCAGCTTGGCCGAACCCTTGATGATCGGCGTGTCGTCGCCCGGGAAGTCGTACTTCGACAGGAGTTCGCGCACTTCCATTTCGACCAGCTCGAGCAGCTCGGCGTCGTCGACCATGTCGCACTTGTTCAGGAACACGATGATGTAAGGCACGCCAACCTGACGGGCGAGCAGGATGTGCTCGCGCGTTTGCGGCATCGGACCGTCAGCGGCCGAGCACACCAGGATTGCGCCGTCCATCTGTGCCGCGCCCGTGATCATGTTCTTCACGTAGTCAGCGTGGCCCGGGCAGTCGACGTGTGCGTAGTGGCGGTTAGCCGTTTCGTACTCGACGTGCGCGGTGTTGATGGTAATACCACGTGCCTTTTCTTCCGGCGCTGCGTCGATCTGGTCGTACGCCTTCGCCTCGCCGCCGAACTTCGCGGTCAGAACCGTCGTGATCGCTGCCGTCAGCGTGGTCTTGCCGTGGTCAACGTGACCGATCGTGCCCACGTTCACGTGCGGCTTGGTCCGCTC
>NZ_JAMBPR010000223.1 GCF_024206475.1 Paraburkholderia sp. CNPSo 3274
TGCGCGCAGCCGGACGGTACGCGCAGCGGACGTGCGACGCGCAAAGTTGATCCTGATGCTCGAGGACGGCGAATCGCGCGACAGCATCATGCGCATACTTTGCTGTGACTCGCGCTTCATCTCGCGCTGGTCGGGGCGCTTCCTCAGCGAGCGGTTGGCCGGCATGTACGCCCGGCATCCCGGGCGCGCGCCCACGCAGCCGCCGGCCAGACTGGAAGCGCGGGTGCTCAACCGTACCCTCAAGCACAAACCCGCCGACGGCTCGACACACTGGAGCAGCTACAAGCTCGCGGCAGAACTCGGCGACGTGTCGGTCTCGACAGTGCAGCGTATCTGGCGCAAGCACGGCATCAAGCCGCAGCAGCTGGAGCGGCACATGGTCTCCAACGACCCGGACTTCGAGGCCAAGGCGGCGGACGTGATTGGGCTGTACCTGAATCCGCCGGCGCACGCAGCGGTGTTCTGCGTTGACGAAAAAACCGCGATCCAGGCACTCGATCGCAAGGACCGGATGCTGCCGCTGTCGCGCGGGCGCGCCGAGAGTCATGGCTTCGAGTACAAGCGCAATGGCACGCTCAGCCTGTTCGCGGCGTTTAACACCGCCACCGGCGAAGTGTTGGGCAAGACGGCCGCGCGCCACACCAGCGAACAGTTCGTGGCCTTCCTGACCGATGTTGTCGCCAGCCAGCCAAAACGCAGGAAAATCCATGTGATCTGCGACAACGTCAGTAGCCACAAGACGCAGCGGGTCGCCGACTTCCTCGACGCGCATCGCAACGTGCGCCTGCACTTCACGCCGACCTACTCGTCGTGGCTGAACCAGGTGGAGAACTGGTTCTCGCGCATCCAGCGCGATGTGATCGCTCGCGGCATCTTCACTTCGGTGAAGGATCTGGATCGCAAACTGATGCGCTATATCAGCGAGCACAACAAAAGCCCGAAGCCGATCAAGTGGAAGTATGACGATCCATCGCGCCGGGTTCGACCGGTGCCAATTCAATGACGCAGTGGACTAG
>NZ_JAMBPR010000224.1 GCF_024206475.1 Paraburkholderia sp. CNPSo 3274
CGGGCCACTGGACGCAGCGTTCGCCCGTGCCCGCGGGCTGAACTTTATTCTGAGGTTGGTATTCGGGCTGATGAGCCGCAAGATCATGCGGCTTGCGAAGAAGCGGGATGTAACCTATTCATTTCTCTTCGTGCGCCCCGATGGAGCCCAGCTCGCCGAAATTGGCGAACTGCTTAAGTCAGAACGCATCCGTCCGGTGATTGACAAGGTGTTTCCGTTTGAACAAGCAAAGGAAGCGCTTGAATACCTTGCCCAGGGGCGCGCCAAGGGCAAGGTCGTCGTCAAAGTCAAGTGACGCGCCAAACGGTCGGCTGCGGATGAACGTGCCGCAGCGAAGCAGGCCCTTCCGTATGGCTGCAGGCAAGCGGGTCGGAACTCTGTCGACACCGCCACGACGTTGATGTTGCACGCGTGCTTTCCGCGCGGTGTCGGCTGTTCTCAAAGTCGCTGGCTCGGATTATCAGATCAAGCGCCGCGGCCCTGCACGAGTAGTCAAACGGGCACTGTCAGGTTGCTGGAGATGTGGCCGTGATAAAGCGATTTCGTCTTCTTCATCGCTTCATTCTACCGCCACATCTCCAGCAACCTGACAGTGCCCAAGGGAGGGCTCGAACATGGCCATGATAATAATAGGATTCCAGAGCAATTTGACATAGGCCTTATTGATCAACTTTGACAGTCGTATCAAATGCCTGCCCGAAGCGGTGTGAGGCGATGGGTGCCGGAGCCTTATGACGGCGGGTAACGCAAGGCTGGTAATCCAGAGGATTTTTAGCGGAGCGGAAGCGGCGCAATGAATTGACTAGGGACACGGCGAACAAGCCGTTTCCGCTCCGCTAAAAATTCGTTGAGCTAAGCCGCTCCGCTGTCGGTGGCTATGGGGATTGAATCGGTGCGGCGCCGGTTGTGCGTGTCGAGTGCGGGAAGCGAAGCGAGGGCAAGAAACAATCGGGATACGCGATTGGGCAGGCACGTCCAGGCATGATGGTCTGCGGGCGGCTTGGG
>NZ_JAMBPR010000225.1 GCF_024206475.1 Paraburkholderia sp. CNPSo 3274
CGCTCGAGGCAATCGTATCGGGCACTGCCGAACGCCGCCCCGAGGTGTTTTGCGCAACGTGCGGTATGACCTTCATCTGTTGGCACGCCTCGATGAATTCCTGGGCATCGTAGCCCTTGTCCGCACCCAACGTAATTTCTACGTTCGGATCCTCTACCGTTTGCTGTGCGTCGTGGATCATGATCTTGGCCGCTTCACGCTCGGCATGCCCGTCGGCGCGTGTCACGCGCGCATTGACCACCAAGCCGTGCCGGTTATCGGTCAGCGTATGACCCATGTACCGCAATTCGCTGGCCGTTTTGCCTTTGCGATAGAGCTGCGCATCCGGGTCGGTCCTCGACTGATGTGTCTCGTTGCTGCGTTTCTCGCCCTTGAAGTCGCCCGCGCCGCCGCCGTCGTTGTCCTGATCGTCCCCATTCTTGCGTACAAAGCTCTTGTGTCCAGCCCACGCCCGGATCAGGGTGCCGTCCACGCTGAAATGCTCACCGGAGAGCAGGCACTTCTTCTGGGCGATGGCCACCACCTCGTTGAAAAATTCGATCACCGCATCGTGTCTGATCAGACGCTCGCGGTTCTTCGTAAAGACCGTGGGCACCCACACCTCGTCATCCATGGCCAGGCCGATGAACCAGCGAAACAAGAGGTTGTATTGCACCTGCTCCATCAGTTGGCGCTCCGAGCGAATGCTGTAGAGCACCTGGATTAGCATGGCTCGCAGCAACTTCTCCGGCGCGATGCTCGGCCGTCCACCTTTTATGTCCGCTTCGTACATCTCGGCGAACAGTCGATCCATCTTCGCCAGCGCTTCGTTCGCCATTACGCGGATCGAACGCAACGGATGCGACTTGGGGACGAAGTCGTCCAGCTTGCGCACGGAAAACAAACTCTCGGTGAAAGTGTCGGCGCCGCGCATGATCTCCAGTGGGTAAGTGGTGGTTCATCTATCAACGCTTCACGAACTCTGCGCGATGACATGTTTCAGCGGTACTTCAGCAACCTG
>NZ_JAMBPR010000226.1 GCF_024206475.1 Paraburkholderia sp. CNPSo 3274
ACGCAAGATCGTCAAGACGCGTGGGCACTTCCCGACGGACGAGGCCGCGACCAAACTGCTCTGGCTGGCCTTGCGCAATATCACGGCTGACTGGAGCCGTGCCGCGCATGACTGGAAAGCCGCGATGAACCAGTTCGCGATCCTCTACGAGGATCGCTTCACCAGAAATCATTTGTAGAATGCAATTGATGAGCCTGCCAGACGGCAGGCTTTTATCTGCCTTGCACACAAAAATTCAGACACTCCCCCTCGAGTCTCTTACTTTGATTCGACACCTAGCATCACTGCACCGCACGAGCCGTCATTGTGAAACATCAGTACGTGCGCTTTGGCCGTTTTGCCCTTCTTGAAGCGATCTACAAGCTTTCTGTATCCCTTCAGTGCTGCGCCCGACGAAAACAACGTCTCATCCGGGTGCCAGTTGTCGATATGTCCACCCCACCAGCATGTGTCGGCTTGGCCAATAAGCGCGACAAGCACGCGACGATTCGCTGCCACTTGCCTGGCATGGAGAATCGCCTCCTCCAATGGGAGCGCTACCTGCATTCTTTGCATCCGGCTCAGAAAAGTTTAGAGGGCTGAGGCACAGATTGCCGCATCCGCTGCTGGCAATCGGCCACCAAAAAAACCATTAATGGTGACACGATGTCTTGCCACCGATGCAAGGCGACGCGAAACATTGCACAACAATACGAATCCTCGTCATTGAGGCGTCCCGCAGTGGCCGCGAGGGTCGCTCGAACTGCCACGACGCTTAACAGGTTGCTGAAGTACCGCTGAAACATGTCATCGCGCAGAGTTCGTGAAGCGTTGATAGATGAACCACCACTTACCCACTGGAGATCATGCGCGGCGCCGACACTTTCACCGAGAGTTTGTTTTCCGTGCGCAAGCTGGACGACTTCGTCCCCAAGTCGCATCCGTTGCGTTCGATCCGCGTAATGGCGAACGAAGCGCTGGCGAAGATGGATCGACTGTTCGCCGAGATGTACGAAGCGGA
>NZ_JAMBPR010000227.1 GCF_024206475.1 Paraburkholderia sp. CNPSo 3274
CTATGTGCCGCTCGACCCCGCCTATCCGGGAGAGCGACTCGCTCACATACTCTCCGATGCCCAGCCCGCCATCGTCCTGAGCGATCAGGCGGGCAAGGAGGTACTGGGCCAGGCGTTGGCCGGTTACACCCTGATCGACCCCAACGACGCTCCTGTACAACCCGAGACCAATCCTCAGATACCGGGCCTGACCTCACGCCATCTCGCTTATGTGATCTACACCTCCGGCTCCACCGGTGCCCCAAAGGGAGTGTGCATTGAACATTGCTCCATCGTTAATTATGCATCATATGCGGCTGAACGATTTGGCGTTGCTGACGGTCACGGCTCTGTGCTTTCTTCTTCTATCAGCTTTGACTTGGGCCTCACGGCCTTGTATCCTGCGCTAATTTGTGGGCGTCGGCTATATCTCTCTTCTGAGGGCAACTCCAAGCTCGACTGGCGTCAAGCCATTGTTGACGGTAACAATTTATCACCGGTCAAACTCACGCCATCCCATTTAGAGGCACTTCGAGGGATACTACCGGTCGAAGCGATGGCAGGGCGCATTTGTACTCTGGTCGTGGGGGGAGAAACCTTACGGCATGCGCAAATTGAAATATGGCAAACCCATGCTCCGGAAACACGGATATTCAACCACTATGGACCGACCGAGACAACGGTCGGCTGCGTTGCATACGAAATAAAAAAATCTGCCGAACATAGCGAACCAATCCCGATCGGCCGACCGATCTCGAACACTCGGATTTACCTGCTAGACAGCCACGGTCAACCGGTGCCGCTAGGCGCAGTGGGTGAACTGTATATCGGCGGCGCAGGCGTGGCTCGTGGCTATCTGAACCGCCCAGAACTGACCGCCGAACGCTTCCTCCCCGATCCCTTCTCCCATCACTCCGATGCCCGCATGTATCGCACCGGCGATCTGGCCCGCTACCTGCCCGATGGCAATCTTGTGTTCCTCGGTCGCAAC
>NZ_JAMBPR010000228.1 GCF_024206475.1 Paraburkholderia sp. CNPSo 3274
CTATGTGCCGCTCGACCCCGCCTATCCGGGAGAGCGACTCGCTCACATACTCTCCGATGCCCAGCCCGCCATCGTCCTGAGCGATCAGGCGGGCAAGGAGGTACTGGGCCAGGCGTTGGCCGGTTACACCCTGATCGACCCCAACGACGCTCCTGTACAACCCGAGACCAATCCTCAGATACCGGGCCTGACCTCACGCCATCTCGCTTATGTGATCTACACCTCCGGCTCCACCGGTGCCCCAAAGGGGGTGATGGTCGAACACGTATCACTGGTCAACCTATGCAGCGCGATGGCGTCGGAGCCCGGCATCGCTGCGGATGATACTGTGCTCAATCTCACATCGGTATCGTTCGATATCGCAGCGTTAGAGCTATATTTGCCATTGCTGTCCGGCGCACGGCTGATGCTTGCTTCGCGCGATGTCGCAATTGACCCCGAGCGCCTTCTCGCACCGATCGAACAGGAAGCCGTTACGTTCGTTCAAGCCACGCCGGCACACTGGAGCGCGCTGTTGAATCACCGCTGGCCCAACGCATCTTTCACGTTGCTTTGCGGCGGCGAAGCACTGCCTGCATCACTCGCTGCACGCATGTTCGATCATGTGCAAGTCCTCTGGAACATGTACGGACCAACCGAGACGACTATCTGGTCGACTACACGTCGGATGGTACCAGGGTTGGATCCGTCTATTGGCCGACCGATCTCGAACACTCGGATTTACCTGCTAGACAGCCACGGTCAACCGGTGCCGCTAGGCGCAGTGGGTGAACTGTATATCGGCGGCGCAGGCGTGGCTCGTGGCTATCTGAACCGCCCAGAACTGACCGCCGAACGCTTCCTCCCCGATCCCTTCTCCCATCACTCCGATGCCCGCATGTATCGCACCGGCGATCTGGCCCGCTACCTGCCCGATGGCAATCTTGTGTTCCTCGGTCGCAAC
>NZ_JAMBPR010000229.1 GCF_024206475.1 Paraburkholderia sp. CNPSo 3274
GCGATTGTTGCGATCGACGGCAGCAAGTTCAAGGCGGTGAACCACCGCGACCGCAACTTCACGAGCGCCAAGCTCGAGCGACGGATGCGCGACATTGAGTCAAGTATCGCTCGCTATCTCGAGGCGATGGACACAGCGGATCGTCAGGAGCCTGCGATCGCGAAGGCCAGGACAGAGCGACTGCAGGAGAAGATCGCGGCCTTGAAAGAGCAGATGCGCAGTCTGAAGGAGATCGAGGTTCAACTCAACGCGGCGCCCGACGGACAGATATCGCTCACAGATCCGGATGCCCGTTCGATGAAGACGCGCGGAACTGGCATCGTCGGCTACAACGTCCAGACGGCGGTTGACACAAAGCACCATCTGATCGTCGCGCACGCAGTGACTAATGACGGCATCGACCGTGATCAGTTAACGTCGATGGCGAAGCTTGCCCGCACAGAGATGGGTGTTGACAAGCTCACCGCAGTAGCGGATCGCGGCTACTACAAGAGCGAAGAGATACTCGCATGTCATGAGGCTGGGATAACCGTGTTCGTTCCAAAGACGGTGACATCGAGCGCTACGGCTCATGGCCGCTTCGGCAAGGAAGACTTCATTTACGACGCAAAGACGAACGAATATCGATGTCCGGCAGGCGAGCGGCTCACTTGGCGATTCTCGACCGTTGAGCGAGGCCTGAAACTCAGTAAGTATTGGAGTTCTAATTGCCAGCAATGTTCGCTAAAAAAGGACTGCACACCGGGTCCTCAACGCCGCGTGGCACGCTGGGAACACGAAGCTGTTCTGGACGAGATGCAGGCGCGACTTGACCAAGCCCCTGAGATGATGCGAATCCGACGGCAGACTGTCGAGCATACATTTGGCACGATCAAGGCGTGGATGGGTGCAACCCATTTCCTGACAAAAACC
>NZ_JAMBPR010000230.1 GCF_024206475.1 Paraburkholderia sp. CNPSo 3274
GGGCGCGCATCATGCTGATCGCACACCACCGTGCCGCGCGCATCGACCCGCAGCTTTCCCCAGTCGGGAAATTGGAGGCCGGCATGACCTTCGCGCGACCACTTGTGGGTGTCGTTGTCGAGCCAAAGGATCGCATAGGCATTCGGGTCAAGGCGGTCGAAGGTGCCGAGATGGAGCGTGATTCGCATGAATTTCTCCGGTCGTGTTCGTGGTTTCGTGACCCGCCACAGCAGTCGGCGGACATATCAATTGTACGTGCGGCGGCAAGCTTGTGTATGCGTCAGGGTGTCGCTTGCTGCCGCTTTATAGTTACCAGGGCGCCGGCGCGGCGCTTTCACGTCTACCGATTTGAATTCGGCAGGGCTCACGATTTCGATGTACTCGATGTCTGGCGCGTGTTCGAAGAGGACAGCGCCTGATGCACGCAATCGCCCGCTTCGACAAGCGTTTCCTTGTCGTCGTACACGAAGCGCGCCCGGTCTTTGAGCATACTGACGATATGAAAATCTGCCTCATGCCGGTGCCAGCCCGCGCCCAACTTCGGCGCAAGATTTGCCCTAAAAAGTTGCGCGACCACCTTGTGACCCTGACGATTTCCAGATCACGATAGACAAAGAAATCGCGCAGCCCACCGCGCGGGAATGACGTGTCCTGCGGCTTGACGTGTCCTGCGGCTTGACGTGCGAAAAACCGGTGGTGAGTCCGGTTTGCATGACAGGTCTCCCGAGTGCGATGGAAGAAGGGGCACCAGGTTTGGCAAGCACGACGCGTTCCAGCATCCTGAATTTGGCTTGGCACCCGGTGGTGGTTGCCCTGTCTCCCGATTTGTGACAGAACTAGATCGGCGTCAAGCTATCCATCGGCCGGCTCGCATCGACGCCTGGCTTCTGGCTGACGTACACCGTTCC
>NZ_JAMBPR010000024.1 GCF_024206475.1 Paraburkholderia sp. CNPSo 3274
CCTGGAAACGGCCCCGGAAACCGAAGCGCCAGGATGAGCAAACGTCTCGCCAAACGAGCGTTTGCTCTTTTCATCGAACGCGCCGACTAAAGCCTAAAGCCGCCGCAGCCCTCGCCGTTATTCCGCACAAGACGCCGGTCCTAGCCCCCGGCGTGCGCTCTCATTTCACCTTGCAAGCCGAAGGAACCGGTGAAGCATGCAGAGACCCATTAGAACGGAGACGAGCCGGCTTGCCCCCGGTTGGCACGGATTGCGGCGCACGACCGCGGTCCTGCTGCCGCTATGGCTGCTCGCTGCCGTGATGGCGGTGATCGCCGCGGCTAGTCTCGCGATTATGTCGATCCTGCTTGCGTATGTGGCGGGGGAAAGCAGCTGGTCAAAGGGCCAGAAGGACGCGGTTCACGCGCTGGAGCGCTACGCGCGCACTGGCGACGAGGCGGACTACCGCACGTTCCTCGCCGGCATTGCCGTGCCGCTCGGAGACCGCGCGGCCAGGCTGGAGATGAACCGCACGCAGCCGGACACCGCGGCGATCCGGCACGGTTTCGAACTGGGCCGCATCGCGCCCGCCGACATCGACGGCATGACCTGGGGCTACCGCACGCTCAAAAACACGCCGTGGATGCGCCCGGCCGTGGCGTTCTGGGACATCGGCGACGACTATATTCTGCGTCTCGCCGATACGGGCGAACGCCTGCACGCGCTCGTGCAGGCGGGCAAACTGCACGCGCCGGAGTCCGCGAACCTCGTGCGCGAGCTGCGCGAGATCGACAGCAGGCTCGCGCCCATCGAAAGCGGTTTCTCCCGTTCGCTCGACGACGCAGCGCGCGCCACGCGCTCGCTCCTCACGCTCGCGCTCGCCGCCTCCGCGATCGTGCTGCTCGGCGTGTTCTCGCAATTCATCCGCCGCGCGCTCGCGCGCAGCGACCGCCTGGAAGCCGAAGTGCGCAAGAACGAGGAGCGCCTCACGCTAGGCTTTGAAGGCATCAACGCCGGACTCTGGGACTGGGAGGTCGGCAGCCGGCAATGCTACTTCTCGAACTGGCTCTACGAGCAGCTCGGCTACGACGTGGGCACGCGCTTCGAAAGCGACACGGGCCTCACCCAGCTCGTCCACCCGGAAGACCTCACGCTCGTGCGCCACGCGCTGCGCCAACACCTTGCGCGCGCTACGACTTTCGATGTGGAGTTTCGTCTGCGCACGCTCGCGGGCAGCTACTGCTGGTGCCGCGCGCGCGGCCAGGCGGTACGCGACGCGCGCGGGCGCGCCGTGCGCATGGTCGGTTGCCTGTTCGACATTTCCGAGCTGAGGACGGCCGAAGCGAAGGCCTATACCGAACGCGAACTGGCGGAGGTCACACTGGCCTCGATCGGCGAAGCCGTGATCCGCACCGACGAACACGCGTGCGTGACCTACTGCAACGCCGTGGCCGAACGGATGCTCGGCCGCGCGGCCGCCGAGATGCTCGCGCAACCGTTCGATACGATCTGCGACCTGCGCAACGACGCGCACGAACCGCAGCGCTTCGACATCCTGATGAATTCACAGGTGACGGGCAACGCAGGCGGCGCGAGTCTCCACGTGCTGCGCCCGAACGGCTCGCGTCTCGCGGTCGACTACTCGGTGTCGAAGCTGCGCGACGCGCAACGCCGCGTGATCGGCACCGTCATCGTGCTCTACGATGTGAGCGCACTGCGCGAGCATGCCGCCCGCCTCGCCTACCAGGCGACCCACGACGAGCTCACCGACATCTACAACCGCCGCGAGTTCGAGCGGCGCCTGGCCGCGTTGCTCGACGACAGCACGAGCGCACCGCCCGGACAGCCTGGTCACGCGGTCATGTTTCTCGACCTCGACCAGTTCAAGGTCGTCAACGACACCTGCGGCCACTCGACCGGCGACGAGCTGATCCGCCAGGTCTGCCGCGTGCTCAAGAGCGAATTGCGCGGCGACGACATCATTGCGCGCCTGGGCGGCGACGAATTCGGCGTCGTGCTGCCGCATTGCACGGCGGCGCACGCATCGCTGCTCGCGGAGAACCTGCGCGCGGGCATTGCCGCGATCCGCTTCACGGGCGCCGGGCGCATCGTGCAGACGAGCGTGAGTATCGGGCTGGTCGGCGACGCAGCGTGTCTCGTTTCCGTGAAGGAGGTGATGAAGGCCGCGGACGTGGCGTGCTACATGGCGAAGAAGAAAGGCCGCAACCGCGTGCATCGCTTTCGCTATGACGACGAGGAACTCTCGCAAACGCACGCGCAGATGGCGTGGGTCTCCGACATCAAGGCGGCACTCGAGAACGGCCAGTTCTGCCTCTTCGGCCAGACGATTCTCTCGCTCGCACAGGCGTCGCCAGCCGACGACACGCACGTCGAACTGTTGTTGCGCATGCAGTCCGACTCGGGCGCGCTCGTCGAGCCTTCCGCGTTCATCGGCGCGGCCGAGCGCTTCGACCTCATGCCGGCCATCGACCGCTGGGTGATCGCGAGCGCATTCGCGATGATTGCCGAAGGCACGCACGATTACGGCACCTGGTCGATCAACCTCTCGGGCGCCTCGCTCGGCGACGAGCAGCTCGCCGACTATATCGAGGAGCAGCAGCGCATCTGGTCGATCCCGTTCGAGCGCGTGTGCTTCGAGATCACCGAAACCGCCGCGATCACGAACCTGAACGAGGCGATCACCCTCATCGAACGCCTGCGCGCGCAGGGCTGCCGCTTCGCGCTCGACGACTTCGGCGCGGGCATGTCGTCGTTCAACTACCTCAAGCATCTGCACGTCGATTATCTGAAGATCGACGGCAGCTTCATACGCGGCATCATCGACAGTCCGCTGGACCAGGCCATCGTGCGTTCGATCAACCAGGTCGCGCACGCAGCGGGCAAGCTGACGATCGCCGAGTGCGTGGAGGACGCCGCCATCGTGGACTGGATGATCGCGATGGGCGTGGACTACGCACAGGGCTACGCCGTAGGCAGGCCCGCGCGCCTCGGCATCCTGCGCGGACCCGAACTGCGCGACGTAGCCGAAGTGGGTTAATCAGGCGCCCATGAAAAAACCGCACGGCCCTCGCAAGCCCGTGCGGTTTTCAATCAAACCAGAAGCGCGCGATTTACTTCTTGAAGTTCGCCACGCCGTCCGTGATTTCCTTGTGGGCGGCTTCGATGCCGACCCAACCTTCGACCTTGACCCACTTGCCCTTTTCGAGCGCCTTGTAGTTCTCGAAGAAGTGCTTGATCTGGTCCTTCAGGTACTCGGGCACGTCGTCGAGCGACTTGAGGTTGGCCGTCATCGGGCAGACCTTGTCGTGCGGGACCGCGATCAGCTTCGCGTCGACGCCCGACTCGTCGGTCATCTGCAGCATGCCGAGCGCGCGCGAGCGCACAACGGAGCCTGCCAGCAGCGGGAACGGCGTGATCACGAGCACGTCGACCGGGTCGCCGTCGCCGGAGAGCGTCTGCGGAATGAAGCCATAGTTCACCGGATAGCGCATGCCCGTGCCGACGAAACGGTCGACGACGAGCAGGCCCAGGTCCTTGTCGGCTTCGTATTTCACCGGATCGCTTTGCGCGGGAATCTCGATGATCACGTTGAAGTCTTGCGGCAGATCCTTGCCGGCGGGGACATTTGCAAAGCTCATGAGCGCTCTCTGTTGAGAAGGGAAAAAATCGACGGCTCGCGCGGAAAAACGGCGCGGAACCGAACGTCGCGGACGTTGGAGGATGGACGCCATTATAGCCAATCGGCCAGGGCGGCCGGCGGTTCGGCCCAGGGCTTTCCCGCACGCAGATGAAGCGCCTGCTGAATTCCTGCGCGTAGCGCCCGCGATTGGCGCGATAATCGACCTGCCGGCGCGGCCCTCCATCGGGCGATCCGCGGCACGCTTCGGCGACGTTTCCCGTTTTGCGTTTCCCTCCCTCGTTTCACCCCCATTTACGAGGCGCATGCATGGAAGAAGCGAAGCACTTCATCGGCGGCGAATGGCAATCGCCCGCCAGCGGCGAGACGCTCGCCGCGATCGATCCCTCCACCGGCGAGCCCTTCGCGCAGCTTGCACGCGGCAATGCAACCGACATCGACTCGGCCGTCACGGCCGCACGCAAAGCCTTCAAGGGCGCCTGGGGCGCACTGAGCGCTTCTGAGCGCGGGCGACTGCTGTTCGCGCTCTCGGGCCTGGTCGGCCAGCACAAGGAAGCACTCGCGCAACTCGAAGCGCGCGACACCGGCAAGCCGCTCAAACAGGCGCGCGCCGACGCCGCCGCGCTCGCGCGCTATTTCGAGTTCTACGCAGGCGCCGCCGACAAGCTGCACGGCGAAACGCTGCCCTACCAGGCCGGTTACACGGTGCTCACGGTGCGCGAGCCGCACGGGGTGACGGGCCACATCGTGCCCTGGAACTACCCCATGCAGATCTTCGGCCGCAGCGTGGGTGCGGCGCTCGCCACCGGCAACGCGTGCGTGGTGAAGCCCGCCGAGGACGCCTGCGTGTCGCTGCTGCGCGTGGCCGAACTGGCGCGCGAAGCCGGTCTGCCCGCCGGTGCGCTCAACATCGTCACCGGGCTTGGACATGAGGCGGGCGCAGCGCTCTGCGCGCATCCCGGCATCGACCACATCTCGTTCACGGGCTCGCCGCAAACGGGCAAGCTCGTCGCGCAGATGGCCGCCGAACACCACGTGCCCGTCACGCTCGAACTGGGCGGCAAATCGCCGCAAATCGTCTTCGCCGATGCCGACTTCGACGCCGCGCTGCCCGTGCTCGTCGCCGCGATCGTGCAGAACGCGGGGCAGACCTGTTCGGCGGGCAGCCGCGTGCTGATCGAGCGCAGCGCCTACGAACCGCTCATCGAACGGCTCGCCGCTTCGTTTGGCAAGTTGCGCGTGGGCCCGGCCATTGCCGATCTCGACTGCGGGCCCCTCATCAACGAGAAGCAGCGCCAGCGCGTGCGCGGCTTTCTCGACGAAGCGGCCGCGAACCGCATCGCCACGGTGGCGAGCGGCAGGCTCGAAGCCGATACGCCCAGCGGCGGCTTCTACGAAGTCCCGACGCTCCTGCGCGACGTGCCGCCGCAAAGCCGCCTCGCTCAGGAGGAAGTGTTCGGCCCGGTGCTCGCGGCCATGCCCTTCGAGAGCGAGGAAGAAGCACTCGCGCTCGCCAACGGCACGCCTTATGGCCTGGTCGCCGGCATCTGGACGCGCGACGGCGCGCGCCAGATGCGTCTCGCCCGGCGCGTGCGCGCGGGCCAGGTGTTCGTCAACAACTACGGCGCGGGCGGCGGCGTCGAATTGCCGTTCGGCGGCACGCGGCATTCCGGGCACGGACGCGAAAAAGGCTTCGAGGCGCTCTATGGCTTCACGGTGCTCAAGACCATCGCGATTCGGCACGGCTGAATCATGTCGATAAACATAAACGGAGACACCATGCGACTCAAAGGCAAGACGGCCGTCGTGACCGGCGGCGGCTCGGGCTTCGGCGAAGGGATCGCCAGGACCTATGCGCGCGAAGGCGCGAACGTCGTCATCAACGATCTGAACGGTGACGCCGCCGAGCGCGTGGCGAGCGAGATCGCGCTCGCGGGCGGCAAGGCCATCGCCGTGCAAGGCGACATCACGCGCGAAGCCGACTGGCAGGCGCTGCGCGAAGCGGCAATCGACGACTTCGGCAGCGTGCAGATCGTCGTCAACAACGCGGGCACCACGCATCGCAACAAGCCCGTGCTCGAAGTGAGCGAAGCGGAGTTCGACCGCGTGTACGCCGTCAATGTGAAGGGCCTCTACTGGAGCGTGCGCGCGTTCGTGCCGCATTTTCGCGAGCGCGGCGGCGGCGCGTTCGTCAATATCGCATCGACGGCCGGCATCCGGCCCCGGCCTGGGCTCGTCTGGTACAACGGCAGCAAGGGCGCGATGATCGTGGCCAGCAAAGCGCTCGCCGCCGAGCTGGGCCCCGACCAGATCCGCGTGAACTGCGTGAATCCGGTGATCGGCGATACGGGGCTCACGGCGGAGTTCATGGGCGTGCCCGACACGCCCGAGAACCGCCAGCGCTTCATCGCGACCATTCCACTCGGGCGCTTTTCCACGCCGCAGGACGTGGCCAATGCGTGTCTCTATCTCGCCTCGGATGAGGCGGCGTTCATCACCGGCACCTGCATCGAAGTGGATGGCGGGCGCTGCGTGTAGCTGGGTCTCGCTGCGCCAGGTCGCTGACCGATCGGTGTTTTCCCCGACATTGACGCGCCGTCGCGCCACGGCGGCGCGTATAGAATGATCGTGCTTTCGCGTCGAATACCCGCCATATCAAGGCGGCAATACAACAAACACGCCAACGAGCAAGATCGCTTAGGAGACACCATGGCTAGTCCAGCGAATCATCTGCCGCAAGCGGGAGCGGACGCCCCGCCCTCCGCCTTCGAAGAAGCCACGTATCGCAAAGTCGCGTGGCGCCTCATTCCGCTCCTCATGCTGTGTTACGTGGTCGCGTATCTGGACCGCGTCAACGTGGGCTTCGCCAAGCTGCAGATGAGTTCGGCGCTCAATCTCTCCGATGCGGTTTATGGCTTCGGCGCAGGCATTTTCTTCGTCGGCTACTTTCTGTTCGAAGTGCCAAGCAATATCATCCTGCATCGCGTGGGCGCGCGCGTGTGGATCGCGCGCATCATGGTCACGTGGGGCCTCGTCTCCATCCTGACGATGTTCGTCACCACGCCGACCATGTTCTACGTGATGCGCTTTCTGCTCGGCCTGTGCGAGGCGGGCTTCTTCCCCGGCATCATCCTCTATCTCACCTACTGGTATCCGGCGCACCGCCGCGGGCGCATGACCACGTGGTTCATGACGGCCATCGCGCTCTCGGGCGTGATCGGCGGCCCGGTGTCGGGCTGGATTCTCAAGTCCTTCGACGGGGCGAACGGCTGGCAAGGCTGGCAGTGGCTTTTCCTGCTCGAAGGGCTGCCTTCGGTGATCGTCGGCGTGCTGGTGTTCTTCGTGCTCGACGACCGCATCGGCCGAGCGAAGTGGCTCACGGAAGAAGAGCGCGCGCTGCTCGAACGCAACATCGCACTCGAGGACGCCACCAAGGAAGACCCGCCGCTCATGACCGTGCTCACGAGCGCGCGCGTGCTGGTGATGAGCTTCACCTACTTCTCGTTCGTGATGGGCCTCTACGGCGTGAGCTTCTGGCTGCCCACCATCATCAAGGCGACGGGCGTGAAAGACGCGCTCACCATCGGCCTGCTTTCGGCGATTCCGTTCGCAGCGGCCGTGGTCGGCATGGTGCTGGTGGCCAAGAGCGCCGACCGCACGCGCGAGCGCCGCTGGCACATCGCCGTGCCGGCCGCCATCGGCGCGCTCGGCCTCGTGCTTTCGGTCACGTGGGCGCACGACACCACGCTCGCCATGACGGCGCTCACCATCGCGACCATGGGCATTCTCACCACGCTGCCGCTGTTCTGGAGCCTGCCCACGTCCTGGCTCGCGGGCACGGGCGCGGCGGCCGGCATCGCGCTCATCAACTCGATCGGCAATCTCGCGGGCTTCCTGAGCCCGTATGCGGTGGGCTGGCTCAAGCAGGCCACCTCGGCCAACGATTCGGGCATGTACATGCTCGCGGCGTTTATGATCCTGGGCGGTTTGCTTGCGCTTTCGGCGCCGGCCAAGCTCGTGAACCGCTAAACGCATTACGGCTTCACCAAAAAGAAACGGCCGCCTGTTTTGCAGGCGGCCGTTTTCGTTGCGGCTTCAGATTCGTGGGGGGCTTCTTTAAACCACGTTCATCGACAGTGCACTTTCGCGATAGTGCGAAGCCGCCTTCTCGCCATCACCGAGTTGCTCGTGCAGGCGCGCGAGTGCGCGATGCGAGCGGATCTTGAGGGGCTCGTTATGCGTCGCGTCGGCGGACTTGAGCGCGGCTTCGAGGAACGACTGCGCCTTGCCCCACAGTTGCTGCTTCAGGCACAGGCGGCCCAGCGCGAACAGCAGGTCGCCGTCCTCCGGGCGCTCCTTGCGCCACGCCTCGGCCTTCTGGATGAGCGGCAGCGCGTCGCTGCCCGCGGTGTCCGGATAGCGGCGCAGCAAGCGCGCGTCCCAGTTCTGCGCGAGCGCTTCCTCGACGATCTTGCGTGCATCGGCCTGGCGATCGAGCGCGATCAGCAGTTCGGCGGCGCAGTCGGCGAGACGCGGCGAGTGACGCTCGACGTTCGAGAGCGACTGCCACAGCTCGAGCAGCGCGTCGGCGTTGTGACGGCGGTCGCGCAGCAGATTTTCCGCCGCGAGCTGGCGCAGGCGCACGGCCACGGCCGGGTGCAACGCCTCGCGCTTTTCCAGCGTCTTCACGAGCTTGAGCACTTCGCTCCAGTTCTTGAGCTGCTGCTGCGCGCGCAGCGCGATCTGTTGCGCGTGGATGCGGCGGCCGCCCTGCGTGCGCATTTCGGTGAGCGCGGCGAGCGCGCCATCGGCGTCGCGGCCGTCGGCGCGCATGTCGGCGGTCGCCATGAGGCGCGCTTCCTGGAGGTCGGGGTCGTCGACCTGGGTGAGCCATTCGTCGCGACGCGCGTATTCATGCAGACGATGCGCGGCCGTCGCGGCGATCAGGCCCGCGGCGCTCGTATTCTTCGCGTCGGCGAGCGAATCGCGCGCGGCTTTCTCGGCGCGCGAGAAGCGGCCCGCGTAAAGATTGCCCACGGCGTCGCGCAGCGCCGAGTTCGCCTTCTCGGCACGCATGCGCGCGCGGTAGGCGCCCACACGGCGCGGCATCGTCACGATATTGCGAGCGAAACGCAGGATCGCGTAAAGCAGCAGAAACGCCACCACGATGCCGACCACGAACAGGTTGAGCGAGACGTCCACGCGATACGGCGGATAGACGAGCAGCACCTGTCCGGTGTCGAAGCGCCCGACGGTTGCGAGCGCGACGGCAATCGCGAAGAGAAGCGCGAGCCAGAGGAGTCCACGGATCGCCATGTCTTACCCCCGGCTCCGGTATTGCTGGATCGCCTTCAGGCTCGTGTCGAGCGTGGGCAGCGCGACAGCGGCCGAGCCTTCGTTCACTTCCTTGAGCAACTCGCGCACGGTTTGCGTGTCTTTCGATGCGCCGTCGAAGTAGCGGGCGAGCGTGGCGTCGGCGGCCGCGAGGTCGGACTTGAGCGTTTCCTGGTTGCGCGAGAGTAGCGAGAGGCGCGCCGACAGCAAACGCAGCTTCAGGTTCTGACGCACGAAATAGCCTTGATCGGGCGAAACCAGCATGGCGTCCGCGTTGTCGATGCGGCGCACCTGCACGAGGCTCGTGATCTGCTTGCCCACGCCGTCGACGAACGTGTCGATCCATACCTTCCATTTCGGCTGGTTGGTCGCGGCGGCAACCTGAGCGATATCGGCGGGCTGCGCAGCCTCCGGCTTCGTATGCGCGACGAGCGCCTCACCCGAAAGCGGCAGCGCGTCGATCTGGCCAAGCGCGGTGTCGAGCTTGATGGCGAGACCTGTGAGGTCCGTGGACGGCGCGGCCTTGAGCTTGTCGATGTCCTGCGCGATCGCCTTGCGCACCGCGATGGCCTGCGCGTTGTCCGAGGCGGCGAGGCGCGTGTCGGCGCTTTGCAGCGCGAAGAGCGCGAGCTGCGTGTTGCCCGTGAGCTGGAGCTGTTCGCTCGCGCTCGACAGCATCTGGCCGACTTCGGCGAGCGTCCAGTCGTCGCGGCTCTTCGAAAGATCGGCGTATTGCTGCGCGAGCGCCTGCTGCGAATTCTGCGCGTCGGCGATCTTGCCTTCGAGCTGGGCGATCTGCTTGTCGATCTGCTGCGAGCCTGCCGCGACCTGGTCGGCGCGCGCGCGCAGCGCGGCGGTCTGCTGCTCGCTTGCCTGCTGGCGTTGAATGGCCTGCATGCCGAGGTTGTCGACCTTGCGATTGAGAAGATAGCCGCCCGCGCCCGAGCCCGCCGCGACCAGCACCACGACGAGCCACAGCAGCGCCGAGCCTGCGCCGCGACGCCCGTTGCCCGAGCCCGGCGGCGGGGTCAGCGGCGCGGAAGACCCCGCGCCCGACGACGCATACGAAGGCCGCGCCGACGCGCTGCCCGAAGCCGGCGCGCTGCTGGAAACCGCCGCGCCCGTGGTGACGGCGCCCTGGTTTGCTGTGCTGGTTGAGTTGTTCGAATCTGTCATGCGTGGGTTGGGCGGCGCTTGGGCCGGAGTGTTCTGAACCGGTTGAACAACGGAAGAAGCGAGGCCTAGCAGCGTCTCGACGATGCGTTCGTCGCCCGCGCCGGACACCGTAATCCTATCAAAACCCATTGAGCGCGCCGTCTCGGCGATCCGCGGGTGGGGCGCGACGAGCGGCGCGTGATGCAGCTCGGCGATCTCGCCCGCCGTGAGGTGCTCGCGCGCGAGTTCGTCGAGGTTGCGCACGCCCTCGGAGCTCGTGACGAGCCACGCGTGCGGCGCGCCTTCGAGGAGCGCGTGCACCTGTGTCCAGACGGCGATGGGCGGCTCGGGCACGACGCGGCGATAGGCCGCCACGGTCTCCACCTCGGCGCCCGCTTCGCGCAGACGCTCGGCGAGCCACTCGCGGCCGCCGTCGCCGCGCACGATCAGGACGCGCTTGCCCGCAAAGGCGTCCACGCCGAAGGTCTTTTCGAGCGCCGCGTAAAGCGACTCCGAATCGAAGCGCGCGGGCTCTTCCTCCCCCGCGCCCGAAGGACTCACCACACGATGCTCGGGTGCCGCCACGCCGTGCCGCTCGAGCGCGGCGACGCTCGCCGGGCCGACCACGGCCACGGGCAACGCGGGCGGCCAGATCGAGGACACCGAGGCATAGCACGCGAACGCGCGATCGACGGCGTTCGGCGAAACGAACACGACGAGCGCATAGCGCTCCAGCGCACCGAGCGCGGCGCGCAGCGGCGCTTCGTCGGTCACGGGCGCAATCGCGATGAGCGGGAAGTCGAGCGTGCGCATGCCGTGCTGCGCGAGTTGCCCGGCGAGACCATCCGACTGACCGGCCGGCCGGGTAATGACGACGGTGAATGGCGTGCCGCCAGCGTTGCCGCCTGCCGGTGACGCGCGTTTCGCGCCTGCGGAGGCGTCGCCCGGGCCGCCCCACTCGTCGGGCTGGCCGGCGTTGCCGCGCGGTTGCCAGGGGCCGGCCATCATCTGGAGGCCGGGCCTTCGCCCGCGCCGGTTGGGTTAATCGTGGTGGCGCCCTTTGCGGGCGCCGCATTCGGACCATCGGCGGCCTGGGCCGCGTCCGCAAGTGCGCGCACGATCTCGAGCGCGCCCTGGGCGATGAGGTCGTCGGCAACGCGACGGCCTAGCGCTACGGCATCGTCGACCGTGGACGCCGCGGTGGACTCCTGCGCGGCGAGCACGCGGCTCGCGTCGGGCGTGGCGATCGTGCCGCGCAGCGCAAGCTTGCCGTCGTGCCACTGCGCGTAGGCCGCGAGCGGCACTGTGCAGCTGCCGCCCAGCGCGCGCGAAACCATGCGCTCGGCTTCGACGGCCTTCGCGGTGGCGTCGTCGTGCAGCGGCGCGAGCCACGCGGCGATATCGGCGCGATCGGCGCGGATTTCGATGCCGAGCGCGCCCTGGCCCGCCGCCGGCAGGCTGTCCTTAGGCTCGATGAGCGCGCGGATACGCGCGCCGAGGCCAAGGCGCTTCAAGCCCGCGGCCGCGAGAATGATGGCCGCATAATCGCCGCGGTCGAGCTTGGCGAGGCGCGTGTCGAGATTGCCACGCAACGGCTTCACGTCGAGATACGGATAGCGCGCGCGGATCATCGACTCGCGGCGCAGGCTGGACGTGCCCACTACGCTGCCCGCCGGCAACGCGGCGAGCGAGTCGTAGTCGTTGGAGACGAATGCGTCGCGCGGATCCTCGCGCTCCATGATGGCCGCGAGCGTGAAGCCTTCGGGCAGCTCCATCGGCACGTCCTTGAGCGAGTGCACGGCGAGATCGGCACGGCCCTCGGCCAGCGCCTGCTCCAGTTCCTTCACGAACAGACCCTTGCCGCCCACCTTCGAGAGCGTGCGGTCGAGAATTTGATCGCCGCGTGTCGTCATTCCAACAATTTTCACGTCGCAGGCTGGATATAATTTGTGCAGCGCAGCTTGCACATGCTCTGCCTGCCACATCGCGAGGCGGCTCTCCCGCGAAGCGATCACCAGGGTGCGGGGCATGGGCGCGGATAACGTCTCGGAGTTCATGGCAAGTACATCGAATGACGGGATGAAAAGCAGGATCGGATAACAGGCAATGTTAGCACGCGCCCTTTTTACCGCCTCCCCGCAGGGACAGGCTGACAAGGCGCGGGCGGCGGCAAGGAAGAGACTCTGGCGTTGTAGCAGCGCCTACTGTACCCATCGTAGGCAATTCGGTACGCAATGCGCTGCGAGCCCGGCCACTGGCGATACGTCATGCGCACGGCGGCCCGAAGAGGCCGCGTGACTGGCGCGCGTCGGGCACGTGTGCGGCCCCGGCCATCGCCGCGGCGCCGCTTCGGCTTGCGCGCGCCTTCGCAGCGGCGCACTCTCCAGCAAGGCCTGCTCCCGGCGCGCCGCCATTGGCGACCCGCGCCGCCTCTGCACTGTCCGCACGGCTCGCACAGGGTGGCACCTTCCACCCTCTCCAGGTTGCACCCGCAGTAGACGGCCCGGCACGCGTCGCGGCCATGCAGTTGGCAGTTCTCCGACTAACCTGCCCATATCCTGGCAAGCCTCAAGGAAAACATCGTGAAGTCTTCAGGCTCGGCGCGCGCAGAGCGCCGCAACAACGCATCGCAGAACGCAACTTCGAAGGCCGCATCGGCCACGCCGTCCACGAAACCGGCGAAAACGACGAAGACCGCGAAGACCACGAAATCCACGACGACCAAACCGGCGGCCCAGACCAAACACGCCGCCGAGGCTGTCAAGGCAGCAAAGGCGGCGAAGACGCCGAAGGCCGCGAAAGTGACGAAGGCCACGCAGGCGGCGAAGGCTCCGAAAGCGCTCGCCGGCGCTTCGCGCAATGGCCGCGCGCGCGACGACAAGGACCAGCCGCTCTTCGAAGACATCCGGTACCTGGGCCGCCTGCTCGGCGAAGTGCTGCGCGAGCAGGAAGGCGACGCCGTGTTCGACGTCGTGGAAAGCATTCGTCAGACCGCCGTGCGCTTTCGCCGCGAAGACGACAACGCCGACGCGCTCGCACTGGAAAAGCAACTGCGCGCGCTCTCGCCCGAGCAGACTGTGAGCGTCGTGCGCGCGTTCAGCTACTTCTCGCATCTCGCGAACATCGCTGAAGATCGCCACCGCAACCGCCGCCGCCGCATTCACGACCTCGCGGGCTCCGCGCCGCAGGCGGGCACCATCGCGCATTCGCTCGAACGTCTGGCGCTTGCGGGTGCGGCCGCGACGCCGGTGCTCCAGCAGTTCTTCAACGACGCGCTGATCGTCCCCGTGCTCACCGCGCACCCCACGGAAGTGCAGCGCAAGAGCACGCTCGATTCGCAGCACGACATTGCGCGCCTGCTCGCCGAACGCGACCAGCCGCTCACGCATCGCGAGCTCGAGCACAACGAGTCGCTCTTGCGCGCGCGCGTGACCTCGCTCTGGCAAACGCGCATGCTGCGCGACTCGCGCCTGACCGTGGGCGACGAAATCGAAAACGCGCTTTCGTATTACCACACGACCTTCCTCACCGAGATCCCGGCGCTCTACAGCGAGATCGAAACGCAGTTGAAGGAACACGGCCTCTCGGCGCGCCTGCCCGCGTTCCTCCAGATGGGCAGCTGGATTGGCGGCGACCGCGACGGCAACCCGAACGTCTCCGCCGCCACGCTCGAAGAAGCGAGCGAGCGCCAGGCGCAGGTGATCCTGCAGCACTACCTCGACGAAGTGCACCGTCTGGGCGCCGAGCTTTCGGTATCGAACCTGCTTGCGGGCGCGAGCGTTGAACTGAAGGCGCTGGCCGAAGCCTCGCCCGACCAGTCGCCGCACCGCGTGGACGAGCCGTATCGCCGCGCGCTGATCGGCGTGTATACGCGCCTCGCCGCAAGCGCGCGCGTGCGCCTGGGCGAAGGCGTGGTGGCCGTGCGCAGCGCCGGCCGCAACGCCGCGCCCGTGCGCGCCAAGCCCTATGCCGACGCAGACGAGTTCGCGCGCGACCTGCATATCCTGATGGAGTCGCTCGCCGAGCATCACGGCGCGTCGCTCGCAACCACGCGCCTTGCACCGCTCATGCGCGCCGTCGACGTGTTCGGCTTCCATCTCGCGTCGATCGATCTGCGCCAGAGTTCGGACATCCACGAAGCCGTGATTACGGAGCTGCTCGCGCGCGCCGGTGTCGAAGCCGACTACGCAGCGCTTTCCGAAGAAGACAAGCAGATCGTATTGCTCGCGCAGCTCGCCGATCCGCGCACGCTGCGCTCGCCGTACCTCGACTATTCCGACCTCGTGAAGAGCGAGCTGGGCGTGCTGGAAATGGCGCGCGTGACACGCGAGAAGTTCGGCGCGCGCGCGGTGCGCAACTACATCATCTCGCACACCGAAACAGTTTCCGACCTGCTCGAAGTGATGCTGCTGCAGAAGGAAACCGGCCTCATGAGCGGGCGCCTCGGCCACGCGGAAGACCCCGCGAAGGCTGCGCTGATGGTGATCCCGCTCTTCGAGACGATTCCCGACTTGCGCCACGCGCCGGGCATCATGCGCGACCTGCTCGCGCTGCCGGGCATCGACGGCATTGTCGAGAACCAGGGCAACGAGCAGGAAATCATGCTCGGCTACTCGGACAGCAACAAGGACGGCGGCTTCCTCACCTCGAACTGGGAGCTGTACCGCGCGGAGCTGGCGCTCGTCGCGCTGTACAAGCAGCGCGGCATCACGCTGCGTCTGTTCCACGGCCGCGGCGGCACGGTGGGCCGCGGAGGCGGCCCGACCTACAACGCGATCCTCTCGCAGCCGCCGGGCACGGTGGAAGGACAGATCCGCCTGACCGAGCAGGGCGAAGTCATCGCGAGCAAGTTCGGCAATCCGGAGATCGGCCGCCGCAACCTCGAAACGGTAATCGCCGCGACGCTCGAAGCGACGCTGCTGCCGATGGGCGGGGCAAGCAGCGCCCCCGATCAACTGCCCGCATTCGAAGAGACGATGCAAACGCTCTCCGACGCTGCGATGGCTGCGTACCGCTCGCTCGTCTACGAGACGCCTGGCTTCACCGACTACTTCTTCGCCTCCACGCCGATCACGGAAATCGCGGAACTGAATATCGGCAGCCGCCCGGCCTCGCGCAAGCTGCAAGACCCGAAGAACCGCAAGATCGACGATCTGCGCGCGATTCCCTGGGGCTTCTCGTGGGGCCAGTGCCGCTTGCTGCTCACGGGCTGGTACGGCTTCGGCAGCGCGGTGGCTTCGTATCTCGACGATGCGGGCAGCGACGCCGAGCGCACGCGCCGTCTGGCGATGTTCAAGAAGATGTACAAGACCTGGCCGTTCTTCTCGAACCTGCTCTCGAACATGGACATGACGCTCGCGAAGACCGACCTCGCGGTGGCCTCGCGCTACGCGCAACTCGTCGCGGACAAGAAGCTGCGCAAGCTCGTGTTCGAACGCATCGTGGCCGAATGGGAGCGCACGACGAAGGTGCTCGGCGAGATCACGGGCGCCGCTGAACGGCTCGCCGATAACCCGCTGCTCGCGCGTTCGATCAAGAACCGCTTCCCGTATCTGGATCCTTTGAATCACTTGCAGGTGGAACTAATCAAGCGCTATCGCGCCGGCGATCCGAGCCCGCGCGTGCGGCGCGGTATTCATCTGACGATCAACGGGATTGCGGCGGGGTTGCGCAACACGGGTTGAGCGTTCGGGCTGTGCCCGTGTGCAAACGGCGTCGTGCCCTCGCGGTCACGACGCCGTTTTTTTGTTGCCTAACGCTCGCTTCAATCGCGCCGCGTCGCCTCGATCATCAGTGCGTCGAGCTTGAACGACAAATCGCTCTGCACATCGAAGTATTGCCGCACTTCATCAGGCGCGCGCTCCCACATCGAGCGGATCGCCGTCACGCGCTCCGGTGGGGTACGCATGCGCGTCACCCACGAATCGAAGTCAAGCGCGATGCGCCAGCGCTCGCTCACTTTCGCGTCGAAACCGGCGGCGTCGAGCATCGCGAGCCACTCGTCGGCGCGGTAGTCGCGAATGTGCGACGCGTCGCGCAACAGTTCGATCGCCTGAATATGCGTGTCGTAAAGCGCATCGTCGATGCCCGCGATGTCGATGAACTTCAGCCGGCCGCCCGGCTTGAGCACGCGGTGCACCTCGGCAAGCGCACGCGGCACGTCGCGCCAGTGGTGCGCGCTCATGCGGCTCACGGCCCAGTTGAAGCTCGCGTCGGCGAACGGCAGCGTTTCCGCCGCGCCCTGCTGCGTGCGCACCGTCGTCAAGCCACGCTCCTTCGCGGCGGCTTCGACCGTGGCGAGCATCTGCGGGGCGATGTCGCAGGCCACGACTTCGCGCACGTGCGGCGCCACGGCGAAGCTCGCGTGGCCCGCGCCGCAGCCCACGTCCAGCACCGTCGCATTGCCGCAGGTGGCCGCGAAGGTCGCGGCGAGGTTCTCCAGATCCGCGCCGCTTGCGTGGACCTGGCTCGTGAGGTAGGCGGCGGCGGTCGAGCCGAACGCGTCGGCGACCTGATCGTGATGCTTCATCGCATGCTCCTTTTGCGGGTTTTTATGCGGTGCGTTATGTGGGGCGCGAAGCGACGAGCGCTGCGCGCCGCGGGTTCTGCAATCTCCGGGCTGGCTGACGTGGCGGCCCGTCGCCGCGTCAGACGCTACAATAGAGGCCGTTTTGTACCAGTACAAGTTAAGCGATTATTCTGGTATCGCCGCCACCAGCCCCACGCCAAATGAGCCTCGACACGCCATCCTCGGGATCGCCCGCCTCCGCCGGCAAAACCCTCGACGCGACACCCGCCCGAGCGCTGGGCGAATTCATCCGCGCCCATCGCGAGCGTCTTTCGCCAGCGGAGGTCGGCCTGCCGCCGGGCCCGCGCCGCCGCACGCCGGGTCTGCGCCGCGAGGAAGTCGCGCAGTTGTGCGGCGTGAGCCCGACCTGGTACACGTGGATCGAGCAGGGCCGCCCCGTTTCCGCTTCGGCGGACGCGCTCGCGCGCATCGCCGTCGCGCTGCGGCTCTCGCGCGCCGAGCGCGCCTATCTGTTCGAACTGGCCGCGCAGCGCGACCCCGCCGAGCCCGACCCGGCCACCGCCGCGGACGCGCCCGCCACGCTGCTGCAAACGGTGAAGCTCGTGGACGCCCCCGCCTACGTGCTTGACCGCCAGTGGACCGCGCTCGCCTGGAACGCGCATGCGGCGGATCTCTTCACGGGCTGGCTCGACGGCGAGCACGACCGCAACCTGCTGCGCTTCACGTTCACGGGGCCGCTCGGGCGCGAGCTGATCGTCGACTGGGACACGCGCGCGCGGCGCCTTGCCGCCGAGTTCCGCGCCGACTCCATCCGCCACCTGAACGACGCGCCCACGCGGGCGCTGATCGACTCGCTGATCGCCGCGAGCGACGAGTTCGCGCGCTTCTGGGCCTCGCAGGACGTGTTCGAGCGCGAGGGCGGCCGGCGCGAGTTCAACCACCCGCGCCACGGCCGCATCGCCTACGACCAGATCACCTTCAAGCCCGCGCACCGCGAAGATCTCAAGCTCGTGGTGCTGGTGCGGCTCTGAGCGGCACGGGCCGCCTGGCGGCGTTGCGGCGGACCGCCGATGCTAAAATCGTGATCTTTCCCGCCGTGCGCGGCGCAATGCGGCGCGCGGTACGCCTTCTCACCGCTTGCTCGTTCACGCCCCATCACCATGACGTCCCAACTGCACAAAAAAGGCGAAGCCTGGTCGGCTCGCTTCTCCGAACCCATGTCGGAGCTGGTCAAGCGCTACACGTCGTCGGTCTTCTTCGACAAGCGCCTCGCGCTCGTCGATATCGAGGGCTCGCTCGCGCACGCGTCGATGCTGGCCGCGCAGAAGATCATCTCGGCTGACGACCTCGCCGCCATCCAGGGCGGCATGGCGAAGATCAAGGGCGAGATCGAGCGCGGCGAATTCGAGTGGCTGCTCGACCTCGAAGACGTGCACCTGAACATCGAAGCGCGCCTGACCGCCCTGATCGGCGACGCTGGCAAGCGCCTGCACACGGGCCGCTCGCGCAACGACCAGGTCGCGACCGATATCCGCCTGTGGCTGCGCGGCGAGATCGACCGCATCGGCGGCCTGCTCGGCGACCTGCGCGGCGCGCTGCTCGACCTGGCTGAACAGCACTCGGGCACGATCATGCCCGGCTTCACGCACCTGCAAGTGGCGCAACCGGTCACCTTCGGCCATCACCTGCTCGCCTACGTGGAAATGTTCTCGCGCGACGCCGAGCGCATGGTGGACTGCCGCAAGCGCGTGAACCGTCTGCCGCTCGGCGCGGCGGCGCTCGCGGGCACGAGCTTTTCCGTAGACCGCTTCGCCGTGGCGAAGACGCTGGGCTTCGACGGCATCTGCGCAAACTCGCTCGACGCCGTTTCCGATCGCGACTTCGCAATCGAATTCACGGCGGCGGCTGCGCTCGTCATGACGCACGTCTCGCGCTTCTCGGAAGAGCTGGTGCTGTGGATGAGCCCCCGCGTAGGTTTCATCGATCTGGCCGATCGCTTCTGCACGGGCTCGTCGATCATGCCGCAGAAGAAGAACCCGGACGTGCCTGAACTCGCGCGCGGCAAGACCGGTCGCGTGAACGGCCATCTCATGGCGCTCCTCACGCTCATGAAAGGCCAGCCGCTCGCCTACAACAAGGACAACCAGGAAGACAAGGAGCCGCTGTTCGACACCGTCGATACCGTGGCGGACACGCTGCGTATCTTCGCGGAAATGGTCGCGGGCATCACGGTCAAGGAGCAGGCGATGCGCGCGGCTGCGCTGCAAGGCTTCTCCACGGCCACGGATCTGGCCGACTACCTCGTCAAGAAGGGCCTGCCGTTCCGCGACGCGCACGAAGCCGTGGCGCACGCGGTGCGTATCTGCGTGGACCGAAACTGCGATCTCGCCGACCTCACGCTCGACGAGATGCGCCGCGAGTTGCCCGCTGTTTCGCATCTGCTGGCCGAAGACGTGTTCGAAGTGCTGACGCTCGAAGGCTCGGTCTCGGCGCGCAACCATGCGGGCGGCACCGCGCCCGAGCAGGTGCGTGCGGCCATCGCGGCGGCGCGCGCAGCGCTCAAGTAAGCGCGGCGTAGCGGGCGGAGAACGCCCGCACTCAAAGGCCAACCGGGCGCGCGACGGACAACGTCGCGCGCCCGGTTTGTTTCTGGCCGGCGCACAAGGTGACAATGCGCATGAGGACACACATGACAGCGCGCTGTGCCCGCAGCAAAATGTCGGAAGTGTGCGCCCGGCGGTCGCGCGCCATGGCCTACGATCCCGCGCCATACTGACGACTTGCTCCGTCAGGTTTTGTCTTCGCCCCCACCCCCTGCCCCAATGATCGTCCGCCCTCATCTCCACTGGTTCCGCATGCTGCTCGCGTGGCGCGGCTCCGTGCTGCCGCAACTTCTGCCGCGCCTTTCCATCGTGCTGGTCCTCTCGATCATCGCAGTGG
Source organism: Paraburkholderia sp. CNPSo 3274 (assembly GCF_024206475.1). GTDB lineage: Bacteria > Pseudomonadota > Gammaproteobacteria > Burkholderiales > Burkholderiaceae > Paraburkholderia. Next base: position 19,596 of record NZ_JAMBPR010000024.1, read on the forward strand.
CCGCGCACGATCACATCCTCAAGCTCACGGTCAACCTGAGCACGGTGCCGTTCTCGCTGATCGGCATCGCGCTCGCGGTGTTTCTTGGCTTTCGCAACAGCGCGAGCTACGACCGCTACTGGGAAGGCCGCAAGCTCTGGGGGCAAATGCTCAATGAGACGCGCTCACTGGTACGGCAAGCGCTGACGCTCCCGCGCAGCGGCGACGAAGCCGCAACGCGCGAACGGGCCCGTGAGCTGATGAGTCTGCTCGCTGCGCTGCCGCATGCGCTGCGCCATCAATTGCGCAACACCGACCCGCGCGCCGATCTCGAATCGCGCCTGCCGCCCGCGCTGTTCGAGCGCGTGCTGGCGTCGCGCTACCGCCCGGCCACGCTCCTGCTGTGCGCCGCGGAATGGGTCCGGCGCGAGACGCGCGAAGGCCGCCTCGACGGCTACGCGGTGCTCGCGTTCGAGCACAATCTCAATGGCATTTCGGATGTGATCGGCGGGTGCGAGCGCATCGTCTCCACGCCGCTGCCGTTCGCCTATACGGTGATGATTCATCGCACCGTGTACTTCTTCTGCGCGATGCTGCCGTTCGGCCTCGTCGATAGCATCGGCGGTCTGACGCCGATCTTCGCCGTGTTCGTGGCCTACGCGTTCATGGCCCACGAGGCGATCGCCTCGCAGCTCGAAGACCCGTTCGGCACCGAAGACAACGACCTCGCGCTCAACCTGATGTCGGCCGGCATCGAGGTCGCGTTGCACGACCTGATGGGCGAGCCTACTGTGCTGCCCGCGCGCGCGCCGGAGCAGTTCATCATCGACTGAAGGCGCAGCCTCAGTGGTTGTTCACCGTTTCGGCGAGGCGTTTCAAAGTCGCGAGGCGCCCGCCTAGCAGATCGAGCCGCGCATGCTCGTCGATGAGCGGCGTGGTCGCGTCGCGATACGCGCGCCAATCGCTTTGGGCGCGAGCAACCGGAGGACGCGCGTGCTTGGGCATCCGCGCATAGAGCTGACGGTAGTAGCGATTGAGGTCGTAGCTCACGTGCTCGCAGCGCGCGTCGGCGCTGCAGGCGCGTGCCTTCGGCGTGTCGCCGTTGTACATGGCCGCCTGGTTGCGCAGCGCGAGCGCGCGCTCGCGCACCGGCTGCAGGCGCATGTCCGCCTCGTAGAGCTGGTAAGTGCTGCCGCTCGTGGTCGCGAACGCGGCGCCGAGCATGGTGTCCTCGGCGTCGCGCCAGGCCACCCACTTCTGCTGGCTCAGTTGCCAGCGCTTTTGCTGCGCGGCCGGTAACTTCGCGAGCAGTTGCGTGAGCGCGGTGTCGGCGGCCGTGCGCCAGGCCGTGCGCGCGTCGTCCATGCACTGGATCTGCCCGGCCGTCGACGACCGGTCCGCGCGCGCGAGACAGGCGCGCATGGCCGTGTCGATCGGATCGGCCGCCGCGACCTCGGCGCGCGCCGCCGGCGCCACAGCGAACAGCACCGTGGCGGCCGAAATCACCGACAGCGTCGAGACCATCGCAGCAAAGTAACGCGCTAGCCGCGCCGATGAACCACCCACCATTCCCCTCCCTTGCGCGTTCAGGCGCGCACGCAATCCACGAAATACTCGATGCGGCCGTTGATGGTCTCGCCCACGAGCCCGTGGATGTCGGTGTGGAAGCCCGGGAAGCGCTCGTTGAACTCGCGCGCGAACTTCAGATAATTCACGATCGTCCTGTTGAAGCGCTCGCCCGGAATCAGCAGCGGAATGCCCGGCGGGTACGGCGTGAGCAGGATCGACGTGACGCGGCCTTCGAGTTCGTCGACCGGCACGCGGTCGATCTCGCGGTGCGCGAGCTTCGCGAATGCATCCGAAGGCTTCATCGCAGGCTCCATGCTCGAGAGGTACATCTCGGTCGTGAGGCGCGCGATGTCGTTGGCGCGGTAGACGCTGTGGATTTGCTGGCACAGGTCGCGCAGGCCCACGCGCTCGTACATCGGATGCTGCGCGACGAATTCGGGCAGCACACGCCACAGCGGCTGGTTGTTGTCGTAGTCGTCCTTGAACTGCTGGAGCTCGGTCACCATCGAGTTCCAGCGGCCCTTCGTGATGCCGATCGTGAACATGATGAAGAACGAGTACAGACCCGTCTTCTCGACGATGATGCCGTGCTCGGCCAGGTACTTCGTCACGATCGCGGCCGGAATGCCGGTCTCGCCGAATTCGCCGTCCACGTCCAGACCCGGCGTGACGATGGTCGCCTTGATCGGGTCCAGCATGTTGAAGCCTTCCGCCAGCGCGCCGAAGCCGTGCCAGTGATCGTTCGGGCGCAGCATCCAGTCTTCGCGCGAACCGATGCCTTCTTCGGCCAGCTCGTCCGGCCCCCAGACCTGGAAGAACCAGTCGTCGCCGTATTCGGCGTCCACCTTGCGCATGGCGCGGCGGAAGTCGAGCGCTTCGGCGATCGACTCTTCCACCAGTGCCGGGCCGCCCGGCGCTTCCATCATCGCGGCGGCCACGTCGCACGACGCGATGATCGCGTACTGCGGCGACGTCGACGTGTGCATCAGATACGCCTCGTTGAAGCGGTGGCGGTCGAACGCGCTGTCTTCCGAGTCCTGCACGACGATCTGCGAGGCCTGCGAGATGCCGGCGAGCAGCTTGTGCGTGGAGTGCGTCGCGAACACCAGTGCCTTGGTGCGCGGACGGCCCGCGCCGATCGCGTGCATGTCCTGGTAGAACTCGTGGAATTCGGCGTGCGGCAGCCAGGCTTCGTCGAAGTGCAGCGTGTCGAGCATGTCGCCGAGCAGATCCTTGATCATCTCGACGTTGTAGACCACGCCGTCGTACGTGCTCTGCGTGATCGTGAGAATGCGCGGCTTGGCGTTCGGGTTCTTCGCGAGCACTTCGCGGGCGAACGGATTCGCCTCGATCTTCTTGCGGATGTTTTCCGGCTTGAACTCGTCGCGCGGAATCGGGCCGATGATGCCGAAATTGTTGCGCGTGGGCGTGAGGAACACAGGAATCGCGCCCGTCATCGTGATCGCGTGCAGGATCGACTTGTGGCAGTTGCGGTCCACCAGCACGATGTCGCCCGGCGCTACCGTTGCGTGCCAGACGATCTTGTTCGACGTGGACGTGCCGTTGGTCACGAAGAACACGTGGTCCGCGCTGAAAATGCGCGCCGCGTTGCGCTCCGAGGCCGCGACCGGGCCGGTGTGATCGAGCAGCTGGCCGAGTTCCTCGACCGCATTGCAGACGTCGGCGCGCAGCATGTTCTCGCCGAAGAACTGGTGGAACATCTGGCCGAGCGGATTCTTCAGGAATGCGACGCCGCCCGAGTGCCCCGGGCAGTGCCAGGAGTACGAACCTTCGTCGGCGTACTTGACGAGTTCCTTGAAGAACGGCGGCGAAAGCGCGTCGAGATACACGCGCGCTTCACGAATCACGTGGCGCGCGACGAACTCCGGCGTGTCCTCGAACATGTGGATGAAGCCGTGCAGTTCACGCAGGATGTCGTTGGGCAGATGGCGCGAGGTGCGCGTTTCGCCGTACAGGAAGATGGGGATGTCGGCGTTGCGCTTGCGCACCGCTTCCATGAACGCGCGCAGCGCGACGATCGCGGGTGCGTGCTCCGGCGCTTCGCCGTCCGAGCCTTCCACGTAGGGCAGCAGCTCGTCGTCGTCGATCGAGAGGATGAAGCACGCGGCGCGGCTCGACTGCTGCGCGAACGACGTGAGGTCGCCGTAGCTCGTCAGCCCGAGGACTTCCGCGCCCTCTTTCTCGATGGCTTCGGCGAGCGCGCGGATGCCGGAACCCGAGATGTTCTCGGAGCGAAAGTCTTCGTCGATGATGACGACGGGAAAACGAAACTTCATGCGCGATTCTCCAAAAGAAACGACCGCTGCTTATGACGCGCAGCGGTCCCCGTATGTCGTTGTGTCCGGTGGTTGTGTGCGTCAGGTCTTCGGCAGGGTGACGCCATGCTGGCCTTGATACTTGCCGCCGCGATCCGCGTAAGAGACCTCGCAGATCTCATCGCTTTCGAAGAACAGCACTTGAGCCACCCCCTCGTTCGCGTAGATTTTCGCAGGCAAAGGTGTCGTATTTGAGAATTCGAGCGTGACGTACCCTTCCCACTCAGGCTCGAACGGCGTGACGTTCACGATGATCCCGCAGCGCGCATAGGTGGACTTGCCCAGACACACGGTCAGGACGTTGCGCGGAATGCGGAAATACTCGACCGTGCGCGCGAGCGCGAACGAATTGGGCGGGATGATGCAGACGTCGCCCTTGAAGTCCACGAACGACTTTTCGTCGAAGTTCTTCGGATCGACGATGGTCGAGTTGATATTCGTGAAGATCTTGAATTCGTCAGCGCAGCGGATGTCGTAGCCGTAGCTCGAGGTGCCGTAGCTCACGATCTTGCGGCCGTCTTCCGACATACGGACCTGATCGCGCACGAACGGCTCGATCATCTTCTGCGCTTCGGCCATGCGCCGGATCCACTTGTCAGACTTGATTGCCATGTTCGCTACTTAACGAGAAATCGGGTCGGGAAAGCATGCGGACGGACCCACCGGGCGCGCGCCGCGTGCGAAAGGCGCCTATTTTACGCGATGTGGATCGGCATGCCTGGAACTGCGTTTCGCGCCAGCGCAAACGCCACACTCACTGGGCGCGGATCAGCCCGCAGGCGAGCGCCGGGCCCGTGCCGCGCTGCGGGTACGCATAGGGGTCGATGGCGTCCCGATGCACGATCACCGCGCGTTGCAGCACGGAGCGCACGCCGTCGAGCGAGACGTCGGGTGCGACGATAAAGCCCGTCGCCACGCCATTCGAATCCGCATGGATATTGCCGAGGTCGCCTTCCACGCGTGCGCCGGGCTTCAGGCGCTCCGCGGCGGGCGCGAACACGGCGCCGGCGCTCGAGGCGTCGGTGGCGTTGCAGTCGCCGCGCTCGTGCACCTGCAATGCGTGGTCGCTGTCGGGCTGCAGGCCTGCGAGGTTGTAGCTCACCTGCACGCCGTCCGAGTGTTCGACGAACGAGACCGTGCCGCGCACCTGGCTGCCGACGGTGGGCTGCAACTGTGCGACCGCGCGCTTGTCCTGCTGCCCCATGAAGCTCGTGCAGCCCGCAAGCAGCGCGCAGCCGCACAGCGCGACGAGGGCGATCATCCGAACGACGTGCGCATTCCCCGCTTGCCTGTCGTGTCCTTTTTCCATGCGATCCTCTTGCCGGGCGGCGGCAGCCCCGTTGCTGCCGCCATACCGGACCCGATGAAGCCCACATGATACCGCGCACGCGGCGCGCCGCGCGCCTATCTGTCCCCATACGCGGGGCGCCGCACAAGCGCCGCGGTCCGCAACGGACCTCAGGTGTTCTGCACGACGATGGTCGGGAACTTCGAGGTCATGTCGCGGGCGCGCTCGGCGATCTGGATCGCCACGCGGCGTGCAATGGCGCGATAGATTTCCGCCACCGGCCCCTGCGGCGCGGCCGCCACGGTGGGGTTGCCCGAATCGGCCTGCTCGCGAATGGCGATGTCGAGCGGCAGACTGCCGAGCACTTCGACGCCGTATTCCTTCGCCATGCGCTCGCCGCCGCCCGAGCCGAAAATATGCTCGGCGTGGCCGCAGTTCGAGCAGATGTGCACGGCCATGTTCTCGACGATGCCGAGAATCGGAATACCCACTTTCTCGAACATCTTGAGGCCCTTCTTTGCGTCGAGCAGCGCGATGTCCTGCGGCGTCGTGACGATCACGGCACCCGTCACAGGCACGCGCTGCGAGAGCGTGAGCTGGATGTCGCCGGTGCCCGGCGGCATGTCGACCACGAGATAGTCGAGTTCGCGCCAGTTCGTCTGACGCAGCAACTGCTCGAGCGCGGAAGTCGCCATCGGACCGCGCCAGACCATCGGGTTGTCCTGCTCGATCAGAAAACCGATCGAGTTGGCCTGCACGCCGTGACCTTCGAGCGGATTCATCGACTGGCCATCGGGCGACTCGGGGCGGCCCTCGATGCCGAGCATCATCGGGAGCGAAGGGCCGTAGATGTCCGCGTCGAGCACGCCGACCGAAGCGCCTTCGGCCGCCAGCGCGAGCGCGAGATTCACGGCGGTCGTGCTCTTGCCCACGCCGCCCTTGCCCGAGGCCACGGCGACGATATTCTTCACGTTGGGCAGCAGCTTCACGCCGCGTTGCACCGTATGCGCGGCAATCTCGCTTCTAACCGCGACGCGACTCGCTTTCACGCCCGGCACGGCGGCGAACGCCGCCTCGACCTGCGCGCGCACGGCGTCGAACTGGCTCTTCGCCGGATAGCCGAGCACGATCTCGACGCACACCGTGTCGCCTTCGACGGTGACGTTGCGCACGCCCTTGGCCACCGTATAGGGATGGCCCGTGTTCGGATCCGTCAAGGCCGCGAGCGCGGCGTCGACCAAAGCCCGATCTATGCTCATTGAAACTCCGTGGGGAGAATGCCGGTCTGCGTTAGCGTCTATCCGAGTGAGGACTGATCGCCTACGCGCCGGAAATCGAAAGAAATTGTTAAGCTGCATTGCGCAAATTTGCCCGACAGGGCACGCTTCGCGGCAGCATCGATTTTGTGTGCGGACCAGGTGGTCTCAAAGCCGCGACCCAGCGGCTTTCCGCCTGGCGGCGCAAACCTTAAGGCGTCATTGTAGTAGCTGCCGCCGCGCACCGTTCGAAGACCCTGTTCGCATGCGGGGCCGCGAACACCGCGGGCAGCGTCCGTTCCACTCAAGAAAGGAAAGCAAATGAACACAAGAATCCTGACTCGCCTGTCCGTCTTCGCCGTTGCCGGGGCGCTCGTCGCCGGCTGCGCGACGCAGCAGGGCACCAACACGGCTGTCGGCACGGGTGTCGGCGCAGGCACGGGCGCGGCGATCGGCGCCATCTTCGGCGGCGGCAAGGGCGCGGCAATCGGCGCAGGCGCGGGCGCACTGGTCGGCGGCATCACCGGCTACAACTGGCAGAACATCCACAACAAGCTCTCGGGCGCCACCAAGGGCACCGGCACGAAGATCACCGAGCAGCCGGACGGCTCGCTCAAGCTCGACATCCCGAGCAATGTGACGTTCGACACCAGCAGCTACGCGATCAAGCCGTCGTTCGCCCCGGTGCTCGACCAGGTCGCGCAGACGCTCCAGCAGAACCCGGAAGTGGTTGCGCAGGTGGTCGGCCATACGGATAACACGGGCTCCGCCGCGTACAACCAGACGCTGTCGGTCAACCGCGCCCAGAGCGTCGTGAACTACCTCGCGTCTCGCGGCATTCAGATGCAGCGCATGTCGGCAGACGGACGCGGCGATACGCAACCGATCGCCGACAACAACACCGAAGCGGGCCGCGCTGCTAACCGCCGCGTGGAAATGTACCTGCGCGCGACGTCGCAGCACCAGGGCGGCTAAGCCGGCCAGGCGCAGTCGCCGGAATGCAGTTGCCAGCGACTGCGCCGCAAAAGAGCGACACATCAGCGGGGCGGCAGTCATGCTGCCCCGTTTGCATTTCGAGCGGGCCGAAAGACGCGCTCCGAAATCCTTGCTGGACGGCCATCCGACCCCCGCTTCCACGCGCTGGAAGAGAATCGAAAAAATTTTCGAACTCTCGGGAAAGCGTGCTGTCTCTGTTTACGGTACGTGTGCGGCAGTGCCGCCGCGTCACCATTCTCCTCTTGTCGTTGTTGCTCCGGGGCCATTCTTGCCCCGGTTTTTTTTGGCCGCGATTTGTGCGACGCAGCATGACTGTTGCTTGCGCAGCCCGCGCTCCCTCCAGGCATTTCGCATACGAGCGTCCACCTGCCCGCCGAACGGTGGTGCGGCCGCCCTGCTAAAATCGCCCTTTCCCCCCGCAACATCGGACTTCCCCTCACTTATGTCAGCACCCGCCACCGACCTCGCTGCAGCCGGCGCGCATGCCAATCAAAGCGGCCGCCGCCAGATTCTCGTTACGTCTGCTCTGCCGTACGCCAACGGTCAGATCCACATCGGCCACCTGGTCGAGTACATCCAGACGGACATCTGGGTTCGCGCGCTGCGAATGCATGGCCACGAGGTCTACTACGTCGGTGCCGACGACACGCACGGCACGCCCGTCATGCTGCGCGCGGAGAAGGAAGGCCTCACACCGCAGCAGCTGATCGCGCGCGTGTGGCAGGAGCACAAGCGCGACTTCGACAGCTTCGGCGTGTCGTTCGACAACTATTACTCAACGGACTCCGAAGAGAACCGCGTGCTGTCCGAGTCGGTGTATCTGGCACTCAAGGAAGCGGGTTTCATCGAGACGCGCGACATCGAGCAGGCCTACGATCCGGTCAAGAACATGTTCCTGCCGGACCGCTTCATCAAGGGCGAGTGCCCGAAGTGCGGCGCGAAGGATCAGTACGGCGACAGCTGCGAAGTGTGCGGCTCGACCTACGCGCCGACTGACCTGAAGAATCCGTACTCGGTGGTCTCGGGCGCGACACCCATCCGCAAGACCTCGACGCACCACTTCTTCCGGCTCTCGGACCCGCGCTGCGAAGACTTCCTGCGCGGCTGGGTGAGCGGCCTGGCTCAACCGGAAGCGACCAACAAGATGCGCGAGTGGCTGGGCGACTCGGGCGAATCGAAGCTCGCCGACTGGGACATCTCGCGCGACGCACCCTACTTCGGCTTTGAGATTCCGGGTGCGCCCGGCAAGTACTTCTACGTGTGGCTCGACGCGCCGGTCGGCTACTACGCGAGCTTCAAGAACCTGTGCGAGAAGCGCGGCATCGATTTCGAGGCATGGGTGAAGGCCGGCTCGAAGACGGAGCAGTACCACTTCATCGGCAAGGACATCCTGTATTTCCATACGCTGTTCTGGCCGGCCATGCTGCAGTTCTCGGGCCACCGCACGCCGACCAACGTATTCGCGCACGGCTTCCTGACCGTGGACGGCGCGAAAATGTCGAAGTCGCGCGGCACGTTCATCACGGCGGAAAGCTATGTGACCACGGGCCTGAACCCCGAGTGGCTGCGCTACTACTTCGCCGCGAAGCTCAACAGCACGATGGAAGACCTCGACCTGAACCTCGAAGACTTCCAGGCGCGCGTGAACAGCGACCTCGTCGGCAAGTACATCAACATCGCGAGCCGCGCAGCGGGCTTCCTGATCAAGCGCTTCGAAGGCCGCGTGCAAGATAGCGCGATGCATCATCCGTTGCTCGAGCAACTGCGCACCGCCATTGGGCAAATCGCTGCGCACTACGAAGCACGCGAATACAGCCGCGCGCTGCGCCAGACGATGGAGCTTGCCGACGCCGTGAACGGTTACGTCGATACGGCCAAGCCGTGGGAACAGGCCAAGGATCCGGCCAACCCGGTAGCGCTGCACGAAACCTGCAGCGTGAGCCTCGAAGCGTTCCGCCTGCTTTCGCTCGCCTTGAAGCCGGTGCTGCCGCAACTCGCTGAAGGCGTGGAGCAGTTCCTCGCCATCGAGCCGCTCACGTGGGCCGATGCAGGCAAGGCGCTCTCGTCGCAACAGCCGATCAACGCGTACAAGCACCTGATGACGCGCGTCGATCCGAAGCAGATCGAAGCGCTGCTCGCCGCCAACCGCGATTCGCTGCAGGCGACCGAAGCGCCCGCCGCCGCGACTGCGGATGCAAACAAGAAGTCGAAGGCCGCGAAGGAAGCGAAGAAACCTGCCGCCGATGAAACGCCGGAAGTCATCTCCATCGACGACTTCGCGAAGATCGACTTGCGCGTGGCGCTGATCGTCGACTGCAACATCGTCGAAGGTTCGGACAAGCTGCTGCAACTCACGCTCGACGTGGGCGAGGAAAAAACGCGCAACGTGTTCTCGGGTATCCGTTCGGCCTACAAGCCGGAAGACCTCAAGGGCAAACTGACGGTGATGGTTGCGAACCTCGCACCGCGCAAGATGAAGTTCGGCATGTCCGAAGGCATGGTGCTCGCGGCCTCAGCCGCCGACGAGAAGGCCGAACCGGGTCTGTACATTCTCGAACCGCATAGCGGTGCGAAGCCGGGCATGCGGGTCAGGTAAAGCCCTCTCGCTGATGTCGTGCGAAACGCCCCTTGCGAGGGGCATTTTTTGCGCCTTGCTTTTCGAGGAAAGTGGCCCCGCGCTACCTGCATTCATACCTGCAAGCGCATTCTGATTCTCTAGCGGCGAAGCCGATCGAAACGCCGCGTATAGAGAATATCGGCGCCGTTGAAGGTGCCGCCGTACACCACCAGCGACCAGTAACGCGAGAGGTTGATCGTCGCCTTCACCGCGTTCGACGCCGACTGCAGGCCCTGTTCGTAGCCGATCACGAGACGCTGGTTGATGGCCTTCGCGATCATCACGACCTCGGTGTCGGTCAGGCCCACCTCGCTGCGCCCGATGGAAAATTCGTCGAGGCCGATGCTCTGCGCAATGCGCTTGCCTTGCGCGCTGCCGAGCAGGGCGAGCGCCGTCGTCATCGCGCTCTGCTGGCCGAGGTTGTTGCCCTGGTCGGTGCCGTGCCCGAACAGCAGCCAGGAGAGCTTTTCGTTATCGGGCACGTTGGGCTCGGAAACGAGACGCACCGCCGGCGCCTGCACGGTGCCGGTGACCTGCACGCCCGCCTCGACCTGCTGGTTGCGCCGCATGGCGAGAATATTGATGCCCGGATTGCCCACCGGCCCGTTGAACGTGAAGAAGCCGTTTTCGATATTGAGCTTGGTGCCGAACGCCGTGTACGTGGAGCCTTCGGTCACGCGCACGTTGCCGACCGCGCGCAGCGGTACGTCCGGCGCGCTATTGACCGAGATCATGCCCGCCAGGCCCAGATCCGCGCCCTGCCCGCGGAAGCGGAAGTCGTGACCAAGATCGATGTCGACGTTTGCGCGCGGCGCGAAGCGCGGCGCGGGCCGGGTCGACGCCGTTTCTTCGATGGGCGGCCTGCCGCCTACCGTCGTGCCGTCGGGGCGCACGATCACGACGTCGTCGCCGAGCGAAGGTGCAGGTAACTCGGGCATGTCGAAGAGCGCGTGATCGACAGTGAACTTGCCGTCGATTTGCATGCCGCCCAGATGCCCGCCGTTGGCGATGCTCGCGCTGCCGGAAAGCGACAGCTTGCGGTCGGGCGAAGCGAAAAGCTCGAGCTTGTCCGCGACGATGCTCGCGGTGAGATCGGGCTCGGCGTTGTCAAGGCGCACCTGGCCCTTGGCGCGCAGCGTGCCGCTCGTCGCGCCGTGGAACTCCACCTGCTGGAAGTCGACGAGGTTATGCGAGAGCGCGATGCGGATCACGCCGTCCTTCAACTCCACGCCCTGATCGACCATGGTGGCCGAGATGCCGTCGCCGACCAGCGAGCCCGTGAGATTCGGCTTCCCGACGGTGCCGCCGAGCGCGAGTTGCAGCGCGAGATGGCCATCGAGCAGGTAAGTCGGGCCTAGCATGCCGCCCGTGGTCCTGAGCGACGGCACGTTCGCATTGACGGTGCCGCCGATCGGCGCCTCGTCCGCGACGGTGAGGATGCCGTCGCGCGGCACGAGCGTGGTGTAGGCATCGATGTCGAGTATGCCCACGCGGCTCGCCTGCGCATGCGCCGTGAGCGCGAGGCGGTTGCCGCCGCTGAAGGCTGCGCGCACGTTGAGGTCGCCCACGCCGAGCGACGCAAAGCCGCGGCCAACCTCGGTCGTGACGTCGCCCGAGCGGCGCTTGATCTGCACATAGCCGGTGGCCGTCGGGCCGACGGAGAAGTCCCAGTCACCGTCGAAGATCAGGTCGGTCCTGAGCGTGGACGGCACGCCCGTGAACTGCTGACGGATTTGCATGATGCGCGCAAGCGACACGTTGGTCAGCGTGCCCGCCGAGCGGATGCGGCCATGGTCGAGATCGAACGATTTCAGGTCGAGCGACGCGCCTTCCCCCGTAATACGCGTCGCGCCAAGCGTCACCTTGCCGGGGCCCGCGCTCACCGTCAGCGGCGACTGCAGTTTCACACCGGGCACGCCGCGGTTCTCGAGTTGCGTAACCGCGCCGTTCCAGCGCGTGCCTTCGCGCGTGTCCTGGAGGCCGCCGTTCGCCGCCACCACGAAGTCGATCGGCTGGCCCTGCACCTTGCCCTTCGCGCTCGCGGCGAGCGTGTGCTTCGCGCGCGTACCGTCAAGGCGCGCGGTGAGCGTCGTGATATCGACGCCCGCCACCGCAATGTCGCTCGCGTCGGTGCTGAAGGCGAGCGCGCCGTTCGCGCCGTCGCGCGCGAGCGCCCGGCCCTCGGCATGGCCGACGCGGTTATCGCCGAACACCACGTGGTCGGCCTTGTAGTCGAGCGAAACGTCGGGATGCGCGAACGTGCCGGTCACGTCGCCGTTCGCCGCGAGCTGGCCCGCTATGCCAAAGCCGAGCCGGTCGAGCTGCGGCGCGTCCACGCGAAAGCGCAGGCGGTCGCCACGCGCGCCGAAGCTGCCTTGCAGATCCACGGTATTGCCCGCAATCGAGAGGTTCGCGCGGCTTGGCAGAATACGCGCGCCCGCCAGCTGGACGAGGCCCTGGCCCGTGAGCGGCAGGTCGTCGTAGACGCTCGGGCCGAGCTTGAACTCGGCCCGCGTCGTGAAGGTGGGCGCGAGCGTGCCGCTCGCATTGAGCGTGCCGTTCACGCGCGCCTCGATGCGCCGGCCTGCGGGACGCGTGGCAGGTCGCGGCTTTGCTTCGGGCTCGGCCGCCCGGCCCTGCCCGGTCTGTTTCGCGTTCTCCACGCGCTGTTGTTCGGCGGCCTGCTCGCCCGATTGAGCGGGATTGAGCGACGGGTTCAGCGCCGGATTGAGCGCGAGATTGCGTTTCGGGTTGAGCGCGTCGGCGGCGGGTTGGGGCGCGGGCCGCGGCCGGGCGGCCGGCCCTGGCGACTTCGCGGCCGTGCGCGCCGGTGTTTGCGACGTGAGCGACAGCGGATCGAAATTGGTCAGCACCGCCTTGAGTTGATACGTGGAGCTGGCGTCGTGTTTGAGCGCGCCCGACAGGTCGATGCGCCCCGCACCCGAAGTCAGTCGCACGTCGTTGAGCGACAGGCGCGCGGGGTCCTGCGTGATCTTGCCCTGCACGCGCAGCGCCGCCCTGGGATCGGCAAGATCGAGCGTGACGCTCTGCACGTCGCCGTTCAGCCGCACGCCGACCGGCCCCGCGAATTGCGTGGCGCGCACGCTCGACTGGATCGCGTTGAGGTCGAGCCCGGCCACCTTCAGGTCGAAGCGTCCGTCGCGCCCGCTGATCGTGCCGCCGCCGGTGATCGTCGCGTTCTTCACGAGACGCACGGCGAGCTTCGGGATGCGCTGCGTCTTCGCATCGAGCACGACGTCGGCGTGGGCGTCGATGAGCGGCAGCAGCTTTTCGTCGATGGCGCCCGGCTTCGCGTTGACGATCGAGACCGCGCCCGCCACGGTGAAGCCAGCCGCATTGCTGCGCGCGCGAGCCGCGGCGGCCGCGGCCGATGCTGCGGAGGCAGCCGCGGCATCGGGCTTCGCGCCGCCCGCAGGCGCCGATGCCAACGCCGGCACGGAAGCCGGCGTCACTTCCGACACCGCCGCTGCCCCCGAAGCCGCCGCCGCGAGCGCCGCCGGCACGCCCGCTGCGCCGCCAGGCACCGGCTGCAACTGCGCACGCACCGCGAGATCGGCGAACGGCGCGCCCGGCGCGAACGCCTGCGGATTGACATGATCGAACGCGAGCGTGGCGCGCTGCAGAGGCACGGAAGCGAACGGCGCGGCCTCCACATGCGCGCGGCCGGTGAGCTTCATGCCGCTTGCCTCGATTTCGGCCGTGAGCGCCTCGAGCGAGCCGGCGAGGTTTGCGCTGACCCGCACGTCTTCGCCGTTCACCTTGCCGGAGTAGCCCAGGTCGCCCGTGAGCGCGAACGGCCGCACGCCATCGAGCTTCGCCTCCGCGCTCACTGCGCCAAAGGGCGTGTCGAGACGCTCGATAGCGGCCTCGTGATGGCGGCCGTCGCTGCGTCCGTGGAACTGGAACCGCGAGAACTCGTTGGTCGAGGTGCCTTCGTGCACCGTGAGCTTGTCCACCTGCAGGTCACGGATTTCGAGCCCGAGCGGCAGTTGCAGGTTTTCCGGCAGCTTCATGGGCGAGGAAGGCTCGTGCGACGGCACGATGCGCATCTCGATGTCGCCAGCATGCAGATAGTCCACCACGAAGCGCCAGGGTTTCTGGCCGAAACCCTGCAGTTCCCATTGGCCGCCAATGCGGTCGACCTTGAGCGTGGTGCCGTCCGTGCCGCGCCAACTCACGTTGGAAAAGCGCACGCCGCTCGCGAGCGTGCCGCCTTCGAGCCTGCCCGCGAGCTTGCCGTCGAGCAGCTTGACCGCCGCGCGCCACGCGTAGGCCGTGCCGCGCTCGGTGGTCAGCACGCCATAGAGCAAGCCGGCGACGAGCCCGACGAGCAGCACCGGCACGACGATCGCCCAGGCAAGCGCCTTCCAGAGCCGTGGGCCACGGCGCGGCGGCGGCGCGCCGCCGTCTCCGCTAGCACCACCTTCGCCGCCACCACCATGGCCGCCGCGTCCACCGTGCGCTTCATCGTCCGGGCTGCGGCCAGACTCCCCCGGCGGCACCGCGAACGCGGCCGGCAGCCATGCCACTGCAGAGAGACGACGCGCGCTCATGCGCCCCCCTCGCCGTGCGGCGCAGGAGGCGTTGCGAAGCGGAGCAGCGAGCGCGTCATCATCAGAAGGCGATCCCGAGTGTCAGATAAGGCCGCACGCTGTGAGTGCGAAAACCATAGGCGAGATCGAGGTTGACCGGCCCGACGGGGCTGCGCCAGCGCGCGCCGATACCCGCGCCCGGATCGAACTCCTTTTCGCCCCAGGTGTCGGTGGCGGTGCCGACGTCGAAGAACACCGCGCCGCCCCAGTCGTGGCTGAACCAGTGCTGGTACTCGGCTGACCCGGTGACGAGATACTTGGTCGGCAGGATCGAGCCCGACTGGTCGTTACCGATGCTCTGGAACGAGTAGCCGCGCACCGAGTTCGAACCGCCCGCGCGGAACAGCAGCGACGCGGGGATGCCGCTCGACGGGCCGCTCGTAAACACGCCGCCCAGCTCCGCGCGGAACACCATGATGTCGCTGTGGCCGATCGGCAGGTATTGCTGGCCGCGCATGTAGGCGCGCAAGAAGCTTTGCTCGGTGCCTACGTTCTTGAGCGCGAGGCCCGCCTCCATGCGAATGATGTTGCCCGAGCGCGGAAAGAGCGGGTCGTCGACGTTGCGGCGCGTCCAGCCCCAGGTCGGCACGAGCGCATGGGCCCGCGAGGACGGCCCCACGTTCTGCGTGAGGCGGTCGTCGTAGAACATCAGCGCGTACGCGTAGTCGATGTTCTGCGAGGTGCGCGTGCGCTGCACTCCTACGCGCGCGCTATAGATGTTCGTGTCCGAGACGTCGGTCGTCGTGTAGGAAGCGACGAGGCTGTTGGTCCAGGCGCGCGGGCCGGGCGGCATCGACAGCTGGACCTGACCGAACTTCTGGATCTGGTCGAGCCGCCCCTGCACCTGGAACGGCCACGCCGCCCCGAACGTGTTCAGGTAGGTGTAGGAGCCCTGGACGTGTGCGCCGGTGTCGGTCGAATAACCCACGCCGCCGCGGAAGTTGTTGTACGGGAACTCGCTCACCTTCACGTGCACGGGCGTATCGAGCGGCTTTTGCGTGTTGGCGTCGACGTCGATCGCCACACTCGCGTAGTACGGCGTGTTCTGCACCTGGCGCTGCAGTTCGGCCACGCGGTTCAGGTCGTAGATTTCGCCCGGCGAAAGCGGATTCACGTTGTCGATGATGTAGCCCGGATACCGCCGCGGGCCCGAAACATCGAGCTTGCCCAGCGTGAAGGTCGGCCCGCTGTCGAACGTTACGGAAAGTTGCGCGTCATGCCTGAGCGGATCGACTCGCGCCTCCGAATACACGATCTTGGCGCCGAGGTAGCGGCGCGCCTGCAGTGCCTTGAGCGAAGCGTACTTGGCGTCGTCCCAACCCGACTGCGTGAAGGCGTCGCCGTCGTGCAACGAGAACGCGAAGCGCGCGGTGTTCTCCTGCGCCGGGTCTTCCGTGAGCACCGGGCCGCGAAAAACCAGCTTCACCGACGAAATCGTCGTGCGCGGCCCCGGGTCGACGCTCACCCGCACGTGCCGCCTGCCGTCGAACATACGCACGTCGGTGCGCACGACCGGCGTGAAATAGCCCGCCGTCGAGGCGAGGTCGCGCACCTGCTGCGGCGTCGCGGTCACGAGGAACTCGAACTGGTCCTCGTTCACGTCGGCGCGCGTGGCAAAGCGCGCAATGTCGAGGTGCGTCTCGAGCAGCTTGCGCAGGTCGCGCGGGGTGGCCTGGATATCGACGTCGTAGTAGGTGCGCGGGCGCATCCACGGCAGGAGGGTGGTCAGGATGTCGGCCCGGGCGGGCGTCGCCACGGCGGAGAACACGGCGAGGCACATGATCAGGCACGCGGCGAGCCGTGGCCGCGCCGCCCGCGAGGGGCGCCGCCGTGCGCACAATGCTTCGATCACCCATCCCGCCAAACGCCACCTCCGGCCGTCGTAGAACTGGTTGCCACCAGTTGCGCCGCTCGCGCGCAGGGCACGGGAAGCGGCAACGGGCGCAAACGCGTTATTTCACCACATCGGCGCGTCAAAACCCCAGGAGGAGGCGCAAAGCGTGCCACAACGCCGGCGCAGCCCGATGCATGGCGCGCGGGGCGGCCCGAGGGATGGCTAACGCGCGCTGCGCCCGGGCGGATGTTCCGCGGCGTTGGCTTGCGGTAAAATTGCCGCCGACAGAATTAGCGGCGCGGCGCAATCAGGCGCCCCGCCTTACTGGACGGACGTCAGCCATGTATCAGTCGGACATCACGCAGTTCATCAACCAGCTCAAGCAGCAAAAGCCGCAGCTCGAAGAACAGCAACGCAAGGGCCGCGCGCTCCTGTGGGACAAGCAGCCGATCGACCTCGACGAGCGCGAGCGCCAGCAGGCTTCGCGCGTGAAGCAAACGTCTTACGTCTACTACCAGAACTTCTGATGGCCGAGGCCGACGGGGCCGGCGCGCCGCCAGCGGGCGAGCACGCGGCCAGTCACGCGGGCCACGCTCCCGGGCAAACGCCCGGTGAGGCGCTGACCACGCCCGCCACCGACTCGACGCCCGACACGGTCGACGGCGTCGCGTTCGCGCGCCTTTACGGCGAGCCGCTCTTCAAGCTCCCGCAGGACCTCTACATCCCGCCGGACGCGCTCGAAGTCTTCCTCGAGACCTTCGAAGGCCCGCTCGACCTGCTGCTGTACCTCATCCGCAAGCAGAACTTCAACGTCCTGGACATCCCGATGGCGGATGTCACGGCCCAGTACCTCGGCTATGTCGAGCAACTGCGCAAGACCAACCTCGAACTCGCGGCCGAATATCTGCTGATGGCGGCCATGCTCATCGAGATCAAGTCGCGCATGCTGCTGCCTGTGAAGAAGGCCGATACCGGCGAGGAAGCCGAGGATCCGCGCGCCGAACTCGTGCGCCGCCTGCTCGAATACGAGCAGATGAAGCTCGCCTCCCAGCGCCTGGACCAGTTGCCGCAGCTCGGCCGCGATTTCCTGCGCGCCGAGGTCTTTATCGAACAGAGCATCACGCCGCGCTTTCCCGATGTGGACAGCAACGACCTGCGAGCCGCGTGGGCCGACGTCATCAAGCGCGCGAAGCTCGTCCAGCATCACAAGATCTCGCGCGAGGAGCTTTCGGTGCGCGAGCACATGAGCATCATCCTGCGCCGGCTCCAGGGCGAGCGCTTCATGGAGTTTTCCGAGCTTTTCGACACCACGCGGGGCGTGCCCGTCGTGATCGTGAACTTCATCGCGATGCTGGAGCTTTCGCGCGAATCGCTCATCGAGATCACCCAGCCCGAGCCGTTCGCGCCGATTTACGTGCGGCTCGCGTATTTGCCCGCCTGATCCTTGCCGGGCCCGCGCGGCGAGTCAATAAATAGGACCGCATCGTGCAGGACCCTCTGCCGGGCCGCACAGCGGAACGCCAGGATAACCCCCTACCCGAGGCGGGTGCGCCGCATTCACAAATCCACTACAATCGCCCGCGCCTGCCCGGTCTCGTCCCATATACGGGGCACACGAAACACTTGCCGCGCGACTCGCGCGGACCGGGCGCGCGACGTCCGCTCGCGACCCTTCGACCGGGTCTCTGGCTTGCGGCCGTGCAACCCAAGTCTTGCCCCGCGCGAGGCATAAAGCATCCGATCATGAAAGTCATTAGCTCGATTCAGGAATTGCGCGACCAGATGCGCGGCCAAAACCGCACCGCGTTCGTGCCGACCATGGGCAACCTGCACGAAGGCCATCTCTCGCTGATGCGCCTCGCGCGCCAGCACGGCGACCCGGTCGTGGCTAGCATCTTCGTCAACCGGCTGCAGTTCGGCCCGAACGAGGACTTCGACAAGTATCCGCGCACGCTTCAGGACGACATCGAGAAGCTGCAGAAGGAAAACGTCTACGTGCTGTTCGCGCCCACCGAGCGCGACATGTATCCGCAGCCGCAGGAATACCGTGTGCGCCCGCCGCACGACCTGGGCGACATTCTGGAAGGCGAATTCCGCCCCGGCTTCTTCGAGGGCGTGTGCACGGTCGTCATGAAGCTGATGTCGTGCGTGCAGCCGCGCGTGGCGGTGTTCGGCAAGAAGGACTACCAGCAGCTCATGATCGTGCGCGCGATGTGCAACCAGTTCGCGCTGCCCACCGAAGTGATCGCCGCCGAAACGGTGCGCGACGCCGACGGCCTCGCGCTCAGCTCGCGCAACCGCTACCTGAGCGAAGCCGAGCGCGCCGAGGCGCCGCAACTGGCGGGCGTGCTGCGCGCGATCCGCGAGTCGGTGCTGTCGGGCCGCCGCGACTTCCAGCAGCTCGAACTCGACGCCATGGCGACGCTCGCCGCGCGAGGCTGGAAGCCCGACTACATTGCGATCCGCCAGCGCGCGAACCTGCTGCCGCCGGCCCCCGGCGTAGCGGGCGACGGGGATTCGCCGCTCGTCGTGCTGGCTGCCGCCAAGCTCGGCGCGACGCGCCTGATCGACAATCTCGAGATCTGACGGCCGCGGGCGGCTGCGCCGTCCCGCTTTCACCCGATTCACCCCAGATTCCGCTTACCCGCAGCGTGCCGCGCGCCCGCTCGCCTGAGGAGACCCTCCATGCAACGCCATATGCTCAAGTCGAAGATCCACCGCGTCGCGGTCACGCACTGCGAGCTGCACTACGAAGGCTCGTGCGCCATCGACGAAAACCTGCTCGAAGCGGCGAACATCGTCGAAAACGAGCGCATCGACATCTGGAACATCAACAATGGCGAGCGCTTCACGACCTACGCGATCAAGGGCGAGCGCGGCAGCGGCATGATCTCGCTGAACGGCTCGGCCGCGCGCCGCGCGCAACTGGGCGACCTCGTGATCATCGCGGCCTTCGCGAACGTGGAAGAGGAAGAGCTCAAGGCCGGCTGGAAGCCGGACCTCGTGTTCGTGGACGAGAACAACCGCATCAAGGGCAGCCGCGACCACGTGCCCACGCAAAGCTGGAGCTAAAACGCGAGTCTGGCCGGCGCGGCTTATCGGGCCCCGCCCCGCCGTACCTGCGCGCTTACTTGCCGTCGACCCAGCCGAGAATCGACTGCCACTGGTCGAGGTCCTTCTCGACCCGGCTCTTCGCGACGTCCCACAGCGTGAGGCCGTGCGCGGCGAGCTGCACGTAGTTCTGCGTGTCGCGCAGATAGCCGAGCACCGGCAGTTCAAGGCCCTCCACGAAGCGCTGCAACTGCTCGGCCGAGCGCGTGCGCGCATCCACCCGCATGCCCACCACGCCCACCTGGATCGCGCCCTTGCGCACGGCCTTTTCCTTGGCGAGGCGGTTCAGGAAGTCCTGGGTGGCGAGAATGTCGAACATCGAAGGCTGCAGCGGCACGATCACCTTGTCCGCCAGCTCGATGATCGCCCCGAGCCGGTTGCCGTGCAGGCCAGCGGGCGTGTCGATGACTGCGTGCTCGAGTCCCTTGGGCGGCTTCGCCGGGTTGTCCAGATCGACTCGCCAGCTTTCGATGGCCGGCAGCGTCGCGGCCCGCAGATCGAGCCAGGCGTGCGAGGACTGCTGCCGGTCGAGGTCCGCGAGCGCCACCCACTCGCCTTGCGCTGCGAAGTAGCCAGCCAGATTGGTGGACAGCGTGCTCTTTCCCACGCCGCCCTTGGGATTCGCCACCACGATTACCGTCATGAATGCTCCCGTCAGGATGGCTGGCACATGGCCAGCCGGATTGCCGTGATTTTTGCCTGGTGCGTTGTTCGATACCTTGCGAGGCGACTTGCAGACGAGCCAGCGCCCCGAATCAACCGTCCGATATTATCGGCAAATTGCGCGCCGCCGAAGTCCTCCACGTGCGCGCACCCGCATTGTTCATATCAAATCAAGGAGACTGACCAACCATGAGCACGCTACGCCACGACATCACGATCGAATCCCTGCTCGAACGACAGCGCGGCCGCCTGCCCGATTTGCTGGGCTTCCGCCCGCTAGTCCTCGAGCAAGGCCTGCTTCGCGCCGAACTCGACGTGCGCAGCGACCTGCTCGCCCCCAATGGCTTCCTGCACGCCGCCACCGTCATCGGCCTTGCCGATACGGCCTGCGGCTACGCCTGCCTTGCGCACCTGCCGCCCAACGCGAAGAACTTCACGACCATCGAGATCAAGAGCAATCATCTCGGCACCGCGCGCGAAGGCACGATTTCGGCCGTGGCGACGGGCGTGCACCTCGGGCGCAGCACCCAGGTCTGGGACGCCACCGTGAGCGGCCCGGACGGCAAGACCATCGCGCTGTTCCGCTGTACGCAGATGGTGCTTTACTGAGCCGGTCAGCCGCGCTTTTAGCCGATTACGCCGAACACCTTCTCCAGATCGAGGCTCGCCGCGAGCGTGTCCGCCAGCCGCTCCAGCGACGCCTCGCGCAACGCCGGATAGTCCACCGCGCGCGCCTGCGCGAGCCCGGCCCAGCGTACTAGCGCCGCGCACGCCTGCGGCGTGTCGAAGAGGCCGTGCACGTAGGTCGCGAGAATCTGGCCATCCGCCGAGCGCGCGCCATCCGGGCGCGTCGCCCCTTCCTGAGCGCCATCGCGCGCTGCTGCGAGCCACAGCGCGGGCAATTCGAGCGCGCGCCCGCGCGTCTCGCCCATATGAATTTCGTAGCCCGCCACGCGCGCCGGGCCTGCGTCGGTGTCCGCGCCTTCCAGCGCGAGCGCGCCCGTCACGTTCTTCAGTGTCTTTTCGCGCGTGAGCACGGTCTCGTAGTCGAGCCAGCCTAAGCCCTCGACCGCGCCGGGCTCGCCCTCCACGCCATGCGGATCGGCAATCGCGCGCCCGAGCATCTGCATGCCGCCGCAAATGCCGATCACACGCCCGCCATACCGCAGATGCCGCGCGAGCGCCGTCTCCCAGCCCTGGGCGCGCAGCCACGCGAGGTCGTCGCGCACGTTCTTCGAGCCCGGCAGGATCACGAGATCGGCGGCGGGTGGCGCCTCGCCCGTGCGCACATAGCTGAAATCGACCTGCGGATGGGCGCGTAGCGCGTCGAAGTCGGTGTGGTTGCTGATGTGTGGCAGCGCCGGCACGACCACGCGCAGCGTCTCGCCCTCGGCCTGTGCGGCGCTATGGGCCGCGCCGGGCAGCATGTCCTCGGCGTCGAGCGTGAGTCCGTGCAGATACGGCACGACGCCCAGCACCGGCTTGCCCGTCTGCTGCTCGAGCCAGGCGAGGCCGGGTTCCAGCAGCGTGCGGTCGCCGCGAAAGCGGTTGATGACGAAACCTTTGACGCGCGCGCGCTCGCTCTCCGAGAGACAGGCCAGCGTGCCGATCAGATGCGCGAACACGCCGCCCCGGTCGATGTCGGCCACGAGCACAACCGGGCAATCGACCGCCTCGGCAAAACCCATGTTCGCGATGTCGTTGGCGCGCAGGTTGACTTCGGCGGGGCTGCCCGCGCCTTCCACGAACACCGTGTCGTAGCGCGCCCGCAGACGCGCATAGGACTCCAGCACGGCCTCGCGCGCGAGCGGCTTGTAGTCCTGGTACGCGCGCGCGTTGAGGTTCATGCGCGCCTTGCCGTGGATGATGACCTGCGAGCCGAGGTCGCTATTGGGTTTGAGCAATACCGGATTGAGGTCGGTGTGCGCTTCGATGCCGGCGGCGACAGCCTGCAGCGCCTGGGCGCGGCCAATCTCGCCGCCATCCACGGTCACGGCGCTGTTGAGCGCCATGTTCTGCGGCTTGAACGGCGCGACACGCGCACCTGCGCGACGCGCGAGTCGGCACAGGCCGGCGACGAGCGTGCTCTTGCCGGCATCGGAAGTCGTGCCCTGGATCATCAGCGTGCCAGTGGGTACGCGGGGCACGGCGGGTAGCGTGGCGGTCATGAAGCGCTTGGGTGGGCTGCGAGGGCGAACGCGCATTATCCCATCGCTGCACCGCCCAATGCAGGACAACGGCGGGCCTGACCGCAGCCGTTACAATCACGCGATGAATTCGCGCGATCTCACCTTCATCGTCGGCGGCGCGCGCTCGGGCAAGAGCGCGCACGCCGAACGCCTCGCCGCCGGGAGCGGCCTGCCGGTCACCTATATCGCCACCGCGCGCGTGACCGGCGACACCGAGTTCACTGAGCGCATCGGCCACCATCGCGCGCGCCGGCCCGCGCATTGGGCGCTCGCCGAGGCGCCGCTCGATCTCGCGGGCGCACTCGACGCAGCAGCGGCGCCCGGCCAGTGCGTGCTGATCGACTGTCTCACGCTGTGGCTCGCAAACCTGCTTTGCCCCGCCGACTCCGATGCGCCACTGCCCGACTGGCGCGAGCGCCTCGACGCCTTCGCCGCCGCCTGCGAGCGCGCACAAGGCACGGTGCTCGTGGTGAGCAACGAGATCGGCATGGGCGTCGTGCCGATGGGCGCAGCCACGCGCCTTTACGTGGACGAACTCGGCCGCCTCAATCAGCGCATCGCGGCGCTCGCCGACCGCGCCACGCTCGTCGTCGCGGGCCTGCCACTGGTACTCAAGGCGCCGCGCGAGACCTCATGATGCTCTCGCTACCCGTTACCGCCGCGCTCGCCGTGGCCGGCGTCGCCGTGGACCGCTGGCTCGGCGAGCCGCGCCGCGCACACCCGCTCGTCGCCTTCGGCCAGTACGCGAACCGCATCGAAGCGCGCCTGAACACGGGTCGCCGCGGCCGTCCGCTCGGCCTGCTCGCATGGCTCGCCGTCGTTGCGCCGCCCGTCATCGTCGCCGCGCTGCTGTGCGCGCTGCTGCCCTGGCCGCTCGCCTGGGCGTTGCACGTCGCGCTGCTGTGGTTCGCGCTCGGCGCGCGCAGTCTTACCGAGCACATCGCGCCGATCGGGGCCGCTTTGGCACGGCGCGATCTCGCAGCCGCGCGCGAGCTGACCGGCCGCATCGTCTCGCGCGACACAGCAGGAGCAGACGCCACCGCGCTCTCGCGCGCTGCCGTCGAATCGGCGCTCGAAAACGGCAACGACGCGATCTTCGGCGCGCTGTTCTGGTTCGCGATCGCGGGCGGCCCGGGCGCCCTCGCGTTCCGTCTCGCCAACACGCTCGATGCCATGTGGGGCTACCGCACGCCGCGCTTCCTGCGCTTCGGCTGGGCGGCCGCCCGCATCGACGACGTACTCAACTGGATTCCCGCGCGCCTCACGGCCGCGAGCTACGCGCTGCTCGGCGATACACGCATGGCGCTGCGCTGCTGGCGCGAACAGGCGCATCGCTGGGAGAGCCCGAACGCGGGCCCGGTGATGGCCTCCGGCGCGGGCAGCCTGAACGTGCTGCTGGGCGGCGCGGCCGTCTATCACGGCACGCTGGAGGAGCGCCCAACGCTCGGCGTGGGCTCACCGCCGCGCGCGCAGCACGTCGATGCGGCCTTGCGGCTCGTCGAACGCACCACCATCCTGTGGCTCGCGGCGCTGCTCGCACTGGCCTTCGTGAGCGTGGCGACCCATGTCTGAGCATCCAACCGCACTCGTCGCACACGGCGGCAATCTGCACGAAGCCGCGGAGCGTTACGGCATCGCCTGGGACGCCTGGATCGACCTCTCCACCGGCATCAATCCGCATGCCTACCCCGTGCCGCCGGTGCCGTCCACGGCATGGCGGCGCCTGCCCGACGACGGCGACGGCTTCGCCGCGCGCGCCGCACGCTACTACGGCGCGCCCGACGCCCGCCACGTCTTGCCGGTGGCGGGCAGTCAGGCCGCGATCCGCACGCTGCCGGCGTTGCTGCCGCGCGCGCGTGTCGCAATCGCACCGCTTACCTACGGCGAGTACGCACCGGCGTTCGCGCGCGCGGGCCATGAGATCGTGCCGCTCGACGTCACGCAGGACCCGCTGCCCGATACCGTCACGCATGCCGTCGTGGTGAATCCGAACAATCCGACGGCCACGCATCTTGCTGCCGCCCGCCTGCTGCATTGGCATGCGCAACTCGCGGGGCGCGGCGGCACGCTGATCGTCGACGAAGCCTTTGCCGATGCGTTCGGCCACGAGCAATCCGAAACGCTTGCGCACGCAACCAGCCGCGAAGGACTCGTCGTGCTGCGCTCGCCCGGCAAGTTCTTCGGGCTCGCGGGCGCGCGCTGCGGATTCGCGCTCGGCGCACCTGCTCTGCTAGCCGCATTGCGCGCGAGTCTGGGCGCGTGGACCGTGAGCGGGCCGGCGCGTCACGCCGTCACCCATGCGTTCGAAGACAGCGCATGGCAGAACGAAGCGCGCACTCGCCTCGCCGCCGAAAGCGCGAGCCTCGTCGCGCTATTGTGCGCTCACGGCTTCACGCCGCACGCCACGCCGCTCTTCGCGTGGATCACGGACCCGCGCGCGCCGGCGCTGCAGGACGCACTCGCGCGCCACGCAGTGTGGACGCGCCGCTTCGACGCGCCGGCCAGCCTGCGCTTTGGCCTGCCCGCGTCCGAAGGCGAATGGCAGCGCTTCGAAAACGCACTCGAGCAAGCCATGCGGGCGATCGGCTGATGCGCGCGGCCGCCATTGCGTTTGCGCTGCTGGTTGCGACGACCCTGCCGTGCGCCGCGAAGGCAACCGTCACCGCCATCGACGACGCGGGCAACACCGTCACCCTCCCCGCACCTGCGCAGCGTGTAGTGAGCCTCGCGCCCCACGTGACCGAGCTGCTCTACGCCGCGGGCGGTGGCGCGAAGGTGGTCGGCGCCGTGGCCTACAGCGACTACCCACCCGAAGCACAAAAGGTGCCGCACGTGGGCGACAATCGCGCGCTCGACCTCGAGCGCATCGCCGCACTCAAGCCCGACCTCATCGTGGTCTGGCGTCACGGCAACGCGCAGCAACAACTCGATCGTCTGCGCGCGCTGCACATCCCCCTCTTTTTCAGCGAACCGCACAAGCTCGACGATGTCGCGACCTCGCTCACGCGCCTCGGCGTGCTGCTCGGCACCGGGGAAACCGCGCAAGCCGCCGCGACTGCTTACCGCCGCGACATCGCGCAGCTGCGCGCACGCTATGCGCAGCGCGCACCCGTGAGCGTTTTCTACGAAGTCTGGGATCAGCCGCTGATGACCCTCAACGGCTCGCACATGATCAACGACGTGATCGCGCTCTGCGGCGGCCGTAACGTGTTCGCGGCGCTCGAACCGCTGGTGCCGACGGTTTCCACGGAAGCCGTCCTCGCCGCCAATCCCGAAGCGATCGTCACCGCGTCACAAGGCGCGACTTCGCCGGATCGCCCGCTGCCGAGCCTCGAGCGCTGGCGCGCCTGGCCCGCGCTAGCCGCCGTCGCGCGCGGCAATCTCTTCGCCATCGACGGCGATCTGCTTACGCGCCCCGCGCCGCGCATCGCCGAGGGCGCGGCGCAGCTGTGCGAGGATCTCGACCTCGCCCGCTCACGCAACGCCGCGGCGCATTGATTCGATATCCGCAGCGACTTGCTAGGCGTTCCAGCGCGCAAGCAGCCACAGTGCGCTTGACGAGTCGTAACGCAAATGCACAATGGCGCCCATCTCCAGCGGCCATCGCACGCAACGCGCGAGCGGCATGCCGAGCGCGCGCGCCGTGACGGTGCGAATCACGCCCGCATGCGTGACGGCCCAAACGGTAGACTTCTCGTGGCCGTCGAGCGTGTCGAACCACCCGCTCACGCGCGTATCGAACTGGGCAACGCTCTCGCCACCATGCTCACGTGCGTGCTCGAAATTCGCAGCCCATGCGTCGATCTGCGCGCGCTCGATCGTGTCCCAGCGCTGCATCTCCCACGCACCGAAGTCCATCTCCGCGAGGCACGCTTCGGCTTGCGGCGTGTGGCCGCGCAGACGGCCAAGTGCCGCCGCCACGCTCGCGCAGCGCGTGAGCGGGCTCGTTTCAATACGATGCGGTTCGCGCACACCGAGGGCCGCAATGCGCCCGGCGAGCGATGCGGCCTGCTGCGTCGCGTCGCCCGCGAGCGGCACGTCGCTCGCGCCGTAGCACACGCCCGCATCCACCGCCACGGCGGGATGGCGGATCAGAACGAGATCCACGCGAGCCCCACGAGGTAGATGGCGATCTCGAACACCTGTTGCGCGAAGCCGAGACAATCGCCCGTATAGCCGCCGATGCGGCGCACGAAGTAACGCCCCAGCGCATAGCGCAACACGGCGAGCACGACGAGCGTCGCGACGCCCGCGCGCCAGTCGGGCGCGCCGGACCACACCGGCCAGAACAGCCACGGCAAGCCGAACACGCACGCGCATAGCCACGCGGGCACGCTCATGCGCTGCGCGACGGGCTTGGCCTTGCCCTCGGGACGCACATACTCGAGCGAGACGAGATAGCTGATCGCGCACGCGCGGCTCGCCGCGTGGCCGGCGATCATCAGCATCGCGGCGCGCGCCGGCGGCAGCGCCGCGAGCGTCTGCCACTTGAGCGCGAGCGCCACTACAAGCCCGATCGCACCGAACGCGCCGATGCGCGAATCGTGCATGATGCGCAGCACGTCCTCACGGGCGTACGCGCCGCCGAATGCGTCAAGGCAGTCGGCGAGACCGTCTTCGTGGAAGCCGCCCGTCGCGAGGAGCGTGACAACCATCGAAAGCAGCACGGCCACGCTCGCCGGAAACACGCGCAACGCGGCGAGATAGACGAGCGCCGCGAGCGCGCCGATCAACGCGCCGACGAGCGGAAAGTAGCGCGCCGCCGCATTGAGCCACGCGGGCTCGAAGCCCACCCAGCGCGGCACCGGCACGCGCGTGAAATAGCCCAGCGCCGTGAAGAAATAACGCAGCTCCGCGAGCGGCTTCATCGCGCGGCGCTCAGGCGTGGCGATCACTGCGATTGTCGACGCCGGCCGACTCGAAGCTCGCCATTTCGTTCAGGAACGCCACCGCCGCGCGCAGCAGCGGCACCGCGAGCGCCGCGCCCGTGCCCTCGCCCAGACGCAGGTCGAGCGCGAGCAGTTCGCGCGCGCCGAAGTGATCGAGCATGCGGCGGTGCCCCGCTTCGTTCGATGCGTGCGCAAACACGCAGTAGTCGCGCACGCTCGGCGCGAGCGAGTCGGCCACGAGCAGCGCCGCTGTGGCGATGAAGCCGTCCACGAGAATCGCCATGCGCGAGCGCGCCGCTTCGAGGTACGCGCCCGCCATCATCGCGATCTCGAAGCCGCCGAACGCGGCGAGCACGTCGAGTGGCTCGCGCGCGTCGGCATGATGCGCGAGCGCCGCCGCGAGCACATTACGCTTTTTCGCGAGGCCCGCATTGTCGAGGCCCGTGCCGCGCCCAACGCATTCGTCGATCGGCACGCCGCACAGCCGGCTCATCAGGCACGCTGCCGACGACGTGTTCGCAATGCCCATTTCGCCAAAGCCGATCACGTTCGTGCCGAGCGCCGCGTGATGGCGCACGCGCTCGGCGCCCGCCGCGAGTGCGGCGAGCGCTTCGTCGCGTGTCATCGCGCGCTCGCGCGCGAAGTTGTGCGTGCCGGGCGCGATGGGCACATCGACGAGTGTGGCCGACGGCGGCAGCGGCGTCGCCACGCCCGCGTTGACGACTTCGAGCGTGAGTCCCGCCACGCCGCTGAACGCATTGATCGCCGCACCCCCTGCCACGAAGTTCGCGACCATCTGCGCAGTCACGGCCTGCGGGTATGGGCTCACGCCTTCGGCGGCAATGCCGTGGTCTCCTGCGAACACGATCATCACGGGCCGCTCGACGCTCGGACGCGTCGTACCCTGGATCATGCCGAGCTGGCGCGCCAGTGTTTCGAGTCGGCCGAGACTGCCGGGCGGTTTGGTTTTCGTGTCGATAAGGCGTTGCAGTTCGTCGCGCAACGAGAGGTCGAGCGGTTCGACGGCGAGCAGTTCGGTAAGCGATGACGTCATGGTGTGTTTCGTTTCGAAGTGATGCGGGCGACAGCGGCACACTAGTGCACGCCGTTCGATCCCGGCGAAGGCGGTGATGAAGATGTCGAGCCGTGCGTGGGTACGAGTGCGGGGACGAGTGCAGGGACGAGCGCCTCGTGCGCGCCCTCGCGTATCAGCACGAGCGGATGACCGAATGCGGCGCTCGCGCGCTCCGGCGTGAGCACATCGCGCACGGGGCCCGCGTGAAATCCGCCGCGGCCGTCAAGGAGGAGCGCGTGCGTTGCGAAACGCCGCGCAAGATTGAGATCGTGGCACGAAAAGAGCACCGCTCGCGCTTCACTGCGCACCCAGCGCGAGAGCGCTTCGAGACACGCAATCTGATGATGCAAGTCCAGATGCGCGAGCGGCTCGTCGAGCAGCAGGAGCGGCGCGCCCTGGCACAGCGCGGCGGCAAGCGCGACACGCTGGCGCTCGCCGCCCGAGAGCGACAGCACATCGCGCGCGGCGAACGCTTCGAGGCCGAGCGCGGCGAGCGCGGCGTGCGCGGCGGCGCGATCGGCGTCGCTTTCCCAGCCCCAGCCCGAAAGATGCGGATAGCGATTGAGCAGCACGGTGTCGATCACGCTCGCGCTGAATGCGTCGCGCTGGTCCTGCGGCATCAGCGCGCGGCGCTGCGCGAGGCGCACTGCTGGCCACTGCACGAGCGCGATGCCCTCGACTTCCACGCGTCCCGCCGAAGGCTCGGCCAGGCCCGCGAGCGCGCCGATCAGCGTGGTCTTGCCCGCGCCATTCGCGCCCGCCACGCACCAGATCTCGCCAGCGGCAAACCTTTGCGTGAGCGATTCCACGAGCGTGCGCGCGCCCGCGCGCAACGTGAGCGCGTGGACAGCGAGCAGTGGTGTATGCGTATCGCTCATCGTCCACGCCTCGTGAGGAGCATCCACAGGAAAACGGGCACGCCCGCGAGCGCGGTCACGACGCCCACCGGCAACTGCGCGGGCGCCGCCACCGTACGCGCGACGAGGTCCGCGCCCATCACGGCCACGCCGCCCGCCAGCGCGGCGGCGGGCACGAGCATGCGCTGGTCGTTGCCGAACGCGAGGCGTAGCATGTGGGGCACGACGAGCCCGACGAAGCCGATGGTGCCACCCGTCGTCACGGCAGCCGCCGCCGCGAGCGACGCGGCAAGATAAATGCCGACGCGCAGAGACAGCACCGGCACACCGAGCGCCTGCGCAGCAGCGTCGCCGCGCAGCAGCACGTTGAGCATCGGCGCGGCGGGCACGATGCATGCAAGGACCACGCCAAGCGTCGCGAGCGCGGGCCATGGTGTGCTCGCGCCATTGAGGTCGCCCGTGAGCCAGAACAGCATGCCGCGCAGCCGCGTGTCGGGAGCGAGTGTGAGCAGCAGTGTGATCAATGCGCCCCAGCCTGCCGCCGTCACCGCTCCCGTCAAGAGAAGCCGTGGCGAGCTGTCTTGCGGCTCGCCGCGCCACAACTCGCGGCGCGCGAGACCGAGCACGAGCAGGATCGAAACGAACGCACCCGCACACGCGCTCGCCTGCACGCCCCACCACGCCACGCCCGCGATCATCGCCACGAGCGCGAACGCGGCCGCGCCGCCCGAAACGCCGAGAACATAGGGCTCCGCAAGCGGATTGCGCAGCAGCACCTGCAGCAGCGCGCCCGCCAGCGCGAGCAAGCCGCCACATGCAAAACCCGCCAACGCGCGCGGCAAGCGCAGCGTGCGCACGATTTCGATCGCCATGTCGGGCGCGCCGTGCACGTCATGCGCTGGAGCAAGCGCCGCCAGCGCCTGCGCAAACGTCACACTCACGCTGCCTGTCGCGAGAGACGCAGCGAACACCACGAGCGCCGCCGTGGCGAGCGCGCCCCAGATCATGCACGCGCGGCGCGCGCTCATCGAGCGGCGCGGCAGCGCGTGCATCGGCGGCACAGCATGGGACTCATCGCGGCTCATGGAACGCATTGGGGAACTCGGCGGCGGATTTCAATCAAGCTCACACAGAAAGACAACAGGGGGTATCGCAGGCTACGACAGAGCGCTGTATTTTCGTCGCTAAAGATTCTGCATGACGCATAGCAGAAGCGGCATGGCAAAAGCCGTTCGCAAAAGCACTGGCAAAAGACCATGAATTCGTGATGTTATAACGCGCGGACCACGATCGAGACGATGCGCTGCGCGCGCGCCCCTGGCAAATTACGTTCCCGCCTGGCTATGCAGCACACGTAGCGAGGGATTCGGGCCTGATTCGGGTAAGAAGCCGGGTTGTTACGTCTGGAAACGACACAATTATCAAAATACGCGTTAATCCGCGCTAGAATGCCTGTCTTTAGAGGACGCAGCACATGCTCAACGAACTCGAAACACTCTCACAAAACATCGGGCGGCTGATCGAGATTAATCAGCGCCAACACGAAGCGCGCCTCGCACTCGAAGAGCAACTCGCGCAGCTGCGTGCGCAATGCGACGAAACACGCGCTGAACTCGAACAGGTTCGCGAGGAGCGCGCCGCGCTGCAAGCAGAGCGCGATGCACTCTCGGCCAAGATCGACGATGCACAGGTGCGTCTGAACGCGATCCTCGAAAAGCTGCCACGCGCGCGCGCAGGTAACGAGCGCGACAACCAGCTCGATCTGCTTGAGCCGTCGCAGAGCAACGACGACAGCAACGCGGCCCGCCACGGAGAAAATGCATGACCACCAAGCAGATCGAAGCGACGATACTCGGCCAAACTTATCGCCTCGTCTGTTCGCCGGAAACGGAACAGGCGCTGCTCGAAGCCGTGGCGCGCGTGGATGCCGAAATGTCGAAGATCCGCAATCACAGCAACGTGCGCGGCGTCGATCGCATCGCCGTCATGGCGGCGCTCTCGCTCGCCTCCGAACTGCTGCGCCTGCAAACGAGCGTGCGACACGGGGAAGCATTCCCAGCCGAAGAAATCCGTCGTACAATGCGCCAAATGAACGAACAACTTGGCGCTGTGATTCACCAGTACGGTGTGCAATAAGCGCTGATGTACGCTGCGGTTGTAAGCGCTAACGTGCGGTATGATGTTGTTCATAGGTAGCGTTGATTCGTTTAGAAACGCGCGTTTCTAAACACGCTGCCAAACAGTTTAGTCAGCTTCCCTGCCTGGTTCGCCAAGGTCATATATTCCTTGAACCAATGCCATGTGCACGGTTGCGGAAATTTGTAGCACGGGCGTGCGCGTCACACAGTCTGATGTACCCGAAGTGCTGCTAACTGCGACCAATTCTGAACCCTCGGTTCAGGATGCCGGCCTAGCGGCCATGGCGGGGACCTATTCAAACGGCATCGGACCACAGTCCGATGCCGTTTTCCATTGTGCGGCGGGCGTTTGCATTGTTTCGCGGCACGCATGCTCGCTCCTCTCCCCTTTCGACGTGAACTTCGACTCATGCGCTACTGGCTGATGAAGTCCGAACCCGACGAAGCAAGCATCGACGACCTCGCAAACGCGCCGCAGCGCACGCTGCCCTGGACCGGCGTACGGAACTACCAGGCACGCAATTTCATGCGCGACACCATGCAGCAAGGCGACGGCGTGCTGTTCTATCACTCGAGCTGCCCCGAGCCGGGTATCGCGGGCATCGCGCAGGTGTCGTCCACGGCCTACCCCGACCCGACGCAGTTCGATCCGAAAAGCCCTTACTACGACGCGAAATCGAAACACGAAAATCCGCGCTGGATACTCGTCGACGTCGTGTTCAAGAAGAAGTGCCCGCTGATTGCTCTCGCCGCCTTGCGTGAGCACGAGGAACTCTCGGACATGCGCGTGCTCGCCAAGGGCAACCGCCTTTCGATCACGCCCGTCACGACGGCCGAGTGGAACTTCATCACGAAACATCTGATGTGATGCGGTTCGGTTCTGCCTCGACGCATGCGGCCGGGCACGCACACTGCATTCGTGCGCGACTTGAAGCACAATCGCGCACAGTCGCGCGTCATGACAGATGCCTCGCGCGCGACGCAAGTTCTGCAAGGAGCCTCAATGAACCGAAAAACCGTTGTCACGCTCGCCGCCGCATTGGCTGCGGCCCTCCCCATCGCCATGACGCTCGCGCCGGGCGCCGCGTTCGCACAGAGCGACGCGCGTTTCCAGCAGCCCTCGGGCGTGCTTTCGCTTTCCGCGCAGGCGAGCGCCGAAGTGCCTCAGGACGTCGTCAACATTACGCTGTTCTACGAACAGGAAGCAAACGATCCCGCCTCGCTCACCGTGACGCTCAATCAGCGCGCCGACGCCGCGCTCCAACGTGCAAGAGGCGTCGCAGGCGTGACCGCGCACTCCGGCCAGTTTTCGATCTTCCCTTCCACCGATCGCGACGGACGCATCTCCGCCTGGCGCGGCCGCACGGAAGTCGTGCTCGAGTCGCACGATTTCGCGGCGGCGTCGAAGCTCGCCGGCGACCTCTCGTCGATCATGCAGGTGGGCAACGTGCAGTTCTCGCTGTCGCCAGAGGCGCAGCGCGCCGCCGAGCAAAAGCTTTCGGGCCAGGCCATCGCGTCGTTCCGCGACCAGGCCCTCTCGGCCACGCGCGCGTTCGGCTACAGCAGCTACACGATTCGCGACGTGAACGTGGGGCATTCGGGCGTGATGCCGCGCCCCATGATGATGATGAGCGCCCGCGCCGCTTCGGCTGACGCGAAAATGTCGGCGCCTGTGCCGCTCGAAGGCGGCACGTCCACGGTGACGGTCAACGTCTCCGGCTCGGTGCAGATGAAGTAAGGCGCGCCATCCAGGCAATTCACGCACGCAAGTAATAAAGGCCACGGCGAAAACCGTGGCCTTTTTCATGGGCTAAAACGCGTGACGCGTGCGCGTGTCAGCTCTTGGCACCCGCTACCTGCGCGCCGTCGTTGCCGCGTTTGGCGCGGCGATACGCCCACGCCATCAAGCCAATCCCCACGATGATCATCGGCAGCGAGAGCCACTGGCCCATCGAAAGGCCGAGCGCAAGCAGGCCGAGGAAGTCATCGGGTTCGCGTGCGAACTCGACCGTGAAGCGCGCGAGACCATAGCCGATCAGGAACATGGCCGAAATCGCGCCCACGGGGCGCGGCTTGCGCGCGAAAAGAATCAGCACGACGAAAAGCGCGATGCCTTCCAGCGCGATTTCATACAGTTCCGACGGATGGCGCGGCAGCAGATGGTACTGCGCGAACACTTCGTTCAGATGCCACTGCGCGGCCAGTTGCGGATGTGCGGCGAGCCACGCGGCGTCGTCGTTCGCGGCGCCCGGAAACAGCATGGCCCACGGCGAGTCGGGCGAGGTCACGCGGCCCCACAGCTCGCCGTTGATGAAGTTGCCGAGACGGCCAAAGGCGAGCCCCGTGGGCACCATCGGCGCGACGAAGTCCGTGACTTGCAGCCAGGTGCGGCCGCGTTGCCACGCGAACAGAACCATCGCAAAAGTCACGCCGAGGAAGCCGCCGTGAAACGACATGCCGCCTTCCCACACCTTGAAGATGTCGAGCGGGTGCGCGAAATACCAGCTCGCCTTGTAGAACAGCACGTAGCCGAGGCGCCCGCCCAGGATCGTGCCGAGCACGCCGTAGAACAGCATGTCGTCGATGTCTTTCGCGGTCCAGCCCTGCGCGGCAACGTACGGCAGACGCAGGCGCAGACGGCCGATCACGATCGCCAGAATGAAGCCGACGAGATACATGAGGCCGTACCAGCGCACGGCGAGCGGCCCCAGATGAATGGCGACGGGGTCGAAGTTCGGGTGGATGAGCATCGTGGATGAAGTCTTGTCGGCGATATCGATTGAAATCGGGTTGTAAGCAGTACCGCGCCGCTCGCAAAAGCGGGCAAAGCGCGTTGGACGTTTGAAAGGGCGAGGTTCGCCGCCAGCGCGTCATGGCGTGACATTATCGCCGACGCGAGGGGGCACGAACCAAAATGCACGGTTGGCGATGCGCCGCGCGTGTAGCGGTGACAGATGACGTCCCCGGTCGCCCGAGCTTCAGGCTAGCCCTCGGGCGCTGGCCGGCCCACCGTTGCCGCGTGTGCGCGCACGATCTCGATGAACGCCGCGAGCACCGGGCTGACCTCGGCCGAGCGCCAGACAAGACCCGTTTCGATGGCCGGCACCGCCCCGACGAGCGGCCGGTACACGACGCCCGTGCGCCGCAGATGGCGCAGCGACTGCGGCACGAGCGCCACGCCCATGCCGGCCGAGACGAGGCTCACGATCGTCTGCATCTGGATCGCTTCCTGGCCGATGAGGGGTGCAAGGCCGACCGCGCCGTAGCAGTCCATGATGGTGTCGTAGAAACCGGGGGCCAGATGGCGCGGGAAGACGACGAGCGGTGCATCGGCAAGATCGCGCAGGCTCACGGGGTCGTCGTGCCAGTCGTCGGACCACGGACCGCCAAGGCGCGCCGAAAGCGCCGAGGGCATGGCGATCACGAGCGGCTCGCGCGCGATCGGCTGGTAAGCAAGCTGGGCCGCGTGGCGCGGCGGCACGGGTGCGATCACGAGGCCTGCATCGATGCGACCCGCCACCAGCTCTTCCACCTGCACGTCGCTTGTGGCTTCGGCGAGCTGCAAGCGCACGCGCGGATAGCGCGCGCCGAAGTCGCGCAGCAAAAGCGGCAGCAAGCCATAGTCGGCGGTCGAAACGAAGGCCAGCGCGAGCACGCCCGCCTCGCCGCGCGCGAGGCTCTGCGCGAGTGGCCGCAACGCTTCGGCGCTCGCCAACAGGCGCCTCACCTCCGGCAACAGATCGGCGCCCACTGACGTCAGTTCCACCGAACGGCGCGTGCGCGCGAATAGCGCCACGCCCAGCGTCTCCTCCAGCGCGCGAATGGCCTGCGAGAGCGGCGGCTGTGTCATCGACAGGCGCGCCGCCGCGCGGCCGAAATGCTGCTCCTCGGCCACGGCGACGAAATAGCGAAGCTGGCGCAGATCGGGGATGGTCGGATTCATCGGCATCGCTCTCGTATTGATATGTTTTTCGACTCAATAGACCACGAATAATATATTGGACAGCGTCCTCGCGAAATCGCATGCTTCGATAGACAGGCCGGCGCTCCCCACATCAGAACGCATACCCGGCGTCCGAGACAAAATCCACCGGAGGTCCCCATGCCCTATAACCGTCGTTCGAAGCGCATCACGCAAGGCGTCGCCCGTTCGCCCAACCGTTCGATGTATTACGCGCTCGGCTACGAGAAGGCCGATTTCGATAAGCCGATGATCGGCGTCGCCAATGGCCATTCGACCATTACGCCGTGCAATGCCGGCCTGCAGCGCCTGACCGACGCGGCCGTCGGCGCCATCAAGCACGCCGACGCGAACCCGCAGACCTTTGGCACGCCCACGATCTCGGACGGCATGTCGATGGGCACCGAGGGCATGAAGTACTCGCTCGTCTCGCGCGAAGTCATCGCAGACTGCATCGAGACCTGCGTGCAAGGCCAGTGGATGGACGGCGTGGTGGTGATTGGCGGCTGCGACAAGAACATGCCCGGCGGCATGATCGCGCTCGCGCGCATCAACGTGCCCGGCATCTACGTGTATGGCGGCACGATCCGCCCGGGTAACTGGAAGGGCCGTGCGCTCACCATCGTGTCGGCGTTCGAGGCCGTGGGCGAATTCACCGCGGGGCGCATGACCGAAGAAGATTTCGAAGGCGTCGAGAAAAACGCCTGCCCCTCCACGGGTTCTTGCGGCGGCATGTACACCGCGAACACGATGAGCTCGTCGTTCGAGGCGCTCGGCATGTCGCTCATGTATTCGTCGACGATGGCCAACCCCGACGAGGAGAAAGTCGACTCGGCGGCGGAATCGGCGCGCGTGCTGGTCGAGGCCGTCAAGCAGGACCTCAAGCCGCGCGACATCATCACGAAGAAGTCGATCGAGAACGCCGTGGCGCTCATCATGGCGACTGGCGGCTCGACCAACGCCGTGCTGCACTATCTCGCCATCGCGCATGCCGCGGAAATCGAATGGACCATCGACGACTTCGAGCGCATGCGCAAGAAGGTGCCGGTGATCTGCGACCTGAAGCCTTCGGGCCAGTACGTCGCGACCGACCTGCACGAGGCCGGCGGCATTCCGCAGGTGCTCAAGATCCTGCTCGACGCGGGCCTCCTGCATGGCGACTGCATCACCATCACCGGCAAGACCATCGCGGAAGAACTCAAGGACGTGCCGTCCACGCCGCGCGCGGACCAGAAGGTGATCTTCCCCATCAGCCAGGCGCTGTACAAGGAAGGCCATCTGGCGATCCTCAGGGGCAACCTCGCGACCGAGGGCGCCGTCGCCAAGATCACGGGCCTGAAGAATCCGGTCATCACGGGCCCCGCGCGCGTATTCGACGACGAGCAGAGCGCGATGGACGCCATCCTCGCAGACAAGATCAAGGCAGGCGACGTGGTCGTGCTGCGCTACCTCGGCCCGAAGGGCGGGCCCGGCATGCCGGAAATGCTCGCGCCGACTTCGGCGATCATCGGCAAGGGACTTGGGGAGACGGTTGGGCTCATCACCGATGGGCGCTTCTCGGGCGGCACCTGGGGCATGGTGGTGGGCCACGTCGCGCCGGAAGCGTTTGAAGGCGGCACGATCGCGCTCGTGCAGGAAGGCGACTCGATCACCATCGACGCTCACACGCTCCTGCTGCAACTGAACGTGGACGACGCCGAACTCGCGCGCCGGCGCGCGGCGTGGAAGCAGCCCGCGCCGCGCTACACACGCGGTGTCATGGCGAAGTATGCGGCGCTCGCGCGCCCGGCTAACCTGGGCGCGGTGACGGGCTAGGCGGGGCTGAGCCGCGCCGGCGAGGGCCAGGCGCCGCTCGAATCTCGACCCGCAGTAAAGCAAAGGGCGCACGTCCAGGACGTGCGCCCTTTGCTTTTATAATGCGACGACACAGCCGGCGCATACGCTGGCGGAGACCAGTATGAAACGGAAGTCGCAAGCGAAGAACAAGACAGCGACGCTCGCCGCCGCGCTCGCCATCGGCACTGCCGGCGCACTCGGGGCAGCCCCGGCCCGCGCGCAGCATGGACCCACCGGCCTCGCGCTCGCCCAGCAGCAGAACTGCATGAGCTGCCATTCGGTGACCCGCAATTTCATGGGTCCCGCCCTGCGCGATGTCGCCGCGAAGTACGCGGGCAAGCCCGACGCGCAGACCTATCTCACCCACAAGATTCTGGAAGGCAGCACCGGCGTGTGGGGCACAGTGCAGATGCCGGCCAACACGCAGCTGAACCCCGGTCAGGCGGCCCAGCTCGCGAACTGGATCCTCACGCTCAAGTGAGGCGACGGTGTGACGGCGCGGGCGCTGGGTGAGCCCTCGCCGCACACTCGGCTGAATCAGGCCGAAGGCGGTCGCCCCGCGCGCGCCGCCAACTCTTCGCGCACGGCGGCCTTCACCCAGTTCTTGAGTTCCGTTTCGAGCGCGAGACCGATTTCGCGCGACACCTGGCCCACGAGCCAGTTCGTATGTTCCTGCATCGCGGCGCCGCAGCGCGCCTCGATCACGGCGCGGCCTTCGCCGGTGAGCCAGGTCAGGCAACGGCCTTGCAGGCGCTCGACGAGTGCGTCGGCGTCGTGCGCGAAAAGGCCCTCCTCGCGCTCGGCCACGGCGGCCTTGACGGCAGCGGCCGTCGCGCTCTTCGCCTCTTCGACGTTGTGCGCGCGCAGCGGATTGCCGGCCACCATCACCTCGTTCAAGAGCGGAATCGCAGCACCTTCCGAGTCGTGCATGCCGGACATGTCTACCTCCATCGATCGGGGCAGTCGGCCTCGCGCCGGTACGCCTCTCGCGTCCGGCCTTAGCCGCCCTGCTTGTAGTTGTTGAGCGCGTAACCGCGGTCGCGGTAGAAACGATAGCGCTCCCGGCCCGACGCGAGTTCGTCGGGCGCATCGCCAACCACTTCGAGCAGGCGCTCGAAGCGTGCGAACTGAGGGGGGACTTCCGCGCCGAGATTGAGCAGCACACGATGATGCGGCGCACGCTCGAGATCTGTTGCCAGCACGATGGGCGATTCGCCCGCGTGCGGGCTTTCGGCCATGCAGTGCGGCACGAAGTCGAGCGGCGAAAAGGTCCACAACATTTCGTCGAACGCGCGCAGGCGCGCAGGCTCGGCCAGCACGACCGCCTGCTGGCCCGCCTGATACGCCTTGCGCGCGAGGCGGCACGCATACAGCAGCGAGTCGCCGACGTTCGTGTGGAAATCGATGCGCGTCATGCCCCCACCACTTTACACACCGTTAGGTGCGCAGCAATCGCCATACCTGCCCTCATTGCGCCGCGCGATCGATCAAGAACTGGGCGAGCAGCGGCACCGGACGGCCCGTTGCACCCTTAGCCGCGCCGCTCTTCCACGCCGTGCCCGCGATGTCGAGGTGCGCCCACGGGTAGTTTTCGGTGAAACGCGAGAGGAAGCACGCCGCGGTCACGCTACCCGCCGGACGCCCGCCGATGTTGGCGAGGTCGGCAAAGTTCGACTTGAGCTGGTCCTGATACTCGTCGTCGAGCGGCAGGCGCCAGGCCGGATCGTTCGCTTCGCGCGAAGCGTCGAGCATTTCGCCCGCGAGTGCGTCGTCCTTCGAGAAAAGGCCGCTGTTGTGATGGCCGAGCGCGATGATGCAAGCGCCCGTGAGCGTGGCGATGTCGACCACCGCGGCCGGCTTGAAGCGCTCGGCATAGGTGAGCGCGTCGCACAGGATCAGGCGGCCTTCTGCGTCGGTGTTGAGCACTTCGACCGTGAGGCCCGCCATCGTCGTGACGATGTCACCCGGCT
Organism: Paraburkholderia sp. CNPSo 3274; assembly: GCF_024206475.1. Classification (GTDB taxonomy): domain Bacteria; phylum Pseudomonadota; class Gammaproteobacteria; order Burkholderiales; family Burkholderiaceae; genus Paraburkholderia. The sequence goes on from NZ_JAMBPR010000024.1 coordinate 58,773, forward strand.
TCGTGGCGTTGCCGGCGGGCATGTTCTCGCAGGTCGGGATGATGCCGATCACGTTGAGCTTGAGCCCCATTTCGGCGACCGCGCGGATCGTGCCGAGCACCGAGCCCGCGCCGCACATGTCGTACTTCATCTCGTCCATGCCTTCGCCCGGCTTGAGCGAAATGCCGCCCGTATCGAACGTGATGCCCTTGCCGACCAGCACGATGGGCGCGGCCTTGACGCTTGCGCCCTGATAGTGCAGCACGATGAACTGCGGTGGCTCGACCGAGCCCTTTGTTACGGAAAGAAACGAACCCATCTTGAGCGTTTCGATCTGGCGCTGGCCGAGCACCTCGACCTTGAGCTTCCAGTCGCGCGCGAGCTTCTTGGCCGTGGCCGCGAGATAGGTCGGCGTGCAGACGTTGCCCGGCAGATTGCCGAGGTCGCGCGTGAGGTCCATGCCGTTGGCGAGCGCGACAGACTGCTTCGCCGCAACCTTCGCGGCCTTCTCGTCGGCAGCGTCGATGCTGAAGACCACGCGCTTGAGGGCCCGCTGCGAGACGTCGGGCTTGCTCTTCATCTGCGTGAAGCGATAGGTCTCGTTGCGCAGCGCGAGAATCGCGGTGCGCACGCCCCAGTCGCCCGCGCGCTCCTTCACCGGCAATTGCGCGAGCGTGAAGGTGACCTGTGCGATTTTCGTGCCGAGGATCGCGCGCCAGGCGGCCTTGACCGCGTCGCCGTAAGCCTTCTGGCCGAACGCGTCCTGCTTGCCGAGACCGACGAGCAGCACGCGCGAGGCGCCGATACCGCTCACTTCCGGCAGGAACAGCGTGGAGCCTGCCTTGCCGTCGATGTCGCCGGCCTTGACGACGCGCGCGATTGCGCCGCCAATGGCGCTGTCGATCGCGAACGCCGCGCCCGAAAGGGTTTGCGCCTCGAACACGCCGACTACGACACAATCCGACTTGCCAGTCAGGAAGGGGCCGTCCCCGCCTTTGCTCCAGTCACAGGCTTTTATGCTAAAGTCCATCGCGCTTGTCCTCGGATAAAATCAGGGCTTAGGATGAAAGCCGCAATTATCCGCTATTTTTCCCGCGGCGGCTCCTGGGCGGTTGCGCGAGCTGCGCGCCTCCCGGCACGGTCCGCCCGCCCTGCCCATCGAGAATGATCTTCGAACGTTCCCTGCAGCGCGAACTCGCGTACACGGCCGGCGCCGTGTTCATGGTTCTGCTCACGATCATGCTGACGACGATGATGATCCGCATCGTCGGCTTCGCCGCGTCCGGTCAGATCGACCCGCGCGACGTGCTGGTGCTGATCGGACTCACCGTGATCGGCTACATGGCCGTCATGCTCATCGTCACGCTCTTCGTGTCGATCCTGTTTGTCCTCACGCGCTGGTACAAGGATTCCGAAATGGTCGTGTGGCTCTCCTCCGGGGTGAGCCTCACGCGCCTGATCAAACCGGTCGCCACCTTTGCCGCGCCGATCATCCTGCTCATCGTGTTCTTCGCGTTCATCGGCTGGCCGTGGTCGAATGCGCAAAGCAAGCTCATTCGCGCGCGCTTCCAGCAGCGCGATGAAGTCTCGCTGCTGGCTCCCGGCCAGTTCCGCGAATCGCCCACCACGCACCGCGTGTTCTTCATCGAGAGCATGAGCCCCGACCAGGGGCGCGTGGAGAACGTGTTCGTCACGAGCACGGAAAACGGCAAGGTGAGCGTGATCGTCTCGAAGACGGGCCACACCGAAACCATGAAGAGCGGCGACCGCTTCGTCGTGCTCGAAAACGGCCGCCGCTACGACGGCGAGCCTGGCCACCCGGACTTTCGCATCAGCGAGTTCCAGCGTTATGGCGTGAAGATCACGAGCCAGCCGCTGGTGAACACGCCCTCGGCGAGCACCACGTCCACGCCGGGCCTCCTGCGCCACCCGACCAACGACAACCTGGGCGAACTCGCCTGGCGCGCCGGCCTGCCGCTCATCGCGATCAACCTGATGCTGCTCGGCATTCCGCTTGCGTACCAGAACCCGCGCCGCAGCCGCACGATCAATCTCGTGATGGCGGTGCTGATCTACCTCACTTATTCGAACCTGCTCAACGTCGTGCAGTCGCAGATCGAGCAAGGCAAGATGCCCTTCGGCGTCGGTCTCGTCTTGCTGCACGCAGTGGTGCTCGCGCTCGTCGTGTTCATCTTCTGGATACGCGTGCGCAACCGGCCGCTCTTTACACGTGCGATGTTCCGGCGCGCCTCTCCTGGAAACTGAGAGGGAAACTGAACAATGCGCATCTACGAAAAATACTTCGCTCGCCAGGTCTACCTGGCGTTCATCTTCATTCTGTTCGCCTTCTCCGGCCTGTTCTTCTTCTTCGACCTCATCAACGAGCTGAACTCGGTCGGCCACGGCAACTACAAATTCCAGTACGCGGTGCTGCGCGTGGCGCTCCAGGCGCCCTCGCGGCTCTACGAGATCATCCCGGTCGCAGCGCTCATCGCCGCGATCTACGTGTTCGCGCAAATGGCCGCGAATTCCGAGTACACGATCTTTCGTGTGTCGGGTCTCGCCACGAACCAGGCGCTGCGCTCGCTGCTCAAGATCGGCGTGCCGCTCGTGCTGCTCACCTACTTGATCGGCGAAGTCGTCGGCCCTTACACCGATCAGCTCTCCGAGCGCGTGCGTCTCGAGGCGTTGGGCTCGGCCGTGTCGAGCAACTTCCAGTCGGGTGTGTGGGTGAAGGACACGCTCACCGCGCGTGCCGACGGCGAGCAGGTCACGCGCTTCGTGAACGTCGGCGAACTGCTGCCCGACGCGACCATCACGAACGTGCGCATCTACGAATTCGATTCGCAGTTCCGGCTCTCCAACGTGCGGCTCGCGAAGAGCGGCACGTTCCAGCCGCCGGGTCACTGGCTGCTCAAGGACGTGACCGATACGCAACTGATCGGCGTGCCGCCGCCGCAGAACCAGCCGGTCGATGCGCTCAATCCGATCTATCGCGCGCAGCAGACCTCGGCGCCCGAATATTCGCTGCGCTCGGAACTCACGCCGAACATTCTCTCGGTGCTGCTCGTTTCGCCCGACCGGATGTCGATGTTCAACCTGTTCCGCTACATCCAGCATCTAACCGAGAACCATCAGGACGCGCAGCGCTACCAGATTGCGTTCTGGCGCAAGCTGCTCTACCCGTTCGCCGTGTTCGTGATGCTCGTGCTCTCGCTGCCGTTCGCGTATCTGCACACGCGCGCCGGCGTGGTGGGCATGAAGGTGTTTGGCGGGATCATGCTCGGCATGAGCTTCCAGCTCGTCAATACGCTGTTCTCGCACGTGGGTACACTGAACACCTGGCCCGCGCCGCTCACAGCGGCGACACCAGGGCTCATCTACCTCGTGGTTGGGCTGATCGGACTCAGATGGGTCGACCGGCATTGATGCCGGAAGCGTTCGGCCGCTAACTCTCACAGGCTCGCCAGCATGGGCACGCACGGCATGATTCTCTTCGGCCACGGCGCGCGCGACGCGCGCTGGCAAGAGCCGTTTCAGCGCCTGGCCGCGAAGCTCGCCGCCGCGCGCGGCGATGCGGGTCCGGTGGGCCTCGCCTTTCTCGAACTCATGACACCGAGCCTGCCTGATGCCATCGCCGGGCAGGCCGCGGCAGGCTGCGACACGATCACGGTCGTGCCGGTGTTCTTTGGCCAGGGCGGCCACGTGCGCCGCGATCTGCCCGCGCTGATCGCGCAATGCCAGAGCGAGCATCCTGGTGTGCACCTGCGTTGTGCGGGCGCCGTCGGCGAGGACGATGCGGTGCTCGATGCGATCGTGCGGTACTGCATCGACAACGAACGCGACTAAAACCGCTCACGCATAAAAACGGGCTCGCTTTTCAGCGAGCCCGTTTTGCTTTCTTAGTCTATTTCGCGTGGCGCTTATGCCGCGGCGCGACGGCCTCGATGGTCGTCCTGCGCTTCATCCTCGCGTTGCGCCTGCCCTGAGCGTTCGGCGAACGCATCGCCGATCATGAGCAGGCTCGGCTGCGCCGGGTCGAGCCATTCCTGCGCCTCACCTGCTGCGAGACCTGCCAGCGTCAGCGTGAGCGTGCGCTCGCGCGCGGTGCTGCAAGCTTCGACGATCGCCACCGGCGTGGCGCCCGCGCGGCCCGCCTCGATGAGCTGGCGCGCGATCTCGGGCGCGCTGTCGCGGCCCATGTAGAACACGAGCGAATCGGCGTTGACCCGCTCGCGAATCTCCTCGCTGTCCGCCGCGCGCGAATACGTGGCGAGCGCGACGCTGCGCGCCACGCCGCGCAGCGTGAGCGAGCGTTGCAGCGTAGCCGCACTTGCCAACGCTGCCGTGATGCCCGGCACGACTTCGAACTCGATGCCCGCCGCTTCGAGCGCGCGCATTTCCTCGTCGGCACGGCCGAACAGCATCGGGTCGCCGCCCTTCAGACGCACGACCACCGCGTGCTCGCGCGCCGCATCGACGAGTTGCTTGTTGATGAAGTGCTGCGCCGTGGAGCGCTGCCCACAGCGCTTGCCGACCGCGATGAACTTCGCGGTTTGCGGCGCGTACTCGAGCATGGCGGGCTCGACGAGCGCGTCGTGCAGCACGACGTCAGCGCTCGCGAGCAGCCGTGCGCCGCGCACCGTGATGAGGTCCGCCGCGCCCGGTCCCGCGCCGATCAGATATACCTTGCCCATTTGCTTCGAATCCATTGTTGCGACCGCGCGCGGCCGCAACCTTGCGCAGCGCTTTACGCCGAAAACGCGCGGATCATGCCCGCGGCCACCGTGTGATGCGTCGCCTCGTCGATCAGCACGAACGCGCCGGTGCCAGGATTCGCATCATACAGGTCGCAGGCGAGCGGCTTTTGCAGCGAGAGCGCCACGCGGCCGATATCGTTCATCGCGAGTTCGTGGCGGTCAGTGGCGTGCGAGAGCGTGTGCACGTCGAGCACCTGCTTGACCGCGCCGATCTTCGCGAACACCGTGCTCGTGGTCTGCTTGAGCAGGTACTTGCGCTGCGTCGAGAGCGGCTCGTCGTCGAACCAGCAGAGGTCCGCTTCGAGCTTCTTCGCGGGCTGTGCGCTGTCCGACGCCGGCACGAAGGTGTCGCCGCGCGAGACGTCGACGTCTTCCGAGAGACGGATCGTGACGGTCTGGCCCACGAACGCGCGGTCGACCTGCGCCGTGCCGCCAGGCACCGGCGCGATGATTTCGGCGACCGTTGCACTGCGGCCAGCCGGCAGCACCGAGATGGCGTCGCCGACCTTCACTTCGCCCGCTTCGACGCGGCCCATATAGCCGCGGAAGTCGTCGGCGCTGGAACCGTCCTGGCGCGCGACCCACTGCACCGGGAAGCGCAGCGCATCGCCCGTCGCTTGCGCGACCGGCAGTTGCTCGAGCACGTCGAGGAGCGGCTCGCCCGCGTACCACGGCATACGCTCGCTCGCGGCGACGATGTTGTCGCCCTTGAGCGCCGAAACCGGCACGAAGCGCACGTTATCGATGCCGAGCTGGCGCGCGAGCACGACGTACGCGTCGCGGATCAGGTCGAAGGTCGCTTCGCTGTAATCGACCAGATCCATCTTGTTGATCGCAACGATCACGTGCTGCAGGCCCAGCAGCTTGACGATCGCGCTATGGCGCTTGGTTTGCGGCAGCAGTTGCGTCACGCCGTTCTCGACCGTCACACGCGTCGGGTCGATCAGGATGATCGCGGCGTGCGCCGTCGAAGCGCCCGTGACCATGTTGCGCGTGTACTGCTCGTGGCCCGGCGTGTCGGCGATGATGAACTTGCGCTTGGCCGTGGCGAAGTAACGGTACGCCACGTCGATCGTAATGCCCTGCTCGCGCTCGGCTTCGAGGCCGTCGGTGAGCAGCGACAGGTCGATCTCGTCGCCCACCGTGCGCTTGTTCTTCGCACGCGAAAGCGCAGAAAGTTGATCGCTCAAAACAGCCTTGCTGTCGTACAGCAGGCGGCCGATCAGCGTGCTCTTGCCGTCGTCCACGCTTCCCGCCGTGATGAAGCGCAGCACGCCGAGGTCTTCAGGTTGATGCGTCGTAACCATGTCTAATCTTTCCTCTGCGTGCTCTTTAGAAATAACCTTGCTTCTTGCGCTGTTCCATCGCGGCTTCCGACGCCTGGTCGTCCATGCGCGTCGCGCCACGTTCCGTGATCTCGGTCACGGCCGTTTCGGCGATGATCTTCTCGACGTCGTCGGCATCGCTCGCCACCGGGCACGTGCAGCTGATGTCGCCCACGGTGCGAAAGCGCACCTGCGCCATTTCGCTGACTTCGCCTTCCTTCATCGGCGTGAGCGGCGTGACCGGCACGAGCAGGCCGTTGCGGCGCACGATCTCGCGCTGGTGCGCATAGTAGATCGACGGCAGTTCGAGCTTCTCGCGCTCGATGTATTGCCACACGTCCAGTTCCGTCCAGTTCGAAATCGGGAACACGCGCAGGTGCTCGCCCTTGTGCAGGCGCGCGTTGTACAGGCTCCAGAGTTCCGGGCGCTGCGCCTTCGGATCCCACTGGCCGAATTCGTCGCGGAACGAGAAGATGCGCTCCTTCGCGCGGGCCTTCTCTTCGTCGCGGCGCGCGCCGCCGATCATCGCCGTGTAGCCGTATTGCTCGATGGTTTCGAGCAGCGTGACCGCTTGCGCGGCGTTGCGCGAATCGGTTTCGCGACGCAGGCGCACGGTGCCGCGCTTGATCGAATCTTCCACGTGACCGACCACGAGCTCCGCGCCGATTTCGGCGGCGCGGCGATCGCGGAAGTCGATCACTTCTTCGTAGTTGTGGCCCGTGTCGATGTGCACGAGCGGGAACGGCAGCGCGGTCTTGCGGTTCGCACCGAGGCCGAACGCCTTGAGTGCGAGCGCCAGCACGACGACCGAGTCCTTGCCGCCCGAGAACAGCAGCGCGGGCTTGCTGCATTCGGCGACGAGTTCACGCAGGATATGGATCGACTCGGCTTCGAGCCAGTCGAGATGGTCCATGCGGTTCGCCGTGACCTGGAGCGGTGCGTTCACTGCTGAGTCGAGCGTGGTGCTCATGTTCGGATCCTTCGTTTATTCGCGCGCTTTTTACGGGGCACGCAGTACTCGGTGTTCAGTAGCACGCCAGTCTTCACGACGGCGCGACAAACTTCAATCTTAGTTCGCCTGGCCGATTGACGACACTTCGGGCGACACTTCGACGACCGGAATGGCTGACACGGACGTGATGTGCAAGCCACATTCCTTCGTGTCGCGCGATTCCCACCACCAGCGGCCCGCGCGGCTGTCTTCGCCGGGACGGATCGCGCGCGTGCAGGGCTCGCAGCCGATGCTCGGGTAGCCGCGCGCGTGCAGCGGGTTCACCGGCACCTCAAAGGCGCGCAGATAGGCCCACACATCGGCTTCGGTCCAGTCCGCGAGCGGATTGAACTTGCCGATGTTGCGCGCTTCGTCGCGTTCTTCCTCGTGCAGTTCCGCGCGCGTGACCGACTGCTCGCGGCGCTGGCCTGTGACCCAGGCGGAAACGCCCGAAAGCGCACGGTTCAGCGGCTCGACCTTGCGGATCTCGCAGCAGCGCTTGCGAAGATCGATGCTCTCGTAAAACGCATTCAGCCCGTGCTGGGCGACATATTCGTCCACGGCATCCTGTTGCGGATGAAACTGCTCGATCTCGTAGCCGTAGCGCTCGCGCACCACGTCGAGCATGCCGAGCGTTTCCGCATGCAGGCGGCCCGTGTTCAGCGAGAAGACGCCGATTTTCACACCGCGCGAAAGAATCGCGTGCGTGAGCAGCATGTCTTCGGCTGCGAGGCTGCTGGCCAGCTTCACGTTGGCGTGACGCGCCGCGATCGAATCGAGCAGCGCGTCGAGGCGCTCGATCTTCGCCTGCAGGTCAGCCGTGATTTCGTTCGCGACGGTGCTCATGCCGCCGAACCTTGCTGCGCTTGTTGAGCCAGACGGCGGCGGAACAGCGGCGACGGCTCGTCGAACGCGCCCTGGTATTGCACCGTGAACTCGGTGAACGCCTTGAGCGCGTCGTGGATGTCCTTGTCGGCGCGCACGGCGAACGCATCGAAGCCGCAGCGCTCGTGAAAGCGCAGCTGGTCGCGCAACACGTCGCCGATCGCGCGCAGTTCGCCCTGGTAGCCATAGCGCTCGCGCAACAGGCGGCCGATAGAGAAGCCGCGGCCATCGCGGAACACGGGGAAGTCCACGCCGATCAGCGCGAGCTTGTCGAAGTCGCCGGCGATATCGGCCGGTTCGCTGTCCGGCGCGAGCCACACGCCGAGTTCGTCCTTGCCGCGCGAAGCGACCAGCGCATCACGCTGCGCTTGCCAGTAAGCGAGCGGCACCAAAACCTTGCCTGCGGGCAATCCGGCAACCTCGGGCAATGCGCCGTCTTCGGCCGCACGCACGACTTGCCAGTTGTCTTCAACGATCTCGCGTTTTTTGATGATCAATGCCATTGCTCGAATCTCGTAGTCTCGTTGCGTGCTTTAAGCGTGGGCCGGCTGGCGCGATGCGTACACGCGCTCCTTGAAGGGCGCGATGCCGAGTCGGTCGTACGTGTCGATGAAACGCTCGCCGTCGATGCGCAGCTCGACGAACGTGTCGACCACCTTCTGGATCACGTCGGGCATCTCTTCCGCCGAGAACGACGGTCCGATCACGCGGCCAAGGCGCGCGCCGTTGCCCTGCTCGCCGCCGAGCGACACCTGGTACCACTCCGAACCGTCCTTATCGACGCCCAGAATGCCGATGTTGCCGACGTGGTGGTGACCGCACGAGTTCATGCAACCCGAGATATTGAGCGACAGGTCGCCCAGGTCGTAGACGAAATCGAGGTTGTCGAAACGCTCCTGAATGGCCAGCGCGATGGGGATCGACTTCGCATTGGCGAGCGAGCAGAAGTCGCCGCCCGGGCACGCGATGATGTCGGTCAGGAGGCCGATGTTTGCGGTCGCGAAACCTTGCGCCCTGGCCTTTTCCCACAGCGCGAACAGGTCGCGCTTCTTGACGTCGGCGAGGATCAGGTTCTGCTCGTGCGAGACGCGGATCTGGCCGAACGAGTACTCGTCGGCCCAGTCGGCCACGGCTTCCATCTGCGCGTCGGTGGCGTCGCCCGGCGCGATGTTGCGCGGCTTGAGCGAGAGCGTGACCGACGAATAGCCCGGCACGCGGTGCGGGCGCACGTTGCGCTCGACCCAGCGCGCGAATGCGCGGTTTTCCAGCAGATGCTTTTCGTACGACGTATCCGTGTCCGCGATCTTTTCATACGCCGGCGGCACGAAGTACTGCGAGACGCGGTCGACTTCTTCCTGCGTGAGCGTCGAGGGGCCGTCCTTCAGGTGCTGCCACTCTTCTTCGACCTGCTCGGCGAACTTCGCCGGCGAGAGCGCCTTGACGAGAATCTTGATGCGCGCCTTGTACATGTTGTCGCGGCGGCCATAGCGGTTGTACACGCGCAGCACGGCTTCGCAGTAGGTCAGCAGGTGCTGCCACGGCAGGTCGCGCTTGATGATGGCGCCCACGATCGGCGTGCGGCCAAGGCCGCCGCCCGCGAGGATGCTCGCGACGATTTCGCCCTTCTCGTTACGGTCGAGGTAGACGCCCAGATCGTGAATCTGCACGGCGGCGCGGTCTTCCTTCGTGCCGGAAACGGCGATCTTGAACTTGCGCGGCAGCCACGCGAATTCGGGGTGGAACGTCGACCACTGGCGCAGGATTTCGGACCACGGGCGCGGATCGACGATCTCGTCGGGCGCGACCCCCGCGAACTGGTCGGCGGTGATGTTGCGGATGCAGTTGCCCGAAGTCTGGATGCCGTGCATCTGCACGGAGGCCAGCTTGCGCAGGATTTCCGGCGTTTCTTCGAGCTTGATCCAGTTGTACTGGATGTTCGAGCGCGTCGAGAAGTGACCGTAGCCCCGGTCGTGCTCGCGCGCGATCGTGCCGAGCATGCGGAGCTGGTCGCTGCGCAGATTGCCGTACGGAATCGCGATACGGTGCATGTAGGCGTGGCGCTGGTAGTACAGGCCGTTTTGCAGGCGCAGCGGACGGAACTCTTCTTCGCTCAATTCGCCCGACAGGCGGCGGCGAACCTGGTCGCTGTATTGCGCGACGCGTTCGTCGACGATGGTCTGGTCGTACTGATCGTATTGGTACATTCGGGGACCCCAGGGTTGGTTCAATCGCGGCGTTCCGGTTACGCCGCGCTCCGACTTCTCGACTTCGCGCTTTCCGCTCTGTCTTGCCTCTCTCGAGGCGGCCGCGCCTTCAAACGCGCCGGTCATTTGCTAATGACCAAAACAGATATCCATATTGGAAAAGTTGGAGGAATGGTAATAAACTCGCCTTATATTTCAAACGACTCAAAAATCAGGTCGATATGCAAACAGGTTATAAGGGTTATCTATGAACCTGCACCAGTTCCGCTTCGTCCGCGAGGCTGTACGCCAGAATTTCAACCTCACGGAAGCGGCAAAGGCACTGTATACAAGCCAGCCGGGTGTCTCGAAGGCGATCATTGAGCTGGAGGACGAACTTGGGGTCGAAATCTTTACCCGCCACGGCAAGCGCGTGCGCTCGCTCACGGAGCCGGGCCGGATCATCCTCGCCTCGGTGGAGCGCATTCTGCAGGAAGTGGAGAGCCTGAAACGCGTGGGCAAGGACTACGCGGCGCAGGACCAGGGCAATCTCATCATCGCGGCCACGCATACGCAGGCGCGCTACTCGCTGCCCGCCGCCATCGCCGAGTTCAAGCGGCGCTTTCCGAAGGTGCACCTCTCGATCCTGCAAGGCAGCCCCACCCAGGTCGCGGAAATGGTGCTCCATGACCAGGCCGATCTTTGCATCGCGACCGAGGCCATCTCCGGTTACAAGGAACTGGTGTCGCTGCCCTGCTTCACGTGGCATCACGTGGCGGTGATGCTGCCTGACCACCCGCTGCTCGAGCGCAAGCCGCTTTCGCTCGACGATCTGGCCCAATATCCGCTGATCACCTACGACAATGCCTTCGCCGGGCGTACCAAGATCAACGACGCGTTTCGCCTGCGCGCCCTCTCGCCCGACATCGTGCTGGAAGCCATCGACGCCGACGTGATCAAAACCTACGTGGAGCTGGGCCTCGGCGTCGGGATCATGGCCGACATCGCCTTCAACGCCGAGCGCGACCGGCACCTGCGCGCGCTGCCCGTGGGGCATCTGTTCGGCAGCAACGTCACGCGCGTCGCGCTCAAGCAGGGCGCTTACCTGCGCAGCTATGTGTATACGCTCGTCGAGCTGCTTTCGCCGAGCCTGAATCGCAAGCTCATCGAGCAGGCGCTCAAGGGCGAACACGAGAGTTACGAGCTGTAGCGTCTCGCGCTGGTGCCGGAAGAAACAACAAGCAGACAAAAAACCGCATCAAAACAACTTCAATTTTCGCCTGGAGACTCAACGGATGAAGCTGTCCACGCTTTTGCGCCCGCTCGCCGCGGCTGCCGCGCTTGGCGCCGCCACTTTCGCTCCGGCTGCGCACGCCGACATCAAGGTAGGCATCGACCTTTCGAGCACGGGGCCCGCTGCCGTCATCGGCATCACGAGCAAGAACGCCATGCTGATGTGGCCCGAGACGATCGCAGGCCAGAAGGCCGACTACATCGTGCTCGACGACGGCTCGGACCCGGGCGCCGCCGTGCGCAACATCCACAAGCTCATCAACGAAGATCACGTGGACGTGATCGTCGGGCCGAATATCACACCAGCGGCGCTCGCGGCGCTCGACCCGGTGGCGGAAAGCAGGACGCCGATGATCACGCTGGTCGGCTCGGGCTCGGTGGTCGAGCCACAGCAGGGCGCGCGCGTGTGGGCCTTCAAGATGGCGCAGACCGATGCCGCCATGGCCGACGTCATGACGCGCTACATGGCCGCGCACGGGGTGAAGAGCGTGGGCTTCATCGGCTTCGCGGATAGCTACGGCGACAGCTGGCTCAACGAATTCACGAAGTACGCGAAGGAACGCAACATCCAGATCGTGGCGACCGAGCGCTACAACCGCACCGACGCCAGCGTGACGGGCCAGATTCTCAAGCTGATGGCGGCCAGACCGGACGCCATGCTGATTGCCGGCGCAGGCACGCCGACCGTGCTGCCGCAACGCACGTTGATCGAGCGCGGCTACAAGGGGCCGATTTACCAGACGCACGGCATCGCCACGCCTGAATTCATCAAGCTGGGCGGCAAGGACGTGGAAGGCACCCTGTTCCCGACCCAGCCCGTGGTGGTGGCGCGCACGCTGCCCGCCGACCAGCCGGCGCAAAAGGCGGCGCTCGCCTTCGTCGATGCCTACGAGGCAAAGTACGGCCCCGGCTCGGTCACGCAATTCGCAGGCGACGCGGCTGGCGTGTACCCGCGCTTGCAGGACGCGGTTACGCGCGCGCTCAAGACCGCGCAGCCGGGCACCGAGGCGTTCCGCGTGGCGTTGCGCAGCGAGCTGGAGCACGCGCACGAAGTGGTCGTGCCCAACGGCATGGTGAACACAAGCCCAACGGACCACGTGGGCCTCGACCAGCGCGCGAGCGTGATGGGCACGGTACGCGGGGGCAAGTTCGTGTATCTGGGGCAATAGCCGCTTCGCTCAATTCATCCGCGTGGCCAGTCACGGCCGCACGATACTGCGCCAGGCACCGTCCGCTGCGCTGCTTGCCAGCACGGCCTCGATGAAGCGCAGTCCCTCCACGCCGTCGTCGACCGTCGTCAGTAGCCGGGTTGCGGGTGGCGCAGGCTCGCCGGCCTCGCGCGCCAGGATCTGCGCGGCGGCGTCGCGATAGAGCTGCGCGAACGCCTCCAGATAGCCTTCCGGATGCCCCGGCGGCACGCGCGTCGCGTGCCGTGCGGCGGCCCCCGTCACGCGGCCGCGCGTGAGCCGCTGCGCCTCGCCGCCCTGCGGCGTGAACCACAGCACGTTCGGCTCCTCCTGATCGAACGCGAGGCCCGCCTTCGTGCCATACACGCGCAGCCGCAACGCGTTCTCCGCGCCGCTCGCCACCTGGCTCGCCCACAGCATGCCGCGCGCGCCGTTGGCGTAGCGCAGCATGGCCTGCACATGATCGTCCACGCGGCGGCCCGGCACGAAGGTATGCACGTCGGCAGCGAGCGATTCCGGCACGAGAGCGCTCACGAACGCCGCCAGCTGATAGGCATGCGTGCCGATGTCGCCCAGACAGCCCGCCGGCCCCGCGAGCGCCGGATCGGTGCGCCACGCGGCCTGACGGTTTGCGCCACCGCGCTCGACGGGATTGGCGAGCCAGTCCTGCGCGTACTCGACCTGCACGATGCGCACCTCGCCGATCTCACCCGCCTCGACCAGCTCACGTGCATGCCGCGCGAGCGGATAACCCGAATACGTATGCGTGAGCGCGAACACGAGATTCGCGTCGCGCGCGTGTTGCGCGAGCGCTTCGCCCTCGCCGAGCGAGACCGCGAGCGGCTTGTCGCAGATCACGTGAATGCCCGCCTCCATGAACGCATGCGCCACCGGCGCGTGCAGATGGTTCGGCGTGACGATGGCCACCGCGTCGATGCCATCCTCGCGCGCGCCTTCCACGCTCGCCATCTCGCGCCAGTGGGCGTAGCTGCGCGCGAGGCCGAGCGCCTCGGCGCTCGACTGCGCGCGCGCCGCATCGGACGACAGTGCGCCCGCGACGAGTTCGAAACCATCGTCAAGACGAGCCGCGATGCGATGCACGGCGCCGATGAATGCCCCCTCGCCGCCGCCGACCATCCCGAGCCTGAGTCTTCGAGTCATTGCGTAGCTCCTGCGAGAATCGCGTTCAGAGGCCCAGCACGCCCTTCACCTGCGCCGCATCGACGCCGCTGCCCGCGAAGTCGTCGAACGCGTGCCCTGCCACGCGGATCAAGTGCCGCCTGATGAAGTCAGCGCCTTCGCGCGCGCCATCGTGCGGGTGCTTGAGCGCGCACTCCCATTCGAGCACCGCCCAGCCCGGATAGTCGTACTGTGTGAGCTTCGAGAAGATCGCGCCGAAGTCGATCTGCCCGTCGCCGAGCGAGCGAAAGCGCCCCGCGCGCTCCACCCATGCGCTATAGCCGCCATACACGCCTTGTTTGCCCGTGGGGCGGAATTCGGCGTCCTTCACGTGAAAGGCCTTGATGCGCGCGTAATAGATGTCGATGAACGCGAGGTAATCGAGCTGCTGCAGCACGAAGTGGCTGGGGTCGTAGAGGATGTTCGCGCGTGGATGATCGCCGACTGCCGCAAGAAAGCGCTCGAACGTCACGCCATCGTGCAGATCCTCGCCCGGATGCAGTTCGTAGCAGACGTCCACGCCCGCTGCATCGAACGCGTCGAGAATCGGCCGCCAGCGGCGCGCGAGTTCATCGAAGGCGGCTTCGACGAGACCCGCAGGCCGCTGTGGCCACGGATAGAAGTACGGCCAGGCGAGCGCGCCCGAAAACGTCACGTGCGCGCTGAGCCCCAGATTCTTCGAGGCGCGCGCGGCCAGCATCAACTGCTCGATGGCCCATGCCGTGCGCGCTTCGCGGTTGCCGCGCACCTGCGGCGGCGCGAAGCCGTCGAACAGCGTGTCGTAGGCGGGATGCACGGCCACGAGTTGTCCTTGCAGATGCGTGGAAAGCTCGGTGATCCTCACGCCCGCGTCGTCGGCCTGCTGGCGCAGGTCGTCGCAGTACGCCACGCTCAACGCCGCCTGCGCGAGATCCACGAGGCGCGTGTCCGTGGGCACCTGGATGCCCTTGTAGCCGAGCTGGGCCGCCCAGCCGGCCATGTGCGCGAAGCTGTCGAACGGCGCGTCGTCGCCGAGAAACTGCGCGAGGAAAATGGCTGGGCCTTTGATCGTCTTCATCGCAAGGCCCGTCCTCAGAACGGCGAATCGGGGAAGTAGAACTGCTTCGCGTTCTCTTTGGTGATCAGCACCGAAGGGATGATCGTCGTGGGCGGCAGCGCCTTGCCCTGCAAGCGCGCTTCTGCCGTGAGCTTGATCGCGTCGTAGATGAACTTCGGCGAATACGATACATCCGCCTTGATGAGCGGGTCGCCGTCCATCACGCGCTTGACCATCTCCTTCGACCCCGCGCCGCCGAACACGATCTTGATGTCGTTGCGCTTGGCCTGATCGATCGCCTTGAGCACGCCCACGGCCATGTCGTCGTCGGCGGCCCAGACGGCGTCGATGTGCTTGAAGCGCGTGAGGTAGTCCTGCATCGTCTTGAACGCGTCATCGCGGTTCCAGTTCGCGTACTTCGCGTCGAGGATCTTGATGCCGGGATAATCCTTCAGCACCGACGTGAACGCGGTCCAGCGCTCGTTGTCGAGCGTGGTGGGAATGCCGCGCAGCGCGACGATATCGCCCTTGCCGCCCAACTGCTTGGCGAGGTATTGAGCGGGGATCTTGCCGAACGCCGTGTTGTCGCCGGCCACATAGGCATCCTGCGCGCTCGTGTCGGTCAGGCCGCGATCGACCACCGTCACGTACACGCCCTGCTTCTTCACCTGTGCAACCGGCTGCGTGAGCGAAGCCGATTCATACGGGAAGATCACGAGCGCGTTGATCTTGTTGACGGTCACGAGGTCCTGCAACTGGTTCGCCTGATCGGGCGCGTTCGCCGCCGTCTTGACGATGACCTTGAGGTCCGGGTGCGCCTTTTCGAGTTCCTTCTTCGCCTCGTTCGCCCACCAGACGATGCCGCCCGTGAACCCATGGTCGGCCGTGGGAATCGCCACGCCCAGCGTGACCTTGTCGTCGGCGCGCGCCGCGCCCGCACCGAACGTCGCCGCTACGCCAAGCGCCAGCGCGCCCGCACACATCGTTCGAATCATCTTCTTCATGATGCCGTCTCCTATCGTGCGGGCCCGCGCCCGTTCTTGCGTTGAGTTTTTTTGCTGCCTCCTTCGACTTCTTCACTGCCCTGCCTGATCTGCTTCGAGATCCTTACCGTCTGCCGCGCTGCAGGAAGGCCACCGCAATGATCGCCACGCCCTGCACCGCCGCGTTCAGATACACGCTGATAATGCTCGTGAGATTGAGAATATTGGCGATGACCGAGAGCAGCACCGCGCCGACCACGGTGCCCGCCACGCGCCCTTCGCCGCCCTTGAGCGCCGTGCCGCCCACCACCACGGAGGCGATCGCCTCCAGTTCCCACAACAAACCCGTAGTCGGCGTCGCGGAGCCCAGGCGCGGCACATAGAGCACCGTCGCCACGCCCACGCACACGCCCAGCAGGACGTAAGTTGCGCACTTCACGCGGTCGACGCGGATCGCCGCATAGCGCGCGACCTGCTCGTTCGAGCCGATCGCCTGCACGTGCCGCCCGAACGCCGTGCGGTTGAGAATGAGCGCGCCGCCCGCCGCCGTGAGCGCGAACACCCACACGGGCACGGGAATGCCGAAAAGGCTCGCGTAATAGACCGGCCCGTAGAAGTCGACGAGATTGTTCTGCAGCGTGAGCGCCCCGCCGTCGGCCAGCCAGGTGAGCACCGAGCGGAAGATGCCGAGCGTGCCGAGCGTGACGATGAACGGCTCGATGCGCCCGCGCGTGATCAGCAAACCATGGGCGAGCCCGAACACCGCGCCGAGCACGAGCGCGATCGCCATGCCGATCGCGACGATCGCCAAAGGCGCAAACGCCTGTTCGCTCGCGGCCAGCGTATTCATCACCCAGATCATCACGCCCGCGATGAGCGCGGCCATCGAGCCGACCGAGAGATCGATGCCGCCCGAAATGATCACGAACGTCATGCCCACGGCAATGATGCCGATGAACGAGGTGCGCGTGAGCACGTTGAGAAGGTTGCCGGCGGTGGCGAAATCGCGGTTGAGCAGCGTGCCGAGCACGCACAGCAGGATCAGGCCGATGAGCGGACCGACGCCCGCGAGCCGGTGCACGAATCGCGCCGCGGCCGAGCGCGCGCCACGGCCTTCGGACGCCGCGTCAGTGGGTGCCGGTTGCATGAGCGATCAGCTCCTCTTCGTTCAGATGTTCGTGCCCGAGCGTGGCGACGAGCCGGCCCGCGCGCATCACGGCCACGCGATGCGCGAGCCCGATCAGCTCGACCAGTTCGGACGAGATCACGACGACCGCGCGCCCCGAGGCCGCGAGCCGCTGGATCAGGAAATAGATGTCGCGCTTCGCGCCCACGTCCACGCCGCGCGTGGGCTCGTCGAGCACGATCACGCGCGGGTCGGGCTGCAGGAACTTGGCGAGCGCGAGCTTCTGCTGGTTGCCGCCCGAGAGCATGCGCGCGCGGCTGTCGAGGTCGCCGGTGCGGATGCCGAATTCGCGCACCGCCTTCTCCAGCGCGCGGCGGGCCGCCTTGAGGTCGAGCAGCGGATGGCCGTAGCGCTCGAGCGTCATGAGCGTGAGGTTGTCCTGCAGCGTGAGGTTCATGTGCAGGCCGCGTCCTTTTCTGTCTTCGCTCAGGTACGTGAGGCCGTGGCGCATCGCGTCGCGCGGGTGGCGCAGCGTCACCGCGCGGCCGTCGATCTCGATCTCGCCCGCGTGCTTGTGGCGCAAGCCCACGACCGCCTCGAACGCCTCGCTGCGCCCCGCGCCCACGAGGCCCGCGAAGCCGAGAATCTCGCCCGCGCGCACCTCGAAGCTCAAATCCTCGACCCAGCCCGGCACGGCGAGATTCGTCACGCGCAGCGCGACGGGGGCAATCTCGGGCGCTTCGCTCTTCTCCGGAAACATGTCGGAGACGTCGCGGCCCACCATGAGGTTCGCCATCTGCTGGCGCGCGAGCCCCGCCGTCGCGCTCGCGCTCACGAAGCGGCCGTCGCGCATCACGACCACGTCGTCGGTGATTCTCTCCACCTCGTCGAGCTTGTGCGAGATGTAGACGAGCGTCGTGCCAGCGGCGCGCAGCTTCGTCATCAGCGCGAACAGGCGCGCGGTTTCGGCGGGCGTGAGCGTGGCCGTGGGCTCGTCCATGATGAGCAGGCGCGCGTGCCGCGAGAGCGCCTTGGCGATCTCCACGAGCTGCTTTTCAGCGACGATCAGCTCGCGCACCTTCACGTCCGGGTCGCGCGCGAGGCCCACCTGCGCGAGCAGTTCGCGCGCTTCGCGGCGCATGGCGGCGTCGTCGACGAGCCAGCCTTTGCGCTTCTCGTGGCCGAGGAAGATGTTCTGCGCGATCGTCAGGTGCTCGGCCAGGTTGAACTCCTGGTGGATCAGCACAATGCCGGCGGCTTCCGCCTCGCGCGAGCCTTCGAAGCAGCGCGCCACGCCGTCCACCAGCATCTCGCCCGCGCTCGCGTTTTCGTAGCCCGCGAGGATCTTCATGAGCGTGGATTTGCCGGCGCCGTTCTCGCCGAGCAGCCCGTGAATGCGCCCCGGCGCGAGCTCGAAGCTCACGCCGTGCAGCACGCGCACGGGACCGAAGTCCTTGCGGATGTCGTTGAACTTCACGGCGACGCTCATGCGCGTGCGCTCCTCCAGTGGCCTTGTCGGCGGGCTCCGGCGGGCGGCTTACGCCACCCGCCATCACGCCGCTGGTCTCCCCTGCTATGTGTCCGCTTACGTTTTTATGACTTCACCCGCTCTCACGCACCACCAGCCGATGCGGCAGCAGCACGCCCGGCACGCTCGCGCGCGGGTCGGCGAAACGCCGCAGCAACAGGCGCGCGGCCGTCTCGCCCAGCTCCCGCATGGGCTGCGCGATCGTCGTGAGCGGCGGGTCGATCTGCGCGGCGAGCGCAATATCGTCGAAGCCGACCACGGCGACGTCGTGCGGCACGCGCCGTCCCGCGCCGCGCAGGCCATTGACCACGCCCACCGCGAGCGTGTCCGACACCGCGAAGATCGCGTCGGGCGCCTCGCCCGCCGGCAATTGCATGAGCGCGGCGGCGGCCTGCGCGCCCGCGTCGTAGTCGAGGCAGTTCACGTTCACGCGCCAGGCGGCGCGCATTGCGATGCCCGCTTCGCCGAGCGCATCGCGCCAGCCGTCGCGGCGCTGCTGCGCGTAGAGGTAGTGCTCGTCGGAGTTGATGAGCGCGACACGTCGCCGCCCCCGCGCGATCAGATGCCGCACCGCGTCGTGCGCGGCCCGGTAGTTGTCGATGCCCACATACGGCACGCCCACGTCCGGATCGAACTCGCAGCAGGCCACCCACGGCAGCGCCGTCGATTCGGCGGCAAGCGCATGCTGCACGGTTGCCGGGTCGAGGCAGATCGCCCCGTCCGCGCGATGGCGGCGCAGCAGGTCGAAGTAGCTGCGCTCGCGGCCGGCGTCGGCGCCCGTGTCGCACAGCAGCAGGAAAAAACCGTGCTGGCGCGCGACGCTGTCGATGCCGCGTACGATCTCCGCGTAAAACGGGTTGCCGAAGTCGGGCACCATCGTCAGAAGCAGGCGGCTTTCGGCGGTGCGCAGGTTGCGCGCGAGTTCGTTCACGCGGTAACCGCTCGTTTCGATTTCGGCGAGGACGCGCTCGCGTGTCGCGGCGCGCACGTTCGCGTGACCGTTGAGCACGCGCGAGACCGTCGCAACCGAGACGCCCGCGCGCTGCGCCACCGCCGCGATCGAGCCGCCGCGCGCAGCAGTGCCGGCGCTGGCATCTTCGGCTTGCGGCTGCGGTGATCGGGACGAGCTAGCGGACATGGGCGGGAGCGGTCGTGACGGGTTCAGAAACCTGCGGTGGCCGAGGCGTGAGCCGTTTGGCAGCGTCAAAAATGTAATCGATTACATTTTTGGTACGAGAACCGCAAAACCGCAAGGCGCACGAAGCCAGGACAAACACCGATCCGTGAATGCCCCCGGAACCGCCTCCTGCTGCCGGCGGCGCGGCCAGGCCAGAAGCCGGTTTGCTACAATTCTCCGATTGCCCGACGCCATTTTTGCCGGGCTTTGACCCGAACCGATCCCGACCACAACGCCGAGTCACCATGAACATCGAACAAGCGCGTTTCAACATGATCGAACAGCAGATTCGCCCCTGGGAAGTGCTCGACCAGGACGTGCTGAACCTGCTCTCGATCGTCAAGCGTGAGCATTTCGTCCCCGAGGCCTATACCGCCCTCGCGTTCGCCGACCTCGAACTGCCGCTGCCGAACGGCCAGCACATGCTGGCGCCGCGCGTCGAAGCGCGCGTGCTGCAGGAACTCGCGGTGAAGAAGCATGAGAGCGTGCTGGAAATCGGCGCGGGCTCCGGCTACATGGCGGCGCTGCTCGCGCACCGGGCGCAGAAGGTGCTGAGCGTGGAGATCGACACGGAACTCGCCGAATTCGCGCGCGCGAACGTCGTCAAGAACGGCGTGCTGAACGCCGAAGTCGTGCTCGGCGACGGCGCGCGCGGCTGGGCCGCAAATGCGCCGTACGACGTGATCTGCGTCTCGGGCGGCCTGCCGGTCGTGCCCCAGGAACTGCTCGAGCAACTCAAGGTGGGCGGGCGTCTGGCCGCTTTCGTGGGCGGTGCGCCCGTCATGGAAGCGCAGATCATCACGCGCATCGACGAGAAGCAGTACCGTATTGCCGGCGTGTTCGAGACCTACATCGAAGCGCTGCAGAACGCCGTGCATCCGCCGCGCTTCAAGTTCTGAGCGCTGCCAACCTGTCGCATCGCCGGGTGCCTTTCACGGCGGCCGGCCTTTTACCCGATTGAGTGTTCCATGCAGAATCTGACCGCCCCCGCCCTCGCCGAATGGCTTGCCGACACCTCGCGCGAGACCCCCGTACTGCTCGACGTGCGCGAGCCGTGGGAAATCGAAACGGCAAAGATCGCCGGCAGCACGTCGATCCCCATGCGCGAGATCCCCGCGCGCAGCGAGGAACTGGACGACGAGGCGCAGATCGTCTGCATTTGCCACCACGGCGCGCGCAGCGCCCAGGTGGCGATGTTCCTCGAGTCGCGCGGCCACACGAAGGTGTTCAACCTGCAAGGCGGCATCGACGCCTGGTCGCGCCAGGTCGACCCCAAGGTGCCGACGTACTAAGCACGCGCACGCCAGCTTTAGGAAAGAGCGCGAAAGGGCGCGGCTTAGGCCGCGCCCTTTGTCATTTCTGGGCCGCTCACTCCGGTCCACCACCTGCAGCACCCGCGCGCCGCCCATGCACAACGATGCAGCGTACCCTGCCGCACCGGTCGTCCCGCTTCATGCATGCGCGCACTGCGACGATGCAGCGCGCCCGAACATGCATCTCACTGCACCACAATCGCCCGCCCGTTACGTGGCCGCCGATGCGCTCCGCATCGCCTCGCGCCTTATGGGGCAAGCCTGGCGCTTTACCTTCGCGCTGGCACAACGCTTGCAGAAGGGTGTGCGCAAGACAGGCCACACACACCGGGCGGCGCGCAAGACGAAAAACGACCACGCGCCACGGCCCACGACTCACTCACGGACAAGAGGCACAAAAATGAAACGTCGCAGTCTGTTGAAACTCGGGACGATGTCGGGCGCACTCGCGGCTGCGGGGCGCATGCCGTTCGCGCACGCGGACACCGGCAGCGGGCCGGTCAAGGTCGGCATCCTGCATTCGCTCTCGGGCACGATGGCCATTTCGGAAACCTCACTGAAAGACACCGCGTTGATGACGATTGCCGACATCAACAAGAACGGCGGCGTCATGGGGCGTCAGATCCAGCCCGTGGTGGTCGATCCGGCCTCGAACTGGCCGCTCTTCGCCGAAAAGGCGCGCCAGCTCCTCACGCAGGACAAGGTGGCCTGCGTGTTCGGCTGCTGGACCTCGGTGTCGCGCAAGTCGGTGCTGCCGGTGTTCGAGGAGCTCAACGGCCTGCTCTACTACCCCGTGCAATACGAAGGGGAAGAGATGTCGCGCAACGTGTTCTATACGGGCGCGGCGCCCAACCAGCAGGCCATTCCCGCGGTGGAATACGTGATGAGCGCCGAAGGCGGTGGCGCGAAGCGCTTCTTCCTGCTCGGCACCGACTATGTGTATCCGCGCACGACCAACAAGATCCTGCGCGCCTTCCTGCACTCGAAGGGCGTGAAGGACAGCGATATTCAGGAGGTCTACACGCCGTTCGGCCATAGCGACTATCAGACCATCGTCGCGAACATCAAGACGTTCTCGCAAGGCGGCAAGACCACTGTCATTTCGACCATCAACGGCGACTCGAACGTGCCGTTCTACAAGGAACTCGGCAACCAGGGCATCAAGGCGACCGACGTGCCCGTGGTGGCGTTCTCCGTGGGCGAGGAAGAGTTGCGCGGCATCGACACGAAGCCGCTCGTGGGGCACCTCGCGGCGTGGAACTACTTCATGTCGGTGAAAGGCCCGAACAACACGAAATTCAAGGAGCAGTTCGAGGCGTGGGTGCAGTCGAACAACCTGCCCGGCGGCAGCAAACGCGTGACCAACGACCCGATGGAAGCGACCTTCGTGGGCATCCATATGTGGAAGCAGGCCGTGGAAAAGGCGAAGAGCACCGACGTCGACAAGGTGCGCGTGGCCATGATCGGGCAGACCGTGGCGGCGCCCTCGGGCTTCACGCTCACGATGGATGGCAACCACCACCTCCACAAGCCGGTGATGATCGGCGAGATTCGCGGCGACGGCCAGTTCAACGTCGTCTGGAAGACGAAGACCGCGATTCGCGCGCAGCCGTGGAGCCCGTTCATCGCCGGTAACGAAGGCAAGCCTGACGTGGTCACCTCGAACGCGCTGCCCGCCTTCCTGCGCCGCTCGCGCGTGGCCTGACGATGTCTTCGCGAGCGCCGCGCCGCAACGTGGCGCGCGCTTGCGTGCCCTGTCTACGGGCCGCTGCGTAACGGCCAGGCCGTTGCGCAGCGGCCCGCATCAAAAGAAAACATCATGGCTCTCTCACTCCCGAGGTACGCGCTCGCCGCGGCTGCGCTCTTCACGGCGCTATCCACGTCCGCGCACGCACTCGACGCGGCCGACGTCGCGCCGCTCGGCGGCGACGACTTCGACGCGAAATCAGCGGCCATCGACAAGCTCATCGCCACGCACGACGCCGCATCGCTTGCGCTCCTGAAAGCGCTCGCCGACGACAACGTCACGGCGACCGATTCAGGCGAAGTGCTGGTGCAGGACGGCGACAATGCACGCGACGCGGCAACGGGCCGGCCCGTCGCCGCAAACGTCGCTTCGAGCGCGCAGCCCATCACGCTGAACAACCTCTTGCGCTCGAAGGTAGCGGGCGCGGTCTCGGGCCTGCAACTCGCCTCGCCCGACCTGGAAACGCGGCGCGCCGCCATCGCCGCGCTGCTGAAGAACCCCGACCCGGCCATGAAGCCGATGATCGACGCCGCGCGCGCGAAGGAAACCGACCCGGCGCTCAAGCGCCGTCTCGACACGCTCTGGGCGATGACCGCGCTGCACGACCCGAATGCGGCTACGCGCCTCGAAGCGGCGAAACTCGTCGCCGCGCGCCACGATCTCGACATGTACGAACTGCTGCGCCCGCTCGTCGCGAAGAACGCGAGCGGCGCGTACAACGAGCCCGATGCCGACGTGCGCGCCGCAGCGCTTCAAGGCATCGACGCGCTCGACGCCATCCAGCGCCGCAGCGAGATCGCCGGCACGCTGTTCGCGGGCCTTTCGCTCGGCAGCGTCCTGCTGCTCGCGGCGCTCGGTCTCGCCATCACTTATGGGCTCATCGGCGTCATCAACATGGCGCACGGCGAGTTCTTGATGATCGGTGCGTACGCAACCTATGTCGTGCAAACGCTCGTGCAGCGCTATGCGCCCGGCGCGTTCGACTGGTATCCGCTCTTCGCGATTCCCGCTTCGTTCGTCGTCGCAGCGCTCGTGGGCGCGGTGATCGAGCGGCTCGTGATCCGCCACCTCTACGGCCGCCCGCTCGAAACGCTGCTCACCACGTTCGGTATCAGCCTCATCCTCATTCAGGCCACGCGCATGATCTTCGGCGCGCAGAACGTGCAGGTCGAAAACCCCTCGTGGATGAGCGGCGGCGTGACCGTCATGCCCAACCTCATCCTGCCATACAACCGCCTCGCGATCCTCGCGTTCTCGATGATCGTGGTGGGCATTGCGTGGACCGTGCTCACGAAGACGCGTCTTGGCCTGTTCGTGCGCGCCGTCACGCAAAACCGCCGCATGGCCGCCTGCGTAGGCGTGCGCACCGCGCGCGTGGATGCATGGGCCTTCGCGTTCGGCGCGGGCGTGGCGGGCCTTGGCGGCTGCGCGCTCTCGCAGATCGGCAACGTCGGTCCCGACCTCGGCCAGAGCTACATCATCGATTCGTTCATGGCCGTGGTGCTGGGCGGCGTCGGGCAGATTGCAGGCACCGTGATCGGCGGCTTCGGGCTCGGACTCGTCTCCAAGGCCATCGAGCCGTTCTGGGGCGCCGTGCTCGCGAAGATCGCCGTGCTCGTGCTGATCGTGCTCTTCATCCAGAAGCGTCCGCAGGGGCTTTTTGCCCTCAAGGGCCGCAGCGCGGAGGCATGACATGACGAGCGTCACTTCCTCTTCCGCGCGTCACGCGCTGGGCGCCTCGCGGACTTCGGGCGACGGCGCCGAAACATTCGCGCTCGGCTTGCCCGCGCGGCCGGCCCTCCTCTCGCCGCGCGCCTGGCTCGCCCTCATCGTGCTGATCCTCGTCATCGGCGTGGGCGTGCCGCTTTGCGCGCTGGTGCTGCCGCAATCGAGCGCGCTGCATCTTTCCGCGTATGCCATGACGCTGGGCGGCAAGCTCATGTGCTACGCGATCGCCGCGCTCGCACTCGATCTCGTGTGGGGCTATTGCGGCATTCTGAGCCTCGGTCACGGTCTCTTCTTCGCGCTGGGCGGCTACGCCATCGGCATGTACCTCATGCGCGAGATCGGTCACGACGGCAAGTACGGCAGCGACCTGCCCGACTTCATGGTGTTTCTCGACTGGCATGCGCTGCCGTGGTACTGGCAAGGCACGGAGCACCTTTGGTATGCACTCCTGCTCGTCGTGCTCGTGCCCGCCGTGGTCGCCTGGGTGTTCGGCTTCTTCACGTTCCGCTCGCGCGTGAAAGGCGTGTACCTCTCGATCATCACGCAAGCCATGACGTTCGCCGCGATGCTGCTCTTCTACCGCAACGAAACGGGCTTCGGCGGCAACAACGGCTTCACGGACTTCAAGCGCATTGCGGGCATGCCGATCACGCATCCGGGCACACGCACCGTGCTGTTCCTCCTGACGTTCGCCCTGCTCGTGGTCGCGTTTCTCGGCGCGCGGGCCATCGTCACCTCGAAGCTCGGGCGTGTGGTGAGCGCCGTGCGCGACGGCGAAACGCGCCTCATGTTTCTCGGCTACAGCCCGCTCGGCTACAAGCTGTTCGTGTGGACCGTCTCGGCCGTCCTGTGCGGCATTGCGGGTGCGCTTTACGTGCCGCAGGTCGGCATCATCAATCCGAGCGAGATGTCGCCTGGCAACTCGATCGAAATGGCGATCTGGGTGGCCGTGGGCGGACGCGGCACGCTCATCGGGCCGATCATCGGCGCGTTCGCCGTGAACGGCGCAAAGAGCTTTTTTACCGCGCATTTCGCCGAGTACTGGCTGTTCTTCCTCGGCCTGATGTTCGTGCTCGTGCCGCTCCTGCTGCCCAACGGCATCGTGGGACTCATCGAACTCATCCGGAACCGGATCACCACGCGGAGCGAGCGCCCATGAACGGACATTGCGTGATCAGCGACCCGCTCAACCACAACCCCTTCGACGACGCCCTCAAGTACGACGAACTCGCCCTCTCCGGCGTGGCGGAGCTCGGGCATGTGGTCGAACCCGGCGCGATCGACATCTCGCACGGCACGATCCTGTATCTCGAAGACGTGAGCGTGAGCTTCGACGGCTTTCGTGCGCTCAACAAGCTTTCGCTCGTGATCGACGCGGGCGAGCTGCGCTGCGTGATCGGCCCGAACGGCGCAGGCAAGACCACGATGATGGATGTCATCACCGGCAAGACCGCGCCCGATTCGGGCAAGGTGTTCCTCGGGCAGACACTCGACCTCACGCGCATGAACGAGCCGGCCATCGCGCGCGCGGGCATTGGCCGCAAGTTCCAGAAGCCCACGGTGTTCGAGCAGCATCCCGTATGGGAGAACCTCGAACTCGCGATGAAGGCCGACAAGGGCTGGTTCGCCACGCTGCGCGCGCGCCTGGGGCGCGAGGCGCAGGCGAAGATCGAGGAAACGCTCGAAGTGATCCGGCTGGAGAGCGACGCGCGACGCCTGGCTGGGGAGCTATCGCACGGCCAGAAGCAGCGGCTCGAAATCGGCATGCTGCTCATGCAAAAGCCGCAACTGCTGCTGCTCGACGAGCCCGCCGCCGGCATGACCGACGACGAGACCATGGAACTCGCCACGCTGCTCAACCGCCTGCGCGGCAGCTGCTCGATGATGGTGGTCGAGCACGACATGGAGTTCGTCGCCGCGCTCGCGGGTGAAACCGGGCGCGTGACGGTAATGGCCGAAGGCAGCGTGCTCGCGCACGGCACGCTTGACGACGTGAAGCGCGACGAAGCGGTCATCGAATCGTATCTGGGCCGGTAGGGCCGTTTCGAACATATCAGTCATGCTAACTATCGAATCGCTGAATCAGTACTACGGCGGCAGCCACATCTTGCGCAACGTCTCGATGACGGTGCCCGAGGGCGAACTCACCGTGCTGCTCGGCCGCAACGGCGTGGGCAAAAGCACGCTGCTGCGCTGCCTCATGGGCGTCGTGCCGACAAAGAACGGCTCGATCGCCTGGCGCGGCGAAGCGCTCACGAAGCTGCCCACGCATGCGCGGGTGGCGCAGGGCCTCGCTTACGTGCCGCAAGGGCGCGATATCTTTCCGCGCCTGAGCGTCGAAGAAAATCTGCTGGTGGGCGCGGCGAGCAAGAAGCGCATGCCAGCGGGCGTGCCTGCGCATATCTACGAACTCTTCCCCGTGCTCAAGGACATGAAGGCGCGGCGCGGCGGCGACCTCTCGGGTGGCCAGCAGCAGCAGCTCGCCATCGGCCGCGCGCTGATGAGCGATCCGCAGTTGCTCATTCTCGATGAGCCTACCGAAGGCATCCAGCCTTCGATCATCCAGGACATCGGCCGCACGCTGCGGCGGCTCGTGGAAGAGATGCAGATGACGGTGCTGCTGGTCGAACAGTACTACGACTTCGCCAAGGCCATTGCGGACCGCTACTGGGTGATGAGCCGCGGCGAAATCGTGGCGGGCGGCGCCGGCGCAAGCATGGATGCAGATGGGGTGCGGGAGTTGATCGCGGTGTGAAGCCTGAAACCATCGACGTCCCAATGAGTGAAGACGTCTCTCGTTATACCCCTACGCCGTGCCGGGTGACGGCTACTGTGCGCTCAAATTGCGCGCACAGCTGCCCATCGCGCGTAACGATCGTCCAGGCATCCCCTTGGGTCCCAACGGGGTGCCAGTATCGTCGTCACTTGTGACCGGCATGATCCATCTGGTCTCTGTGATCGTATCGTCTCGGTCTCAACTCATAAGAACTGTTGCCAGGCGCCAACCGGTCTAACTAAACAGAAAGAAGATCACTAATGTTGATCTTTTTCCTTGAGCGGTAAGCCCCTATCCCGGCGGCAATCGAGACACGGAAGACCTCGTTGCGCCCTTGGCTCACAAGGTTGGCACTCAGCACGGGCACCACCCCATTCTCGGGCGATAGTGTTGGGACGTAGCTAGCCCGTCGAGCCAGGCGTACGCTTGCAGCATGTGGCGCCGCTGCTCAGCGCAACATCGGACGTCCAGAACATGCGAGCGCCTCCGGGCATTGGGAACCCCCTTCGGGTCGACATCGCTGTTCCCATACGAAATTCTGTCGTTTTGCCCGAAATTTCTTCACTCCACCTGGCCATTGGCGCTTCTTCCTCGAAAAACCGTCGCGTCGGGAGGCGCACCACAGTGCTCCGGCTCTCAGCGCTGCGAGGATTCGCCGTCACTGCTGGGGTGTGCCGATGCCGGGTTGAAAGCCTCGCGCACCACCTCTTCGATCCGGGCAATGACCTCATCGGGCAGATGCGGGTACGTCTTGCGTTTGTTCGACGACAGCTTTCCGTTGTTCGATTGCACCATGCGGATGAGCGCCGACAGGTCCGGGCGCGGAAGATTGAGTTCGCCGTTCAGCTGCTCAAACGCGGCGTCGAAGCCGCTTAGCCAGTGCAGTTCGCGTGGCAACTCGGTCCTCACGGCGTCGATGAGCATGCGGTGCAGGAAACGGACTTCCCCTGTCGCGTCGAAGAACCGGTAGGGTCGCCCTCCCGGTGACGAAACTACGTGCGGCGCGTACTCGCCGGGCGCGTATCGCCACAGTCGCGTGGCCGGGCGGGAGAACCCATTTAGCACGTCAAGGTACACGTCTTCGTGGCGCTTGAAGACCGCTGAAACCGGCACGATGGCCCCGCCCTTCAATCGCCGGGCGCCGTTGATCACATGGTGGATAAGGAAGCGGTGAATACGCCCGTTCCCATCCAGAAAGGGATGCAGGTAGACAAATCCAAAGGCCGCACAAGCGGACCGCACGAGCACGTTGGAGCAGCGATATCCGCCGGCGCCGGACTGCTCGTTGATGAACGCCTCCCAGCCTCGCATGGCGCGCGGAAGGTCTTCGGGCGGTGGCGGGAAAAACGTGACACGCCCCGTTCCGTCCTCGAGCCAGTTCTGTTTCGCCCGGTACGATGTCTCCCGAGCGTAGGTCTCCCTGACGATGACGTTCTGCAACTCGACGAGCCACTCCTCGGTAATGCGCTCTTCCTCGCCGGCCCGGGCAAGAAGCTGGACAAAGCGCTCGCCCTTGTTGCCGCTGGGCGTTTCGCGTTCGATGCTGTAGCTGCTGCGCGTCTCGGAAAGGAACAGGTAGCGGACCGCGCGTTCGTAGAGTGCTGCGTCGGTGACCTGCTCCAGTGTCAGACTCGCCTCATCCAGCAAATCGTCCAGAGAGGGCCCGCTCGCCAGTGCAATGCGCCGCACGAGCGGGCAGAAATCGCGCGTGCCAGGCAGGTTGTCTCGCACCCGGAACTTCGGGTGCCGGATTGCGTGCGCGCAATCCGCCGTGAAGTAATCAGCCTCTGGCAGTGCATCGACGTAGGCGCCTGTAGGGCCCTTGTCGACGACCAGATTGCCGCCGGTTAGCCACTCCCAGAAGAAGCATGCCCTTCGTACGAACGCACTGTTCGGCGACTCGGACCACCGGCGTAGAAGTTCCGCCTCGGGCAGGTGCTCGAACACCGCCTCAAGCACCTCAAGATTCACCCCCTCATTGCGAAGCGCAAATTCCACGTGCCCGAGAAGTGTTTGCTCCACCGCGGTCTTGCGCGGATACCAGAATCCATTGTGGCCGCGCACTTTCTGGTTCACGGAACCGTTGAGATAAGCGGGCGCCTCAAGCGGCCGAACCTGTGGCTCCAGGTTCAGGTGCTCGATGAGGTGTTGGTAGCCAACGGGTTCCAGTTCGGCCATGCGACTCGAAAAACGTTCAGAAGTCTCGAAATATTATCGCAAATGGCCATTTCTAACGATGATTACTCGCAAAATCGTCGCTCCACGCCCTTATTCAAGGCGCGACCTCGCCGGCACCGCTGCACAGTGGCGGCAAGAAAGGCCGCGCCTGGCATCGCTGAATGCTCGAGCTTGCACGACCTCGCAGCCTGCGACGCTTTTTCCCGCGCCGCCCCGTTGCGCGAAACGGAACTTGCGCGGCTGAGCTGCGCAATGGTGCCGCCCCCTGAACTGCTGCAGCCAGTCAACGCGCGCCGTGACTGGCACCATGCTCGAGCACCTCGGCTACGACTTACCGACAGGCGAGCGTGCTGCCCCGTTCCTGACGATCAGGATCGCGCGAGCTTTTCGCGTTCTGGACGTCCAGGACGTCATCCGTCTGAGCGCTGAACCACCGGCGTGACATGCAAGCAGCCTTGACACGCACGCTTCCCCGGCCCCTGATCATCGCTCGCGAGCGCGCGTGCTATCCTCCACGCCATTGCCCCGTCCCCCTCGCCACGCATGTCGCTCCACGACGATCACGCCGCACTCGCCAACACCACGTTTCGCAGCACCGCGCATCAGGAATGGGCCGCGAAACTCGAGCTGGGCTTCGAGCGGCAGGGCGAGCGCACCGCGCTCACGCATCGCCTGCACGTGGGGCCGTTGCGCGTGCAACGGCCGCTCTACCCTGAGGGCGACGCGATCTGTCACGCGGTGATCGTGCATCCGCCAGCCGGCATCGCAGGCGGCGACCGGCTCGACATCGACGTGAGTGTGGGTGATGGCGCTCACGCCGTGCTCACCACGCCGGGCGCGACCAAGTGGTACAAGTCGAACGGGCGCGTGGCGCGCCAGCGCATCACCGTGCGCGTGGGCGCGGGCGCGAAGCTCGACTGGCTGCCGCAGAACAACCTCGTGTTCGACCACGCCCACGCCGAACTCGAATTCGCGCTCACGCTCGGCGCCGGGGCCACGGCCATCGGCTGGGACGCCACCCAACTGGGCCGCCAGGCCGCGGGTGAACGCTGGTCGGCGGGCATGGTGCGAGCGCTCACGCGCGTGACGCGCGCTGCGCCTGAAAGCGAAGCCGACGATCAACTGCTCTGGCTCGAACGCGCACTCATCGACGCCCACGACCCGCTGCGCGACGCGCCGCAAGGCCTCGCGGGCTACCCCGCTTTCGGCGTGCTGTGGGCGATCGGCCCCGCGTGCAACGAGGCGCTCGCGCAAGACCTCGCCACTATCCTGCCCTTCGATGACGCGCTGCGCTCGGGCGCGACCTGCATCGCGCCGGGTGTCCTGCTCGTGCGCGTGGTCGGGCGTTCGATGGAACCCCTGCAGAACACGCTCACGCAGTGCTGGACGGCGCTGCGGCCGTTCGTGCATGACGTGAAGGCCGCCCCGCTGCGCTTGTGGACCACCTAAGCGAGCGTTACCCGCACCGCAACGGTGCGCATCAGCGCCTCTACGCACAGTAGCGCAGCGCAGCAACGCCAACGCGGTGCAAAAGCACCTCGAAAATGGTGCATCCACGCTGTCCCCTTCATTGGCACACACCTTGCTGAGAGCTTGCATCGATTCGTGCGCGCCGCGCGCGAGGCCGCAAGCTGCGTGTAACCTCGCTCCCGTAAGCTGGGTCGCCAGACTTGCCCCAACCGACCTGGAACGATGAAGCTCACGCCACGCGAAAAAGACAAGCTCCTGATCTTCACCGCCGCGCTGCTCGCCGAAAGGCGCCGCGCCCGCGGCCTCAAGCTCAACTACCCGGAGGCAATCGCCTTCATCAGCGCGGCGCTGATGGAGGCGGCCCGCGACGGCAAAACCGTCGCCGAGGTCATGCACTACGGCACCACCCTGCTCACACGCGACGACGTGATGGAAGGCGTGCCCGAGATGATCCCCGACATCCAGGTCGAAGCGACCTTCCCCGACGGCACCAAGCTCGTCACCGTCCACCATCCGATCCCCTGAGTCGGGAGGAGCCAACCATGATCCCCGGCGAAATGCTGATCGACGACGGCGAAATCGAACTCAACGCGGGCCGCGAAACCCTCACGGTGAAGGTGGCGAACACGGGCGACCGCCCCGTGCAGATCGGCTCGCACTTCCACTTCTATGAGGTCAACGCCGCACTCTCGTTCGATCGTGCAGCCGCGCGCGGCTTTCGCCTGAACATTGCCGCGGGCACGGCCGTGCGCTTCGAGCCAGGACAAGAGCGCACCGTGGAACTCGTGGCGCTCGCGGGAGAGCGCGCCGTGTACGGCTTCAACGGCCAGGTGATGGGCCCGCTCTGAGCGCGGACTGGCGTTTTCAAGCGATTTCATCAGGAATCCCACATGACATTGAAGATCGGCCGCCGCGCGTACGCGGAGATGTTCGGCCCCACCACCGGCGACCGCGTGCGTCTCGCCGATACCGAACTCATCATCGAGATTGAGCGCGACTACACCGTCTACGGCGACGAAGTGAAGTTCGGCGGCGGCAAGGTGATCCGCGACGGCATGGGCCAGTCGCAGCGAGCGCACTCGGACGTCGCGGACACCGTCGTCACGAACGCCGTGATCATCGATCACTGGGGCATCGTGAAGGCCGACATCGGCATCAAGGATGGCCGCGTCTGGAAGATCGGCAAGGCGGGTAACCCCGACGTGCAGCCGGGCGTGACGATTCCCATTGGAGCCGCGACCGAAGTGATCGCGGGCGAAGGCCAGATCGTCACGGCGGGCGGCATCGACACGCATATCCACTTCATCAGCCCGCAGCAGATCGACGAAGCGCTCGCCTCGGGCGTGACGACCATGCTGGGCGGCGGCACCGGCCCGGCCACGGGCACCAACGCCACCACCTGCACGCCGGGCCCATGGCATATAGAGCGCATGCTCCAGGCCGCGGACGGCTGGCCGATCAACCTCGGCTTTCTCGGCAAGGGCAACGTGAGCCTGCCAAGACCCGCCGAAGAACAGATCGCCGCGGGCGCGATCGGCCTGAAGCTGCACGAGGACTGGGGCTCGACGCCTGCCGCCATCGACAATTGCCTGAGCGTTGCGGACGCAACGGACACGCAGGTGGCCATTCACACCGACACGCTCAACGAGTCGGGCTTCGTGGAAGCGACGGTGGCCGCCTTCAAGGGCCGCACGATCCACACGTACCACACCGAAGGCGCGGGTGGCGGCCACGCGCCCGACATCATCAAGGTGTGCGGCGAAGCGAACGTGCTGCCCTCCTCGACGAACCCCACGCGCCCGTACACGATCAACACGCTCGACGAGCATCTCGACATGCTGATGGTGTGCCATCACCTGGACCCGTCGATTGCCGAAGATATTGCGTTTGCCGAGTCGCGCATCCGCCGCGAGACGATCGCCGCCGAGGACATCCTCCATGATCTCGGCGCGCTGTCGATGCTCTCTTCGGATTCCCAGGCGATGGGCCGCGTGGGCGAGGTCATCATCCGCACGTGGCAGACCGCTCACAAGATGAAGGTGCAGCGCGGCGCCCTGCCTGGGGACGGGGGTGCCAACAGCGCGCGCCACGACAACTTCCGCGTGAAGCGCTATGTGGCGAAGTACACGATCAATCCGGCGCTCACGCACGGCATCGCGCACGAAGTGGGATCGCTCGAGCCGGGCAAATGGGCCGACCTGGTGTTCTGGGAGCCGGCGTTCTTCGGCATCAAGCCTTCGCTCATCCTCAAGGGCGGCATGATCGCGCTCGCGCAGATGGGCGACCCGAACGCCTCGATTCCGACGCCCCAGCCCGTGCATTACCGCGAGATGTTCGCCACGCGCGGGCGGGCGCTCGCGCAAACCTCGCTCACCTTCGTTTCGCAGCTCTCGCTCGACAAACGCATGCCCGAGCGTTACGGCCTGCAAAAGCGCGTGGTCGCGGTACACAACTGCCGCAGCGTGACGAAGGCCGACATGATTCACAATGCCTGGCAGCCCACGATCAGCGTCGATCCCGAAACGTACCAGGTCGTCGCCGACGGGCAGTTGCTCACCTGCGAGCCCGCCACGGTGCTGCCGATGGCACAGCGTTACTTCCTGTTCTAAAGTTTAGCCATGCGCACGATCGACAAACGACTTGAC
The DNA here is from genome assembly GCF_024206475.1 of Paraburkholderia sp. CNPSo 3274. Lineage (GTDB taxonomy): Bacteria > Pseudomonadota > Gammaproteobacteria > Burkholderiales > Burkholderiaceae > Paraburkholderia. Next base: position 92,262 of record NZ_JAMBPR010000024.1, read on the forward strand.
GCGAAGCTCGCGCCGGTACTGGTGAAGCGGGCGCCCACGCTCACGCTGCCCTACGACGCGCGCTGCAAGAGCCGCTTCGCGGCCACGCTCGATACGGGCGAGGAAGTGGGCGTGGTGCTGCCGCGCGGCACGGTGCTGCGCGACGGCGACATGCTCGTGGCCGACGACGGTGGCCTCGTGCGCGTGATCGCGGCGGCTGAGAGCGTGTTGCGTGTACGCGCGCCCGACCGCGTCACGCTCACGCGCGCCGCGTATCACCTCGGCAATCGCCACACGCCGGTGGAAGTGGGCGCGGACGAACTCAAGCTCGAAGCGGACCCCGTGCTCGAAGACATGCTCAAGCGCCTGGGCGCCCAGGTCGAACGCGTCCAGTTGCCGTTCCAACCGGAGTCGGGCGCATACGGCGGCGGCCACCGCCACGGCCACGACGAGACCTTCGCCGACGACTACGCGCTCGCGCAACGCGTGTACGACGAGCACCACGGTCACGCGCATTCGCACGACCATACGCAAAGTCATTCGCACACTCACGCTCATGGCGAAGATCAAGCGCATGACCACGATTGCGGACACGATCACGGTCATTGCGACGGCCACGCGCACGACCACAGCCATGAACATCGCTGAACTCACGGCCCTGCTGCATCTCGCGTCGCCGGCGCTGCCCGTCGGCGCGTTCAGCTACTCGCAGGGACTCGAAGCCGCAATCGATGCGCAACTCGTCACGAACGCCGACGACGCCGCGCACTGGATAGCGGGCGGCCTCGCGAACGTGCTCGCTTGCGGCGAGCTACCTTTTGTGGCGCACCAGATGGGACGCTGGCGCACGCACGACGCGCGCGCGCTGATCGTGGCGAACGAAGAATTCGTCGCGAGCCGCGAATCGGCGGAATTGCGGCGCGAAACCGCGCAGATGGGCTGGTCGCTGCGCCAGCTCTGCACGCAGCTCGAATGGGGCGACGCCGAACGGCGCGCCACCTTAGAGCGCATGACACCCATTGCGCAACCCACGGCCTTCGCATTCGCCGCGTGGGCCCACGAGGCCGCGCCAGACGCCGCGCTCGCCGCCTACGCGTTCAGCTGGATCGAGAACCAGACGGCCGCCGCGCTCAAGGCGGTGCCGCTCGGCCAGCTTGCGGGCCAGCGCATCATCGTCGCGCTGCGGCCCGAAATCGAAAAAGCCGTGGCGCGCGCGCTCGCCACGCCCCCCGAGGCGCTCAACACCTTCGCGCCGCAGCTCGGCGTTCTTTCTGCGCGCCACGAATCGCAATACTCGCGGCTCTTCCGCTCCTGAGACAAACACGAACCATGAATTCGCACGCACCCAGCAAACGAACCAAGAAACTGCCGCCGCTGCGCGTCGGCGTGGGCGGACCGGTCGGCTCCGGCAAGACGACGTTGCTCGAAATGCTCTGCAAGGCCATGCGCGAGCGCTACGACCTCGTCGCCATTACCAACGACATCTATACGAAGGAAGACCAGCGCCTGCTGACCGTCGCGGGGGCCCTGCCCGCCGAGCGCATCATGGGCGTGGAAACGGGCGGCTGCCCGCACACGGCGATCCGCGAAGACGCGTCGATCAACCTCGAAGCCGTCGACCAGATGCTCACGCGCTTTCCCGATGCCGACATCGTCTTCATCGAATCGGGCGGCGACAATCTCGCGGCCACCTTCAGCCCCGAGCTGTCGGACCTCACGATCTACGTGATCGACGTGGCGGGCGGCGAAAAGATTCCGCGCAAGGGCGGCCCCGGCATCACGAAGTCGGACCTGCTCGTCATCAACAAGACCGACCTCGCGCCGCTCGTGGGCGCGAACCTCGACATCATGGCCTCCGACGCGAAGAAGATGCGCGGCGAGCGGCCCTTCGTGATGTGCAACCTGAAGGCGCTCGAGGGGCTTGGCGAGGTGATCGCATTCATTGAAAAGCGGGGCCTCCTGGTCACGGAAAACGCTTGAACACATCGACGTCACGCCACCGGCCTCTCAGATTGACGGATCGATGTAGTCGGCGTTTTTCACGATCCAGTCCGGGTTCAGGTGCGACCTGTCCTCATAGAGGGCCGACCATTTTCCCGTCACGCGGATGCACGTTTCATCCACGCACAAGCGTGAATCGGGGTCGATGATCGAGGCATGATCGCGCTCGGCAAGCGCGATCAACTCGTTGCGAATGCTCTGTTGCAAACCATCGATTTTCACCCGCTGCTCAGCCTGATGTGGGTCGAAACTCCCGAGTCTCGATAAAAACACATGCGGGTCAAACGGGTCACCCACTGGGTTATCGAGCAGCACGTAGACCTTTTTGCGCTGCGCCTGCAGGTCTTTGACTTCCCGATCAAGCGCCGCGAGCGCTGCCGCTCTTCCTTCGGGCGTGTCGAGACTCAATTGCTTTCCGTCGCTGACCAGATAGTAGCCCATGCCGTTGAAGTAATAACTCCAGTATCCGCCGATCACGACCGTAGTGATTCGGCTACTCGCTGCCTTCGCGAGCGCCTCACGCCGTACCGCCCCGCATTCCGAATCGACAGGTAAATCACGATTGAAGACTTGCGGGATGGGTGGGCAAGCCGCAGCAACCGCAAAGATCGCTCCGTTTCTTGAGACGTTGCTTTCCTCAACGTCGTAGACTCGTTCCGCGTACTGAGCTACGTGTGAATCACCGAGGAAAAGCGTCGTCGTCTTCCGGTCTTTGTGCATCGGAAAGATGCCATCGCGAGCTTGCCCATCTGGACTCCTGGCCGCCAGGAAGTCCCAGCCGCCCCGCGATGCGAGGTCGACCGAGTCGATGCGAGGACTGATGAGTGCGTCCTTTATCGCCACGCCGCTGCCCAGCATGAGCAGAAGGCCGGCACACAGCAGAAGCGCAGTTCGATTCGACGAGCGATGCCAGCGAATCTTCCTCTCGACAAAACGGTGTGTGAGCCACGCCAGCACGATTGAAAGCAACACCACGGCGATCTTCGTGAGGTGACCATTTTCCGGCCAGACGAAATGCGCAAACGACAATAACGGCCAATGCCAGAGATAAAGCGGGTAACTGATCAGCCCGCAAGTCACGAAGGGCCGGCTCGACAGTAACGTGCGATTGATCCACGCGCCTGAACCCGCGGCAATGACCAGGAAAGTGCCCATCGTCGGCAACAATGCCCAAAATCCTGGAAACGCCCGCTCATGATTGGTCAGCAAAAATCCTGACAGCAAGAGGCCCACTCCCACTGCACAGACCAGGTTGCCGTATCGGCCGATCAGGTCGGAGCGACGCAACGCGATATAGGCAAGCGAGCCGCCAACCATGAGTTCCCAGAAGCGCGAAAGGGGTGAGTAGAAGGCCGCAACCGGATCACGATAGGCAAGCCATACGCTAATGCCGAACGACATCGCCAGGATCGCCCCATTGACGACAGAGAATCGCCAGCGATGCGTCCATGCATAACTCAGGAGCAAGGGCCAGAAGATGTAGTATTGCTCCTCGACCGCAAGACTCCAGAGGTGCAGCAATGGCTTCGCCTCATGGCCGTCATCGAAGTAGCCGCTCTCGCTCCACAAAACAAAATTCTGGACGAAGGAGGTCCCACCGACGATGTGTTTCCCAAGTTGTCGGTACTCGTCTCGCAGCAGCACGAGCCAACCAGCAATCGCACAAAAGAGCAGTACGAGAAGAAGCGCAGGGAAAATTCGGCGGATGCGTTTCCCGTAAAAATCAGCAATGCTGAATTTATCTCGCTCGAGATTCGCAAGAATGATGGTGGTGATGAGATATCCGGATATGACAAAAAAAACGTCGACTCCGATGAATCCGCCTGCCATTCGGCTTGGGAACGCATGAAACAGAATCACTCCCATAACCGCGATCGCTCGCAGGCCGTCGACGTGGGGGCGATATTCATGCGTCGCTACGCTGCGGGTCGCGGCCCGGTCCGGTGAACTATCGAGAATTTCCGCCGCGGACGGCACCGGTAGCACTTGCGGGGTAATCGTCGGTGACATGAACTGGCCTTCGATGACTGCATATCGGCGAGGTGAACGCCAGCGATACCGACACTTAGCAATGCATTCCTTACGCAGACGTGCCTCGAACACAAATCAACCACGTGGACCCAGTACACCTGTGCTCAGGCTTGAGCGTATGTGCGCGTACGTACGCATCACTGCGCGTGAAGGTACGTAATGACCCAACCCTTTCATGCGGCTATAAACCACCCTTCATGCGTCTATACATTGCCCTTCACGTATCCGTGCTCGATCCTTTCATAACGATAACTTTCAAATAACAAACGAAACGCGCCACGGTGAAATGACGGCAATTTATCCGGTTTTAGGCCTGCCGGATCGACTCGCACGCCGGTGGTCTGCGCGGTCAAACCTTCTGTTCGGCGCTGTTACCGGATGTTGTATCGCTACGTTCCCAGCGGCGCTTTTCCGAGCGTTCGCGCTTTGCATTGGCGCTGCGATGCTCATCGTCACCCAGCGATCACTGGATGATAATTAGTTTTCCTTCATTAATTTTGGCAAGGATATTACGACACAAAGATTCGTATCTATCAGATATGGTGAATGCGGAAGATCTTGGCAGCGATCGTTGCCAGTTTGATCACAGCCGCATATCGCACCCGCAAAGATCGCGCGAACGAGTTTGTAGAAAGGAAATAGTGCTAAGCAGGACAGCTACGATTTCTGGCGATCGCCTCAAGAACGACGTCTTAAGAACTATCTACCCTGCTTCATGCAAAGCTTCTGAGCGAACGTTTTGACAGACATCCGCGCAGAACAAACAACGCTTTTCGACAGTCTCCATGCCGTCGTTGAGCGAGTTCCGTATGCGCAACCGCGCGTGACGTCATACATCGGAGACGAGAGCCTGCACAACATCCACCGTGCGCGCCGTCGCGCCGCGGTGGCGCGAAGCGAATGCCGCTGCAGCCGCGCCCATGGCGACCCGGCGTGACTTGTCGTTGAAGAGTTCGCGCAACGCGCGCGCGAGATCGGCGGGGTCCTGCACCTGCAGGGCCGCGCCCGCGGCCGTGGCGTCGGCGGTGGCCTGCGTGAAGTTGAACACGTGCGGCCCGATCAGCACCGGCACGCCCACGGCGCACGCTTCGATCAGGTTCTGCCCGCCAAGCGGCAGCAGACTGCCGCCAATGAATGCGAGGTCGGCGGCAGCGTAGTAAGCGCCCATCTCCCCCATCGAGTCGCCGAGCAGAACGCTCACGTCCTGCGGCAACACGCGTACGCCCGCATGCACCGAGGCCGCGGCAGCCGCAGCCGGCGCCCAGCGCGAGCGCCGCTCGAGTTTGAAATTCTTGCGCTCCACGAGCGCCGCCACCTCGTCGAAGCGCTGCGGATGGCGTGGCACGAGGATCAGCAGCGCGTCCGGCACCGCATTGGATTGAGTAAGTGCCGCGAAGGCCTGCAGCACGAGTTCCTCTTCACCTTCGCGCGTGCTCGCCGCCACCCACACCGGGCGCTCGCCGATCGCGCGCCGCCATTCGCGGCCACGCGCGATCAACGCCGGCGGGCTCGCCATGTCGAACTTCAGGTTGCCGAGGACCGCCACGTTGCGCGCGCCGAGCGCGGTGAGGCGCTCCGCGTCGGAGGGACTTTGTGCAAGCACGCGCGTGAAGCCGCCGAACACCTCGCGCGTGCCCGCGCCGAACTTCGCCGCCCGCTTGAACGAGCGCGCCGACATGCGCGCATTGGTAAGCACGAGCGGCACGTCGGCGTGCTTGCACTCGTCGATGAGCGTGGGCCAGACCTCGGTTTCCATCACGAGACCGAGCGACGGCCGCCATGCGTGCAGGAAGCGCCGCACCGCGTGCGGCATGTCGTACGGCACATAGCAGCGCAGCACGCGGTCGCCGAAAAGCTGCTCGCCGGTGGCGCGGCCGCCCGGCGTCATGTGCGTGAGCAGGATGCGCGCGTCGGGGCGCGCCGCCAGCAGCGCGTCGACGAGCGGCTGCGCCGCGCGGGTCTCGCCCACGGAGACGGCATGCACCCAGATGAGCGGCGTGTCGTCCTCGGGCAGGCGCCCAGCCGAATAGCCGAAACGCTCGCCGATATGCTCGCGATAACCGCGCTCGCGGCGCGAGCGAATGAATAGCCGCAGCACCGCGAGCGGTGCAATGAGCCACCAGGCCGCGCGATAGATCGCTCTTAGCATCGGGCCTCCGCGACGGCCGCGACGGTCAATACGATGCTTGGCGCAATACGAAATGCCGCGGCCGCGCGGCAGGGGGCGTGGATCGGCAGGCTCATCGCGCGTGGATTCAAACCAGTTCCTTGCCCTTCAGGCGTTCGAGGATGCCAAGCGGCGCCCATTCGGGATGCACCATCTCCTTCACCGGCAGAAAGAAAGTCTGCTCCATCATGAACTGACCGGACATCACGGCGTGCGACGTGTGATCGGAGAAGCACACCCACACGCTGCCCGGCGGAAAGCCGATGGTCTCCTGCGGGCTCGACTTCTGATAGCCGAGATCGGCCTTCATGCCGTCGTGGAGGTTGAGCATCAGATGGTCGTACTCGCTGCGCGGCGACTTCGTGATGTGCAGCAGGTTCTGCAGCCACGCCGAGCCGGGAAACTGCGGCTTGATGTTCGGCAGGAAGCGCTTTGCCATGTCCTCGAACGGCTCGCCCACGCGCCACACGCGCGGCACGCCGTTCGGGTTGACGTTGGTGAACACGCGCAGGATGCGCTCGCCGTAGTTCGGGCGCGAGGGAAACGCATCCACGTGCAGGCGCGAATCGTCCTTGCGCCACGAGGTCTGGCGCGTTTCCACCTGATGCAGGCGCAGGCTCGTGGGTGCCACGCGCAGCTTGCCGGTGTACTCGGGAAAGAGGCCGTCCACCAGCGTGCGCGCGCAGGTCTGGTAACGCGCGATCAACGCGCGCACGGCCGACTGCGTAACGGTGTCGCCCAGCACGCCGTGCAGCGCGCCGCCGTTCGGGTCGAGGCTGATGTTCTTGCGCTTGGGGTCGGCGATCGCGGGGTCGAGCAGCGCGCGCTCGCCGCCTTCGATCGCAAAGGCCAGGTTCGGAAAATACAGCACCTTGCCCTGCTCGACAGCGTCGAGCAGCGTCTCGCGCGGTTGCGAGAGCTGCTGGCCGTGCCAATCGGCGGATGTGATTTCGATGATCTGGGATTCGTTCATTGTCTCGCCCCTGGAAGCGATGGATCTGATTGCCTGCCGGTGTGGCGCGGTGCGAGCGTGGTGTGCCTTGTAGCCCGGTTTGTTGCCCGGTTTGTTGCCGTCGCGCGCCGCCCTTGCCGGCCAGGTCCTGGCGCGCTTGTGCACGTTTGTGCACCCTCGTGTGCGCCGATTCTTATACCCGCAGCCTCCACGGTCCGCATTGACGCGCCGCAGCCCGTCCAGCGCCCACGCTGCGGCGGCGCGCCGCTACAGTAGCCCGAAGCCCGCCAGCGCGCCCTTCACCTGCGCGAGCGTCGGCGGCTGGCCTGCCGTGCCCAGATTGACGACGTTCGGCGACCAGTAGGCGCCCGTGCGCCAGGCGGTCGCAAAATTGTACAACTCGACGCTCGGGCGCTTCAGCGCCGCCGCGATGTGCACGAGCCCCGTGTCCACGCCCACCGTGGCCGCCGCGCCGTCGATGAGGCCCACCACGGCAGGCAGCGAGAGTTTCGGCGGCACGATTGCCGCTTCGCCGAATTCGCGCGCGAGGCGCTCGCTCGTGGCGCGCTCCGCCTCGCTGCCCCACGGCAGCACAAGCGACGCACCGCGCCGCACGAGCGCCTGGCCGAGTTCGATCCAGTGCTGGTCGGGCCACTGCTTGTCGGCGCGCGACGTGGCATGCACGAACACCACATAGGGCACCGGCAGGTTCAACCCGACGCCCGCGAGCACCTGCGCGGCGCGGTAGGTGTCGAGGCCAAAGTCGATGTCGTCGGTGACCAAGGGCGGCGCGAGATCGAGCGCGCCCGCAACCAGTTGGCGCGTGCGCTCGACCACGTGGGTGCGCGGCTCGATACGGATCGAGCGGTCATAGAAGAAGCGTACCGGCCATTCGTAGCCCGCGCCGTCGGTGCGGTTGCCGAGGCCAACGAGCGGCCCGCGCGCCCAGCTCGCCACCCAGGCCGTCTTGATGAGCCCCTGGCAGTCGATCACGAGGTCGTACTTCTCGGCCGCGAGCGCGCGCCGGAACGCGCTGATCTCGCGCCAGTTGGCGCCCGAGAAGAGGCCCTTGCGCCAGCGGCGCAGCGAAAACGGAATCGCGCGGCGCACGCCCTCCACGAGTTCGACGAGCGACTGGAAGCTCTCTTCGACGAGCCAGTCGATCTGTGCGTCGGGATACCGTCGCCGGATATCGGCGATGGCGGGCATGTTATGGACGACGTCGCCAAGCGACGACACGCGCACGATGAGGATCTTTTGCACGCTCAAGGCTCTTGGGCCGGACAGATTAAAAAGGTGGGCAATTTTAGCGCGCCGCACGCAAATGCAAAGAAAAACCGGGGAAATGCGCGGAAAGGAATGCAAACGGCGCCGCGCCGTGACTGGCGCGGCGCCGTTGGGCGCGTCATATGACCGCAAGGGGCCGCAAGGGTTACAGCGGCCCCAGAGGCTTAGAACGGCAGCTTCGCGTCCGGCTTCTCGGCGAGAATCACGCGCTTGAAGTCGGCCTGGATGCGCGCGAGCGCGGCATCGTTGTCGGCCTCGAAGCGCATCACGACCACCGGCGTGGTGTTCGACGAGCGGGCAAGACCAAAGCCGTCCGGATATTCCACGCGCAGGCCGTCGATGGTGATGACCTCGTCCTCGCCCGTGAACTTCGCGTTCTTCTGCAGCTTCGCGATCAGCTCGAAGTTCTCGCCTTCCTCGAGCTTCAGTTGCAACTCGGGCGTGGCGTGCGAGTTCGGCAGATCGTTGAGCAGCTTGCTCGGATCGGCCACGCGAGAGAGGATTTCGAGCAGACGCGCGCCCGTGTACAGGCCGTCGTCGAAGCCGTACCAGCGATCCTTGAAGAACACGTGGCCGCTCATTTCACCCGCGAGCGGTGCGCCGGTTTCGCGCAGCTTCGCCTTCACGAGCGAGTGGCCCGTCTTCCACATGAGCGGCTCGCCGCCCTTTTCCTTCACCCACTTCGCGAGATTGCGCGTGCACTTCACGTCATAGATGATCTGCTTGCCCGGGTTGCGCGAGAGCACTTCCTCGGCGAACAGCATGAGCTGGCGATCGGGGTAGATGATCTGGCCGTCCTTGGTCACGACGCCCAGACGGTCGCCGTCGCCGTCGAACGCGAAGCCGATCTCCGCATCCGTTTCCTTCAGCGCCCGGATCACGTCCTGCAGATTCTCGGGGTGCGCCGGGTCCGGATGGTGGTTCGGGAAGGTGCCGTCCACCTCGGTGAAGAGCTCGACCAGCTCGCAGCCCATCGCCTTGAAAAGACGCGGAGCCAGATCGCCCGCCACGCCGTTGCCGGTGTCGACCACGATCTTTAGCGGCCGCGCGAGCTTCACGTCGCTCAAAATGCGATCGACGTAGGCATCGGCGATGTCGTACTTCGTGTAGCTGCCCTCGCCCGCGTCGAAACGGTCTGCAACGATGCGATCGTAAAGCGCGAGGATTTGGTCGCCGTAAATCGCCTTGCTGCGCAGGACCATCTTGAAGCCGTTGTAGTCAGGCGGATTGTGGCTGCCCGTCACGACAATGCAGGAGTCCACGTTGCGCTCGCCGCCCGCGAGCTTGAGCGGCACGCTCGCGGCGAAGTAGCCCACAGGCGTGGGGACCATGCCGACGTCGACCACGTCCACGCCGGCTTCGCACAGGCCGTCGGCCAGCGCACGGGAGAGATCGGGACCCGAGAGCCGGCCGTCGCGCGCGATCACCACGGCGTCGCCGCCCTGCGCACGCACTTCGCTGCCGAACGCGCGGCCGATGGCGCGCGCGGTGTCGGTGTCGAGCGTCTTGCCGATCACGCCGCGAATGTCATATGCCTTGAAAATCGATTTCGAAATCATGTGGAGGCTCACGTCCTGATGAAGATTCGGGTCTATTCGTAACACGGACAGGCAGTTGAAAGCCTCTGGCGTTACGAAAAGTGGGATCCGTTACAAACTATAATTGCCGTTTTTCGGCAGTGGTATGCACCCATTTTAATGCTTCGCCGTTTCCTTTTATTGCCAAAATATTCGTCAAAAATGGCGGAGAGATTGCGCATGCCGCGTGCCTGCCCCCTTTTTAGCGCTTCCCGCCACGGCGAGGCGCGATGCTGAGCCTCAAGCGCTTTGGGAACCCCGACGTCGCCCGCGCGTTTGCGAACATCGTGTGGCTCGGCCTCGAGCGCGTCACGCAGATCGCGGTGGCCATTGCCATCAGCGGCGTGCTCGCGCGCTATTTCGGCCCTGACGTATTCGGCAAGTGGCAGTACGCCAACACGCTGCTGCTCGTGCTCGCGCCGATTACGTGGGTGTGCGGCGCCGAGATTCTTGTGCCCACCATCGTCAACCGGCCGCCCGAGCAGCTCGGCACCGTGCTCGGGAGCGCGTTTGCGCTGCGCATTGGCGTGTCGGCGGCGGCGCTTCTCGTCACGTGGGCGGGCATTGCGCTTGGCGTAACCGACCCGATGGTCGGCGCCATGCTCGCCGGGCTCGCCGTGACGATGCTGTTTCGCGAGCCGTTCGTGGGCGTGATCAACGCCTGGCTCCAGAGCATGACGTACAGCAAGCCGCAATTGCTCGCGAGCATGACGACGGCGGTGATCAAGGCGCTGCTCGTATTTCTGCTTGCACGCGCGGCGTTCGCGCCCGCCACCTTCGGCTGGCTCTGGGCGCTCGAATCGGCGGCGATTGGCGCGGCGCTCGTGCTCTACTTCCGGCGCCGCCACGGCGGCAAGCTCGGCTGGCACGTGGACCGCTCGCTTTTTAAGCATTTCGCGAGCGCGGGCACGGTGTTCTGGCTCGGGCTCATCTGCATGTACCTGTTCCTGAAGCTCGACCGCTTGATGCTCGAGCGCACGATCTCGTTCGCCGATCTCGGCCGCTACTCCGCCGCACAGCAGCTCAACGAGAACTGGATCACGCTCGCGCTCATGCTCTCGCAGACGATCGCGCCCGCCTTCGTCTACCGCGTGCAGCAGACCGCGCAGCTGCGCCGCAACCTCGTGCGACTGTTCGCGATGACAGCCGTGCTGATGGTGGCCGGCGCGCTCGTGCTCGACGCGCTCGCGGGCTTTATCATCAGCCGCGTGTTCGGGCCGGACTATGAAGGCGCGATCGGCATCTTCCGCTGGGCCGTGTGGCTCTCGGTGCCGGCGGGACTCGAAGCCATCGGCAACCTCGTCGTGCTCAAATATCAGGCGAAATTCGTGCTGCTGGCGAAATGGCTGCTCGCGCTCGCGGTGGCGTTCGCCGTGAATCTCGTCGCGATACCGCGACTCGGCTCGTATGGCGCGCTGTGCGGCCTCGCGGCAGGCTATCTCGCGGCGGCCAGCGTGAACCTTTACTACATCCGCTTCAAGCTAGTTTCATGATGAATTCCGCCGCGCTTCCAACGAGCGACGCACGCGAAGGCGCGCTCGCCGACGTTGCCGTGCTCATGCCCGCGTACAACGGCCAGGACGACGTCGCGCGCACGCTCGCGTCGTTCGATGAGGACGCAACGATCTATGCGCTCGTCGTCGATGATGGCAGCACGCCGCCCATCGTCGCGCCCGAGGTGCCTGGCATGTGCGTGGAAGTTTTGCGCTTGGCGAAGAACGGCGGCATCGAGCGCGCGTTGCAGGCGGGTGTCGAGGCGCTTGCGGCGCGCGGGTTTCGCTACGCGGCACGTATCGATGCGGGCGATCTCGCCGCGCCTCAGCGCCTCGCGAAACAGCGCGCGCGCATGGAAGCCGAGCCCACGCTCGCGGCGCTCGGCACGTGGACCCAGGTGGTCAATCGTGCGGGTGAGCCGCTTTTCATGCTGCGTCCGAGCAGCGATGCGCGTGCGCTGCGCCGTACGCGTCTGTTGCGCTCGCCGCTCGTGCATCCTTCGGTGATGTTGCGTGTCGATGCCGTGCTCGCAGTGGGCAACTATCGCGTGCAGTATCCGGCTGCTGAGGATCTCGACCTGTTCCTGCGGCTGATGGAGCGCTACGAGTGCGCGAATTTGCCGGAGCTCGGCCTCTACTACGAGCTGAACGAAGGCGGTATCAGCGCGACGAAGCGCCGCCGGCAGATCGTATCCACGCTGCGCCTGCAACTGCGTTATCTGAACGTGCTGAACTGGCGCGACTGGGCGGGCGTTGTGAAGAGCCTGCTTCATTTCGTGACACCTTATCGCACACTGCACAAAGTGAAGCGGGCGCTGTTCGCGCGCGATGCATAGCAAGGCAAACCGTTATTGCCTCTGCAGCCCCGTCACTTACGGTTGTGCTCTTCCGTCTTGGCGCGCTTCCTGCCGTCGGACCAAGTAAGTTAGGGCCAGAACCGTTCCCACCACGGTAAGTTAAGCCAGCAGGCGCCTGAACTCATTCGCGAGCAGGCCCTGTTTCGTCGGGTGATGCACCGCGAAACGCCCGCGTGGAGGGATTCCGAGCAACCCCCAACCTCGTCGCCCATCCTCGCCTGCCGCACTATTAGTTGATATGTACATCATCTCCATCACGATAATAATCGTGAGCAATGCGACCTCATTTTGACGTCAGCGAATGATTTTTCATGCAAGGACGTCATCGCAAGCGGGGAAATCACCGATAAGCAAGGATGCATGCGGCGGGTTATATCACGTGACAAGTCAGATTCAGAATCATTGTCAATGATGTAAATACGTTGTTATGTCAACCATAGGTTTCTATGGCGCCATGTTTCTAGCGTCCCAAGGTGAATGACATGCCATTCCTTGTTCAGATTAGGGCACTGATGCGGGAGAGGAGGTTAGGTTTGACGGTCATGGCCGAACGACTCGGCGTAGCGCATCAAAACCTGGGCGCATCGCTCTCGGGTCGACACGACGCGCGAAGTTCGACGCTGGACGGCGCGGCCGACGCCCTCGACGCCGAATGGGTATTGGTGCCACGCGAGAGTCTCGCCGAGATTCGCGGTGTTCTGGCAAGCAAACGTGTGGGCCCGTTAGTGGGTGAACAATCGCCGGCTTTCAGTCGTTCGAGCGGCCGAACTTTATGACTCTCAAGTCGCCATGGACCTGAAGGCTCGGAACACCGTTCACGTTCACGCCCATGCCTGCCCCGCTCGCACCAAGGACCGCGGAGCCGCTCGAGCTCCCGTGAACAGCGCCACCGTGCCGGGCAGCACCAGGCAAACGCAAGCCAGGCGCAACCGGGACGGACGAACATCCAAACAAAACGTCGGCGGACGGTCTAGTCCTCCCTTTGTGAAATGGCGGATAGATCAGTCAAAACATGCATGGGGAACATATGGCGAGCTTGCGGCGACGTGAGATTGAGGCTCCTGGCGGCGAACGGCCCGAAGGTGAGTGTCCAGAGCAGACTCCCGAGCAATCGCAGCGAGGGTTCGAGAGCGTAGCTCCTCAATACATGGACGCGCATCAGGACAGTTCCAGCAAAACCTGGTGCGGACTTATTCTGCGTCTGCTAGGGATCCCGACAGGTTTTGGAGGCGCTGCCTTCGTGTTGTCGGCTTTCGATGTCTCAGTAACCACGCAATCGCTACCAGTCCTTCTTGTTGGCTTGCTGTGCGGCATTGGTGCGACGTCCTACGGCATCGCATTTAGTTGGCGCATTTTTCGTCGGTATTGGTGGGTAGCGCTTTTATGGTTCTTGCTGACGCTTCTCGTGGAAGCCCTTCTCTATGTGGCCATACCCCCGTCCACTCCTCAGTGGTAGCGAACGGGTGCGGCCTCACCCTGAGTTCAACCGCAAACCGCTTAGCCGGTGCAATGTGTAGCCGCTGTTGCTGATCCTGCTAATTCTGCTGATCGGGCTAACCCAACGAAAGACGCATGTTTTTAGGGGTCTTTCGATGTCTCCCGTGAAGAAATCGGGCGCTTTTTCACAACCCTCAAGAAATCAGATGAATGCCATTTTCAATCGCAAAAGGCTGTGGTAATGTTGCTTCCGCTTCAAGCGTCTCTGACGCATCGACTCGGCATGGTATCCATGCCCATTGCTTGACTGGCACCCTGCAACAGTGACGACTTCGGTCGAGCTCCCTTGCATTGCTGGGATAGCCTTACTGCCTCCGGCGCGGCTCTTGTAGTCCGTCCGGTTAAAAATTGCTTCAACGCGTCTTCGACGCATCTTTTCGGCATGGCCTCCATGCCCATCGCTTGACCGGCGCTCTGCAACAGTGACGACTTCAGTCGCACACCCTTGCAGCGCTGCAAGAGCCTTTTTGAGAACGCCCCCGGCACGGCTCTAGTCGTCCGTCCAGCGTAAATATCTTCCTCTGCAGTTCGCTGCACGCCACCATGAAAACGCACGCGGCCTCATCTACGCGTGTTCTCCCTGATTGCGCTCGCAACGAGCGCGAATCCGTGAAGCGCATTCGACGCATTGACCCTCCCCCGTTCGTCTGGACGACTCGGGCCTGAGGCGACATGCCGATATGCGTGCACGATCGCATGCCCCTCTGATGCAGAGGACTCCCCGAATGTCTCGCCACCTGGGTTGTGGCACATCCCTGCTTTGTGCTGTTTATCCGAAGCAATGAGCTGGTTCCCAGCCTGGCCAGAGTCATCAGCATGCCTTCATTGTCCGATTGCGGATAACTGTTGGCGCCCTTTGCGTCTTTGAAACGCTCGACCCACTCGAGCCCATCGATCGTTTCGGTCTGCGACGCGCCGCTCTGGCGCACATCATCCCTTTCACACGCCCTCAAGCGCGATCCCGACGTGACTTGCTCACCCGAGATTCCGCCCCGATCGTGCTCGCCCTCGCGCGAGCCGTCACCGCCCACGTGCTGCATGCACACGAATGCGGTTGAACATCGAATGCGCCGCGACGCGGCGCGCGGTGTTCATTCCGCCCCGGGCTCTCACTTCCAAGCGCGCAGACCTTTCCACCGGCATCAGCCGGGGACCCTCAGCTAAACCGCCTCTGCCCAATTTTTTGCACTTCCGAATCACACAGCAGATCAACGTCGCACCCCCGTTGATCCCGCGCAATCACGTGTCCTCCTGGGACACGCCGCCATCGCGGCCGATGGCAACAGGGTGCCCTCATGCGCGTCGCCGCCCCGCGCATGAGGCTGAAGTACAGGCGGAGAAACCAGCCAGCCACAGGAAAGGAACCTTATGGGACGAAGATCAAGAGGCGTCAACCACGCCGCGCAGATGAGTCGGGACGCCGGCGGAAGCAAAGACTCACAGAAGCACCGCCGCTTGCACTGGAGCGAGTTCTCGCGTTTCGCCGCGCGCGTTGGCCACACGCTGGAAGCGGTGGACCAGGCGGAAGACTGGATGCTCGAATACTTCGTCTGGTTCCTCGTTGCCGGGGCGATGAAACCTGGCACCCTCGCGAACTATCGAGCGTCGCTCTCAGTGATTCAAGGTACGGCCGGCCAGGATGTGTCCCGCTCAACCCGCAGTCGAGACCTCCAGCTCGAGCGACGAGACCGGCATGGCAGGCATCGAGCGCGTACGCCCCAGGAATTCAGCGACCTGCTCGCCGCAGCGCAGGCGTTCGACAGCAGCGTCGTGCACGTGATTCGCCTGATGCGTTGGCTTGGGCTTCGCATGCGCGAGGCACTCATGTGCGGCAAGTCACTGGAAACGTGGCGAGATCTAATCTTGCAGGGAGATCGACGCCTGCCTGTCGAACGCGGAGCCAAGAACGGCCGCCCGCGCCGCACCGAAGTGCTGGCCGACCATATCGACGAGACGCTCGACGCAATCAACGCAGCGCTGGCGTTCTGCCGCGATCGCGACTTTGAGTTGGTGAGCGGCTGCCACGACGATCTTAAAAGCGCAAAGTCCCGCCTGAAATCGCGCTTTGAGCAATTGCCAATGCGTCGCGAACTCGCGAGCCACAGTCTGAGATTCACGTATGCAGTCGACTTCGCTAACGCCGCACTGGATCGCGGCGTATCACCTGTCGATGTACTGACCCAGCTCTCGGACCGCCTCGGTCACGGACCGTCGCGGGTGAAGATGATTCTCGAGGTCTACTGCTGGCAAATCCGCCATCGGTTCCCAGAAAAAATCCACTTGCCGAGCGACTTCGTTCCCCGCAAGCAAACGAAGGACGCCGCGTTGTCCGCGACGAGCCGCCCCGAAGATCGATCCGCGTCTCACGAGCCTGCCGACAGGCGGCGAAGGCCAGCGCGTGGACGCCGTTTTCAAACGAATCATGGAGGAAAAAGGCCCAGACAAAAATTCTTTTAATCTGCACTGCAAATTACCTAACGGCTACAAACCAGACACTTACAAAGGAGCAAGACAACGTGCTGGAATCACCACTCACTGAGGAAGCGCGCGGCGTGCTTAACCGATACAGCAGCGAGAACGCCGTCAAAACGCTGCTACCACTATGGCGACAGTTTGAAGACTTCCTTCAATCGCGCGGTCTATCGCCCACTTCCATCCTCGATATTCCGGAGGACACACTTCGTGCATACGCCAGCCATCTCGACCACCGGGACTGCCATGTCGATGACGCGCTGGTCGCACTAAGCGCCGTGCTCCTTGTGTGCCTGCACGCAGGCTACAGCGGCAAAGTTCTGCGCTCCGTTGTGATCCCGCGTATTCGTCGCCCCATCGAGAACCGACAGTGGGACGCATTTCGCTTGCGAACCTACCAGCCGCTCGAATCCTCGCAACTCGCCCGCAGTCGCAGACGCCGGGCCAAGCGCGAAGCGTATGCACAGGATACGGTTCGCGCCGACGTCAATCGCAAGTAAGCAACGTTCTTAATGCCTTTCATCGCTCCATCTACAACCATCGAAGGATCAACCATGACTCATCTGATTGTGGCTCACTTTCAAAGTTCGAACGGTGCCGCGCAAACTTCAGCAGCGCAAGTTCTTCACGCACAGACTGGAGGATTGCTTATCAATCCCCGCCCGCTTCATATGTCCGACGAACAAGGGAGCAACATACATTTGGCGACAAGTGAAACAGCACTTCAGGATCACTACTGCACCTTGATGACATCCCGGCGCGGGGGGATTATCGACGTGACGCCTGAAGACCGGAAAGCCATGATCGCATTCATCCAGGCAAGGCGCCCTGTTCTTACCGAACTGAAAACGATCATCGTTTCGACGTCTCCGGACACCGCATCACAGCAGGCTGCCGTAGAAACGCTTGCGGAATTAAGTGCGGCGGGTGTGGCTGCGTCCTGCATCAGGATCCTCTGTACCGACGCCCCAGCGAACGCCGCCCTCGAGGAGGTCTACCCCATCGTGGCCGAATATGCGCGTGAAGCGGAGATCACGCTATTGCCCGAGGCGACGCTTCCGGGATCAACGTCTTTTGCGAAGGCTCAGCAATTCAAGATGCCGATCGCCGCTGTCTTGAACGGCGCTGTCGATTTCGAAACCGAATTGACCGCGGCGCGACTCAATGGCGCGCCCGAAAAAATCATGCATGGACTCGCCCACAAGGTAATCGCGCAGCGCGATCTTCTCGACACGGCGGGTGCGTTTAAACGCGTCGCTGGGGCACTCGGACTACCGTGCATTTCGCAGGATGAGTGGCGTGCCGAGTTCGCCCCGGCGACGAACCGTAAACGGACGAAGGCGACAGCGTTTGATTAAGGGCTTTCAACGCAACTTGGCGTAACTGCGCCGCTACTAAGGGGATCGACGGCACACTTCCACTCAGTGTCCGTCGATCGGTTTACGCATGATCCGGCGCGTGTCGAATCGGATCCTGGCTGTCGCATGTCCAACTCTTCACGGGCGGCTGGCCTCCATGAGTAACAAGCGCAACGCGTCCGTCACGTCCTCCTGCGTGACGGTAGTCGAACCATCACGCAGATAACGCAGAGCGGCAAGGTCAAGGACTCGTTTCAGCACGGCATCCGTGTCCGAGATGAAACGATCCTGCAACGCACGCGAAGCGAAGTCGGTGGTGTGGCGGGATACCGAAAAAATATCGCCCGCCATCATTCTTAGCCTCATCCGGACATAGGAAGCTATCCAGCTGTCCCGTTTGTCAACGCATCCGATCAAGCAACAGCGACAATGCAAACCATCCGCTGCGCCATTGAAGGCGCATGGTTCGTCGTGCTGTCCGTGCGTCATCTGAACACCGCATCTGAATTCAGCAAACCCGAGATCCCGGACACGCTGGCATCGAGGCGTTTCATCGAACATCATCTCAGCTCTCCTGTTAGCTAGGTTAGCGATCGCCTCGCTCCGGAGGACGTTCGCCAGCCCAGTATTCCCCCACCATCGCAAAGTCAAGCTTGCGGCGGAGAATGTCGTCAGGAAATCTAAATGAACACAGAACTACGCCAGTCAATACACCGGCAGCACGGACGACAGGGAGTGGCGACGGTTTTCAAATGAAATGGCGGGGGCGTATGTCGCGAACTGGTATCGCGTTTGAATGCAACGTTCTTCACGTGCTCTTCCGTCGCCGTGCTGTCACGACCAGCGTGCGACTGCGGGTCGACTGCCTGCATATCTTACCGGTGACGCCGACGGGTGGGACACCCGGCGTGCCTGGTCTAGGAATTCCCGCGTCGAAGCCAAGACACCGCGCAGAAATAAACAAAGCCGCGCCCGAAAACGCGGCCCTAATTGAAATCGATAGCGAAGGCTGAAACAGCGGTCGTTCGTTCAGTGCCGACACGAGCGGCGTTCATGATCTGCCTCACGGCTCTTTTTCAACATATAGCCACCGTAAAAGTAGATGGCCAACGTGACAAACAAAGTAAAAATTGCAAAACCCATGCTCATTCTCCGTGGAGTGGACGCCGTCTGTTTGCACGTTCCTGGTCTGCCTTGCGACCGTTACGGTCCATGATCATGCCAATACCGCAGAGGCCCAACGCAACGATCATCGCGACAATGCCGAAACCCATATTCATTCTCCGTTGTATCGCCGTCCTCTAGTTAACGTTCGCGGTCGGCCCTGCGACCGTAACGGCCCATGGCCAGATCCAACGCGGCAAGTAAGACAGCGACTCCCAGTACACCAAAACTCCAGCCCATCGTTGTTCTCCGACGGTGGACGGTATCCAGTCATAGGGTACCGCGGCGGCGGCGCACATCCACGGCCATTATGAGCCGCCCTCGCCTGTTCGTCGATGAGTGCGAATCTGGTCGCAGGAACGCTGGAGATGAGCAGTGGAAGGTGCACGCCAACTTTTGCCTTTGGCGGTCATGCGGCGTCCCGTGCAATCCCGAGGGCAAGCATCGAACCTATGACGGGGCTCTTCGAAATGCTAAAGCCGCACCCAAGCGCGCGTCGTTAAATAGACCGTTGAGGCTCACGCCACCTTCGTCCGTTCAGTCCGAACGCGAACGGCGTTCACGATCCGCCTCCCGGCCCTTCCTCGTCATGTAGCCGCCGTACCAGCAGATGGCCAACCCGACAAGCAAAGCAAAAACGGCGAAGCTCATAGCTATTCTCCGTGGACTGGACACCCTCTGTTTCCATGGTCGCGGTCAGCTTTGCGTCGGCCGCGATCCATGATCGTGCCAAGCCAGCACAGCCCCCGCCCGCAACGCACATTGCGACGATGCTGAAGCCCGCGTTCAATCCCCGTCGCAGGGGCATCCTCTATTGGACCGTTCGCGGTCCGCCTTGCGGCCGTTGTGGTCCATGACCAGGCCGAACGCGCCGAGCACGAGAGCGACAGCCAGTGCGAAGAAGCTCCAACCCATCTTCATTCTCCGTCGGTATATGACACCGAGTTATAGAGTATCACGGCGGCGGCACGGCCCCGCTTCGGCAAAGCTTTCTGCCCGGCCCAGTTTTTCAACGCCCGCCGAAATTGGGGTGCCTCGGGCGCCGCGTGCGAGCCCAGGCTGTTCCGTGACATCGAATCGCTCGACCGCTCGAACCGCCTTGCGGACTCGCAAAGCGCACCTTTAGGCGCCCCGGTCTCCTGCGACTGGATTTGAGCGGTCTTGAGATTCCCTCGAAACGGAATGGAGATCGTCGCCCCCCCTCCTTCGTCGCTCAACGACGCCAGAATATGACGGAAGCAGCTATTGATCGGCTCAGGCGTGGAGGCACACCGGAGGCGGCCCCTGGGATGCACCACAAACGCCAGTCTCGAGCAAAACGGACTTCGACTCGCCCCGGCACCCGACGCCATTCGGCTAATCTCGTTTAGGCGCCTAAACGGCTAAACCCGGAATCATGCAGTTTCTGTTGAGCTTTTGCCGATTGGTCAGTCGAAACAAGGCCGAAATCCGTCGGCTTTCCCTCCCTCTGTGAGGCTTTCCTCCACAAGCTCGCGCCGCTGCCGCGACGATTCTTCGAACCGCAGTGCCGATCCATTGGCATCGTTGATCAGACGCCTCCAACAGCCCAACACCTTGTGTGAAGCCGTCGCCTCCGTTGCTCCGGTCCAATGGAGAGAAAACGACTTAGGAGGGCGACGGCGTTCCCTTCTTTTGCGCGCTACTTCTTCGTAGCGCGCACGAATAGTCGGAACCTACATAAACATGCGTCGGCACCGGAGAAGCAGGGAGAATGCCACTCGTATGACATACAGGAAGCCAATTGCCCAGCTAAAACCTACGCTGCCGCATGCAAATAGAAACTTGCCGCTCTGCTGCATACCGTAGGCGTAGAACAACAGACCGAGAAGTGCGAGCAGATAGCAGGCGATGGCAATGGCTGCCCGGCGCGCGAGCCAGTGCCAGCTCATGAAACTTCTCGTCGCTTTCTCGAACCCATTCATTGTTCGTCCCCCGAGCCATGGCGTGCGTCAAATAAAATGCCGCCGACTTTCCAACCCGCAGCCGCTACTGCGACCAGCGCCGCAATGTAGACCCACGAGATGGGTTCGTCGAGACGTTGGCCGTGAAGGATGGCGTATAGGCGTTCGTATTCCATGTCGATTTTTCCTTGACGTAGACGCCCGGGTGCACAGCGCGACGCGCTGCGTCACCCGGGTCTGAACTCATCCTTGCACGCTGTTGGGAAAGTCAAGTTCGCGTAGCTAGTCGAGGTAACCGGCCAGTTGATTGAGCAGTTCTACGCTGAACCTCGGCGCAAGGTGCGCCGCATCATCTGCGCTCAGACTCTGGAAGCCTTGGGTCGCGATCGCGTCGTTCACTGATAACCTCGACGTTGTGGGGTGCGCCGGCGTGGGCAATGCGGATCCGAGCTGTGATGCTTGCGTACGCTGCATCAACTTTTCACGAAGCTGCGCCTCGGCAAGCGACCTGAAAATCATTGCGCGTTCGCGAGGCGTAGTGCAGCGGCTCAATCGTTCGTATAGCAGCGGCGAGACAAGGGGATTGATCGTCATCGTCATCTCAATTTTGTTGTTCATGCCGCCCCCCGTTCACGCGCGAGTCCAGCCTCACCGACGATCAGGAATCCGTGCGCGTTTGCGAGGCATGGCGAGTCGATCAGTTCGATGACAGCACGCGGGAACGCGTGCCGAATTGCAATGCCATAGAGCGCTGCCCCCCCGCCCGAAAGTATGATCGAGCGTATGTCGTGCAAGCGACCGACTTCGTTCTGCATTTCAGTCGCAACGCCGGCCATGATCGGGTCCGCCAATGCAACATACCGTGCGAGATCGATCTTCTTGCCATAGAAATAGAAGGGTGCCCTCTCTCGCAACGCCTTGTCGATACGTTCGATGTCGTCGACCTGCTCGCCTTCGTCTCGTGAAATGAGTTTTGCGATGCGCTGACAAACGTGTGATACGCCACCGGGAATGCCGCCACTGCGGTTGTCGTCCATCGTGAAGCCTTTCGCGCAGATCCAGTCCGTCGTGAAGTAGCCTACATCGACCAGAAGGTGCGCGTCGTCACGTCCGAAGCCACCGCGGCGCCCGCTGGCCGCAAACGCAAGCGAACCCAGAGGCTGCGGGATGACCACCACCTTCTCGACCACGACGCTGCCGTGACCAAAGTCATGTTCTCCGACGAACTGCAGCTTTAGCTCCGTCGAATATGTTTCCAGGTTGTGAACAGACAGGCCCAAGACAAGACGCTCGATGTGGGTGACACCGGCGAAATGAAACGCGCCAAAAAGCAACGCCGCATAGTTGTCGGTCGACACATAGGCGTCTGCGAGCGCGCGGCCTGTCCTGCCGTAAGCCGCAGTTATCGGCACATCAGGGCCAACTTCGTATTCGATGCCCTCGATCGAGATCTTTGCGACCTTGCGGGTGGGAAACACACTCTCACCGTAAGCTGAAAGCGCGCGGCTCGCGGCCAGCGGCGCGAGTGACGGAAATATGCCGGTGGTGATCGCGCCATTCGCAGCGCGGTATGCGTACTTCGTATTGCCGTAGCCGACGTCAACGGCGAAGACGGGGGTTTTCAAGTTCGGTGTCCTTGAGCGTGGTGTTGACAGGATTGTGCGAAGTCGGAGACGATTTTTCCCTTCGCTTCGTTTTCCTAAAAACTCGGACTTGCGCGCGCCGACTGCTTCGCAATGCATTCCACGGGAAACTCCGACTTTGCTGGATTCAGTCTATCGAGCAAGACGCGATGGGAAGTCGGCGAATGCTCACAAGAAAGGAGGGGCTTTCATTCGCCTGTAGCGCCTCACGCCCTGCCCCTGAACTTCCGTGGCAGCAATCTGCGCCTGAGCTTGCAATATGACAACCGATCCGCGCTAGCGCCGACGTCGAGCCGTTCGCTCGAACCCAGCACGCACCGATCCAGCATGAGAAGCCACAGACGCTTCAGGCTGCATGGAAGCAATTACAGCCCGCTGAGCGTATTCAGAGACTCAGAAAGGAAAATGCCAGACAGGTTGTCGGTCGTGCGAACGATGCAAGCCCACTCGAGGCATCTAAATGCACCCAGTGCATCCGTAGCGCTCAGTAATCAGACCAAGCGACAGGCGAAGAAGAGAAGCGCCGGTGTCATCTCGCGAAACGCACGCCTGTGCCGCAGCACACGAAGTTGGAGTGCGTCTCTGCCGGGCGCTGACAGAAGCGATAGAGGGCGATTCGCGAACATGTACCGCGCCGATCTGCTAGATGAATTGCCGCCCGCAGCTTACGTTCAGCGCGCGTGCCGTCACGAATCCCGGAGAGTTTGCTCAGAAAACGCGTTCGTGGGCTAGCGGCCGCGCGCTCGCGTGGTTGCTTGACAAGAGACCCAACCCGTGGATGCGGCGAGTGATGTCGTCGGTCAGCGTGTGCATTGTCGTGTACTTGCGACGTAGCACGGAAAGAAAATCATGGTCCGCAGACGTTGCGGGCTGTCATCGCGGAGATGGGACCAACATCGATTCGTATTGTTATTCGACTGAGGTCGAAGTCTGCTTCAGGAATGCGCGCAACGGCTCACATGTAGTTTGCTTTCACCAAGCGCGATCAAGACCGGCTTACGTGTCAATTCAGACATGAAAGCGAGAGCAACGCGAGTCTCTTCAAGAAAATCAGCCGAAGGCCGAGAGTAGGTCGTCCCCGCTTAGGATTCGGCATCCGCAGAGCCGCCCTGAGCTTCGCGACGCGGCCTAATGTGTCGCGTTCCGACTTTAGGGCTGGACGCGGCCATTCTGAGCCGGCGTTGCGCACTCTCAGCGGCCGCATCTTGACGGCTCGACAGGTCAATTTTGAAGAAGATGAAGTTTCTTACAATAAAATCTTCCAGATCGGAAAGATGCGGCAACAATTGATCGAGGTCAGGGACATCTAGGCGCAAGGACTTTTTGTCGCGTGCCAGGCGGACGCGTACCGCTCTCGGCGTGGGTCTTGGGAGTCGGTCGAAAACTGCGAACTCAAGGATGTCATCTAGTGCGACGAAGCCCGCGCGCACCGCTTCGCGTACGCGCGAGATGAACATTGCTTCACCAAACTTATCGATCGCGCTCAGCAGCAGTTCACCGATCCGGAAGCTAACGTGCTTCGCCCCTCCGACAGCCTCGACGACTTCCATCGGGATGCGCGTAAGAGCGATCGCTTTTGAAATGTTCGACTTAGAAATCTCGAGCGATCTCGCCAAATCACTTTGCGACGACCACAGGCGCCTTGTGAGCATGTCTTTGTAGAAGCAGCCTAGCGCGTAGTGCGAAGCGCCTTCAGCGCGCATTCTTTTGTGGACAGCTCTGGCAGTTACCTTGTTGGGTATTGCCTTGGAGGTGGTTTTCGGTTCCGTGCCCATGAAACTTAGTTGCCTCGAATTAGTGTCAGCCGCAGCACGCTGGGAATCGTTTTTTGGACTTATTATCGATAAGTAGACGAATAATTCTATCGAATTTTACATAATCACGCCGGATTGACCGATTTTAAGTAACTATCTCGTTTAGGCGCCTAAACGAAAACGCCCCGCTAGTGCTAATAAGTCCTTGTTCTTAATGGGATAGTCTCGCGCATCAAGGTGTGAAACGCTTGAAACGAAGGATAGCACCGCTGGCGAACGGAAATTCGGGCAAAAGCTAAACAGAAACAGCGCCATTCCGGGTTTAGGCGTTTAGGCGCCTAAACCACCGGTCTGCCGAGGCTCCTACTGGAGCAGTACGCCACCAGCGCCGAAAATTTTCTACATACACCGCAGAAGGACCGGCAGCAATACAGGCACGACGAACGCGGTGAACACACCGTTTAGACCCATGCCTAGCCCGGAAAACGCCCCCATCTCCTCGCTCACCTGAAACGCACGCGCGGTGCCGATGCCATGCGAAGCCACTCCGATCGCAAAGCCGCGCACCTCGGTCTCACGCACGCGAATCACGTTGAGAATCCAGCGCGCGGTCACGGCACCGAACACGCCCGTCGATATCACGAGCACGGCAGTGAGCGACGGGATGCCGCCGATCTTGTCCGCGACGGCCATAGCAATCGGTGTGGTGACAGACTTCGGTGCGAGCGAGGCAATGGTCTGATGCGAGGCGCCGAAGAGCTTCGCGACGCCGACCGCCGACACGATCGCCGTGAGCGAGCCTGCAACGAGCCCGCCGAGCAATGGCAGCGCGCCGCGCTTGAGCTTGTCCCACTGACGATAAAGCGGCAGGGCGAGCGCGACCGTGGCGGGACCGAGCAGGAAGTGCACGAACTGGGCGCCCTCGAAATACGTGCGATACGGCGTATCCGTAATCTTGAGCGCCGCAACGACGAGCGCCACGGCGATGAGCACCGGGTTGGCGAGCGGATTGTGTTTCGCGTGCGCGTAGATATTGATGGCGATGAGATAGGCGACGAGCGTCACCGTCAAGCCGAGCAGCGGCGTGGCGGCGAGATAGACCCAGATCGCGTCGAGTTTCGTGATGGGCAGGTGGCCATTCACGATGCGCCCTCCCCGGCCGGTGGGTTGCGGCGCTGGCGACGCAGCAGCGCGCGCGTGACGAGCGCCGTCACCGCGATGCCGAGCGTTGTGCTCACGACGAGGCTCGCAATGACGGCGAGCGCCTCGCCGCGCACGGCCTGCGCGGACACCATGATGCCCACGCCCGCCGGAATGAAGAGCAGCGAGAGATGGCGCAGCAATTCGAGCGCGGTTGGTTCAATGGCCTCAGCGGCGGCCGGCCGCATCATCGCAAAGGCAAACAATAGAAGCATGCCGATCACAGGACCGGGCACGGGCAGCGAGAACACGTAGGACACGCTCTCGCCCAGACACTGGAAGATCAGGAGGGCGGCAAGGGAACGAAGCATGGCTGAGGCTATGGCGGGGCTGGAAACAGGCGCGGCGCGCGCAGTGTAGCCCAATGGCGCGCGGGGCGCAGCGAATCGTCATACTAGTCGACTGCGTCATTGAAATGGCACTGGTCGAATTCGCCGCGATGGATCGTCATACTTCCATTTAATCGGCTTGGGATTCTTGTTGTGCTCGCGGATATAGCGCATCAGCTTGCGCTCCAGATCCTTTACCGTGGTGAAGATACCTCGCGCAATCACGTCGCGCTGGATGCGCGAGAACCAGTTCTCCACCTGATTTAGCCAGGAGGTATAGGTCGGCGTGTAATGCAACCGCACGTTTCGGTGT
>NZ_JAMBPR010000231.1 GCF_024206475.1 Paraburkholderia sp. CNPSo 3274
GACTACCAGCCGGGGCGCGGCCAGGAACATCCGAAGAAGTTTCTCGGCGACTACAGCGGCATGCTGATGAGCGACGGCTACAGCGCCTGGCGCACGCTCAAAAAGGCCACGCACTTCGGATGCGTCGCGCACGCCCGGAGGCTGTTCGTCAAGGCGGACAAGGCGGCCGAGAAAAAAACGGACTCCGGCAAACAGAAGATACCTAACGCTCGTGTGGCGAAAGCGCTCGAATACTTCCAGGCCCTGTACCGTGTCGAGGCGCTCGCCAAGGGCGAACTGCCTGATGGCCGGACGCGCGCTGATTACACATATGGCTTGCGGCAAAAGCATAGCGTGCCGGTGCTCGAGGCCTTCAAGGCGTGGCTCGACGAACTGGCGCTCAAGGTACTGCCCCAGAGTCTGCTCGGCAAGGCAATCGCCTATACACGCAACCAGTGGCAATATCTGAGCCGCTACGTCACCGATGGTTGCGCTCCCATCGATAATAATGTTTGCGAACGTGACATCAGACCGTTTGCCACTTCGAGAAAGTCATGGCTGTTTAGCGACACAGTTGATGGCGCAAAAGCGAGCGCCACGGTGTACAGCCTGATGTTGACGTGCAGAGCCTGCGGCGTCGAGCCATACGACTACCTGCTACACATACTCACCGAGTTGCCGCAGCGTGCGCCGGACGCAGATGTAACCGATCTTCTGCCGTTCAATTACGCCCGGCAACAAAAGGAAAAGGAAGAGACCGGCTGACGAACTGAATGCGCGTCGGCGTGCTGGCCCACGCGCAGGCTCATCACCTCGACGCGAATATCGCCGGTTGACCCCGACCATCGCGGTACGGCTGCGCTTGCCCGTCTGTCGCAAACGATTCTTTATTCGGTGTGCTGAAATCACCGCTTAC
>NZ_JAMBPR010000232.1 GCF_024206475.1 Paraburkholderia sp. CNPSo 3274
AACACCTCTTTACGCTTCTTCCCGATTGGCTGTGGCGCGATAACACCGCGACGCAGCAACCCGTCATGCCTGATGACCATAGCGAGCTGGTCCCACCCCTTCCCATCCCGAACAGGACCGTGAAACAGCTCCACGCCGATGATAGTGCGGATTGCCCGTGTGAAAGTAGGTAATCGTCAGGCTCCTTATGCTGTAACGTCCAGAACCCCGGTGTCTCCGAAAGAGAGCCGGGGTTCTGGCGTTTGGGCGTCGCAGATCTTGATTTCACGCGCGACCGAAGATGGCCGAAATCACATCACTCTGAATTGACCGCCACCGGACCATGTCAATAAGAATCCAACAGCGCGATAACCAGTCCAATGCCGGCGAAGGAACCGCGCGAACACGGGCGATCAGGGAGTCCAACGATAAACAACGATGCCGGAGCCATTGTAGTTATCCTTAGTAACCATGTACTCCCCGTTCGATCGAAGTTACGATCTAAGCCCGTACATCGAATCCACGTCATTGCCGACGTACACGGTATCGGGACTGCTGTTGATCAACGTGGTGTCCAGGCTGCCTGTGGTGAGATTGAAGGCGTCGATGTTGGGCACGGTGTGGACATATCCGACAAAGAGATAGTTGCCGGCTGCCGTGATCGACGTAAGCGCCTCAGTTGGGCCGTTCGTCCATTCGCGTGCGCGTAAAGCATGATGGTGAACTGGAGCTGCCGGTCAGGTAGAGGGATCTGGCGGACTGCCTGGTGTGTGCAGTTTGTCGGCCACACGCCAAGGCAGGAGCTCGTCGATGCGATTGATTTTGTGACCGGCGATATGGGTTAGCACGTAGTCGAGGTAGGCACGCGGATCGATGTCATTCAGTCTGCAAGTGCCAATCAATGCGTACATCGC
>NZ_JAMBPR010000233.1 GCF_024206475.1 Paraburkholderia sp. CNPSo 3274
GGGCGCGCATCATGCTGATCGCACACCACCGTGCCGCGCGCATCGACCCGCAGCTTTCCCCAGTCGGGAAATTGGAGGCCGGCATGACCTTCGCGCGACCACTTGTGGGTGTCGTTGTCGAGCCAAAGGATCGCATAGGCATTCGGGTCAAGGCGGTCGAAGGTGCCGAGATGGAGCGTGATTCGCATGAATTTCTCCGGTCGTGTTCGTGGTTTCGTGACCCGCCACAGCAGTCGGCGGACATATCAACTGTACGTGCGGCGGCAAGCTTGTGTATGCGTCAGGGTGTCGCTTGCTGCCGCTTTATAGTTACCAGGGCGCCGGCGCGGCGCTTTCACGTCTACCGATTTGAATTCGGCAGGGCTCACGATTTCGATGTGCTCGATGTCTGGCGCGTGTTCGAAGAGGACAGCGCCTGATGCACGCAATCACCCGCTTCGACAAGCGTTTCCTGGTCGTCGTACACGAAGCGCGCCCGGTCTTTGAGCATACTGACGATATGAAAATCTGCCTCATGCCGGTGCCAGCCCGCGCCCAACTTCGGCGCAAGATTTGCCCTAAAAAGTTGCGCGACCACCTTGTGACCCTGACGATTTCCAGATCACGATAGACAAAGAAATCGCGCAGCCCACCGCGCGGGAATGACGTGTCCTGCGGCTTGACGTGCGAAAAACCGGTGGTGAGTCCGGTTTGCATGACAGGTCTCCCGAGTGCGATGGAAGAAGGGGCACCAGGTTTGGCAAGCACGACGCGTTCCAGCATCCTGAATTTGGCTTGGCACCCGGTGGTGGTTGCCCTGTCTCCCGATTTGTGACAGAACTAGATCGGCGTCAAGCTATCCATCGGCCGGCTCGCATCGACGCCTGGCTTCTGGCTGACGTACACCGTTCC
>NZ_JAMBPR010000234.1 GCF_024206475.1 Paraburkholderia sp. CNPSo 3274
GGCGCGGAACGCGCCAGCCTGAACGGGCCGCCGATTCCATCGCGCCGGACCGAATTCCTTTTCCCGCCTGCCACTTCAGTAATAAAACAATTCGGTATCCTGATCTAAATCGGTGCACGTGGTGCAAATGAGGGTAAGTCATGAAACGAATCCATGCCGCATTCCTTGCCGCAGTGTTGAGCGCTACGATTGCGCCAGAATGTCAGGGGCAGTACACAACCGACTGGTTAGCGAATACGTTTGGGACTAACGCAACTCATGTAGGCAACGCCGCCCGGTCCATGTGGGTTGCGCCTGAAGGGGTCATCTACACATCGTCTCTGTGGGATGAAAACGAAGGTGGAGTCGCGATATACCAGAATGAACAAAGCATCGGTTCTATCGGCGCGCATGGCGATTTTCAGGGCAGTGCGATCACAGGCAATTCGACTGATCTTTTCGTTGCGCTTCAGTTCAACAAGGCCTTCGGCAGTGGCGCGATCGGACGATATGCTCGAGCGAGCAAGACTCGCGATCTGCTGATCAACGTCAGCGCGGATAGGGGTCAAGCGTTTCACCGCCGTCACTGGCATCGGCAAAGACTCCCTTGGCAATCTGTACGTGCTCAATAACCCGTGGGGCGGAACATGGGATCTTGGTCGCGCAGCCGGCACGGACATTCACTCCTACAGCGCTTCAGGTACGTTGCAATGGAAGCTTCAGTCCCTTAACTTTGAGGGGATCGCCGCTCCGGATCCGGGTACAGACGGCGCCCTTTTCTATGGCGGCACCAACATCTACACTGGCTCCGCTGGAGGAACCTTCGTAGCGAATACCGTCGATCCAATCGACTATCCATCCGATCCACGAATCAACATCAATGATCCCGGACGCGGTGAGCACTTCGGT
>NZ_JAMBPR010000235.1 GCF_024206475.1 Paraburkholderia sp. CNPSo 3274
ATGCAGCGTGCCCAGCGTGGTGAGACCCAGTTGCCTCGCGATGGGCTGCACCACCGAGTAGGTGGCGGTCTCCGGACCGATGATTGGATACTTCGCCGGTGCCAGCTGGCTCGGCGGCGGATTGACCGGCAGTGAGTCACCCGGGGGGATACCGTCTGGTTCCGACGGGAGTGATTGCCCCGACGTTGGCGGCACGATGAAGTCGGAGCGCAGGAACCAGTCCTGGGGTGCGCTGCCGTCGGCACTGCCCCGAAACAGGCGGTAGTCATAGGAACCGCCGCGCAGTTCGCTCGTCAGGACGAATGCCTGTGCACCGGTGGTGGCGCCGTTGACCGCCTGCACCACCTGGATGCCGTTGTTCTGGGTCAACGCACCGGTTGTGCCGGTCGGGTGCACGATCACCGAACTCGTCCCGCTCGTGGTCCCGCTGTCCAGCACCAGCCGGCTCGACGGCGAGCCATCCGTGCCCAGGAACGTGTTGAAAACCACCTGCCCCTGCGGGTCGCTGTAGTTGCCGCGTATCGTCAGCGTCCCGTAACCGGTATCTCCAGCCACCGGGTTTCCAGGCCAGACCACCCCCTGGTTCACCACGTTGCCGTTCACCGTGCCGGATCCGGCCAGGGTTCCCGTTGACAGTACGGTCACGGGCGAGCTTATCGAGCCTTTGACGGTCAGCGTGCCGGTCTGCACGGTGGTCGGGCCGCTGTAGGTGCTGGTACCCGTGAGCACCGTGGTGCCGGTGCCCATCTGCACCAGGGCGCCAGTTCCGGAGACCACGCCGCCGTAGGTGAGCGTGTCGCTGCGGTCGAATGCCAGGGTGCCATTGTCGGTGACGTTGCCGACGATGCTGCCGCTGGTGCCGCCGTTGCCCAGCTGCAG
>NZ_JAMBPR010000236.1 GCF_024206475.1 Paraburkholderia sp. CNPSo 3274
CTGCAGCTGGGCAACGGCGGCACCAGCGGCAGCATCGTCGGCAACGTCACCGACAATGGCACCCTGGCATTCGACCGCAGCGACACGCTCACCTACGGCGGCGTGGTCTCCGGAACTGGCGCCCTGGTGCAGATGGGCACCGGCACCACGGTGCTCACGGGTACCAGCACCTACAGCGGCCCGACCACCGTGCAGACCGGCACGCTGACCGTCAAAGGCTCGATAAGCTCGCCCGTGACCGTACTGTCAGCGGGAACCCTGGCCGGATCCGGCACGGTGAACGGCAACGTGGTGAACCAGGGGGTGGTCTGGCCTGGAAACCCGGTGGCTGGAGATACCGGTTACGGGGCGCTGACGATACGCGGCAACTACAGCGACCCGCAGGGGCAGGTGGTTTTCAACACGTTCCTGGGCACGGATGGCTCGCCGTCGAGCCGGCTGGTGCTGGACAGCGGGACCACGATCGGAACGAGCGCAGTGGTCGTGCATCCCACCGGCACCAGCGGCGTGGAGACCCTGAACAACGGTATCCGCCTGGTTCAGGCCGTCAACGGCGGCACCACGGCGCCAGGCGCATTCGTGCTCAATGGGGAGTTGCGCGCCGGGAATCTCGACTACCGCCTGTTCAGAGGCAGTGCCGACGGCAGCGCACCCCAGGACTGGTTCCTGCGCTCCGACTTCATCGTGCCGCCAACGTCGGGGCAATCACTCCCGTCGGAACCAGACGGTATCCCCCCGGGTGACTCACTGCCGGTCAATCCGCCGCCGAGCCAGCTGGCACCGGCGAAGTATCCAATCATCGGTCCGGAGACCGCCACCTACTCGGTGGTGCAGCCCATCGCGAGGCAACTGGGTCTCACCACGCTGGGCACGCTGCAT
>NZ_JAMBPR010000237.1 GCF_024206475.1 Paraburkholderia sp. CNPSo 3274
ATCCGGGCGCTCGCGATTGCGCGCTCGGACGTTTTGCCTTCCGCTACACAGACAGCGTCGGCACCCGGGATCAGTTTTCTATCGTGGCTCAATGGCTGGCCTGCACGTACCCCTGCCGACGCTTCGCCGACATCCTCGCGGATACCTGCGCACGGCTCGGGGCCGATGTGGTTCGCTATTCCTTCATCGCAGTGGACTTGCACCACCTACTCCTTGCCGGTCTCCCGGCGCACCTGTGTCAAAACGCCTTGCTGCTGGAAATTGACGAGACCTTCTCCCGGAACAGGTTTCGACGGAATTGCGGGAACACAAACGTCAAACTACTGCCGCCGTTCGACCACCCCTGGCAGGTTCACTCTCGCATTGCCTTTACCACCATTTCTGCGCCGAGCAGCCTGATCACCCGCTTCATGTTGTACGCGAGCACGTGCAAGCTCATTTCGGTACTTACCCGCTCAATCGTTCTTGTCAGGAAGTGCGTTGCACCCATCCACGCCTTGAGCGTGCCGAAGGGATGTTCGACAGTCTGTCTTCGGATCCGCATCATGTCGGGGTTATGGTCAAGTCGAGCCTGCATCTCTTCGAGCACCCCTTCGTGCTCCCAGCGTGCCACCCGGCGTTGAGGGCCCGGTGGACTTGCCCCTGCATGACCGGACACGCGGTCACGCTTCGGTTGGTGAAGTTGCGCGCTGGCGGAATTCGCGTGGCGAGCAGTATTTCAAGGCGCTGTGCGGATGCGATTCGTTGTAGTGGTCAAACGCGATAGCCAGGTTTTGCAGTGCGGTTCTGACATCAGGCTTGGGCATCCATGAGACGTAGTCACGCTTTATCGTTTTGACGAAGCTTTCGGCCATCCCGTTGCTCTGCGGACTTCTCA
>NZ_JAMBPR010000238.1 GCF_024206475.1 Paraburkholderia sp. CNPSo 3274
ACACCTGTAGCAGGTAGGTTTGCTGGGTGGTCTCGGCGAAGTTGCGGATCTGCATGTCGTGCAGCATGCGTTGGCGCAGTGGCGTCATGGCGTGCCTCCTGGAAGCAGTGGTGAAGCCCGGTTGGGCATCCACATACTGCTCCTGGAGGTATCTGCGTCCCCTCGTTGGGATCCTGCGTCAGCTCGCCGCCACAATGAACGTCAGCCATCAGCTCTCGCGCTCCTCCCCTACCGCGTCAGCGGTTTAGTACTTGGCCGGTAATGTCGAAAAAGTGCGTGCGGTGACGGACGCCCCGCAGCCGTCAACCCTTGTGCACGCCCCGCCGCGATATTCACAACTGTCAGCAAGTCGTGACGCCCCCCACCATGGCCGCTACTTAGGTGCCGTGGTAGGCGTCGCGTTGGTAATGGTGCGTGGGTCGCCGGCAGGAAGCGGAGCATCCATCAGGAAGATCAGCAGGCAACGGGGCACCGTGAATCGTTCAGACTGGCCTGGTCTGCGAAACACCGGCGAGATGCAGGATCTTTGCTGCGACCCTGCGGAAAAACGCGTCGTCCCGTTCTTTCTGGGCAGCATCATCAGCGACGCTGATGCTCGATCAGAATACCGCGGCGCTTCATGATTTCCTGAGTACACAACTTGCGTTCGAGGTAGTCAGGATCGTCGGCACCCATCGTCTCGATGACGACACGGTGCGGCCGTGCCGCAACGCCAGCGGCTGCCACCGATCGGAACGTCAGTTCAAAGTCGGGTCGGCACCACTGGCTCGGCGCGTCGGTCTGCCTCACTTCCCGATCAAAGAGCGGTTTCCAGAGCGTCACCTCAACGCCGTGCTTTT
>NZ_JAMBPR010000239.1 GCF_024206475.1 Paraburkholderia sp. CNPSo 3274
CAGGACCTGATGCTGGCGTTCAACAAGGCCGTCATCGAGCGCGCGATGGGCGCCGAGATGAACAGGCATCTGGGCTACCCGCCGGGGCAGCCCAAGCCCGAAGGCCAGACCAACGAGCGCAACGGCGCCACCGGCAAGACGATCATCACGGATCACGGCCCGCTCAGGGTTGAACTGCCGCGGGACCGCGACGGTAGCTTCGAACCGATCCTGATTCCCAAACATGAGCGTCGTTTCACCGGCTTTGACGAGCGCATCATCGCGATGTACGCGCGTGGCATGAGCGTGCGCGAGATCCAGGCGTTTCTGGCCGAGACCTACGGCACCGAAGTGTCGCCCGATTTCATCAGCTCGGTCACCGACGAGGTGATGGCTGAGACGCTCGCCTGGCAAAGCCGCCCGCTTGAGCCGATGTATCCGGTGGTCTTCTTCGACGCGCTGCGCGTGAAGATCCGTGGCGATGGCGTGGTGAGCAACAAGGCTGTGTATCTGGCCCTGGGCGTCCAGGCCGACGGCCAGCGTGACGTGCTCGGACTGTGGATCGAGCAGACCGAGGGTGCGAAGTTCTGGCTCAAGGTGTTCAACGAACTCAAGACCCGCGGTTGCCAGGACATCCTGATCGCGGTCGTTGATGGGCTCAAGGGACTGGCCGAAGCGATTGGCACCGCTTACCCGCGCACCACCGTGCAGACGTGCATCGTGCACCTGATCCGCAACAGTCTTGAGTACGCCAGCTACAAGGACCGCAAGACGATCGCGGCAGCGCTGCGTCCGATCTATGGCGCGGTGAGCGAGCAGGCCGCGCGGCTTGCCCTGCAGACG
>NZ_JAMBPR010000240.1 GCF_024206475.1 Paraburkholderia sp. CNPSo 3274
TGCGTCGAGTTCAGCGCCGCGAGCTGGCCCGTGCTCAGACCCGAGACCTGTGCGCTCGTCAGCAGGTTCACCGACAGCGTCGCCAGCTGCGACGTCGTCAGCGCGTTCAGCGCCGTCGAGGTCAGCGACTGCACTTGCGACGACGTCAGCTGGCCAACACCCGCCGAACCCAGTGCCTGCACTTCAGCCGTGGTCAGCGCGTTCAGGTCAGCCGTGCCGAGCTGCGCGACCTGGCTGGACGTCAGTGCCGCGATGGCCGCCGAACCCAGACCGTTCACGACCTGGTTCGTGCTCAGCGCCTTGATGTCAGCCGAACCCAGCTGCTGGACCTGGCTCGAAATCAGGCTCGACAGCTGGCCCGTGCTCAGGCCGGCCACCTGACCCGTCGTCAGCGAGGCGATCGCCAGCGTTGCGAGCTGGGCCGTGCTCAGCGCGTTCAGCGCCGTCGTGCTCAGCGACTGCACCTGCGTGCTGGTCAGCGAGGCAATGCCTGCCGTGCCAAGACCGTTCACGAGCTGGCTCGTGCTCAGCGCCTTGAGGTCAGCCGAGTTCAGTTGCCGCACCTGCGTCGAGTTCAGCGCCGCGAGCTGGCCCGTGCTCAGACCCGAGACCTGTGCGCTCGTCAGCAGGTTCACCGACAGCGTCGCCAGCTGCGACGTCGTCAGCGCGTTCAGCGCCGTCGAGGTCAGCGACTGCACTTGCGACGACGTCAGCTGGCCAACACCCGCCGAACCCAGTGCCTGCACTTCAGCCGTGGTCAGCGCGTTCAGGTCAGCCGTGCCGAGCTGCGCGACCTGGCTGGACGTCAGTGCC
>NZ_JAMBPR010000025.1 GCF_024206475.1 Paraburkholderia sp. CNPSo 3274
GTTCGGCACAGATTTAGCCCCCGTTTCGGAAAGAAAAAGGAACTTGTCCTCGGTTACGGGCACGTTCAGCGGTGCGCCTTGTTCTTTCCAGTCCGGAATCAGCTCATTCAAGGCGCGCGGATCCATGACCGCGCCCGAGAGGATATGCGCCCCGATTTCCGAGCCTTTCTCCAGCACGCAAACGCCGATTTCAGCGCCTTTTTCCGCGGCCAGCTGCTTCAGGCGGATCGCGGCAGACAGCCCGGCGGGACCGCCGCCGACGATCACGACGTCGTATTCCATCGACTCGCGTGGGCCATACTGTGCAATCAGATCACTCGACGACATATCCTCTTCCTTGCTTGCTAACTGAGCGCCCTAAGTCGCCCGATCAAAACTGCACTTCGCTCAGCGCGAGCACGCCCGCGTCGCCCTTTGCGGCCAGAATCGAAGTCTCGAGGCCGCCTGCCTGCGCGAGAATGTGCTCGGCGTAAAACTGCGCGATCGCGATCTTCGCGCCGTAAAACTCGGCGTCGTTCGCAAGTTCGCGCTGCGAGACGAGCAGCGCGCGCGCCATTTGCCAGCCGCACAGCACGATGCCCGCGAGCTTGAGATACGGCACGCTGCCCGCGAACACTGCGTTCGGGTCGCGCTTGACGTTCGCAATCACGTAGTCGACGACATTCGCGAGCGAGCGAGCGCCCTTCTCCAGTTGCTCGCGCATCGATGCCGCCGCCGCGCCGCCGGCCTGGCCGAGTTCCTCAGCAGTCCGAGCGATCTCGCCAAGCAGCGCCTTCGCAACCGCGCCGCTGTCGCGCACCGTCTTGCGACCCACCAGGTCGTTCGCCTGGATCGCCGTGGTGCCTTCGTAGATGGCGAGAATGCGCGCGTCGCGGTAGTACTGAGCCGCGCCTGTTTCCTCGATGAAACCCATGCCGCCATGCACCTGGACGCCAAGGCTCGTCACTTCGTTGACCATTTCGGTGCTCCAGCCCTTCACGATCGGCACGAGGAATTCGTAGATCGCGAGATTGCGCGCGCGCACTTCGGAGTCAGCGTGGTAGTGAGCATGGTCGCTGTAGGCGGCTGCGACATACGCGAGCGCTCGTGCGCCCTCGGTCATCGCGCGCATCGAACCGAGCATGCGGCGCACGTCCGGATGATGGATGATGGTCGCCGACTGCTTGAGCGAGCCGTCCACGGGGCGGCTCTGCACACGCTCCTTCGCGTACGCCACGGCCTTCTGGTACGCGCCGTCCGCCACGCCCACGCCCTGCATGCCTACGCCAAAGCGCGCCGCATTCATCATGATGAACATGTATTCGAGGCCGCGATTCTCCTCGCCCACCAGATAGCCGATCGCGCCGCCGTGATCGCCGTATTGGAGCACGGCCGTCGGGCTCGCCTTGATGCCGAGCTTGTGTTCGATCGATACGCAATGCACGTCGTTGCGCGCGCCGAGCGAGCCGTCGTCATTGACGAGGAACTTCGGCACGACGAAGAGCGAGATGCCTTTCACGCCTTCGGGCGCGTTGGGCGTGCGCGCCAGTACGAGGTGAACGATGTTCTCCGCCATGTCGTGCTCGCCCCACGTGATGAAGATCTTCGTGCCGAAGACCTTGTACGTGCCGTCGCCCTGCGGTTCGGCGCGCGAGCGCACCAGTGCGAGGTCGGAGCCGGCCTGCGGCTCGGTGAGGTTCATCGTGCCGGTCCACTCGCCGGAGATGAGCTTCGGCACATAGCGCGCCTTCAGTTCGTCGCTGCCCGCGGTGAGCACCGCCTCGATAGCGCCGTCGGTGAGCAGCGGGCACAGCGCGAACGAGAGGTTTGCCGCGTTGAGCATTTCGATGCAAGGCGTGGCGATCAGCTTGGGCAGCGCCTGGCCGCCGAATTCGGACGGATGCTGCAGACCCTGCCAGCCGCCCTCGACATACTGGCGGAACGCCCCTGCGAAGCCAGGCGTAGCCGTGACCTCGCCGTCGCGCCAGCTGCTGGGCGCACGGTCGCCTTCCACGTTCAGCGGCGCGATGACTTCGCCGGAGAGCTTCGCGCACTCGTCGAGCACGGCCTGCGCAGTGTCGAAACCAGCGTCTTCGAAACCCGGCAGGGTTGCGACGGCGTCGATGTCGGCCAGCTCTTTCAGCACGAACAGCATGTCCTTGACGGGGGCGTTGTAGCTCATGATCGGTCCTTCCAGTCACTCAGGGGTCAAATGGATGCGCCGCCGGGCCAGGGATACCTGGGTGGCCACCTTGCGGCAGTACAAGACGGATCGTAGCGTCAATTGGTCGCCAACCCACTGTCCAAACCGGACCACATGATGACAATTCTGGCCACGTTATCGCCCGCAGTGCCCACCCATCATGGGTGGGTGTTCCCACTTTGTGTCGGGCGCTCAGGCGCCCAGCCGCTCAGCCGCGGCGCCGGTAGGTGCCGGGCGTGCTGCCCGTCCAGTGGCGAAAGGCGCGGTGAAAGGCGCTGGGGTCGTCGAAACCCAGATCGCCGCCAATGGTCGCGATCGTGTCGTGGGTGTCGGTGAGGCGCTGGATCGCCACGTCGCGGCGCAGTTCGTCCTTGAGCGCCTGGAACGAGGTCTCCTCCGCGGCGAGGCGCCGGCAGAGCGTGCGCACCGAGCAGTGCAGGTTGTCGGCCGCCTCTTCGATGGTCGGCAGATCAGGCAGTTGCGCGGCCAGGTACTGGCGCACGTTGTGGCTCACGAGCTGCTCGCTGAAGGTCTCGAAGATCCAGTCGCCAGGCGAGCGCGCGAGAAACGCGCGCAGGTTGCGCTTGCTCTGCCGGATCGGCATGTCGAGATAGGCCGCGCTAAAGCGCATCAGCGTGGCCTCGCAGCCAAAGCGCACGGGACCCGAGAAGAAGTAGCGATGATCGAGCGCGTGCGGCGGCTGCGCGCAGGCGAAATCGACTTGCAGCAGCGGAATATGCTGGCCGATCAGCCAGGACGACACGCCGTGCGCTAGCTTGAGCGTCAGCTCCTGGCCAAGCGGCCCGATCGCGCCGTACGCCGGGTTGGCGCGTAATGCCACCTGGGCCACCTGCCCCTGGCGGCGCGATTCGAGCCGGAAATCGTCGAGCACGATGTGGAAGAACTGGTCGAAGCGATGCAGCGCCGTTTCGAGGTTGCGCGCATCGAGCAGGCTCAGGCAGAGAAACTTGAGCGTGCCGCTGCGCAGCGGCCGGCTGAAGATGCCGGGCATCTCGTCGTCGAGTTCGATGGCGAGCGTCTGGTAGAGCGTGGAGAACTGCTCTTCCGTCACACGGCCACCGGGCTTGGCGAGCAGTTCCAGCGCGATGCCCGCCTCGTTGAGATAGCGGCGGATCACGGTGGGCTCGGCGCCCGCGCCGGCGAGAAAGCCGTTGATGAGCGAGATGGGAACGGTGGCGCTAGGCGATGGCATGCGTTGACGATGGGAGGCCACGGAAACGGACAGACATAGGCGTCAGCCGGCGCGCCATTTTAAATCGGCGCGGCCAAAATCACGCGGCCCCGTCCCTCGTCCGC
Organism: Paraburkholderia sp. CNPSo 3274; assembly: GCF_024206475.1. Classification (GTDB taxonomy): domain Bacteria; phylum Pseudomonadota; class Gammaproteobacteria; order Burkholderiales; family Burkholderiaceae; genus Paraburkholderia. The sequence goes on from NZ_JAMBPR010000025.1 coordinate 3,500, forward strand.
GCAAATGCCGCAAACCATGCGAGACTTTCCGGGTTGGCCATGGTGTCCGGATTGGCCACCTTCTCGAGCGGCTGCCCGAGCAGAAGCCGCTTGATCGGCACCTCCATCTTCTTGCCCGACAGCGTGCGCGGTACGGCTTGCACCTGATGGATCTCATCGGGCACATGGCGTGCCGAGAGCGCCTCGCGCACGCGCGCGCGAATGCGCTGCGCGAGTGCGTCACTCAGTTCGACACCCGGGCGCAACACCACGAAAAGCGGCATCGACGAACTGCGCCCCAGGTACTCCAGATCGACCACGAGGCTGTCCAGCACCTCGGGCACCGACTCCACCGCGCGATACAGCTCGCTCGTGCCCATGCGAATGCCGTGGCGGTTGATGGTGGCGTCCGAGCGGCCGTAGATGACCGCGCCGCCCCTGGGTGTGATGCGCAGCCAGTCGCCGTGGCGCCAGATGCCAGGAAACATGTCGAAGTAGCTTTCGCGATAGCGCCGGTTCGCTTCGTCGCGCCAGAAGTAAAGCGGCATTGAAGGCATGGGCGCGGTGCACACCAGTTCGCCGACTTCGTCGATGCGCGCGTGCCCTGCTTCATCGAATGCCTCGACGCGCGCGCCAAGGCATCGGCACTGCATTTCGCCGAGATAAACCGGCAAGGTCGGCACGCCGGCGAGGAAGCAGCCTGCGAAGTCGGTGCCGCCCGAAATCGCGTCTATCCAGACGGGTCCCACCTGCTCGAGTATCCACGCATACGCTTCGGGCGGCAGCGGCGAGCCGGTCGAGCCGACCGCGCGCAGGCGCGAGAGATCCGCCGCCGCACGCGGCTCGACCCCGGCCTTCAGGCACCCCTGGAAATACGCCGCCCCCGCGCCGAAGAACGTGACGCCCGTCTCGCCCACGAAGCGCCACAGCGCCTGCGCATCGGGATACGTGGGGTTGCCGTCGCAGAGGCAGAGCGTCGCGCCCGCGAGCAAGCCGCCCACCTGGCAGTTCCACATGATCCAGTTCGTGCTGGCGTACCAGTGGAAACGGTCGCCGGGGCTCAGGTCGAGATGCAGCGCGGTGAGCTTCACGTGCTCCACCACGATGCCGCCGTGCGAATGCACGATGGCCTTGGGCATGCCCGTCGTGCCCGACGAATAGACGATCCACAACGGATGATCGAACGGCACGGATTCGATTTGCAGCGGGACGTTTCCAGCGATGGCGTCGCGCCATGCCGTGGCCTGCGGGTACGCCTTCACATTGGCGTCCACGTCGAGCTGCGGGACGAACACGAGGTGCGCGACGCTGGGCAATTCGCGCAGCAGATGGTGAATCAGCTCGCGCCGGTCGTGCGGCTTGCCGCCGTAGCGATAGCCGTCCACGGCGAACAGCACCTTCGGCTCGATCTGACGGAAGCGGTCGAGCACCGCGAGCGGCCCCATGTCGGGCGAGCACACCGACCAGATCGCGCCCACGCTCGCCGTGGCGAGAAATGCCACGACGGTCTCGGGCGTGTTCGGCATGAAGGCCGCCACGCGGTCGCCGCGCGTCACGCCCATGCGCCGCAGCGTGGCCGCGCAAGCAGCGACCTGGCGGCGCAGCTCCGCCCAGCTCAATTCGCGCGTGCGCCCCGCCATGGGGCCGCTCTCACTGCGCGAAACGATCGCGGGCCGCGCGTCGCTCGCGAGCTGAAAGGCCCGCTCGACGTAGTTCAGTTCGATACCTGGAAACCAGCGCGCACCGGGCATCGCCGCATCGGCGAGCGCCACGCCGCGCGGTTCGCGCGAGGGAATTTGCGCCCAGTCCCACAGCGCGCACCAGAAAGCGTCGACGTCCTCGACGGACCAGCGCCATAGCGCGTCGTAGTCGTCGAACGCGAGACCGCGCGTATCGCGGAGCCACTTCATGAATCGGGTAATGCGGGCTGATTCGACCTGCTGCGGCGCTGGCGTCCAGGCCGGAGCGGATGCGGGAACAGTTTCGTTCATCTCGTTGCGTGGGCTCGTGCGGGTTCGTTTGACCTAATGGTGCCGGAGCCAGTGTGCCTCCAACAATTCAGGGAAACCAGTGGTTTGCTGGCGACGATGTCCGCTAACGTCGCGCGCAATAACAAAGTCACGTTGTGATCATTTTCATTATTTCGAATAAAAGAAGTCGTTGAATACTTACGCGTGATCAATATTCTGTTTCCCGATTTAATTTACGATTAATCGAAATCCGCACGCCGTGTTGTCCCGCACAAATAAATCGAACCGCTAATTAACCTTGCGCCGTGCATGCCTGTTTTGCGGGAAAATTCCGGCAAACGGCCTATTCCGTACGCAATCGACATAAGGCTCGTCATAAAACTGCAATCCATTGAGGCCTTTAATTTGGCTAATTCCCGCAGATTTGCCTCTTCCTATCGGACCAAGGTCTTATTGTCAAATTGCGCGCCCCCTATCAGATTGAGCGTGTAGCGGCACGGGTTTCGCTCTCGCGGCATGCGATATCCGTGCTGCAGACTCAGGAACAAGCAAGTTGACGGGTTGGCGCGCAGCGCGAGATCTTCAACCCGGCCGGCTCGTACAGGAGACCGCGCATGTCCGAATCGACGTCTACGCCTCACCCCGCTGCCAAGCCCGATAGCGCCGCCACGCCAGCCGCTGCCAACAAGCTGCGCCTCGGCGCGCTCACCGCCCTCGTCGTGGGCTCGATGGTGGGCGGCGGTATCTTTTCCCTGCCGCAAAACATGGCGGCCAGCGCCGACGCCGGCGCGGTCATGATCGGCTGGGCGATCACCGCGGTCGGCATGCTCATGCTCGCGTTCGTGTTCCAGTCGCTGGCCATACGCAAGCCCGAACTCGACGGCGGGGTCTACGCCTTCGCGAAAGCCGGCTTCGGCGACTACATGGGCTTCGGCTCGGCGTGGGGCTACTGGATCAGCGCATGGCTCGGCAACGTCGGCTACTTCGTTCTCCTGTTCAGCACGCTCGGCTACTTCTTCCCGGTCTTCGGCGAGGGCAACACACCGATCTCTATCATCTGCGCCTCGGTGCTGCTCTGGGCACTGCACTTTCTCGTGCTGCGGGGCATCAAGGAGGCCGCGATCGTCAACCAGATCACCACGGTCGCGAAGCTGGTGCCGCTGTGCCTCTTCATCGTCATCTGCGCGTTTGCGTTCCGCTCCGGCACCTTCACGGCCGACTTCTGGGGACAAATGAATCCCAAGCTCGGCAGCGTGACGAACCAGGTCCGCAGCATGATGCTCGTGACCGTGTGGGTGTTCATCGGCATTGAAGGCGCGAGCATTTTCTCCGCGCGCGCGGAAAAGCGCAGCGATGTCGGCAAGGCCACGGTCATCGGTTTCGTCGGCGTGCTGCTCCTGCTCGTGCTCGTGAACGTGCTCTCGCTCGGCGTGCTCACGCAGCCGAAGCTCGCGGCCCTGCAGAACCCCTCGATGGCGGGCGTGCTCGAGAACGTGGTTGGCCACTGGGGCGCGATTCTCATCAGCGTGGGGCTCGTCGTGTCGCTCGCGGGCGCGCTGCTCTCGTGGGTGCTGCTGTGCGCCGAAATCATCTTTTCGGCCGCGCGCGACCACACGATGCCAAACTTCCTGCGCAAGGAAAACGCGAAGCACGTGCCGGCCAACGCGCTGTGGCTCACGAACGGCATGGTCCAGATCTTCCTCGTCATCACACTGTTCTCGAAGGGCACGTATCTCTCGCTCATCTATCTCGCGACCTCGATGATCCTGCTGCCCTACTTCTGGTCGGCAGCCTACGCATTCCTGCTCGCGCTGCGCGGCGAAACATATGGGGCCGACAGCGGCGAGCGCAACAAGGACCTCATCATCGCGGGCGTCGCTGTGATCTACGCGGTCTGGCTGATTTACGCCGGCGGCCTCAAATACGTGCTGCTTTCCGCATTGCTCTACGCGCCGGGCATCGTGCTGTTCGCGCGCGCAAAACGCGAGGTCGGCCAGCCCGTGTTTACCAACATCGAGAAGTTCGTTTTCGCCGCTGTGCTGGTTGGCGCATTGGTGGCGGCTTTCGGCCTGTACAAGGGCTTTCTCACCCTCTGATTCGAGGAGTCTCATGATGAGTACGGACACTGTCGCCTTCGGCGTCAATTCCGAAGCAGGCAAGCTGCGCAAGGTCATGGTGTGCGCGCCGGGTCTCGCGCATCAACGCCTCACACCCAGCAACTGCGACGAGCTTCTTTACGACGACGTGATCTGGGTAAGCCAGGCGAAGCGCGACCACTTCGACTTCGTGACGAAGATGCGGGAACGCGGCGTGGACGTCCTCGAGATGCACAATCTGCTCACGGAAACGGTGCAACACCCCGAAGGACTCAAGTACATCCTCGATCGCAAGGTTCGCCCCGAGACCGTGGGCGTTTCGCTCGCAGGCGAGGTGCGCAGCTGGCTCGAAGGGCTCGAGCCGCGCAAGACCGCGGAATTCCTCATTGGCGGCGTGGTTGCCGAAGATATTCCGGACACCGAACAAAGCAAGATCCTCAAGGAATTTCGCCGTTATCTGGGCTATTCGAGCTTCGTGCTCGCGCCGCTGCCCAACAGCACCTTCACGCGCGACACGACCTGCTGGATCTACGGCGGCGTATCGCTCAACCCGATGTACTGGCCGGCGCGCCGGCAGGAAACGCTGCTCACCACGGCCATTTACCGGTATCACCCCGAGTTCGCGGGCAAGGACTTCCAGGTGTGGTACGGCGACCCCGACGAGGACCATGGCGCGGCCACACTAGAAGGCGGCGACGTGATGCCGATCGGCAACCGCGTCGTGCTGATCGGCATGGGCGAGCGCACGAGCCGCCAGGCTATCGGCCGTCTCGCGCAGAACATCTTCGCCAAGGGCGGTGCCGAGCGCATCGTCGTGGCGGGCCTGCCCAAGTCGCGCGCGGCCATGCACCTGGATACGGTGTTCAGCTTCTGCGACCGCGACCTCGTGACGATCTTCCCCGAAGTGGTCAACGAGATCGTGCCGTTCTCGATTCGCCCCGACGACAAGAGCCCCTCGAAGCTCGATCTGCGCCGCGAGGAAAAGCCCTTCGTGGACGTCGTGGCCGAAGCGCTGGGCTTGAAGAGCCTGCGCATCGTCGAGACCGGCGGCAACGCGTTCGCGGCCGAGCGCGAGCAATGGGACGACGGCAACAACGTGGTGTGCGTCGAGCCCGGCGTCGTGATTGGTTACGACCGCAACACCTATACGAATACGCTGCTGCGCAAGGCCGGCGTGGAGGTCATCACGATCACGGCGAGCGAACTGGGCCGCGGGCGCGGCGGCGGCCACTGCATGACTTGCCCGATCGTGCGCGACGCCGTCGATCTCTGAGCGTCGCCCCCCTATCCGCATTCCCACTGCATTCGCAACGGAGAAACGACATGGCTTTCAACCTGCGCAACCGCAGCCTGCTTAGTCTGATGCACCACAGCGCCCGCGAACTGCGTTATCTGCTCGACCTCTCGCGCGATCTCAAGCGCGCCAAGTACACGGGAACCGAGCAGCAGCACCTCAAGGGCGTCAACATCGCGCTGATCTTCGAGAAGACCTCCACGCGCACGCGCTGCGCGTTCGAAGTCGCGGCCTACGACCAGGGCGCGAACGTCACCTATATCGATCCGACCTCCTCGCAGATCGGCCACAAGGAAAGCATGAAGGACACGGCGCGCGTGCTGGGCCGCATGTACGACGCGATCGAGTATCGCGGCTTCAAGCAGGAGATCGTCGACGAACTGGCGAAGTTCGCCGGCGTCCCGGTGTTCAACGGTCTCACCGACGAATACCACCCCACGCAAATGCTCGCCGACGTGCTCACCATGCGCGAGCATTCGGACAAGCCGCTCACGCAGATCAGCTACGCGTATCTCGGCGACGCCCGCAATAACATGGGCAACTCGCTGCTACTCATCGGCGCGAAGCTCGGCATGGACGTGCGCATCGCGGCGCCGAAGTCGCTCTGGCCGCATGACGATCTCGTGGCGGACTGCAAGAAGTTCGCAGAGGAAAGCGGCGCGCGCATCCTGCTGACCGAGGACCCCAAGGCCGCCGTCAAGGACGTGGATTTCGTGCACACCGACGTCTGGGTCTCGATGGGCGAACCCATGGAAGCGTGGGGCGAACGCATCAAGGCGTTGCTGCCCTATCAGGTGAACATGGCGCTCATGAAGGCGAGCGGCACGCCTCATACGCGCTTCATGCACTGCCTGCCTGCCTTCCACAACAGCGAAACCGTGGTGGGCAAGCAGATCGCCGACAAGTATCCGGAGCTCAAGGGCGGCGTCGAGGTCACGGAGGAAGTGTTCGAGTCTGCGCTGAATCTGGCCTTCGAACAGGCGGAAAACCGCATGCACACGATCAAGGCGATTCTCGTTTCGACGCTCGCCGACATTTGAGCCGCACCGCTTGACGGGGCGCGTGTGCCGCGCGGCCGGGTTGCACACCCGGCAACGCGGTGCATGCGCCCCGCTTCACTGACACGCATCACCTTGGGAGTCAGACATGCGAATCGTGATTGCGCTTGGCGGCAACGCGCTGCTACGTCGCGGCGAGCCGATGACGGCGGAGAACCAGCGCGAAAACGTGCGCCTCGCGGCCACCCAGATCTCGCAGATCGCGCAGGGTAACGAACTGGTGATCGCCCACGGCAACGGGCCGCAAGTCGGCCTGCTCGCGCTGCAGGGCGAGGCCTACAAGGACGTGCCCGGCTACCCGCTCGACGTGCTCGGCGCGCAGACCGAGGGCATGATCGGCTACATGATCGAGCAGGAACTCGGCAATCTCCTGCCGTACGAGGTGCCCTTCGCGACCATCCTCACCCAGGTCGAAGTGGACGCGAACGATCCGGCCTTCCAGCATCCGAGCAAGCCGATTGGTCCGGTCTACACGAAGGAGCAGGCGGAGAAGCTCGCCGCCGAGCGCGGCTGGGCCATCGCCCCGGACGGCGACAAGTTCCGCCGTGTCGTGGCGAGCCCGCGGCCGAAGCACATCTTCGAGATCCGCCCCGTGAAATGGCTGCTGGAGCGCGGCACCATCGTGATTTGCGCGGGCGGCGGCGGCATTCCGACGCTCTATGGCGAGGGCCACAAGCTGGGCGGCGTGGAGGCCGTGATCGACAAGGATCTGTGCTCCGCGCTGCTCGCGCAGGAGCTGGAGGCCGATATGCTCATCATCGCCACCGACGTAAACGCCACGTACGTCGACTGGAGCAAGCCGTCGCAAAAGGCGATTGCGAGCGCGCATCCCGACGAACTGGAGAAGCTGGGCTTCGCGGCCGGATCGATGGGACCGAAGGTCATGGCGGCCGCGGAGTATGCGCGCAACACCGGCAAGGATGCGGTGATCGGCGCGCTGGCCGATATCGTGGCGATTACCCACGGCAAGGCAGGCACGCGCGTGAGCACGCAGAGGCCGGGCTTGATCTTCTATTGAGGCTGGCCTGTTCGGCCTGAGAGCGGGCGCCTCGAAACGGCGCCTGAAAATGCAGGGCGCGCACCCTGGCTGGCACAGCCACGGTGCGCGCCCTGTTGTGTGTTTGCGTGCGCCTACTCCTCGCGTGCCGGCGGCATGACCTGGGCGCTGATGGTGTGCTCGCGCCAGAACAAGTTGTTAATACGGCCCTGCAACCTGCGCAGCCCCTCCTCGCTCGCGGCGTGGAAGGTGAGCAGCGCGCTGGGACGGCCCGCTCCCTCGATGCGCTGAATCGCGTCGTACGGCGGAAAACCGTAGCGCTCAAGAAACTCGTTGATTTCGGCGTCCGTGACGTGTTCGTCGATATTACCCAGCAGCAGATCGGCCATGGTCTACCCCTCGTGAGCGTTCAATCGTGATGATAGTGTGGATTGATCCGGCGCGACGACAAGCCGCGCCGGATCGAATGCGATGCCGCTCAGTACTTCTCCTGCACGTACCGGTAGGAATAGTCCGGGTCGCGGTAGCCTTGTGGTTTCTGGCGCTCGGGAAGCGTGACCCTTTCGTGCGGCAGCGCTTTGTACGCAATGGTGTTCAGAATATGGCTGATGACGTTCAGACGCGCGCGCTTCTTGTCATCGGATCGGACAACGAACCATGGGGATTCCGGCGTATCCGTCATGTCGAACATCTCGTCGCGCGCGCGTGAATAGTCGTACCAGCGGCTATACGACAGGAGGTCCATCGGCGACAGCTTCCAGATCTTGCGCGGATCGTTGATACGCCCTTCGAGGCGCCGGGTCTGCTCTTTCTGGCTCACTTCGAGCCAGAACTTGATGAGGATCGTGCCCGAGTCGATGATGGCGCGCTCGATGAGCGGCACGCCGCGCAGGAATTCCGTCGCCTGTTCCGGCGTGCAAAAGCCCATCACGCGCTCGACGCCCGCACGGTTGTACCAGCTGCGGTCGAACACCACGATCTCGCCCGCAGCGGGCAGCAGCGGCAGGTAGCGCTGGAAGTACATCTGCGACTTCTCGCGCTCCGTGGGCGCGGGGAGCGCGAATACGCGAAACACGCGCGGGCTCACCCGTTCGGTGAGCGCCTTGATCGTGCCGCCCTTGCCTGCGCCATCGCGGCCTTCGAACAGGATGCATACCCTGAGGCGTTTCTGGACCACCCACTCCTGCAAGCGAACGAGTTCGCCATGCAAGCGCTCGAGTTCCTTTTGATAGGCCTTTTCGCTGAGTTTTTCCGCCGGCTCGGCCGCGCTCGCGGCCTTGGCTTCCTCTTTCTTCGCCATTGATTCGCTCCCCGCTTCAGACGCCTCACACGAGGCATCCATCCACTATGGTGTGTGGACGAGGGGCGCGCAATAGGACTTTGGACTCAGGCACTGGCCGTCTTGACCTCCGGCAATCACGCTTGCGTACGAGCGCGTCAATCGTGCGCGTAGTTGAACTCGGGCATAGCCTTCAGTTGCGCCTTGTCGATCTGCAGCACGATCTGTTTGCGGTCGATACGCAGGTCGTTGAACGGCACGGCCACGAGATGCTTGCCCATACCGAGAAAGCCGCCCACCGAGAGAATCGCGAAGGCGCCTTCGTTAGGCGACTCGAGCACGATGTCGTCGATCGCGCCGATCTTGCTGCCGCTATTGTCGTAGACATCGGAGCCCACGAGCTTCGAGGCGCGAAAGCCGGTGCCCGACTGCACCGTCGCCATGCGCTGCACCGCGATCGATTGCGGAGCGCCCTGCGCGAGCGCGGCGGACGGCACGCCCAGCGCACAGCCGAACGTGCATCCGGACGCGACGACGAGTGCAGACGTGCGGCGGCAAGCCAGGTCACGCAAATTCAGCCGGCGATTCGATTGTGTCGTCATGGTATCCCCCTCCCTTGTGCGAATGCACGGTGAATACTGCGCGAATGCAAGCGCTGTGCCCGGCGCACTCACGTCTGCGCCGGATGTCTCACTGCTGTCCGCGCGGATAGCCTCCCGCCACGCGGAAACCGCGGGCGCGCGAAGCAGGCAATGCCCCGTGCCGCCCGGGCAGGCCCGAGCGCGTCGCGCGGCACGGCGTTTGCGGCGAGCCGGGCAAATGGATTCGCGCGAACGCGGGGCCGCAGTCCCATCGGGCGCGCGCTTCGCGCATCCCGGAGAGGTCTATGCGTTCGAATTTCCTTCCCGCCACTCGTTTTCGAAGCGCTCCCGAGGCTCATCTGCCGACCGAGGAACCCGAAAATCCGCGTCGTCCGCCACCCCCTCCGGTGCCGGATATCGAGCCGCCGCCTGTGCCAAAAGGCGATCCGCCACCTGAGGCGCCGCCCGAGCGCCTGTGCTAGCGCTATCGGGCCGCCATGATGCGGCAGCGCTCAGCGCGCGGCTTGCAACCGGCGCAACAGGCCGGCTCTCACCTCGGGCCATTCGTCCTCGATGATGCTAGAGCGCACGGAGTCGCGCTTGCGGCCGTCCGGCATGATGCGTTCGCGCCGCACGATACCCTCTTCTTTTGCGCCGAGGCGCAGGATCGCGGCGCGCGACTTCGCGTTGAGCACATCGGTCGTGAACTGCACGCGCACGCAGCCGAGCGTTTCAAAGGCGTAGCGCAGCATCAGAAACTTCGCCTCCGTATTCACGATGGTGCGCTGCACCGAGGCCGCGAGCCACGTGGAACCGATCTCCAGCTTGCGGTTCTCCCGGTCGACCTTCCAGAAGCGCGTGCTCCCCACCACGCGATCGCTCTCGCGCAGGCGGATCGTGAACGGGATCACGGTGCCGGCGCACACGCCATCGAGCGCCCTGGCAATCCAGGCGTCGACAGTCGCGGGCCCAGGCACCACGGTCACCTTCAGGTTCCAGAGTTCGCCGTCCGCCGCCGCGGCGACGAGGCTCGGCGCGTCTTGCGCGCAGAGCGGGTGCAGCGCGACCGTGCGCCCGTTCAGGGTGGGCAGGTCGTGGGGAGCGGGAGTGGCTTGGGCGGCGATTCGAGATGCGGGGCCTGGCATGTCGGTCATGGCGGGAATCGGTGCAATGTGGCGGGTGCCTGGGGCAACCCAGGGGCCCGACTGGGGACGAATGGCTCACGCATTCTAGCGCCGGGCTGGCGCCGGACGCGGCACGCCTCCCGTTACAATCGGGCCTGCAATCGGGCCTGCAACGGGCCTGCAATCGGGCCCGGCACCCACGCCGCGCAAGCCCGGTGGCGCCGCCCGTCCCCAATTTTTCGCATCGCATCATGGCCCGCATCGAACTCCACTTTCCCGAAGATCAGTTCTATTACTCGACGCACCTCACGGTGCGCGTCACCGACATCAATTCGGCCAATCACCTCGCCAACGATTCGATGATCTCGATGATTTCCGAGGCGCGCGCGCGTTTTCTGTTCGACGCGGGCATCGAGGGCATGAAGGACGCGCACACGAGCATCATCGTCACCGACCTCGCCACGACCTATCGCGCCGAAGCCTATGCGCGCGATGCGCTCTGCTTCGAGGTAGGTATCATGGATTTCAACAAGTACGGCGGCGACATCATCTTCCGCATCACGCGCCCCGCCGATGGCTCGCTCATCGCCATGGCGAAATCGGGCTTCGTGTTCTTCGACTACGAGGCGAAAAAGGTCGTGCCGATGCCGCAGGCCTTCCGCGACAAGTTTCCGCAGGTCAATACGGTCGGCTGACTTTGGGTTCGATCAGCGCGGCTGGAACATGATGAGCGCCATGCCGGTCAGCGTGAAGGCGATGCCGGCCCAGTCCCACGGGCTCGGCCGGATCGCCTCGACAGCCCAGAGCCAGAGAATCGCCACGCAGACATAGACGCCGCCGTAAGCCGCATAGGTCCGCCCGGCGGCCGTGGGATGCAGCGTGAGCAGCCACGCGAAGAGCGCGAGCGAGGCCGCGGCGGGCACGAGGAGCCACGCGCTCGCGCCTTCGCGCAGCCAGCGGTAAGGCAGATAGCAGCCGATGATCTCGGCGAACGCGGTCACGACGAAAAGCGCAAACGTCTTCATGGGCGGCGGCCAGTGGCAGGGGCGCCCATGGTAACGCAAGCGGCCAGGCCGCCTGCGCGATCTTCGCAACGTACCGCTCAGTTCCCTTCAGGTGGGCTCAGGGCCGCTCTCCGCGGGCAAGCCGCGCTTCGATCTCGTTCACCACGGGCAGCAGATCGGCGACGCTGTCGATCACATAGTGCGCGCCCGCCGCACGCAGGCGTTCCACGGCCGCGGCGCGGCGCCGCGCGAATTCGTCGGGCGTGAGCGCGTGGACTTCGTCCTCGGTCAGGCCGAACGCGTTGCCGCTCACCGCGACACCCACCGTCCACGTCCCGCCGTTGATACCCTCCTCGATGCCGACTTCGGTGTCATCCACCTTGATCGCATCTCGCGCGAGCCACACGCCGAGCTGCGGCAGCGTGCGGTAGATCATGTACGGCGAAGGCCGGCCCTCAGGCGTGTCGCCCGTGCAAACGATGCTGTCCGGCTCGAAACCCTGTGCCTTCGCGCCCGGCACGATCTGGTCGATGATCTCGCGCGTGTAGCCCGTGGTCGTGCCGATGCGTACGCCATCGGCGCGCAGCGCGGCGGTCACGGCCGCCACGCCCGGAATCACGTCGCTGTACTGCGCGGCCACGGCGATGTTCTTCGGCACGAAGACGTCATACACGGCGTCGATATCGGCTTCACCCGGCGCGTGGCCGTAGCGCGCCTCCCATGCCGCCGCGACGCGCGGCAGCGCCATCAGCGCCGCGATGTGCGGACGCTTGGCCATGCCCATCGGCCCGCGTGCCTCGTCGATCGTGACCGGCACGCCGAACTGCTCGAAGGTCTCGACGAAGGCGCCCATGGGCGCGCGCGAGCCGTAGTCGACCACGGTGCCGGCCCAGTCGAAGATCACTGCCTTGACGTGTTTCATTGCATGTGTCCTGCTAAAAAATGGATGGTGTGGAGTCTTAACGGTATGCGCGCATCAAGCGGCGAGCGCTCCGCGTGCGCCAAGGTCGACCTGCGCGGGCGCAGCACTTGCCACGCCGAGCGTGCGCAGCGCCTCGCCGCACGCGGCCACGACGCGGCGCATGACGGTTTCGTCGAGCGCGCCGATGCAGCCGATGCGAAAGCTCTCCACGCTCGTCAACTTGCCCGGATAGATGATGAAACCCTGCGTCTTCATCAGTTCGTAGAAGCGCGTGAACTCGAATGCGGGATCGGCCGGCGAAAAGAATGTGACGATGATGGGCGAGCGCCAGGCTTCGGTCAGCAGCGGCTCGAAACCGAGCGCGTGCATGCCCTCGACGAGCACGTCGCGGTTGCGCGCATAGCGCGCAAGGCGCCCCGGCTGACCGCCTTCGAGCGCGTGCAAACGCAGCGCCTCGATGAACGCGGCCACCGCGTGCGTGGGCGGCGTGTAGCGCCACTGGCCGGTGCGCTTCATGACATCCCACTGCTCGTAGATGTCCAGCGCGAGCGAGTGGCTCACGCCCTTTGCGTTGCTCAGGACTTCTTTTTTTGCGATCACGAAGCCGAAGCCCGGCACGCCCTCGATGCATTTGTTGGCCGAGGAGACGAACGCGTCGCAAGGCAGCGTGCGCACGTCGAGCGGCACCGCACCGAACGCGCTCATCGAGTCGATCAAAAGCCGCCGCCCGTGGCGGGCCGTCACGGCTGCGATCTCCTCGATCGGGTTCAAAATGCCCGAGCTGGTCTCGCAGTGCACGACGACGACATGCGTGATGTCCGGGTTCGCGACCAGCAGAACCTCGACGTCTTCGGCGCGCGGCGGCAGGTAGTCGCCGGTATCGTGCACGGTGTGCTGGCGGCCCAGGTAGCGCAGCGTCGTGGCGATGCGCTTGCCATACGCGCCGTTGGCGAGCACGAGCACGTGGCCGTCGCGCGGCACGAAACTGCCGAGCATCGCCTCGACGCAATAGCTGCCGCTGCCCTGCAACGGCACGCAGTCATATTCACCCTGCTCGTCGCCCGCGATCTGGAGCAGCGCGGCGCGCAATTGGGCGGTCATGGCACGGAAGTCGGCGTCCCACGAGCCCCAGTCGCGCTGCATCGCGGCCTTCGTCGAGGCCGCGGTGGTGAGCGGTCCGGGGGTCAGGAGATACGGCTCGGCGGGGGTGGTCATGCGGGCTCCAGTGGGCGTCGGGACAGTCAATGCCCACACGTTAGCGCAGCGCTCTCCATCGGTAAAATCGATATAATCGATGTCCGTATAAGCTGAACTTATCCCCTGTTGCCGGAGCGCTTCGACATGCAATACGCGCAGTTGCGGGCCTTTCACGCAGTCGCCGAACACGGCGGGTTCTCACGCGCCGCGCAGGCGCTCTCACTCACGCAGCCGGCCGTATCGGACCATGTGCGGCGGCTCGAACAGGATTTCGGGGTCAAACTCTTCGAGCGCGGGCCTCGCGGTGTGGAACTCACGGAACTCGGGCGACGACTATTTGCGGTGACGCGTCAGATGGTGGGGTGCGAGCGCGACGCGCGGCGGCTGCTCGAGGCGGCGGGGGCGCTCGAATCGGGCGAACTCGCCCTGGCCGCCGACGCGCCCGACCTCGCCATCAAGCTGATCGGCGCGTTCAGGCGGCGCTATCCGGGGGTAGTGATCAAGCTCTCGATCGCGAACGCCACCGAATGCATGCGCCGCGTCCTTGCGAGCGAAGCCGACGCCGCGATCACGGCCGCGCGCCAGGTGCACAGCCGGCTGCAGGCCCGCGTGCTGCGCGAGGAACCGTTAGTCGCGGTCGTGCCCGCAGAGAGCCCCGCCGCGAAAAAGCGCCGCATGACTTACGAGGAACTCGTGCGCGAGCCGATGGTGTTTCGCGAAACGCATTCGGTCACGCAGCAATTGCTCGAAGCCGAACTCGTGCGTAAAGGACTGCAAGTCCAGCCCGTGCTCTACGTGGACGGCCGCGAGGCGTTGCAAACGGCCATTGCGCAGGGCGTGGGCGTGGGCGTGATCGCGCATGCGGAATTCGGCGAGTCGCGGCGCATTCGCATGCTGCCGCTCGTGGACTGCCAGGTGCGCATGGTGGAATCGCTCACGCGCCTCGCCGACACGTCCTCGTCGAATCTGCTCGACGCCCTCTTTGCCACCCCGCTCGATTGAGCACGGCGGCAGGGCCGTCAGGACACCACGATGGCGGTGCCGACGGCGTGGAGCAGATCGCGCAGCGTTTCGGCCTGCTCCATGCGCGCACCGTGGCGCAGGTGAATGCGCAGCGCCCGGCCCGCGATACCGTCGACCGGGCGCGCGAGCCACAGCTCGACGGCGAGCCCGAGGCCGTCGGGCGCATCGGGCACGACAGGTTCGACGACGCGGGGATTGAAGGAGGCGGATTCGGACATGGCGAGACCTCGTCGGTGGCGGGATCGACTTCATCGTAGCGAGGCAACACGCTCGCGCCAAACGAGAAATCCGCGTATGCAAATGAGCGCTGCCCCGCATTGGATCGCGCTGGCAGTGGCATGCACGCCCCGCTCGCGCCGTGCGCCGCGTTGTGGCTGCCGCCAGGACTTTATGCAGGTGTGCCCGTTTTGCCAGCAGCGTGTGGCCGCGAGTGGCAAACTGAACGCATCGTTGCGCGGAAATTTGCCTGCAACGAGATGGGAGGACCTCTTCATGGAACGCCCCTTTACCGATCGCCGCGAAGCGGGCCGTTTGCTCGCCGGCCCGCTCTCGGCCTACGCGGGCAGACGCGACGTCATCGTGCTCGCGCTCCCGCGCGGCGGCGTGCCGGTAGGCTATGAAATCGCGAAGGCGCTGCATGTGCCGCTCGATGTCTTGCCCGTGTGCAAGCTCGGCCTGCCCTGGCAGGCCGAGCTTGCCATGGGCGCGCTGTCGTCGAACGGCGCGCAGTACGTGGACAGCGCGCTCGTGCGCAGCGCCGGCGTGAGCGAGGCCCAGTTGCAGAGCGCCATGGCGCTCGCGCGCATCGAGCTTGGCCGGCGCGAGGCGCGCTATCGCGGCGAGCGTGCCCCGCTTGCGGTGGCGGGCCGTGTGGCGGTCGTCGTCGACGACGGCATGGCCACGGGCGCGTCGCTCAAGGCAGCAGCGCTCGCGCTCGCCACGCTTGGCCCCGCGCGCATCGTCGCCGCGCTGCCGGTCGCGCCCGCGGGCTCGCAGGACCGGCTCGGCGGGACCGTGGACGAATTCGTTTGTGCGCGCATGCCCGAGGCGTTCTATAGCGTCGGCCAGTTCTATCTCGACTTCGATCAGGTCAGCGACGACACTGTGCGCGACCTGTTGGCTCAAGCGGCGGCTGACGACGCGAACGGCGAGGCGCAGATCTAAGCCGCGCCGTTTGTGCCGGCGCTATCACAACAGCGGCCCTCACGCCTTATCGCACCGGATTCGACGCCTCTTCGCCCACCACCGTTTGCCAGGGCCGCACGCGCCAGCGCTTCACGAGCCCCGAGAGGACGTACGGGTCGGCGCGTGCGAACGCTTCGGCCACAGCCGGGCTGTCGCCCCGGAAGAGCAGCAGCGCGTTGTCGACGGGATCGGCAATCGCACCCGCTAGCAGCAACTCGCCGCGCTCGACGGCGGCCCAAGCAAGCTTCAGATGCGCGCTGCGGTGTTCGGGACGGCGTTCGAGGTAGTCGTCTGCGAGTTCGTACATCAAGAGGTAATGCATGCGCGGTCTCCGTGCTGTTGCGGCCACGGCGGACTGGGTCGACGGCCGATAGCGAACATTGTGCAGCAGCGAGCGCGTCAACCGAACACATTGCTGCGTCGTTTTAATGGCGGCTTTGCCATAATGGCGGCGCGCGCGAGGCGCACCGGTCATTCACGGCTGGCCGCACGTCTACTGAGAACGTCCAAATTCAAGGGAGTGAACGATGAAGATGCAATCCGTCATGGCTGCAATCGTGCTGGGCGGCGTGCTGGCCGCGCCGGCGTTCGCACAAACCGCCGCCCCCGCTTCCGCGCCGGCGGCGAACAGCCAGCAGAACAAGATGAAGGCATGCAACACCCAGGCCGCCGACAAGAAAGGGGACGATCGCAAGGCATTCATGAAGCAGTGCCTGTCGTCTGCCGGCGCCCCGGCCGCGACGATGACCCAGCAGGAGCGCATGAAGGCGTGTAACACCCAGGCCGGCGACAAAAAGGGCGACGACCGCAAGGCATTCATGAAGACCTGCCTCTCGACGAAGAGCTGAGCGAAGCGGGTTCAGGCACCCTGCCGCACTCTCCTGCACCAGCAGGATCCGCGCGCCGCAGCGTTTGCTGCGGCGCGTTTTTTATGCGCCGGTTTTGTGCGTCGCAGCGGCTCCTCAATCTCCTGCACCTGCGTCTTCGGTTGTGCGAATCATCGTCGGAGGATGCGAAATCGTGCGGGTCTGCGCGGTTTTGCGTAATCCCCCGACTTCGGCGGCGCCGTTTTTCTCCTATGATGGCTGCAGCGGCGGCCCCTCACTGCGAAATCACACATTAGCCATCGGGCTGCCGCGTTGACGTTGATGCCAACGGCATCGAACGGAGGCGCAGATGGCATGGAGACACAAGAACCGCTGGTTTCGCCGCTGGCTGATGGTGATCACCTTCTGGCTCGTGCCGGTGATGATCGTCGTGGTGCGCGAGGTTCAGGACGAGATGGCGTATAACCGCGCGGATTTGCAGCGCGCGCTGACCACCTGGACCTTCACCGACGCCGAGCGCGACGCCGGCGCCCCGCTGCGCTGCCACGGCACGTCCGAAACCGCGCGTGCAGCCGGCTGCCCCGCCGGGGTGCTCGCGGCGAACGCGCAGCGCCAGCAGGAAGCGCGCGACGAATACGCCGTGCGGCGCGCGACGCTCGCGGGCTACTTGTGGCACGCGTTCGTCGGTTACTGGGTCGTGCCCGCTGCGGTGCTGCTCGCGATCGGCGTGCTGATCGGCGGCGTGAAGCGCGCCCTGCGGCGGCCCACGGCCAAGCCAGTGCCGGAGCGCTAGATTTTTCGTGCATGCCCCACCGCGCGGCGCTTGTGCTGCGCAACCTCAAAGTGCGGATCGGAACGTTCGGGTATAACGATTGGACGCCGTGACATCGCGGCGCCCGGAAACAAGAACGGAGAATAAGATGACCGCATCTCGCATTCTTTTGAAGGCTTCTGTCGCAATCGCCCTCGGCGCCGCGGCACTCTCGGGCTGCACCACCACCGGCAGCCAGGCACCCAACGCCGCGACCAACGCATCGCGCGCCGAGTCGATCAACTCCGACGTCGACGCCACCCTGTCGCGCCTCTATCAGACCGTGCCAGGCTCGCGCGAGCTGGTCGGCAAGGCTCGCGGCATTCTCGTCTTTCCGCGCGTGATCCAGGCGGGCATCGGCGTAGGCGGCGAACACGGCGACGGCGCGCTGCGCGTGGGCGGCAGCACGGTTGGCTTCTACAGCACATCGTCGGCTTCGGTCGGCGCGACGCTCGGCGTGCAGTCGAAGTCCGTCATCTATCTCTTCATGACGGAAGACGCGCTCGCGAAATTCCGCAATTCGAGCGGCTGGTCGGCAGGCGGCGACGCGTCGGTCGCGCTCGTGAAGGTCGGCGTGAACGGCTCGATCGACACCACCACCGCCACCAAGCCCGTGCAAGTCTTCGTGCTCACCAACAGCGGGCTGATCGGCGACCTCTCGCTCGGCGGCACGAAAATCACGAAACTCGACCTCTAAGCGCACCCCGAACGAACGTCCGCGCGCTCAGCTCGCGGACGTATCGATCACCTTGAAGCGCGAGCGCTTGTTCGCGCGAATCACCGCCTCATACGCCTGCACGTACTCCTGTGCCATGCGGTGCGAGGTGAAACGCTCTTCGAAGCGGCGCCGCACGCCGGTACGCGGAACGCGCGAAATGCGGTTCACCGCCGCCACGGCGCCGATCTCGTCCTCGACGATAAAGCCCGTCACGCCCTCTTCCACCACCTCCGGCACCGCGCCACGATTGAACGCGATCACGGGCGTGCCGCACGCCATCGCCTCGATCATCACGAGGCCGAACGGCTCCGGCCAATCGATCGGGAACAGCAGCGCATGGGCGCCGGAGAGGAATTCGGCCTTCTGGCTGTCGTTGATCTCGCCCACGTACTCGACGTGCGGCAGCCCAAGCAGCGGCTTGATGTCGCGCTCGAAATACTCGCGGTCGGCTTCGTCGACCTTCGCGGCAATGCGGATGGGCAGCCCACAGCGCCCGGCAATGCGTATCGCCGTGTCGACGCGTTTTTCAGGCGAAATACGGCCGAGAAACGCAAGATAGCGCTGCTCCACGGGCTGCGGTGTGTAAAGCGTCTCGGGCAGGCCGTGGTAGACCGTGCGCAGCCAGCGCGCCTGCGGCATCGGCTGTCGCTGTGCATTCGAGATCGAGATGACGGGCGCGGTGTTGAACGTATCGAAGACCGGCTGCTGCTCGGGCAGGTCGAGACGGCCGTGCAGCGTCGTCACGAACGGCGTTTCCTGGCGCTTGAACACCGAAAACGAGTAGTAATCCATATGGAAATGCAACACGTCGAACTGGTTCGCCTGGCGGCGCACCATTTCCATGAGGAGCATGTGCGGTGCGATGCGATCGCGGATGCCGGGGTCGAGCCGCAGCGCGCGCGGCCACACGGGCTCGAGTTTCGCGCTCGTGAGCGAATCGCCGCTCGCGAAAAGCGTGACGTCGTGTCCGAGTTCGACCAGCGCTTCGGTGATATACGACACGGCGCGCTCGGTGCCGCCATAGAGCTTCGGCGGGACCGATTCGGTCAGCGGGGCGATCTGCGCAATTCTCATCGAGTGTCTCCAGAAAACGGGGCCACGTTGCCCGTTCTTGCGGTGCTGGTCATTCTAAGCCAGGTCCGGGCCGGCATCGGCGACGCGGCAGTTGCCCCATTATTCGGCAAGCCGGACGTGCGCGCCGCCGGTCTTTCAATTTCTATACGGTGTTACATGCCGAAACAACCTCTGTGTTTGCCCGACCGGGCTACCTGGCGGGCCATTTCCAGGCCGGCACGTCGAGCGTGTCCGGATCGCCGAACCCGGTTGCGCCGAGGCGCCGTTCGAGCACGACCGACTGGCTGCCCGCCTCGCGCTCCAGCGCCGCCACGAGCCGCGCGGCGTGCGAGACGACGATGACCTGCGAGTGCCGCGACGCCCGCGCGATGAGCCGCGCGAGCGACGGCAGCAGGTCCGGGTGCAGGCTAGTCTCGGGCTCGTCGAGCACCAGCAGGCCGGGTGGCCGCGGGCTCAGCAGCGCCGCCGCGAGCAGCAGGTAGCGCAAGGTCCCGTCCGAGAGTTCCGCGCCGCGCAGCGGCCGCAACAGCCCCTCCTGGCGCAGCGCCACCTCGAAGCGGCCTTCGTGATTCACGATTTCGACGCGCGCGCCCGGAAAGGCGTCGCCGATGGCGGTATCGAGCGCCTCGCCGTCGCCGATCTCGCGGATCGTCTGCAGCGCTGCGGCGAGGTTTGCGCCGTCGTCGGCGAGCACCGGCGAATGCGTGCCGATCTGCACCTGGCGCGCGCTCGCGTACTCGTCGGTGCGGAAGTGGTCGTAGAAACGCCACGAGCGAATCTGCTCGCGCACGGCGATCATTTCGGGCGCGCTGCGCGGGTCGGCGTACTCGGTCATCATGCTGTCGAAGCTCGCCACAGGCTGCGCGAGCGTCGTCCACTCGCTCGAGGCGTCGCGGATGCGGATCATCGGCCCCTGGCGGTCCACGAGCAACGCCGAGGGTCGCAGGATCGGCCCGCTCCAGATGCACTCGCGCTTGATCACCGGGTCGAGCGAAAACTGCGAAGTGGACGAAGGCAGCGGCAATCCCAGATCGATCGCATAACCGAAGGCGTCGCCCGCGAAGCCGAGGCGCAGGCTCACCGCATCCTTGCGCACCGTGCCCTGCACCGCGTAGTCCCCCGCGGCGACCGCGCGCGAGAAGCGCTCTGGGCCCGCCCACAGCGTGGATTGCAGGCCGCCCTCGCGCGCCAGCGACGGAATCACGCCGCCGCGCGCTGTGAGCGCGAGCAGGCGCAACGCGCGATAGAGATTCGACTTGCCACTGCCGTTCGGACCGGTCACGACGTTGAGCGCACCGAGCGGCACGATGAGCTCGCGCAGCGAGCGGTAGTTGGCGATGGCGAGCGTAGTCAGCATGGAGGTGCGTGGCGGGTGCCTGGATCA
This sequence comes from Paraburkholderia sp. CNPSo 3274, assembly GCF_024206475.1. GTDB lineage: Bacteria > Pseudomonadota > Gammaproteobacteria > Burkholderiales > Burkholderiaceae > Paraburkholderia. Next base: position 24,023 of record NZ_JAMBPR010000025.1, read on the forward strand.
GCCACGCATCATACGCAATCGCGCCTGCGCGCGAACCGCCTGTGCCCTGTAGCGGTCAGCGCGGCTGGGGCACCGCCGCGAGATCGCGCAGGAAGCTATCTCGCCACACGCCGAGATCGTTGCGCCTGAGCGCCTCCATGTTGGTCTGGTAGCGCGCCTGACGCTCTTCGAGCGGCATCGAGAGCGCGCGTTCCAGCGCTTCCGACATGCCGGCCGCATCATGAGGATTCACGAGCAATGCGCCCGTGAGTTCGGCCGCCGCGCCCGCGAAGATCGACAGCACGAGCACGCCCGGATCGTTGGGATTCTGCGCGGCCACATACTCCTTGGCGACGAGGTTCATGCCGTCGTGCAGCGGCGTCACATAGCCGATCTGCGACTCGCGAAAGAGCGACATCAGCTTCCAGCGGTCGTACTGCTGGCTCAGATAGCGGATCGGCGTGTAATCGAGGCCCGAGTAGCGGCCGTTGATGCGCCCAGCCTCCCGCTCAAGCTCCTCGCGTATCACCTTGTAGCTCGCGACATCCGAGCGTGTAGGCGGCGCGATCTGCACGAGCGTGACCTTGCCGCGCCATTCGGGCGACGTTTCCAGCAACTGCTCGAACGCATGGAAACGCTCGACGAGACCCTTCGAATAGTCGAGCCGGTCCACGCTCATGATGAGCTTGCGCCCTTCCAGGCTCTGCTTGAGGTCGAGCACGTGCTGGCGGCTTTCGTAACGCTCGGCCTGCTCGGCGATCTCGTCCGGAAACACGCCAATGCGATAGACCCCCGTGCGCAGCTTGCGGCCATACGCCTCGACCTCGCCATGCTCGGGATTCCCGGCGCTCTCGCGGACCTTGCCGCGCGCCTCGCGCGCGATGTAGTCGTGGAACGCCTGCTGGTCGTTCTGCGTCTGGAAGCCTAGAAGGTCGTAACAGCACAGCGATCTGACGAGTTCGTCGTGCGGCGGAATGGTCTGCAGCACCTGCGGCGAAGGAAACGGAATATGCAGGAAGAAGCCGATGCGGTTGCGCAAGCCTTCCGAGCGCAGCGCCTCGGCGAACGGAATCAGGTGATAGTCGTGGACCCAGATGTTGTCGTCCGGGTGGATCAGCTTCATGAGCTTGTGCGCGAGCCAGGCGTTCACGCGGCGGTAGCCCGCGTATTCGTCGCGCTCGTAGCGCGCGAGGTCGTTGCGGTAGTGGAAGACCGGCCAGAGCGTGGCGTTCGAGAATCCGCGGTAGTACTGATCGTAATCCTTGCGCGTGAGGCCGACGGTCGCAAAGGTGACGTGGCCGTCCTCGACGAGCGTCGGCCCCGCGTTCGCCACCGTCTCGCTCACCACGTCGCCGCTCCAGCCGAACCACACGCCGCCCGCGTCCTTCAGCGCCCCGAATACGCCGACCGCGAGGCCGCCTGCCGAGCCCCTGGTCTCCGTCGGCGTCGCCACGCGGTTCGAGACGACTATCAGTCTGCCCATCTTGCTGTTCCTCCTCCTGTCCTTCTCGACCGCAATCAACCGCTATCAACCGTTTTCGCGGCGGCTGTCAGTCGCAGGCTCGCGCGCGGCGGTGGCTCGCGCTGCTTCCGCTGCCTCCGCTCCTTTAGCCGCTTCGGCCGCTTTAGCGTCCATCGCTGCGTCCGAGCGCGCCGGGTGGTGTCTCCAACTCCTCGCCGTCCCCCGGCACACGTGTGCCCGTCACGGGATCAGCCTCAGTATGTGCCGCCGTGCTCGCCGCCGCCTGCCGCGCCGGGCGGCGCACGAAAGACGGCACTTCCCCTGTGCTGCTTTCGAGTTCCGCCGAAACTTCGGCGCGCGCGCGGGGCAGGAACTGCGGATAGTGCTCGTTGACGAAATCGAGCAGCCCTTCGCGCACGCGGCAGCGCAAATCGAAGTTCAGGCCCGAGTCGCGCGAACTCACCAGCACGCGCAACTGCATGGCGCGCTCGTTGGCGTCGGTGACCTGCAAAACCTGCACGCGGCGGTCCCATTCGGGCGCATCGTCGACGATGCGCGCGAGCGCCTCGCGCAGCGGCGCGAGCGGCATGCGGTAGTCGAGCCATAGAAACACCGTGCCGATGATCTGGGAGCTGCTGCGTGTCCAGTTCGCGAACGGATTCTCGATGAACCATTGCAGCGGCACGATGAGCCGCCGCTGGTCCCAGATCCGCACAGAAACGTAGGTGCCTGTAATTTCCTCGATGCGCCCCCACTCGCCCTGGATCACGACCACGTCGTCGAGCCGGATCGGCTGCGAGAGCGCGATCTGCAAACCGGCGATCAGATTCCCCAGCACGGGGCGTGCCGCGATACCGGCAACGAGACCGGCGACCCCGGCCGAAGCCAGCAGGCTCGCACCGATCTGCCTCACGTTCGGGAAGGTCATGAGCGCCGAGCCCACGCCCACGATGATGATGAGGACCATCACCGTGCGCGCGAGCACGCGGGCCTGGGTGTGGATGCGGCGGGCCTGGAGGTTATCGGCGATGTCGAGCGGGTGGGCGGCGATGATGGCATCGCCGATCGCCGCCGCGCAACGCACCGAAAGCCAGGTGATCGCGGCGATCAGCGCGAACGCGCACAACTCGCGCAGGCCGCCGATGTGCCTGAGCGTGTCGGGCGCCTGCCACCAGACGAATTCGAGTGCGAGGATGGCGAGCACGGCGAGCGCCGGCTTGCGTATATAGCGCAAGAACACGCTGACCCGCGGATACGGGCGGGCGACACGCAGCACGACGCGGCCGCCGACCCAGTGCATGGCGAACGCGAAAACGAGCGCGAGCGCGCTCACGAGCAACGTGCCGAGCCAGTCCTGCAGCGGTGCGTCGATGAAACGGGAGAGATCGTCGAGTGTCGGCATCTGCGGCCAGTTCCTCCTGAGCATCCCGAGCAATTAGGCGACTCTTGGAAACGGCACGGGCGCAGGCCCGCGGACGGCCACGGCGATGGTGACAGCTGGCCTCGCTGCGGCCTCGATGATGAACGGCGCGGCAGTGGTAGGTGCCGCGCCGTGTTTCTAGCTATGTCTATCTACGCGCTACTGATTACGACTCGAACCAGCCGGCTTCAACTGCCATTGCCGGTCTTGCAGGGAAACGCCTTGCCAAGCCCGAGCGAAATCGCGGTACTGGCGTTGTAGCCGGCCACGTTCGGGTTGTCGGCGATGTACTTGCGCACCGCATCGGTGAGTTGCGCCGAGCGCGCGTCGGGCGGCAGGCAGAAGTATTGACCCACGCGCGGCCCGGTAGTGCCGCCGATGGCGTCGATCGTGTTGAAGATGCCGTCCGCGGCACCTTCGATATAGGCAGCGCACGCGCTGCGCGAAGCCACGTCGGTCTTCGTGCAGAGCCGGTTGAGGTCGCTTGCCGTGAATGCGAAAGCGGAGAGCGGCAACGCCATCGCGCCCGCACAGATCAGAACCCGCAGCATGGTTCTCCTTGAGTTGTCGTGGGGAGCGGCGCCTCGAGCGCCGCCGGGCGGCCGCGTTGGTCCAGTGCGGCCGCCTTCATCCCCATTATTTTGCACTGTTTTGCGGCGCTGCCGGGCTCGCCGTGGAGAGGCCAGCCTGCGTCATGCGCGCCGTGAGGTCCTTGATCGCGTCCGGCGCCTTGTACCGGCGCGCGAAATCGAGCGCCGTCATGCCGATCTGGTTCTTGGCGCCAAGCGTCGCGCCGTGCTCGAGCAGCATCTGGAGCGTCGTGAGATGGTCGCCGCGCGCAGCCATCATGAGCGGCGTCGTGCCGTTGGGCGACAGCGCGTTGACGTCGGCCGAATAGCCGATCAGGAGCTTCGCGACATCGTCGTTGCCGTTCGAGGCAGCGTAATGCAGCGGCGTCCAGCCCTTCTTGTTGACCTCGGCGCCCTTGGTGATGAGGAGCTTCACGAAGTCCACGTCGCCGTTGAGCGAGGCAAGCATCAGCGCGTTTTCGCCTGCGCGGTCTTCGGCGGCGATGTTCGTCTTCGGGTTGTCGAGCAGCACCGCCCCGACCTTGTCGGACTTCTCGCGCGCGGCCAGCACGAGGAGCGGCATGCCCTGGTCGTCGGTGGCGTTCGGGTCCATGCCGTCCGCGAGCGCTTTTTGCACGCCCTTGTCGTCGTCGAACTTGACGCTCTTGATGAGCGAGTCGATCGGAGCGGCGTGCGCGGCGGCGCCGAACAGCGTGGCGGCGACGCCGAGCACGAGCGCCGCGGCAGTACGGCGGACAGGGTTTGCGGCGTGCGGAAGCGGTTTCGAGTTCATGTCAAGCCTTAACATTATCTGCTATCTCGTTGATATTTAACATCATTGACAGCACGCGGTCCGCGATTCAGGCCTGAGGCTGGATCTTGAAGAGCCGGAAGAAATTCTGCGTGGTGACAGCGCCAAGTTCGGCGTCCGGCAATCCGCGTTGCTGCGCAATGAATCTTCCGACATGGCTCACGTACGCAGGTTCATTGGGTTTGCCACGAAATGGTACTGGCGCGAGGTATGGCGAATCGGTTTCGATCAAAAGGCGCTCGATCGGCACGCGGCGCGACACTTCCTGCACATCGGTCGCGCTCTTGAACGTCACGATGCCCGAAAGCGAGATGTAAAAATTCTGGGCGAGTGCGCGCTCGGCAATCGCCCACGGCTCGGTGAAGCAATGCATCACGCCGCCCGGTTCGCCTGCGCGCTCTTCTTCCATGATGCGCAGGGTGTCGTCCGAAGCGGCTCGCGTATGGACGATGAGCGGCTTGGCCGTGGCATGCGCCGCGCGAATGTGCGTGCGAAAGCGCTCGCGCTGCCATTCCATGTCGGCGATCGTGCGCTCGCCCAGGCGATAGTAATCGAGCCCCGTTTCACCGATCGCCACCACTTTCGGGTGCTCAGCCAGCTCGACCAGCTCGGCCACGCTCGGCTCGCGCATGTGCTCGTGATCGGGATGCACACCCACCGACGCGTAGACGTTTTCGTAGCGGCTCGCGATGTCGAGCACCGAAGGCAGCGTTTCGAGGTCCACCGAGACGCATAGCGCATGCGTGACGGCGTTTGCGCGCATGTTCTCGAGCACCTGTGGGAGGCGGTCGCCGAGGCCTTCGAAGTTGATGTGGCAATGTGAATCGACAAACATGGGTGGTCCTGCGATGGAAGATTCGGGCCTAAGCGTGGACGTCAGCGTGCACGTCAGGCAAACAGTTCACGATAGCCGAGAAAGAGTTCCTCGAACACGAGGCGCGCATTCAGCGGATGGTTTTCCACGGCGCGCTGGCGCGTGACCGTCTTCAGGTAGCGCGCGAGCGCCGCGGCGTCGAGCTTCGCGGCGCAGCGCGCGAGGCCGCTAGCGGCCTGCGGAAAGTAGCGCGGGCGCCCCGCTGTGCGTTCGGCGAGCAGATCGTAGACCCAGCGCTGCAGCCAGCCGAGCACGAGCGGCACCGGCAGCTTTTGCAGCGTCTCGCCGCAGGCAAAGGCGTCGCAGGCCGGGCCCGCCGCGAGCTGGGCCAGGGTCCAGTCCCGCAGCGTGCGGTTTTCGTCGTGCGCGAGCGCGAGCGCTGCGAGGGGCGCGCCGCCTGCTTCGGCAAGCAGCGCCGGCGCGTCGTCCACGCCCTGCTGCGCGAGCCAGGCCGCGGCGGCTTCAGGCGCGGGCGTGCCCATGGGCCACTGGCGGCAACGGCTGATAATGGTCGGCAGCAGGCGGTCGATGCGCGCCGATACCACGAGGAACACCACGCCCGCGGGCGGCTCTTCGAGCGTCTTCAGCAGCGCGTTCGCGGCGGCGACGTTGAGCGCCTCGGCCGGATACAGCAGGATCACGCGCAGGCCGCCGCGATGCGAGCCCACGCTCGTGAAGTCGAGCAGCGCGCGCACTTGTTCGATGCGGATTTCCTTGCTCGGCGCGCGGCCCTTCTTGCCCTCTTCACCGTCGGCCTTGTCAGCCTTTTCGGCTTTGGCGTCATCGTCGCCGGCCTGGCCGATTTCGCCAGCCAATGCCTCGGGCACGACGATACGGTAATCCGGATGATTGCCCTGGGCAAACCAGTTGCACGCCGCACAGGCGCCGCACGGTTCGCCGTTGGCCTGCGGCGCTTCGCAGAGCAGCCCCTTCGCCAGATGCTGCGCCAACTGGAACTTGCCGATGCCCGCCTGGCCATGCAGCAGGAGCGCATGCGGCCAGTGGCTGCGCAGTTGCTGCAGGCGTTGCCAGTCGTCGGTTTGCCAAGGATAGATCATCTTCGAAATCAATCTGTTAAGCGATCCTCAGGAGAATTTACATGAAGATCGCGCAGCCATATAAGAATGTCAAATATCGCCTTGAAATCAAAGCGTTGCGATCACATTCTCGAGTTTTTGGCGAATCGCATCGATGCCCTGCGACGAATCGACGATCGCGAAACGATACGGCGCCTCTTCCGCGCGGCGCAGGTATTCGGTGCGCGTGCGCTTGAAGAACGCGTCGGATTCGCTTTCGAAGCGATCGGGTTCGCGCGCCGCGCCGCGCCGCTCGCTCGCCGTGTCGGGCGGCAAGTCGAACAGCACCGTCAGGTCCGGCTGGAAGCCGCCCTGCACCCAGCGCTCCAGCGTTTCGAGCTTGTCGCGCGGCAGCCCGCGGCCGCCGCCCTGATAGGCGAACGTGGCGTCGCTGAAACGGTCAGACAGCACCCAGTCGCCGCGCGCGAGCGCGGGCTCGATCACCTTGGCGAGGTGCTCGCGGCGCGCCGCGAACATCATGAGCGCCTCGGTTTCGAGGTCCATCGGCTGGTGCAGCACGAGTTCCCGGATCGACTCGCCAAGCGGCGTGCCGCCGGGTTCGCGCGTCATGACGACCGTACGGCCTGACGGCGCGAGTTTCTGGGCAAGCTGATCGCGAAACCACGCGAGATGCGTGGTCTTGCCTGCGCCGTCGATGCCCTCGAACGTGATGAATCGGCCCCGCGCCATTTAATTACCCCGGATGTATTTGTCGACGGCCTTGTTGTGGTCGACAAGATTGTCAGAAAAAGCGCTGCTGCCGTCGCCGCGCGCCACGAAGTACAGCGCAGCCGTCGATGCCGGATTGAGCGCCGCCTGGATCGCCGCGGCACCGGGCAGCGCAATGGGCGTCGGCGGCAACCCCAGGCGCAGGTAGGTATTGTAAAGAGTGTCCGACTGCAGATCTCGCTTGCGCAAATGCCCCGCGTAGTTGTCGCCCAGTCCGTAGATCACGGCCGGATCGGTCTGCAGCGGCATGCCCACTTTCAGGCGGTTCGAGAACACGGCCGCCACGAGCGCGCGGTCGGCAGCGCGGCCCGTCTCCTTTTCGACGAGCGAAGCGAGCGTCAGCGCCTCGTAGGGCGACTTGAGCGGCAAGCCGGCGGCGCGTGCAGTCCACGCTTCGTTCAGACGCGTCTGCATCAGGTGGTACGCGCGCCGGTACACGTCGAGATCGCTCGCGCCCTTGTCGAACAGATAGGTGTCGGGGAAAAACAACCCCTCGCCGCTTCCGTTCGGTGCGGGCGGCGCGCCGATCGCGGCGAGCAGATCGGCATCGCTCATGCCGGCCGTATCGTGGCGCAGCGCGGGGTTCGCGTCGAGTTCGGCGCGCATGTGCTTGAAGGTCCAGCCTTCGATGATGGTGGCGACGGACTCGTTCACGTCGCCGAGCGCCATCTTCTGGAGCACCTCATAGGGCGTAATACCCGCCTTGAACTCGTAGTTGCCCGATTTGAGCTGGCTCTGCAGGCCGAGCACGCGCGTCATGATCACGAAAAGTTGCGTCTGCACGGGCACGCCGCCGCGCCGCAATTGCAGCGTGACGCTGCGCACGGTGCTGTGCGGCTTGATGGTGACGTCGAGCTGTGGTGCGGCAAGTTCGAGCGGCACGGTGGCCCAGCGCCATACGCCGCCCGCCGCGGCGGCGCCAATCACGACTAGCGCGGCGCCGGCAACAAGGCATTTCTTCAGGAGGGACATGGAAACACGACTCAGGGGGACCTCATATAATAACTGCTTGCCTTCGCTAAAGTCAGGATTGACTGTTCCCCGAATCCATGAACTCACCGCTCGATCCCGCTTCCACGCTTTCCGCTCCTGAATCCACGGCCGACTTCGATGCCGTTATGAAAGGCGGCGCCTACGCGATCCTTCCGCAGTTTGGCGTGATCGACGCCAACGGCGACGACGCCGCGACCTTCCTGCACAGCCAGCTCACCAACGACGTCCAGCATCTCGACGTGGCCGGCGCGCGCCTCGCAGGCTACTGCTCGCCCAAGGGCCGTTTGCTTGCCTCGTTCCTCACCTGGAAGACCGGCGACACGATCCGTCTCCTGATCTCGAAGGACGTACAGGCGGCGGTGCAAAAACGGCTGTCGATGTTCGTGCTGCGCGCCAAGGCCAGGCTCACCGACGACAGCGACAAGCTGCTCGTGGTGGGCCTCGCGGGCGACGTGCGCGGCGCGCTTGCGAGCGTGTTCGACGCGCTGCCCGACGGCGTGCACGTGAAAGTGGACGACCCCGCTGGCACGCTGATCCGCGTGCCCGACGCGGCCGGCGTGCTGCGTTATCTGTGGGTCGGCCCGAAAGAAGCGGTGCAGGCGCGCCTCGCGAAGCTCGACGGTTTGGTCAAGCGCGTGTCGCCGGCGGTGTGGGACTGGCTCGACATTCGCGCGGGCGAACCGCGCATCACGCAGGCCGTGAGCGAGCAGTTCGTGCCGCAGATGGTCAACTACGACGTGCTGGGCGGCGTGAACTTCCGCAAGGGCTGCTACCCTGGCCAGGAAATCGTCGCGCGCAGCCAGTATCGCGGCACGATCAAGCGCCGTACCACGCTCGCCAATGTGGCCGCGAGTCTGGGCGCCGCGCATGCGGGCGTCGAACTCTTCCATTCGGACGACCCGAGCCAGCCGTGCGGCATGGTCGTGAACGCCGCCGCCGCACCCGAGGGCGGTATCGATCTGCTCGCCGAGATCAAGCTTGCCGCGCTCGAAACGGGCAGCGTGCACCTCGGCGCTGCGGACGGCCCCGCGCTGCGCGTGTTGCCGCTGCCCTACGCGTTGCCGGCCGAAATTTGACGCCGCACGCTGCGCCCATCGCGCGTGAGGCGCCCAGCGCCTCGCGTTGCCAGGGCGCTGCCCCACCCCCGACCCTGCAAGGGCCAACGCCATGTGCCTGATCGTCTTCGATTGGCGTCCGCGCGCGAGCGCCGGCACGCTTTTCACGCTCGCGGCAAACCGCGACGAGTTCCTGCGCCGCACCGCCGACCCGCTGCACTGGTGGAACGCCTCGGATGACGTCACGTCGCCGGGCAGTTCGGCAACGGGCGTGCTGGCGGGCCGCGATCTCGTCGGTGGCGGCACGTGGCTTGGCATGACGCGCAGCGGCCGCTTCGCCGCGCTCACGAACTATCGCGCGCCGAAAGATATGCGCCCTGACGCGCCTACGCGCGGCACGCTCGTCTCGCGCTGGCTCACCGGCGCGCAAGGTCTGCCCGATACGCCGCTCGACTATCTCGACGAGATCGCGCGCTCGGGCGATCTCTACAACGGCTTTAATCTGATCGTCGGCGACTGGGCGCGGCGCGAGCTGGCCTGGTACTGCAACCGCGCGGACCGCGCGCCTGCCTTGCTGGCCGAAGGCACGCACGGCATTTCGAACGCCGTGCTCGACACGCCGTGGCCCAAGCTCGTGCGCAAGCGTGCGGAACTCGCGCAACTCGCGGGGGGCGACGCGCAAGTCCCACTCGCGCGGCTCGTGGAAATGATGCGTGACCCGCAGGTCGCGCCCGACCGCGAGTTGCCCGCCACGGGCATTTCGCTGGAACGCGAACGCGCGCTTTCCGCGGCATTCATCGAAACGCCCGACTACGGTACGCGCGGCACCACGGCGCTGCGTGTCACGCTACGCGGCACCCTTCTGGATGTGGAAGCGCTGGAGCGCAGCGACGACGACGGCTCGCATCGCGTCGTCCGCCCGGGCGCCTTCGAGCGCCACGAGACCTACACCGTCGAGAGAGGCTGAGCGCGTTTCAGCCGCCCGTGCCGAACGCCGCGCGCAGCGCGTGGGCGGCCTGCTGCTGCGCGCGCCGCGCCTCGTCGACGAACGCTCCCATCTTGACGAACTCGTGAATCACGCCGTCGTAACGCACGAGCGTGACCTTGTTGCCGGCTTCGCGCAGCTTTTGCGCATAGGCCTCGCCTTCGTCCACGAGCGGATCGAATTCGGCCACGCCGATCCACGCGGGCGCGACGCCGCGAAAATCCGGCTCGCCGCGCGTACCGTCTAGCGGCGCGAAGCGCCAGTCGTCGCGGTCCGAGTCATTGCGCACATAGTGATTGAAGAACCACTGGATCGTCGGCGCGGTCAGCAAATGGCCATCGGCAAGACGCTGGTGCGATTCGCTCCGCTGATGCGCGCTCACCGCCGGATAGAACCTTGCCACGGTCTGTGCGGTGCTAGCGCGCGACGCCGGTATCGCGCCGGTGCTAGCACGGGCAGCGGTTCCGCCCAATGCGGCTCGACCGGCAGATATAGGCGCGCGCGGATCGTCGCGCCGTCCCGCATCGGCACCTGCAGGTCTTCCACGCCATGCATCGGTGCAGACGGGATTTCGAGCACCGACGCGCTCTTTTCATACTCGGCGCGCGCCTCCTGCGCCGTCTGCTCGTGGTAAGGCGCACGGCCCGCGCGGGCCACCATGTCGAGCACGAGTGCGATCTTCGCGGTGAGTGGCGTGGCGCGGATCCCGTGCGCTGCTTTTATTGCGGCGCTTTCTTGACTTCAGGTTTGAGCGAAAGCGGATCGGTCGGGTTGCGCAATGTTTCGATATCCTCATGACGCAGCTTCACCGAAGCGAGAATCTGCGGATGCGTGAGGATATAGAAGCGCCCTTCCCGCACGGCGTCGAACGTCGCCTTCGCGACGTCGTCTGGCGTGAGCTTGCCGGAACGCACTGCGCGCTGCAACTGCAGATCGGCGGCTTGCTGCGATCGCGTGGGCGGCACCTCGTTGCGCAGATCGTCGGGGCGGCTACGCTCGGCGTTCGCAATGCCGGTCGACACGAAGGCCGGACACAGCAGCGAGCAGCTCACCTTGTCGGTCACATTCTTCAGGTCGTGATAAAGCGTTTCGGTGAGCGAGACCACAGCATGCTTCGACGCGTTGTACACGCCCATGGCGGGCGGTGAAAGCAGCCCCGCCACCGAAGCCGTGTTGACGATATGCGCGCGCTCGCCCTGCGCGAGCATGGCTGGCGTGAAGCTGCGCACACCGTTGGCCACGCCCATCACGTTCACGCCGAACACCCAGTCCCAGTCCTGCGCGCTGCTTTCCCACACGAAGCCGCCGGTGCCGACGCCCGCGTTGTTGAAGAGCAGATGGACTTTGCCATAGGTGTCGAGCGCGGCCTTCGCGAGTGCGTCGACCTGCGCGGCGTCGCGCACGTCGGTGCGTACGCCGATCGCCTGCGCGCCGCCTTCGCGCAATGCATTGACGGTTTCGTCGAGCAGCGTCTGATCGACATCGGCGAGCACGAGCTTCATGCCGAGCGCTGCGGCCTGCTGCGCGAACGCGCGGCCAAAGCCGCTTGCCGCGCCCGTGATGACGGCCACGCGGCCGTCGAACTCAAACGGTTCGGACATTGCGAATCCTGCGGTGAAGGTTGCGGTGAATACCGCGGACGGAAACGCGAAGCGCCCTTTCCGGGCGCTTGCGCTGGCCTTGAGACAGTTAGATCAGCTTGACGAGCTGCTTGCCGAAGTTCTGGCCTTTGAGCATGCCGAGGAACGCGCTGGGTGCGTTCTCGAGCCCGTCGGCCACGGTCTCGCGATAGGCAAGCTGCTGCTTCGCGACCAGCGTACCCAGCTCCGTCAGCGCCTGCGGCCACACTTCCATATGCTCGCTCACGATGAAGCCCTGCACGAGCAGGCGCTGCGTGAGGAGCAGTTGCGGATACTTGAGCGGCATCGGCTCGCCGTCGTAACCGGCGATCATCCCGCACAGCGCGATGCGGCCGAACGCGTTCATGCGCGCGAGCGTAGCGTCGAGCACCGCGCCGCCGACGTTCTCGAAGTAGCCGTCCACGCCGTCCGGCGTCGCAGCCTTGAGGTCCTGATAGAGATTGCCAGCCTTGTAATCGACGCATGCGTCGAAGCCGAGCGTCTCCACGACGTAGCGGCATTTTTCCGCGCCGCCCGCGATACCCACCGCGCGGCAGCCCGCGCGCTTCGCAAGCTGGCCGACCACGCTGCCCACCGCGCCACTCGCCGCGCTCACGACGACGGTTTGCCCTGCCTTCGGCTCGATGATGCGATTCAGGCCGTACCACCCGGTCACGCCCGGCATGCCCACCGGCCCGAGGTACGCGGAAAGCGGCACATGCGTCGTGTCGACGACATGCAGGTCGCTGCCGTTCGAGGTGCCGAACTCCTGCCAGCCGAACATGCCCACCACGTTGTCGCCGGGCTTGAACTTCGCATTGCGCGACTCGACCACCTCGCCCACCGTGCCGCCGATCATCACCGAGTCGAGCGGCTGCGGCGCCGCGTACGACTTGCTGTCGTTCATCCGCCCGCGCATGTACGGGTCGAGCGAAAGATAGTGGTTGCGCACGCGCACCTCGCCCTCTTCGAGCGGGGCGAGCGGCGTTTTGACGAGGCGGAAATTATCGACGCTCGCGGCGCCTTCCGGGCGCGAAGCGAGCAGGATCTGGCGATTGGTCTGGGTCATGGCGTCCGTGTTGCTTCGTTGGGCGCGGCGAGGCGTTGCACGCCTGCCGCGCGAGAGAACAGCAACCGGGCACGCACGAGCAAAGCCCTCGCACGCGCCCGATCGCGCGTTTTAACCGTCGCTCGGTCCCGGCCGCGCGCTGGGGTCGCTGCGCAGACGCTGACGCGTCACGTCGCGGCCCACCGCAAGCCGGCGCATGTACTTGAAGGTGCCGAGCGCCTTGGCGACGAAATGGCCTTCGCTGTCGCGAATCTCGCCTTCGCAATAGGCCATGGTGGTGGAACGGTGCAGCACGCGGCCAGTGGCGCGCAATTCGCCGCGCCCCGGCTGCATGAAGTTCACTTTCATTTCGACGGTGACGACGCCCACACCATCGGCGGCGACGCTGCGCGCCGCCATGGCGAGCGCGATGTCGGCGAGCGTCATCGTTACGCCGCCGTGCGCGACGTCCCACGTATTCAGATGCCGCTCGGCGAGCGGCAGTACGACTTCGCTCGCGCCGTCATGCGCGCTCACGAGTTGCGCGCCGAGATGCTCGACGAAGGGACTCTCGATGATCGTGAGCGACGTTTGCGGATGTTGTGCGGCTTCGCCTTTTGGCGCGCCGCCGCCCTGGGATTGATCTGCGGTACCGATCATGATGCGCTTCAGACCACGTAATCCACGCACTGGCGCGACTCGACCACGAGCTTCGCGAACTGCTTCACGACGAGATGTTCGGGGTGGTCCTGATAGCCATCGAGCGCGGCCTGATCGGCGAAGTCGGAAACGAGCACGAGGTCGAATGTGGAAGCGAGACCCGGGCCGGCCACGCCGACTTCGAGGTGCAGTGTGCCCGGCACGAGATCGCGGCAGCCTTCGAGCAGCGCCTTGAACTTCACGACGTTCTCGGCGCGCGTCGCGCCTTCGGCCGACTCCTTGAGCTTCCACATCACGATATGACGAATCACGAACTCACCTCTTCTGTCTGCATGGGAACAGGCGCCGCACCGTGCGCGCGCCGACAGCCGTCATGATACCCGCAGCAGCTCGAGCGCGAGAGCGGCTCGGCGCGCGCCAAAGCGAGGGAAAGCGGTGGCGTAGCCGGGACGGCGGCGGACTCCCGCGAGTCCGCCGCACCGTGCATCACACGACTTCGAAGAGGCCGGCGGCGCCCTGCCCGCCGCCGATGCACATCGTCACCACGACGAACTTCGCGCCGCGGCGCTTGCCTTCGATGAGCGCGTGGCCCGTGAGGCGAGCGCCCGACACGCCATACGGGTGACCGACGGCAATCGCGCCGCCGTTCACGTTCAGGCGGTCGGCGGGAATGCCGAGCTTGTCGCGGCAATACAGCACCTGCACCGCGAATGCTTCGTTCAGCTCCCACAGGCCGATGTCCTCGACCTTCAGGCCCGTCTGCTTGAGCAGCTTGGGCACGGCGAACACGGGACCGATGCCCATCTCGTCCGGCTCGCAGCCCGCCACGGCAAAGCCGCGGAAAATGCCGAGCGGCTGCAGGCCTTCGCGCTCCGCGACTTTCGCGTTCATCACGACGCAGGCGCTCGCACCGTCCGAGAACTGGCTCGCGTTGCCGGCCGTGACGACGCCGCCCGGCATCGCCGTGCGGATCTTCGAAACGCCTTCGAGCGTGGTGTCGGCGCGAATGCCTTCGTCGGCTGCGATCGTCACTTCCTTCGTGACGAGCTGCCCCGTCGCCTTGTCGGCAACACCGGCGAGCACCGTCATCGGCACGATTTCGTCGTTGAAGAGACCCGCCGCCTGCGCGGCCGCCGCGCGCAACTGCGACTGCACGCCGTACTCGTCCTGGCGCTCCTTTGAGATTTCATAGCGCTTCGCGACCGTCTCGGCCGTTTGCAGCATGCTCCAGTAGATTTCGGGCTTGTGCTGGTTAAGCCAGCCTTCGGCCACCATGTGGCGGTTCATCTCGTTCTGCACGCACGAGATCGATTCCACACCGCCCGCGACGAACACGTCGCCTTCGCCCGCGATCACGCGTTGCGCGGCAAGCGCGATCGTCTGGAGTCCGGACGAACAGAAGCGGTTCACCGTCATGCCCGGCACGCTCACGGGCAGGCCCGCGCGCAGCGCGATCTGGCGCGCGATATTGGCGCCCGTTGCGCCTTCGGGATTCGCGCAGCCCATGATCACGTCTTCCACGCGGGCGGGGTCGATCTTCGCGCGCTCGACGGCGGCTTGCGTCACATGGCCGCCGAGCGTGGCGCCGTGCGTCATGTTGAAGGCGCCCTTCCAGGATTTGGCGAGGCCCGTGCGGGCGGTCGATACGATTACGGCGTCAGTCATGCGATGTCTCCCACTACGAATATTGAATCCAGAGGATGGCTTTGATTGAACGTTCAGGCGGACCGTGCCAGCACCTCGGCCGACTGCGCACGCTTCACACCGGCGGCCAGCAACTGCTTCCACGCGGCGGCAAGCGAGCCGTTCAGGTCGATGGCGCGCGAGGCGTCTTCGATCAGCACGGTTTCGAAGCCCGCGGCGCGCGCGTCGAGCGCGGACCACGCCACGCAATAGTCGGTCGCGAGGCCGCAGCAGTACACGCGCCTCACACCCACGTCGCGCAGATAGCCCGCGAGGCCCGTGGGCGTCTTTCGGTCGGCTTCGAGAAACGCGGAGTAGCTGTCCACGTCGGCGTGATGGCCCTTGCGGATCACCGCGCGCGCATGCGGCACGTTCAGGTCGCGATGCAGCGCAGCGCCTTCGGTGCCCTGCACGCAATGCACGGGCCATAACACCTGCTCGCCGTAGGGCAGCGCCGTCGTCTCGAACGGCGCGCGTCCCGCATGATTCGCCGCAAACGATACGTGCTGCGCCGGATGCCAGTCCTGCGTGAGCACCACATGGCTGAAGCCCTGCGCGAGCCGGTTCGCGACCGGCACGACTTCATCGCCGAGCGCGACGGCAAGCGCCCCGCCCGGCATGAAGTCGTATTGCAGGTCGATCAGCAGGAGCACGTCGTCTGAGCTTCTCATGATGTTCGTCCGCCTGTTAGTCCGCTTTTGCGTCCGTGCGTGATGCTTAGTTAAACGTACCGCCCCTGGCAGCCAGATCGACGATCGAAGGCGCGACTTCCCAGGCCTCGCCATTGCGCTGCTGCGCATAGCGGCGAATGGCGCGCTCGACGTTGTAGAGGCCAACCGTGTCGGCGTACAGCATCGGACCGCCACGCCACAGCGGGAAGCCGTAGCCCGTGAGATAGACCATGTCGACGTCCGACGCCTTCGAAGCGATGCCCTCTTCGAGAATCTTCGCGCCTTCGTTGACGAGCGAGAACACGAGACGCTCGACGATTTCCTCGTCGCTGATCTTGCGGCGCTCCACACCGGCTTCCTTCGAATACGCCACGATCATCTCGTCGACGAGTTTCGAAGGCTGCGCGTTGCGCTCGCCCGCCTTGTAGTCGTACCAACCCGCGCCGGTCTTCTGCCCGAAGCGGCCGGTCTCGCACAGACGGTCGGCGATCTTCGAGTACTTCATGTCCGGGTGTTCCTGATAACGACGCTTGCGAATGGCCCAGCCGATATCGTTGCCGGCCAGGTCGCTCATGCGGAACGGGCCCATCGCGAAGCCGAACTTTTCGATCGCCCGGTCCACTTGCGCGGGCAGCGCGCCTTCTTCGAGCATGTAGAGCGCCTGACGCACGTACTGCTCGATCATGCGGTTGCCGATGAAGCCATCGCACACGCCCGAAACCACGGCCGTCTTGCGGATCTTCTTCGTGATCTGCATGACGGTGGCGAGCACGTCCTTGGCCGTTTCCTTGCCACGCACGACTTCGAGCAGCTTCATCACGTTGGCAGGACTGAAGAAGTGCAGACCCACCACGTCCTGAGGACGCTTCGTGAACGCCGCGATCTTGTCGACGTCGAGCGTCGAGGTGTTCGAGGCGAGGATCGCGCCAGCCCTGGCAACTTCGTCGAGCCGCTTGAACACCTGCTCCTTCACGCCGAGTTCTTCGAACACCGCTTCGATGATGAGATCGGCTTGCTTGAGGTCGTCGTAGGAGAGCGTCGGGCTGATGAGCGCCATGCGCGTTTCCACCTTCTCCTGCGTGAGCTTGCCCTTCTTGACCTGCGCTTCGTAATTCTTGCGGACCGTGGTGAGGCCGCGATCGAGCGCTTCCTGCTTCGTTTCCAGCAGCGTGACCGGCACACCCGCGTTGAGGAAATTCATCGTGATGCCGCCGCCCATCGTGCCCGCGCCGATCACGGCCACCTTCTGGATGTCGCGCGTGGGCGTGCTCGACGGCACATCGGGGATCTTGCTCGCGGCACGCTCGCCGAAGAACGCGTGGCGCAGCGCGCGGCTTTCCGGCGTCTGCACGAGTTCGAGGAAGCATTCGCGCTCGAACGCGAGGCCCTTCTCGAAGCCCTGCTTCACACCCGCCGCGATGGCGTCGACGCACTTGACTGGCGCGGGGTAGTTCTTCGCCATCGCGCCAACGGTGTTGCGCGAGAACTGCAGGAAGCCTTCTGCGTTCGCATGTTCGATCTTGCGGTTGCGCACGAGCGGATGCGGGCCGGATTTGTCGGCCGCCTTGCGCGCGAATGCAATCGCCTCCTCGAGCAGATCGCCTTGCGCCATGGCGTCGAAGAGCCCCGAATTCGCGAGTTTTTCGCTCATCACCGGCGCGCCCGTGACGATCATGTTGAGCGCGGCTTCAAGGCCGATTGCACGCGGCAGACGCTGCGTGCCGCCCGCGCCCGGCAGAATGCCGAGCTTCACTTCGGGCAGCGCAATCTGCGCGCCAGCGGCGGCGATACGGTAGTGCGCGCCGAGCGCCAGTTCGAGACCGCCGCCCATGGCCACGCTATGGATCGCGGCCACGACCGGCTTCGCGCTCTTTTCGACTTCCTTGATGACGGTGTGGAGCGTGGGCTCCTGCATCGCCTTGGGCGTGTTGAATTCGGTGATATCCGCGCCGCCCGAGAACGCCTTGCCGGCACCCGTGATCACGATGGCCGCAACGGCCGGATCGCTCGCGGCGCGCGCGAGGCCCTCGACAATGCCCGCGCGGGTCGAATGCCCGAGGCCGTTGACGGGCGGATTGTTGAGCGTGATGACGGCGACGCCGTCGCGAGTCGTGTAGTCCACTGCCATTTGCCTGCCTCCATGCTTGCGGGCCGCGATGTGCGTCGTCGGCCTCATTGTCCGACTTTCCCGGTCAGCAGGCAGAATACCTAAAAAAGAACGTTCGTTCAATTTTTTGCTGCGCTGCGGATGCCAGGGTTTGTACTGAACGTACAATTTTGGCAACTCGGCCGGCAAAAAGTCGGAAGAAAAAAAACGCAGCCAGATGGCTGCGCCGCAGAACCTTGCGCGGGTGGCTCGGGGTGGCTTACCCGTGCTTTGCGGCGTCTTGCGCCGGATCGATCGGACACCCCTCCACCGCGAGCGCAGTCCGCAACACGTATGAGCGGAACTGCTCGCGCAGCTTGAGCTTTTGCAGCTTTCCCGTTGCCGTGTGCGGCAATTCGTCGACGAAGACGGCGTCATCGGGCAGCCACCATTTCGCGACCTTGCCTTCGAAGTACGCGAGCAGTTCTTCACGCGTGACTGCGGCGCCGGGCTTCTTCACCGCGACGATGAGCGGCCGCTCGGTCCAGCGCGGATGCGCGCAGGCAATGCACGCGGCCTCCGCGATGGCCGGATGCGCCACTGCGATGTTTTCCAGGTCGATCGAGCTGATCCACTCGCCGCCCGACTTGATCACGTCTTTACTGCGGTCGGTGATGTGCAGGAAGCCATCGGGGTCGATCGTGGCGACGTCGCCCGTGGGAAACCAGCCGTCGACGAGCGGCGAGCCACCTTCTTGCCGATAGTAGTGGTCAATCACCCACGGTCCGCGCACATGGAGATCGCCGAACGCCACGCCATCCCACGGCAGCTCGCGCCCGCTCTCTCCGACGATCTTCATATCCACGCCGAAAACCACGCGCCCCTGCTTTTCAAGCAGTGCCAGTTGCGCCTCTCGCGGCCGCTGCGACTGCTCCCAGTTGAGCCTCGAGAGCGTGCCGAGCGGCGACATCTCCGTCATGCCCCATGCGTGTATCGTCTGCACGCCGTAGTTGTCCTCGAAGGCTCGCTGTATCGAGGGCGGACAGGCCGAGCCACCCACCACCGTACGCTTGAGCGTGGAGAAGCGCACACCTGCGTTGCGCACATGCGCGAGCAGGCCGAGCCAGACGGTCGGCACGCCGGCCGAGGCGGTCACTCCTTCCGCTTCCATGAGCTCGTAGAGCGATTTGCCGTCGAGATCCTTGCCGGGCAGCACGAGCTTCGCGCCCGTGAGCGGCGCCGCATGCGGAATGCCCCACGCGTTCACATGGAACATCGGCACGACGGGCAGGATCGCATCGCATGCGGAGAGTCCCATCGCGTCGGGCAGCGATGCCCCATACGCATGCAGCACGGAAGAACGATGCGTATAGAGCGCGCCTTTCGGGTTGCCCGTGGTGCCGGACGTGTAGCAGAGGTTCGAGGCGCTGCGCTCGTCGAGTTCGGGCCACGCGTAGTTGCCGTCCGGCGCGGCGAGCAGCGTCTCGTAGCAGAGCACTTCCGTGCGCATCTGCGGCCGGTGGGCTTCATCGCACAGCGCGATCCAGCCGCGCACGTTCGGGCACTGCGGCGCAAGTGTATCGACGAGCGCGGCGAACGTGATGTCGAACAGCACGTAGCGGTCGTCGGCGTGATTGACGATCCAGGCGATCTGCTCGGGAAAGAGCCGCGGATTGATGGTGTGGCAGACCGCGCCGAAGCCGGTCACGCCGAAATAGGCTTCGAGATGCCGATAGCCATTCCAGGCCAACGTGCCGACACGCTCGCCCGGCGCGACGCCGAGCGCCATGAGCGCCTGCGCGAGCTGCTTGGAGCGCACTTCGCATTCACGGTACGTGTAGCGATGGATATCGCCCTCGATGCGCCGCGAGACGATCTGCGCGCTGCCATGATGGCGCGCCGCATGGGCAATCAACGACGACACCGTGAGCGGCACATCCATCATTTGACCCAGCAGCGGTGCACTCATCGGTAGCGGTCTCCACGCGTTGAACGGCGTTGTGTCTATCTTTGTCTGTGAGTCCGACGGCCTTCAGGGGTACTCCAGCACGCCGGCGGGTGCCGACTTACAATATCGAGTATTCACCAGGCCCTCAATATGTCGTTTTCACCAGGCATGACCGAATCTCTTGGCGGTTCATCCGCTTCGCAAACACCCGCCACCGGCCCGCTCGCCGATTTCGAACGCGCCCTGATCGCGCCACGCGACAACGCATTCGCCGCGCTCGGTGCGCACTTCTACACGCGGCTGCCCGGTGCGCCGCTGCCCGCCCCTTACGTGGTCGGCATTTCGCAGGCGATGGCCTCCCAGTTGGGCCTCGACCCGACGGCCGTGACGGACCCCGCATTCGCCGACTTCTTTTGCGGCAATTTCACGCGCGAGCGCTCGCCCACCACGATGTCGTATGCGTCGGTCTACTCGGGGCATCAGTTCGGCGTCTGGGCAGGCCAGCTCGGCGACGGGCGCGCGCTCACCCTGGGCGAGGTCGAACATGGCGGCAAGCGCAACGAAGTCCAGCTGAAGGGCGCCGGGCGCACGCCCTACTCGCGCATGGGCGACGGCCGCGCCGTGCTGCGCTCGTCGATCCGCGAGTTCCTGTGCTCGGAGGCCATGCATCATCTCGGCATTCCGACCACGCGCGCACTCACGGTGGCCGGCTCCGACCAGCCCGTGCGCCGCGAAGACATGGAAACGGCGTCGGTCGTGACGCGCGTCTCGCCGAGCTTCGTGCGCTTCGGCCATTTCGAGCACTTCTATTCGCACGACGACGTGGACGCGCTGCGCGCGCTCGCCGACCACGTGATCGCGCGCTTCTATCCGCAACTGCGCGAAGCCGACGACCCGTACCTCGCCCTGCTCGACGAAGCGGTGCGCAGCACGGCGGCGCTGATGGTCGAGTGGCAGGCCGTGGGCTTCTGCCACGGCGTGATGAATACCGACAACATGTCGATCCTCGGCCTCACGATCGATTACGGTCCGTTCGGCTTCATGGATGGCTTCGACGCCAACCACATCTGCAATCATTCGGATTCGCAGGGCCGCTACGCGTACCGCATGCAGCCGCAGATCGGGTACTGGAATCTCTTTTGCCTCGCGCAGGCGCTCGTGCCGCTGTTCGGCGCGCACTACGACATCGCCGACGAAAAGAAGCGCGGCGAGCGCGTGGTGGCCGACGCGCAAGGTGTGCTCGAACGCTTCAAGGGGCACTTCGCGCCCGCGCTCGAAGCGCGCATGCGCGCGAAGCTCGGCCTCGAACACGAGCGCGAAGGCGACGACGTACTCGCGAACAAGCTGTTCGAAATCATGCATGCCAACCGTGCCGATTTCACGCTCACGTATCGCCATCTCGCGCGCGTTTCGAAGCGTGACGCGAGCGGCGACACGTCAGTGCGCGATCTCTTTCTCGATCGCGCCGCCTTTGACACCTGGGCCGCCGACTACCGCGCGCGCCTTGCGCACGAAACACGCGACGACGCGGCGCGTGCCGAGGCGATGAACCGCACGAACCCGAAATACGTGCTGCGCAATCATCTCGCGCAAACGGCGATCGAGCGCGCCGCGCAAAAGGACTTCAGCGAGGTCGAGCGGCTCGCGAAGGTGCTGGAGCGGCCATTCGACGAGCAGCCCGAGAACGCGTCGTACGCAGGCCTGCCGCCCGACTGGGCGAGTTCGCTCGAAGTCAGTTGCTCTTCGTGAGCGCGCCCCCATCTACGTGATCCTTGTTTCCCACCCGACAGGAACCCAACATGAGCCAGGACGACCATAACGCCACCGACTACCCCGGCTACAAAGCCGACGAGCAATGGCGGGAGCAGCTCGACGACACGCAGTACCAGGTCACGCGCCACGCCGCGACCGAACGCGCGTTCACGGGCAAGTACTGGGACCACTTCGACCGGGGTGTCTATGACTGTGTCTGTTGCGGCACGCCGCTCTTCGAGTCCGACACGAAATTCGACGCGGGTTGTGGCTGGCCGAGCTACTTCCGCCCGATCAACGGCGAGGTGATCGAGGAGAAAACCGACCGCGCGCACGGCATGCTGCGCATCGAGGTGCGCTGCAAGAACTGCGGCGCACACCTCGGCCACGTGTTCGAGGATGGTCCGGCCCCGACGGGCCTTCGGTATTGCATCAATTCGGCTGCGCTACAATTCGAGCCCAAGTGAACGCTGGCAAGGCAGCCCCGCGCCCCGCGCGGGGTGCAATGCGGCCTTGAAAGCGTTGTGCCCCCTTTGGGCGGGCTCATTTCGTCAACTCTCAGGCCGATAATGAAATTCCTGTTTGATCTGTTCCCGATCATCCTCTTTTTCGTCGCCTTCAAGCTGTGGGGCATCTTTACGGCAACGGCCGTGGCGATAGGAGCTACGCTCGTACAGATCGCGTGGGTCGCGTTCCGCCACCGCAAAGTCGACCCGATGCTGTGGCTTTCGCTTGGCATCGTCGTCGTGTTCGGCGGCGCCACGCTGATGCTGCACGACGAAACTTTCATCAAGTGGAAGCCCACCGTGCTGTACTGGGCGTTCTCGGTCGTGCTGCTCGTTTCGCAAGTGGCATTCGGCAAGAACCTCATCGAAGCGATGATGGGCAAGCAGATCACCCTGCCGCCGCGCATCTGGACGCAACTGAACTTCGTCTGGTCGATCTTCTTCGCGCTGCTCGGCATTCTCAATCTCTTCGTGGCGTTCCACTTCACCACCGACGCGTGGGTCGACTTCAAGCTCTTCGGCGCGACCGGCATCCTCGTGGTGTTCATCGTCGGCCAGAGCCTGTGGCTTTCGCGTTACATGAAGGAAGAAGAATGAGCGACATCTTTCTCAACGCCAGCCCCGCGGAGCGCATGGCGCTGATCGAAACCCGCCTCACCGCGGCGCTTGCCCCCGTTTCCATCGACGTGCGCGACGACAGCGCGCAGCATGCCGGACACGCCGGCGCCGCTGCCGGCGGTCACTATCATGTCACGATCGTTGCGGGCGCATTCACGGGGAAAGCCCGCGTGGCAAGGCATCGCATGGTGTATGATGCGCTGGCCGAGGCCATGCAGCGCGGCATCCACGCACTCGCGATCACGGCGCTCACGCCCGAAGAAGCCGCGGCGCTGCCCCGGTAGCCCACGTTAGATTTCGACCTGCTTGATCCTTTTGTTCGCCATTTTGGTTCGCCCCGTTAGGACTTTCCGATGACCTTGAAGAAAACCCATCTTTGGGTGTTGCTGGCTGCGTGCGCGGCGGCTCCCGCCTTTGCGCAGAACATCGCCGTCGTGAACGGCACGCCGATTCCCAAAGCGCGCGCCGATGCGCTGGTCCAGCAGCTTGTCCAACAAGGCCAGCAGGATTCGCCGCAACTGCAAATGGCGGTACGCGAAGAACTCGTGAACCGCGAAATCCTCATGCAGGAAGCCATTCGCGAAGGCATTCCGAACAATCCCGATGTGAAGGCGCAAATCGCCGTGGCCCAGCAGACCGTCGTGCTGCGCGCGCTGATTCAGAACTTCGTGAAGAACAACCAGCCGAGCGACGCCGAAGTCAAGGCGCGCTACGACCAGTTGACCAAGGATGCGGGCGGCAGCGAATACCACCTGCATCACATCCTCGTGGACAACGAGCAGCAGGCCAAGGACCTGATCGCGAAGATCAAGGCTGGCGCCAGCTTCGAAGACCTCGCGAAGCAGTACTCGAAGGACCCGGGCTCGGCCAAGAACGGCGGCGACCTCGACTGGTCCGATCCGAAGGCTTATGTGCCGGAATTCGCGACCGCGGCCACGCACCTGCAAAAAGGCCAGATGACCGATACGCCGGTGCACACCCAGTTCGGCTGGCACATCATCCGCGTGGACGACATCCGCCCGGTCACGCCGCCGCCGCTCGAGCAGGTGCGCCCGCAGATCGTCCAGCAGATCCAGCAGGAAAAGCTGCAGGCGTTTGAAGAGAACCTGCGCAAGCAAGCGAAGATTCAGTAAGGCTGCGTCGCAGCTGAATGCTGTCAAAAACCCCGCGACCTTCGAAGGCGCGGGGTTTTTGTTTGCGGCTACGCGTTGAGCTCGTAGCTCGTGCTGCGCCCGCCACCCTCCGCTTTGCGCAGCACGCCACGCGCCACCAGGTCGTTGATGTCGCGTAGCGCCGTATCGGACGAACATTTGGCAATCGCCGCCCACTTGCCGCTCGTGAGCTTGCCGTCGAAGCCATCGAGCAAGCGGTTGAGGAGCTTGACCTGTCGCTCGTTGAACGGCGTCGTGGCCCACTCGCGCCAGAAGCGCGCCTTGGCGAGCACGGCGTCCAGCGTGATTTGCGCCTGATCGACCGCGCGATGCAGCGCATCGAAGAACCAGGCGAGCCACAGCGTCACATCCATTGAGTTGCGCTGCGTGCGCTCCAGAATGTCGTAATAACCTTTGCGCTCCCGCTGAATCTGCGCGGAGAGGCTGTAAAAGCGCTGCGCACTGCCGTCCGCGCGCGCGAGCAGCAAGTCGCCGATCGCTCTTGCCACGCGGCCATTGCCGTCGTCGAACGGGTGCAGCGTGACGAACCACAAGTGGCCGAGGGCGGCCTTGATCAGCGGCGGTTCTTGCGCCGGGCCGTTGAGCCAGTCGAGAAAGCGCCGCGTTTCGGCTTCAAGCCGGTTCGCGGGCGGCGCTTCGAAATGCACGCGTTGACGGCCAATCGGCCCCGAGATCACCTGCATGGGCCCACTCGCATCGTCGCGCCATGCACCGACGTTGATCCGCGATAGGCCCGCGTAGCCCGTAGGAAACAGCGCGGCGTGCCAGCCGAACAAGCGCTCACGCGTGACCGGCGCGCGGCTGTTGGTGGTCGCGTCGAGCACCATCTCCACCACGCCTTCCACGTGGCGGTCCACCGGTGCAAGCGCCCCGATGTCCACGCCCATTCGACGCGCGATGGACGAACGCACAGAGGCGACGTCGAGTTGCTCGCCCTCGATCTCGCTGGTTTTGAGGACGTCCTCCGTCAGGGCTGCGAGGCTCGCCTGATCGCGCAGCGCGAGGCCGACATCGGCCAGCCTGCCCACCAGCAAGCCTTGGGCGCGGCTGACCTCGGCCATGGGCTCGGCAAGCGCCGCCAGATCAAAGCGCCACTGAGGCCAGTCGCCGGCTTGCCAGATGTAGGTGTATTCGCCGCTATTCATGCGGCGATTATGAGACGTATTCGCCGCATACACAAGTTAATCACCGCAAAAAATGCGGCGATTAACGGCGGTATTCGCCGTAAGACCTCACCGGTCGGCACGCAAAAGGCAAAAACCCCGGCCCGCACTCGCAATCGAGGCATGACCGGGGTTTCTGCCTGGGCGAGTTGCCCCTGGCGTCAAACGTCCGCGTGGTTCGCCGGGCTCGTTAGCCCACCCACTTGCGCGCGTTCTGGAACGCACGCATCCACGGGCTCGCCTCGCCCCAGGCTTCGGGGTGCCAACTCATCGTCACGGTGCGCTGCACGCGCTCGGCGTGCGGCATGAGCACGGTGAAGCGGCCATCGGGCGTCGTGACCGACGTGATGCCTTGCGGCGAGCCATTCGGATTGAACGGGTAGGCCTCGGTAGCCTGGGCGTGATGGTCGACGTAGCGCATCGCCACGGCGACCTTCGAGATGTCGCCCTGCTGCGAGAAGTCCGCGAAACCTTCGCCGTGCGCGACCGCCACCGGAATGCGCGAGCCTTCCATGCCGTTGAAGAAGATCGACGGCGAGCCCTGCACTTCCACCAGCGAGAAGCGCGCTTCGAACTGCTCCGACTTGTTGCGCGTGAACTTCGGCCAGGCTTGCGCGCCCGGGATCATGGAGGCGAGGCTCGACATCATCTGGCAGCCGTTGCAGATACCGAGCGCAAACGTGTCCTGACGCGCAAAGAACGCTGCGAACATGTCCGCGAGCTTCGCATTGAAGCGGATCGTCTTGGCCCAGCCTTCGCCCGCGCCCAGCACGTCGCCGTACGAGAAGCCGCCGCAGGCCACCGCGCCCGCGAAGTCGGCGAGCGTGGCGCGGCCTTCGAGCAGGTCGCTCATGTGGACATCGTGCGCATCGAACCCGGCGCGGTCGAACGCGTACGCGGTTTCGAGGTGCGAGTTCACGCCTTGCTCGCGCAGGATCGCCACGCGCGGACGCGTCCCCTTGCCGATGAACGGCGCAGCGATGTCCTCGGCCGGATCGAACGTGAGATGCGGCTGCATGCCGGGATCGGCGGCGTCGAGGAGTGCGTCGTATTCGGAATCGGCGCACGCGGGGTTGTCGCGCAGGCGCGCAATGCGCCAGCTCACTTCGCTCCACACGCGTTGCAGCTCCGAACGCGGCGCTGCGTAGATGCGCTTCGCGTCACGGTAGACTTCGATCGAGTCGCGCGGGTTCAGCGTGCCGATCACGTGCGAGCAGACCGACAGACCGTGCGTGCGCAGCACCGCCATCACGGCATCGCGCTGCTGTGCGGGCACCTGGATCACCGCGCCGAGTTCTTCGGAGAAGAGCGCGCGCAGCGTGCGGTCTTCGCGGCGGCCGCTCGTCTGCTTCGCCCAGTCCTTGGCGTCGCCGTAATCGGATTCGTGCTCGCTGTCGAGCGTGAGCATGTCCACGTTCAGCGACACGCCCGTGTGACCCGCGAAGGCCATTTCGCAGACCGTCGCCCACAGGCCGCCGTCCGAGCGGTCGTGGTACGCGAGCAGTTGCTCGTTCGCGTTCAGTTGCTGGATGGCCGTGAAGAACTGCTTGAGGTCTTCGGCGTTGTCCACGTCGGGCACCGCGTCGCCGACCTGCTGCGTGACCTGCGCGAAGATGCTGCCGCCCATGCGGTTCTTGCCGCGGCCCAGATCGATCGCGATCAGCACAGACTCGCCCACTTCGTCGACGCGGCGCAGTTGCGGCGTGAGGTGGCGGCGCACGTCGTCGACCGGCGCGAACGCCGAGATGATGAGCGAAACCGGCGCGACCACTTCCTTCGCCACGCCTTCCTCGTTCCACTTCGTGCGCATGGAGAGCGAATCCTTGCCCACTGGAATGCCGATGCCAAGCGCCGGGCATAGCTCCATGCCGATCGCCTTCACGGTGTCGTACAGGGCGGCGTCTTCGCCCGGTGCGCCGCACGCGGCCATCCAGTTCGCGGAGAGCTTGAGCTTGTCGAGCGACAGGATGGGCGCGCTGGCGATGTTGGTGATCGCCTCGCCCACGGCCATGCGGCCCGATGCGGGCGCATCGATCACGGCGAGCGGCGTGCGTTCGGCCATCGTCATCGCTTCGCCCTTGTAGCCGGCGTAGTCGAGCGCGGTGATCGCGCAGTCGGCCACCGGCACCTGCCAGGGGCCGACCATCTGGTCGCGCACCGTCGTGCCGCCCACCGAGCGGTCGCCGATGGTGATGAGGAACGACTTGCTGCCCACGGTCGGGTGGCGCAGCACGCTCTTCGCGACTTCGTCGAACGAGACGCCCGTGACTTCGACCGGCGCGAGCGGCACGCTCGCGTGCTCGACGTTGCGGTGCATGCGCGGCGGCTTGCCGAGCAGGATGTCCATCGGCATGTCGACGGGCTGGTGGCCGCCGTTGGCCGCGAGCGCCTGCTCGTCGGTGTCGATGAGCTTCAGGTCGCGCGCGTCGGTCGCGACGCCCACGACGGCGAACGGGCAGCGCTCACGCTCGCAGATCGCCTGGAACTCCGCCAGATCGGCGGGGGCGATCGCGAGGACGTAACGCTCCTGCGATTCGTTCGACCAGATTTCGCGCGGCGAAAGACCCGTCTCTTCGAGCTGCACCTTGCGCAGTTCGAAGCGCGCGCCCTTGTCAGCGCCGTCGACGAGTTCCGGGAAGGCGTTGGAAAGGCCGCCCGCGCCCACGTCGTGAATGCTCAGGATCGGGTTGCGCTCGCCCAGTTGCCAGCACGAATTGATGACTTCCTGCGCGCGACGCTCGATTTCCGGGTTGCCGCGCTGAACCGAGTCGAAGTCGAGTTCGGCCGTGTTGGTACCGGTGGCCATCGAGCTGGCCGCGCCGCCGCCCATGCCAATGCGCATGCCCGGACCGCCGATCTGGACGAGCAGCGTGCCCGCAGGCAGGTCGTGCTTGTGCGTGTGTTGCGCGCTGATGTTGCCGATGCCGCCCGCGATCATGATCGGCTTGTGGTAGCCGCGCACGGTGCCCGCAACATTCTGCTCGTAGGTGCGGAAATAGCCGCCGAGGTTCGGCCGGCCGAATTCGTTGTTGAACGCGGCGCCGCCGAGCGGGCCGTCGATCATGATTTGCAGCGGCGAAGCGATGCGGTCCGGGCGGCCATAGGCGCCCTGCGTGTCGGCGGGATTGCGCAGCGTGAGCGGCACGGCCGCGTCGCGGGCGTCTTCCCATGCTTCGCGCGCGTCGGGCAGATCGAGGTTCGAAACCGTGAAGCCCGTGAGGCCGGCCTTCGGGCGCGCGCCGCGGCCCGTCGCGCCTTCGTCGCGGATTTCGCCGCCCGAGCCCGTTGCCGCGCCCGCGAACGGCGAGATCGCGGTGGGGTGGTTGTGCGTCTCCACCTTCATCAGCGTGTGCGTGAGTTCGGTGTGGCGGCCGTAACGTTCACCCGGCTCGCCAGGCGTGCCGTCGGCGTTGTGCTTGCGCGGGAACCAGCGCTCCGCGACCGCGCCTTCCATGATCGACGAGTTGTCCGAGTACGCGACGATCGTGCCCTGCGGGCTGATCTTCTCGGTGTTGCGGATCATCGCGAAGAGCGACATATCCTGATCCTGGCCGTCGATCGTCCAGTTCGCGTTGAAGATCTTGTGGCGGCAGTGCTCGCTGTTGGCCTGCGCGAACATCATCAGCTCGACGTCGGTCGGGTTGCGCTCGAGCTTCTTGAAGTTGTCGACGAGGTAGTCGATTTCATCGTCGGCGAGCGCGAGGCCCAGTTCGCCGTTGGCCGCCTCCAGCGCCGCACGGCCGTGGCCGAGCACGTCGACAGTCTGCATCGGACGGGCCGGCAGTTCGTCGAACAGATGCAGCGCCGCGCCGCGCGAAGCCGCCACGCTTTCCGTCATGCGGTCGTGCAGTGCCGCGGCGACAGCGGCGTGCGCCTCGTCCGAAAGTGTCTTCTTGCCACCGAGCAGGCCCGACTTGAGCACCACGGTGTATTCGACGCCGCGCTCGATGCGGCGCACCTGCTCGAGGCCGCAATGGTGCGCGATGTCCGTGGCCTTGCTCGCCCACGGCGACACCGTGCCAAAGCGCGGCACGACGAGGAACGTGAGCGCGCTGCCGCGCTCCTGCGGAGCCGCGAATGGCGCGCCGTAGTGCATCAGCGCTTCGATCTTCGCGCTGTCGTCAGCGGAAAGCTGCGCGGCCGAGTTGACGAAATGCAGATACTGGCCGTACACGCCGACGATGTTGGCGTCGATACGCTGAAGCGTCTCGAGCAGGCGGGTCTGACGGAAGTCGGAAAGGGCCGAAGCGCCGGGGAAACACGAGAAGTGGGCCATGGACTGGGGCGTTGCGTCGAGGTTGCGTCAGAGTTGCGTCGCGGCTTCGCCTCGCGCGAAACACGTCGCAAGGTGGCGATGCGTCGCGCGGGGATGGCGACGGTCAGGCGAAGGGAGACCGCGATTATAACCCGGAAGGCCTGTCCTGACCGCCCCGGCGGCCACGCGGGACGCGTGTGACAACCCGGCCTCGCGCATGGCGACGCGGACGCTTTCGCTGCTATGATTGCGCGTTTCGTCTGATCGGCGCACCCGGGCATGGGTTCGGCGCGCCGCACGCCCCACCTTCGGCAGGACGCCCTCACCCGAGCGCGCGCCACCTGCCTGCAGATCGTATCGTCATGGATGTCATCGTCATCGGCGGCGGAATCGCCGGCATCGCTACCGCCTGGCAGCTGCGCGCGGCCGGGCATCGCGTCTGCGTGATCGAACGCCACGCCACTGTCGCGCAAGGCGCGACCTACGGCCATAGCGGCATTGCGCTGCCCACGCCGCTCGACGTCTGGTTCGGCCCCACCTTCCTGCGCAATGGCCGTCAATCGTCCGGCGGCGTGATCAGCAAGACGGGTTGGCGCGGACCGGCGCACGGTTTCGTCAAACGCCTCGCCACGCTGCACGGCTCCGAGGCGTTCGCCGAACGCTACGCGCACTTGCGCCCGCTCATCGAGTCGGCGCAAGCGGCGCTCGCCGACATCGACGCGCGCTTCCAGCTCGACTACGAGCAGCGCGACGGCCTGCTCTACCTCGTGCGCGGCAACGACGAATGGTCTCTCACGCAACCGGCCCTCGAGCTGCTGCGCCGCTTCGAGACGCCGCATCACGCGCTTTCGCCCGCGGAATGCGTGGCTTTCGACCATGCCATCCCCGCCGATCCGCCGTTTGCGGGCGGCGTGCGCTTCGAGACCGGCCGGGTAGCCAACTGCCCGCTCTTCGTGAAGCTGCTCAAGCAGGTGCTCGACGCCCAGGGTGGCGTGCAGTTCGAGATGAGCCGCGAGGTCAGCGCGATCCGCCTGGAAGACCGGCGCGCGGCGGTGGAACTCGCGCCGCCTGCGCACGAAGCGGGCCGCTCGCGCGACGTCGAGGTGATCTCGGGCGACGCCGTCGTCGTCGCCGCGGGCGCGCAAACGCCGCAGCTTCTCGCGCCGCTCGGCCTCAAGATGCCGTTCTATCCGCTGCGCATGCACACGCTCAATTCGCCGGTGGCGCACGAGGAATGCGTGCCGCAGACCACGATCGTCGATGCGGGCAAGCGCATCGCCATCGCGCGCATGAATCACCGGCTGCGCATCTCGGGCGCCGCCGTGCTGCTGCGCGCGCAGGAAGTCGATGACGCGCTGCCAGAAGCGCTCACCGAAGGCGCCCTCGCGCTGCTGGGCGAGGCGTCGCGCGACTGGGCGCCGGGCGCCGCGCGCATTTCGGCCGCGCTCGCCTGGGAAGGCATGAAGCTGCTTTCCGCCGACGGCCTGCCGGCGGTCGGCAGCGTGAGCCATCCGCGCCTGTTCGTCAACGCGGGCCACGGGCCGGCAGGCTGGGCGCTTTCGCTCGGCTCGGCGCGTCTCATCGCCCAGCAGATCTCCAACACGACGCCTGACCTGCCTGCCGATACCATCAAGGCGCTCTCGCCGGGCCGCGATTGAGCGGCGCTCGCGCGTGTGGCGTTGCCGCGCGAGTGTGCCGGTCCACCGCGCTCCTGAGGCGTGCCGTCTGAGGGCTCGCTCGGGTATCGTTGCGATGTCGCCTCTCAGGACCGCATCGTCATGACGCACGCTCAATACACCTCTGGCGTCGGGCAACCGGCGCTCGTCAATCCGCACGATCGTGCGGTCCCGCTTCTTGCCGTCGAACAGCTGCGCGAGGCCGAAGTCGCCGCGCAGTCCATTCTGCCTCCTCACACGCTCATGGCGCGCGCAGGCGCCGCCGCCGCGCACTTCCTGAGCGAGCAGCTCGCGCATGCGCCCTCGTCCGCGAGCGACAAACCGGTCTGGTTCGCCGCCGGGCCAGGCAACAACGGCGGCGACGCCCTCGTCGTCGCCACCGAGCTGCATCGCGCGGGCGTCGCAGTGGAAGTCTGCATGCCCGTCGAGGTCAAGCCCGCCGACGCGCGCTGGGCGCTCGCCGAGGCGCGCGCGGCGGGCGTGCCGATCGCCGCGTCGGCGCCCGCATCGTTCGACGCTTACGGCTGGCTAGTCGACGGGATGTTCGGCATTGGTCTCGCGCGCGGGCTCGAAGGCGTATTCGCCGAACTCGCCGAAAAACTCTCGGCACGCGCGCGCAGCCATGGCCACGTGCTCGCGCTCGACGTGCCGAGCGGCCTCGACAGCGACACCGGCAACGTGGTCGGCGGCGGCCTCGCCGTGCGCGCGACACACACCGCGACCTTCATCGCCGCCAAGCCCGGCCTGTACACGGGCGTCGGGCGCGACTACGCTGGCGCCGTCGCGGTCGCGCCAATCGGCATCGACACCGAAGGCACGGCGGGCGCCGCACGCCTGATCACGCCCGCGCTCTTCGCCGCCGCCCTGCCCGCACGCGACTTCGCCACCCACAAGGGCACGTTCGGCACGCTCGCTGTCGTGGGCGGCGACACCGGCATGTGCGGCGCGCCGATTCTCGCAGCGCGCGCGGCGCTCCTCACCGGCGCGGGCAAGGTTCACGTGGGCTTTCTCGGCAGCGACGCGCCGGCCTACGACGCCCCGCACCCCGAGCTCATGCTGCACGCGGCGGCCAAACTCGCGCTCGGCGCGATGGACGCCGTCGCGGCGGGTTGCGGCATGGGCGGTAGCGCGTCGGCACGCCAGCTCGTGGACGCCATCCTGCGCCTTCACGCCCCCGTGCTCCTCGATGCCGATGCCCTCAATCTCGTCGCGCGCGACGAGGCGCTCGCGGCACACGTCGCGCAGTCGGCCGCCGCGCGCGGCGTGCCTTGCGTGCTCACGCCGCATCCGCTCGAAGCGGCGCGCCTCCTCGGCTGCGACACCGCCGCGGTGCAGCGCGACCGCCTCGCCGCAGCGCGAACACTTGCCGCCCGCTATGCGGCTGTTGCCGTGCTCAAAGGCAGCGGCACCGTGGTCGCGGCGCCCGACGGCCGCGTCGCCGTCAATCCCACCGGAAATGCGGGCCTCGCCACGGGCGGGACCGGCGACGTGCTCGGCGGCATGATCGGCGCGCTGCTGGTCCAGCGAGTGCCGCCCTACGAGGCGGCGCTCGCGGGCGTCTATCTGCACGGCCTCGCCGCCGACACGCTGTGCGCTCAAGGCGACGGCCCCTCGGGCCTCACGGCGGGCGAACTCGCGCCAGCGGTGCGCAGGCTCATGAACCGGCTCTTTTACGCGCCGCCTTATGCGGCCTGAAGCGCCCCGTCGCACGTCCGCTCGCGCGGCACGCGGCTTGCTTCACAATGACGTTTGCCCCACCTCCCGCGCCTGGCACAGCCGCAGGCGTCACAACGCTGCGCAGTGTCGCGCGAGGCCGCTATACTGATTCTCCGCACGCCGCCTTCCACCGGAGGCGGCCCGTGCTTCCCCGCGGCGCGCGAAGCGCGCGTTCGGCCTGACCGGCGAACCGCAACTGCCGCCCTCCATTCGTGATCCCTCGCTAGACGAACATGACGAATCCGCTCCCCGCCTGGTCCGCGCTACAGACGCATTACGAACAGATCCGCGACGAAAAGCTGCGCGACTGGTTCGCCCCCGCCAACGACCCTGCGCCGACGCGCGCCGAACGTTTCACGTTCGCAGGTGCCGGTCTCGGCGCCGACTTGTCGAAGAACCGCATCACCGACGCCACGCTCAAGCTGCTCGTGCAGCTCGCTCGCGAGGCCGGCGTGGAAGCGCGCCGCGATGCGATGTTCAAGGGCGAAGTCGTCAACCCGACTGAAGGCCGCGCGGCGCTGCACACCGCCTTGCGCGCCACCGAAGCCGACGCGCCGTTCCACGCCCAGATCCTCGCCGAGCGCGCGAAGATGGCGAAGTTCGCCGACGCCGTGCGCAGCGGCGCATGGACGGGCTACACGGGCAAGCGTATCCGCCATGTCGTGAATATCGGCATCGGCGGCTCGGACCTCGGGCCGAAAATGGTCGTGCACGCGCTCAAGCATCTCGAACTGCCCGAGATCACCTCGCACTTCGTCTCGAATGTCGACGGCGCGGACCTGTGGCGCACGATCGAAAACATCGATCCGGAAGAGACGCTGGCGATCATCGTTTCGAAGACTTTCACGACGCTCGAAACCATGACCAACGCGCTATCCATGCGCGACTGGTTCGTCAAGCACGGCTGTCCGGAAGGCGAACTCGCGAAGCACTTCGTGGGTGTCTCCGCGAATCCGGCCGAAGTCGTGAAGTTCGGCATCGCCAAAGAAAACGTGTTCGAGATGTGGGACTGGGTCGGCGGGCGTTATTCGCTGTGGTCGGCCGTTGGCCTCTCGATCATGATCGCCATCGGGCCGCAGCAGTTCGACGAATTGCTCGCCGGCGCGCACGACATGGACACGCACTTCCGCGAAGCGCCGCTGGAGAAAAACCTGCCCGTGCTGCTCGGCATGATCGGCGTCTGGTATCGCAACTTCTTCGGCTCGCAGAGCTATCTCGTTGCGCCCTACTCCGAAGCGTTGCACTTCCTGCCTTCGTATCTCCAGCAGCTCGAAATGGAGAGCAACGGCAAGTCGGCGCGCCTCGACGGCAAGTTCGTCGATTACGCGACCTCGGCGATCACCTGGGGCGAGCCCGGCACGAACGGCCAGCACGCGTTCTTCCAGATGCTGCACCAGGGCACGACGATCGTGCCGATCGACTTCATCGCCGTGCTCACGCCCGAGCATCCGCTTGCCGACCATCAACCGAAGCTGCTCGCGAACTGCTTTGCGCAGAGCGAGGCGCTGATGCTTGGCCGCACCGAAGAAGAAGCGCGCAAGATCGCGGGCCCGGACAAGCCCGAACTCGTGCCGCACATCATGTTCCCCGGCAACCGGCCGACCACCACGCTGCTCGTCGACGCGCTTACCGCGCGCTCGCTCGGCGCGATCATCGCGCTGTATGAGCACAAGGTGCTCGTGCAGGCTTCCGTGTGGGACATCAATCCGTTCGATCAGTGGGGCGTGGAGCTCGGCAAGATCCTCGGCAAGGTGGTCGAAGCCGACTTGAACGCGGCAAGCGCCAATGTGAAGCCGCATGATTCGTCCACAGCCGCGCTGATCGCGCGCGCCCGTGCGGCGCTCAAGCGTTAGCCCGCGGAGAACCGGCGTGCGTATGCACTGCGTACGCCGTTCATCGGTTAGGCGCTACCGCCCGGCTTCGATATTGCTCGCGTTACGCGAGGCCGCCACGCCATGCGGCGCGTTGGCCACGCGGCGCCCCGCTTCGATCGTGATGATGGCGTCGCAACGCTGCGCAAGATCGACGTCGTGGGTGACGAGCACGAGCGTCGCCCCGTTGGCGCGATTGAGTTCAAACATCAAGTCGATGACGGCGTGGCCGGTGGCGGCATCGAGGCTACCGGTGGGCTCGTCGGCGAACAGCACGGCGGGGTGCGTCACGAACGCGCGGGCGAGCGCCACGCGCTGCTGCTCGCCGCCCGAAAGCAGCTTCGGGTAGTGGCCCGTGCGCTCGGCAAGACCCACGCGCTCGAGCAGCGTACGCGCGCGAGTGAAGGCGTCACGCGTCGACATGCCGCCCTGCAATTCGAGCGGCAGCGCGACATTCTCCAAAGCGGTGAGATGCGGCATCAGTTGGAACGACTGGAACACGAAACCCACCGAGCCGTTGCGCAGCGCCGCGCGCTGGTCTTCGGCCATACCGGTAAGCTCCAGGCCTAGCAGGCGCACTGAACCCGCGCTCGCGCTGTCCAGGCCTGCCAGCAGGCCGAGCAGCGTCGACTTGCCGGAACCGGAAGCGCCGACGATCGCCACGCTCCCGCCCGCCTGCACGGTGAGGTCGATGCCGTCAAGGATCGTTAGCTCGCCGGTAGCGTCGGTAACCCGCTTGCTCAAACCCCGTACTTCGATGACTGGATCGCTATTCATTCGCACATGATGACGCACAGGTTAGCCGTGAACCCGAAGCGCGCCCCGTGGCGCGCCGCCCTTTCCCGCGCTCGGTCCCGCTTCAGCGCGTTTGCCTCCATCGCCACCTTAACCGCCGCGGCCTTGCTCGGCACCTTATGCGGCGCCGCCGGCACCGCTCTCGCGGCCACGCCCGTCTCCACGGCCAACGCGGCGACGAACCCCGCCGCCACGGCAAAACCGAACATCGTCGTGCTCGGCGACAGCCTTTCCGCCGAATACGGCCTGCCGCGCGATACTGGCTGGGTGGCCCTGCTGCGCCAGCGGCTCGCTAGCGAGCGGATCGATTATAACGTTGCGAATGCGAGCATCAGCGGGGACACGACCAGCGGCGGACTCACGCGCCTGCCGCTCGTCATGCAGCGCATCACGCCCGCGATCGTGATCGTCGAACTGGGCGCAAACGACGCACTGCGCGGTGTGCCGCTCACGACGACGGATAGCAATCTGCGCGCCATCGTCGCGCAGATTCGCCAGGGCGGCGCGAAACCCGTACTCATCGGCATGTACGTGCCGCCCAACTACGGGCCCGACTACACGCGTGACTTCCACGCCATCTACGAACGGCTTGCGAAGGAACTGAACGTGCCGCTCGTGCCCTTTCTGCTCGCCGGTCTTGCCGACAAGCCCGAACTCTTCCAGGCCGATCAGATCCATCCCACCCAGCAGGCACAGCCCTTGCTGCTCGATAACGTGTGGCCAACGCTCAAGCCGCTGCTCGGCAGTGGCGTGCGGCGCTGACGCAGCAGCTGGGCAACCGGGCGGGCGTCATCAACGGGCGCCTTTTCTCAGGGCCCCGCCCTTAGTGCGTGCAGGCCGCTCGAGCTTCTCAGGCAGCGTGGCGCGGGCAACCGCGTCTCGCCATTGGCCCCTTTTTGCGTCAGACACGCAAGCCCGAGAGGCTTCGCTGCCTGAATCCGACCGACCCTGACTGGAGGAAGAAGCATGAAATATTTACCTCTCATTGTCGTTACGGCAGCCCTTGCTGCCTGCGCCAATCAGCCAATGCCGAGCGGAGCGCAGTCCGTCGGCACGAGCCAACAACCGCCTGCGACCGTTGCGCAATGCATCGCGCAAAAGTGGGCCGACAAGTCGCAGCAGCAAGTCGTCTCGCAGTCCGTGCTCGCCAACGGCCAGGCTGTCGACGTCTACGTCCCTGGCCAGCAGCCGCCTAACGGCGCAGCGGCAACGGTGCGCCCGGCGTGGAGCGCCAGCGCGAAGACGTGGGTCGGCTTCCGCTCCGGCGGCGGCGCGGGTGGAGACG
The DNA here is from genome assembly GCF_024206475.1 of Paraburkholderia sp. CNPSo 3274. Taxonomy (GTDB): domain Bacteria; phylum Pseudomonadota; class Gammaproteobacteria; order Burkholderiales; family Burkholderiaceae; genus Paraburkholderia. Next base: position 60,500 of record NZ_JAMBPR010000025.1, read on the forward strand.
CCACCAGCGACATCAGCGCCTGCCTCTGATTTCCGCTCGTCAGAACGCAAAAGCCCCGCATTGTTTCGCGGGGCTTTTTTGTGCCGGCTCCGGACGCCGGCGGGCAGATACGCGGGTCGTGCTTACTGACTGCCGTCGCCGTCGCCCGACTGGCTGGCCGAACCGAGCGAACCGTAGAGCTTCACCTTCGAGCGCTCGCGCAGCGCGTCGAGGTACGCCTGCACCTGCGACTGGCCGTCCACCTGAGCAAGCTGCTGCTGCGCGGCGGCCAGACGCGGGCCCTCTGCGGCCGGACCGTTGGTCACGCTATTCACGCGATAAATCGCATAGCCGTCCTTGCCAAGGTCCACGCCCACGTAAGCAGGCAGCTTCTGCGAATCGGCCTTGAAAACGGCGGAGAGCGCGCTGGGCGGCAGGCCCTGGGCGTCGTTGCGCGACACCTTGAGCGCCGACGAGAAACCATCGGTCGACTTCGACTTCTGCAGTTCCGCGAGTTGGGCCTCGCCGTCCTTGCGCGCCATGTCGGCGGCCTGCTGCGCGACCACCTTCTGGCGCACGGCATCCTTGACCGCGGCGAACGCGGGCACGGCGGCCGGCTGGTAGTTCGTCACGTGAGCCGAGATCAGCGTGCTGTTGCCAACATCGATCGCCTGGGTGTTGTTGTGCTGGTTCACCGAGTCGCTCGCGAATACAGCGTCGAGGAACTTCTGGTTGTTCAGCGGGCTATCCGGCGGCAGCGTTGCATTCGGCTTCGGCGTGACCGTGGCCGTCTGGATCGTCAGCTTGTACTTGTCCGCGGCTGGCTGCAGGCTCTTGGCCTGCTCGTAGACCACCGACGTGAAGCCATCGCTCGCGTCGGCAAGCAGCTTCGCGGCTTGCTGCGCCTTCACGTCGTTCGTGATCTGCGCCTTCACGTCGTCGAACGGCTTCGTAACCGCCGGCTTCAAGTCCGTGACCTTGACGATGTGATAGCCGAAGTCCGACTGGATTACGTCGCTGATTTCGTCCTTCTTGAGCTTGAAGACCGCGGCGTCGAACGCCTGGCCGCCCGCGATCATGCCGGGGCCGAAGTAGCCGAGGTCGCCGCCCTTCGAGGCCGAACCCGGGTCCTGCGATTCCTTCTGCGCGATCTGCGCGAACTGATCCGGATGCGCCTTCACTTCGGCGAGGATCGATTCGGCCTTTTGCTTCGCGGCATTGCGCACGTCGGCGCTCGCGTCCTTCGGCACCGTGATCAGGATGTGGCTCGCGCGCACTTCTTCCTGCGTACGGTAGTGCGCGATGTTGTCGTCGTAGTACTTCTTGAGATCGGCGTCGCTCGGCTGCACGCCGGCGGCAACCGTAGCCGCCGAGAGCACGAGATACTGGATCTGTGCCGTGGCCGGCGTGGCGAAAGCGTTCTTGTTCGCGTCGTAGTACGCCTGCAGTTGCGCGTCGGTCGGCTGAACCTTGGGCGCATAGTCACTCGCGTGGAACGCGAGGCCCTGGACGTCGCGCTGCTGCTCCGAGAGGCCCGTGAGCTGCTGCGCGAGCGCCTTCGGCGTGAACGCGCTGCTGATGATCGACGCCGGCAGTTGCTGCATGGCGAGGCTATAGCGAACGCGCTCGTCGTACTGCTCGGGCGTCATGCCCTGCATGGCGAGCAATTGCTTGTACTGGTCGAGATTAATCGAGCCGTCAGGATTCTTGAGCGACGAGATCACCGGGTCGGAGAGCAGCGCGCGGCGCACGGCGTCGTCCGAGGCGGTGAGGTGCAGGCGCTGCGTTTCGTCCACGAGCACGCGCTGCTGGATCAGACCGTCGAGGATGTCCTTGCGGTGCTGGGGCGTGTCGAACATGCTCGCGTCGAATTGCGCGCCGAGGACCTGGCGGGCCTGGTCGAGCTGCTGGCGCGCGGCGTTGTCGTATTCGACACGCGTGATTTTGTGCCCGTTGACGCTCGCGACGTTCGCGCTTTCATCGAAGAAGCCGCGGAAACCTTGAATACCGACGAAGCCCAACCCTGGCAGGACGACCAGGAGCAGCATGAACATCATCAGGCGTTTGTGATTGCGGAAAAAGTCGAGCATGCGTGACCAGACGTTGAGGGCGCCAAAAAATGGAACGCCCGATATTACAACAGCGGCCAACAAAAAAGGCGAACCGGAGTTCGCCTTCTTGTCGAGATATCCTTGGCGGAGCGGACGGGACTCGAACCCGCGACCCCCGGCGTGACAGGCCGGTATTCTAACCAACTGAACTACCGCTCCGTGCGGGTTGCGCTACGTACCGGAACTGAAGCTGTGGTGGGTGCTGAGAGGCTCGAACTCCCGACCTACGCCTTGTAAGGGCGCCGCTCTACCAACTGAGCTAAGCACCCAGCTTCATGCTTTCCTGCGCTGCGACTTCTGCTGCGCTCCCCATCGGGTAGCGAGCCCGCTAGTTTAGCGCATCCTTCAGCGCTTTACCAGGCCTAAATTTGGGCACCTTTGCCGCCTTGATTTTGATCGCGTCGCCAGTACGCGGATTGCGGCCCGTACGCGCCGTACGCTTGCCGACGGCGAACGTGCCAAAGCCGACGAGCGTAACCGAGCCGCCCTTCTTGAGCGTCCCTTTGACGCCGCCGATCACGGCGTCGAGTGCGCGTCCCGCAGCCGCCTTCGAAATGTCGGCTTGTTGCGCGATATGGTCAATCAGTTCCGTTTTATTCATTCCAGCCCCCGAGAATGTGTTTGGGTAAACGTAAGAAAGAAGTTCAACTTATTGGATAGACGTCCCCGCCATAGCGCGGGGACCGCTCATTTAACGGGGCCGAAAGGGCCGTGTCAAGCGGGGTTGAGCCTGATTTGGCGCGGGATTCGAGGGATTATTCGAAGGAGTATCGAACATGTGGGAAAACGCAGAAAAGACCGCTGGTTGTCATCACAGCGTCAAGGATTGTGACGCAAATAAAAAAGCCCGCGGGAGCATCCCGCGGGCTTTTTGGGTCCAACGCGCCGCGTATGAGCGCGGCTTGTTGAAGGCGTACTGAAGGCTTAGTGCTTGACGACTTCCGTTGCGCCGGCATCCTTCGATTCGGCCACGGGCGCCTTGGCATCCTCGGCCTTCACCTCTTCTTCCGGCAGCGGCTGCGGCACACGTTCGAGCGCGAGTTCGAGCACCTTGTCGATCCAGCGGACCGGCACGATTTCGATCGAGTTCTTCACGTTGTCCGGAATCTCGGTGAGATCCTTGACGTTCTCTTCCGGGATCAGCACGAGCTTGATGCCGCCACGATGCGCTGCGAGCAGCTTCTCCTTCAGGCCGCCGATCGGCAGCACTTCGCCGCGCAGCGTGATCTCGCCCGTCATCGCAACGTCAGCACGCACCGGAATACCGGTGAGCACGGACACGAGCGCCGTCGTCATCGCACCGCCTGCGGACGGACCGTCCTTCGGCGTCGCGCCTTCCGGCACGTGGATGTGGATGTCCTGCTTCTCGAACGCTTCGTCCTTGATACCAAGACGACGCGAACGCGATCGCACCACCGAGCGTGCCGCTTCGACCGATTCCTTCATGACGTCGCCGAGCGAACCCGTGCGGATCACGTTGCCCTTGCCGGGCATGACCGCCGCTTCGATCGTCAGCAGATCGCCGCCGACTTCCGTCCATGCAAGGCCAGTGACCTGACCGATCTGGTTTTCCTTCGCGGCCAGACCGAAGTCGTACTTGCGCACGCCGAGGAAAGTGTCGAGGTTGGCGCTGTCCACCGTGACGGCCTTGTCGGCCTTCTTCAGCAGCAGCATCTTCACGACCTTGCGGCAGATCTTCGATACTTCGCGCTCGAGCGAACGCACGCCCGCTTCACGCGTGTAGTAGCGAATGATGTCGCGGATCGCGCCTTCGGTCACCTCGATCTCGCCCGGCTTCAGCCCGTTGTTCTTCTTCTGCTTCGGCAGGAGATAACGCTGGGCGATGCTGACCTTCTCGTCTTCCGTGTAACCCGACAGACGGATGACTTCCATCCGGTCGAGCAGCGGCGGCGGGATGTTCAGCGAGTTCGACGTGGCGACGAACATCACATCGGAGAGGTCGAAATCAACTTCGATGTAGTGGTCGGCGAACGTGTGGTTCTGTTCCGGATCGAGCACTTCGAGCAGCGCCGACGACGGGTCGCCGCGGAAATCCATGCCCATCTTGTCGACTTCGTCGAGCAGGAAGAGCGGATTGCGCACGCCGACCTTGGTGAGGCTCTGCAGGATCTTGCCCGGCATCGAACCGATGTACGTTCGACGGTGACCGCGGATCTCGGCTTCGTCACGCACACCGCCCAGCGCCATACGCACGAACTTGCGGTTCGTTGCGCGCGCAATCGACTGCCCGAGCGAGGTCTTGCCGACGCCCGGAGGCCCGACCAGGCACAGGATCGGCGCCTTGACCTTGTCCACGCGCTGTTGCACCGCGAGATACTCGAGAATGCGTTCCTTTACCTTCTCGAGACCGAAGTGGTCTTCGTCGAGCACGGCTTCGGCGTTCGAGAGGTCGTTGTTGACCTTGCTCTTCTTTCGCCACGGCAGGCCGATCAGCGTGTCGATGTAGTTGCGCACGACAGTGGCTTCCGCCGACATCGGCGACATCAGCTTGAGCTTCTTGAGCTCGGCGTCGGCCTTCTTCTTGGCTTCCTTCGGCATGCGCGCAGCCGTGATGCGCTTCTCGAGTTCTTCGAGATCCGCACCCTCTTCGCCTTCGCCCAGTTCCTTCTGGATTGCCTTGACCTGCTCGTTCAGGTAGTACTCGCGCTGGCTCTTTTCCATCTGGCGCTTCACGCGGCCGCGAATGCGCTTCTCTACCTGGAGAATGTCGATTTCGGCTTCGAGTTGCGCGAGCAAGTGCTCCAGACGCTCCACGACCGGGAACATCTCGAGGATGTGCTGCTTCTGGTCGAGCTTGAGCGGCAGATGCGCGGCGATGGTGTCAGCAAGACGACCGGCCTCGTCGATCCCCGACAGCGACGTCAGGATCTCCGGCGGGATCTTCTTGTTGAGCTTCACGTACTGGTCGAACTGCGAGACGATCGCGCGGCGCAGCGCTTCGGTTTCTGCGCTGTCGGCGTGGTCCGGTTCGAGCGGCATCACTTCGCACGAGAACTGCGTTTCCTGCTCTTCGATGGAAAGCGTCTTCGCGCGCTGCAGGCCTTCCACGAGCACCTTCACGGTGCCGTCGGGCAGCTTGAGCATTTGCAGGATGTTGGCGACACACCCTACTTCATACATGTCTTTTTCGGTCGGCTCATCCTTCGCGGCGGTTTTCTGCGCGACGAGCATGATGTGCTTGCCGCCTTCCATAGCCGCTTCGAGGGCCTTGATCGATTTCGGTCGGCCCACGAAAAGGGGAATCACCATATGCGGGAAGACTACGACGTCTCGCAGCGGCAGCAGCGGGAGCGTGGTGCGTTCCGGCGGGAGGAGTTGGGTTCCTGACATTTCATTTCCCCATGAGTGGAATCAATTGTTCGGTAATTGAGGCCTGAGATACCGATTGCAAGCCTCGTGCGTGTGGGAAAAGTTCAGTGACTCCAAAATAGTGCGCCATCGACCACAAGATAAACGAAAAAGCCGTTCATCCCATTGTATGAACGGCCCTTTTCCGGAACTCTTTAGCCGATCACCACCATCAGTTCGACCCTGCAACCTTCGGAGCGTCTTCGTAGATCAACAGCGGTTTGCCGTCGCCGTCGATCACATTGTCGTCGATGATGACCTTGCTCACGCCCTTCATGGCCGGCAGCTCGTACATCACGTCGAGCAACGCCTGTTCCAGGATCGAGCGCAGGCCACGGGCCCCGGTCTTGCGGCGGATCGCCTTGCGGGCGACGGCCTGCAGCGCGGCCGGGCGAATTTCCAGCTCCACGCGCTCCATGTTGAAGAGCTTGTGATACTGCTTGACGAGCGCATTCTTCGGCTCGACCAGAATCTTCATGAGCGCGACTTCGTCGAGCTTGCCGAGCGTGGCGACCACGGGCAGGCGGCCGATCAGTTCGGGAATCAGGCCGAACTTGATCAGGTCTTCCGGTTCCGTTTCGCGCAGCACTTCGCCTGTGTCGCGCTCCTGCTTGCTCTTCACGCTCGCACCGAAGCCAATGCCGGTCTTTTCCGTACGATCGGTGATGACCTTTTCCAGACCGTCGAACGCGCCGCCGCAAATGAACAGGATATTGGTCGTGTCGACCTGGATGAAATCCTGGTTCGGATGCTTGCGGCCACCCTGCGGCGGCACCGAAGCCATCGTGCCCTCGACGAGCTTGAGCAGCGCCTGCTGCACGCCCTCGCCGGAAACATCCCGCGTGATCGACGGGTTATCGGACTTGCGGCTGATCTTGTCGATTTCGTCGATATAGACGATGCCGCGCTGGGCCTTGTCGACCTCGTAATTGCAGTTCTGCAGCAGCTTCTGAATGATGTTCTCGACGTCTTCGCCCACGTAACCGGCTTCGGTCAGCGTGGTGGCGTCGGCGATCACGAACGGCACGTTCAGAAGGCGCGCGAGCGTCTGCGCGAGCAGCGTCTTGCCCGAGCCCGTGGGCCCGATCAGCAGAATGTTGCTCTTGGAGAGTTCGACGTCGTCTTTCTTGTCGAGGTGCTTCAGACGCTTGTAGTGGTTGTACACCGCCACTGCGAGAATCTTCTTCGCGCGCTCCTGCCCGATTACGTACTGGTCGAGGATGTCGCGGATCTCCTGCGGGCTCGGCAGGTCCGAGCGCGACAGCGCCGCGTCGACGCCCGCACCGGCGGCTTCGTCGCGAATGATCTCGTTGCACAAGTCGATGCATTCATCGCAGATGAATACCGACGGACCAGCGATGAGCTTTTTCACCTCATGCTGGCTCTTGCCGCAGAACGAGCAATACAACAGCTTCTCGCTGTTAGAACCTTTCTTGTCCGCCATGGATAAATGAGCCTCCGGACACTCTGTTACATGATACGCCGTTTCCCCCGGCGAGGCCGGAGGGTGCGTGAACCGCTTGCTGTGACGGCGTTGGGGGCCGCGGGCCGCGAAGCGCGTTTGCCGATTATTTCACAAGGTCTGCGCGGCGTCGGCTATCCCCTTTTGTACGGGGGCCGAGCTGATCCTTTACATCGCTTTTTTGTCACGGCTTGCGCGCCGCCCTTCGCAGGGTCGGACGCGCAAAACCGCTCGCGCAGCTTAAGGACGCTTGTGCAGGACCTGGTCGACGAGACCGTACGCCTGAGCGTCGTCGCCCGACATGAAATTGTCGCGATCCGTGTCGCGCGCAATGCGCTCGACCGGCTGACCCGTATGGTGCGCGAGCAACTGGTTCAGGCGCTCCTTCAGGTACAGGATTTCGCGAGCCTGGATTTCGATGTCCGAAGCCTGGCCGCGCGCGCCGCCAAGCGGCTGGTGAATCATCACGCGCGAGTTCGGCAGCGCGAAACGCTTGCCCTTGGCGCCCGACGCCAGCAGGAACGCGCCCATGCTGGCCGCGAGGCCCATGCAAAGGGTCGAAACGTCCGGCTTGATGAACTGCATCGTGTCGTAAATCGCCATACCGGCCGACACCGAGCCGCCCGGGCTGTTGATGTACAGGCTGATGTCCTTGTCCGGGTTTTCGCTTTCGAGGAACAGCAGCTGGGCGACCACGAGGTTCGCCGTCTGGTCGTTCACTTCGCCGACCAGGAACACCACGCGCTCCTTGAGCAGGCGCGAGTAGATGTCGTAGGAACGTTCGCCGCGGCCGCTCGTTTCGACGACGATCGGCACGAGGCCGAGCGCCTGCGGGTCGAAGTCCCGCGACGAGTGGGAGGTCAACGTATCCAGCGATTGAGCGCGAATGGTCATGCAGTGCATCCTTGTCTGGAAAAGTTCTTCTATATACCGGTATGGCGACGGACCCCGGTTAAATCAACCACACGGTCAGCATGGCTAAAACCTGCGGATACAAAAACGGCGTGCTGGCCGTCGGTCGCTCCGACAGCCGGCACGCCGTAGCGGGCAGTTTTAAGCCTGCGCCGTCGCGCTTGCCAGTTCTTCGAAGCTAACTTGCTTGTCCGTCACCTTGGCCTTGCCGAGCACGAAGTCGACGACGTTCGATTCGACGACATAGGCTTCCATTTCGGCCAGACGCTGCTGGTTGGAATAATACCAGCGCACGACCTCCTTCGGGTCCTCATAGCTTTTCGCGAATTCGTCGACTTCAGCACGGATCTGCTCCGGCTTCGCCTCGAGGCTGTTGGCCTTCACGAGTTCGGCGAGCACGAGGCCGAGCTTCACGCGACGCTCGGCTTGTTCCTTGAACATTTCGGCCGGGATCGGCGCGTCCTTGGCGTTGGGCACGCCACGCTGCGCGAGGTCGGCGCGCGCCATTTCGACGAGGCGCTCCTGATCCTGCTCGACGAGCGCGTTCGGCACCTCGAGTTCGGAAATCTTGAGGAGCGCGTCCATCACCTGGTTCTTGACGATGGACTGGGTGCGGCGCTTCGCTTCGCGTTCGAGATTGTCCTTGATTTCGGCGCGCATCTTCACGAGGTCGCCGTCGGCGATGCCGAGCGACTTGGCGAATTCAGCGTCGATTTCCGGCAGGTGCGGCCACTCGATCTGCTGCATCGTGATCGTGAACTTCGCCGTCTTGCCGGCGACGTCCTTGCCGTGATAGTCCTCGGGGAACGCGAGGTCGAATTCGCGCGACTCGCCCTTCTTCAGGCCGATTGCCGCCTTTTCGAATTCCGGCAGCATGCGGCCTTCGCCCAGCACGAACGCAAAGCCTTCCGCGGTGCCGCCCTGGAACGCGACGTCATCGATCTTGCCGACGAAGTCGACCGTCACGCGGTCGCCTTCCTTCGCTGCGGTGTCGGCGCCGCCGTCACCGTGCTCGCCGGCTTCCCCGCGAGCGTGGAAGTGCACACGCTGCTTGCGCAGGATGTCGAGCGTACGGTCGATTTCAGCTTCGGTGATGGTCGTGGTCGTACGCTCGATTTCGGCCGTTGCGACGTCGCCGAGCTTCACTTCCGGGTAGATCTCGAAGGTCGCGTCGAACGCGTAATCGCCTTCAGCGGCTTCCGACTTCGGTGCGAAGCTCGGCTGGCCGGCAACGCGCAGGTTCTCGGCGCGGCTGATGTCGAAGAATTCCTTGCCGACCTTGTCGCTCAGCACTTCGGCTTCGACCTGGCCCGAATACTGCTGCGTGACCATCTTGAGCGGCACCTTGCCCGGGCGGAAACCCGGCATGCGCACGTTCTTCGCGAGTTTACGAATGCGCGAATCGATTTCTTTCTGCACGGCGTCCTTCGGCAGGGAAATCGTCACACGGCGTTCGAGCTTGCCGAGGTTTTCAACAACGTTAGCCATGGCTTCAATCGTCCTAAAATTGTTCGAGCGAATCAGTAATCTGTGGTCTTTGCGAACCGCGGTCCGCTTGGGTCCGATAGGGTCCAGCAACCCGCTTTGGAGCTGAACGCAGGCGCCTGGTGCGCCGCTCAACAGCGCCGAAACGGGCGGCTTGCGGTGCGGTTCCGTCAAGAGAGCCAAGTATTTTAGCAAACTATTTCCCGGTCCCAGTGGAATTGCCGTTTGAGTGTGCTAAGAGCCTGCTTTTGACGGGGGTTTGGTCTGCTTTTGAGCCGCTACGAGCCTGAAATGTGCCCCAATGCGCGCTATCGCAACGGCGTTATCCAGCGCACGCGGCGAGGCTGTTAAGCTTACGCTCGCGCCGGACGCCCCGCCGGCCGCAGCCGCTCCCAACACAATTCTTCCAGCAGAGACACCATGCCGAATTCGTCGACTGACGCTCCCGTTATCGTCATTGCTCCTGACTCTTTCAAAGGCTCGCTCAGCGCGGACGGGGTCGCCGCCGCGATCGCCGAGGGCATCCGCCGCGTGCGCGCCGACGCCGACATCCGCATTCGCCCCATGGCCGACGGCGGCGAAGGCACGCTCGACGCGATGCTGTCGATGGGCGGAGAACGCCGCGTCCTCACCGTCGAAGGCGCAGCGGGCCCGAAGCGCGACGCCGCAGTGGGCCTGCTGCACGACGGCAGCGCGATCGTCGAAACGGCCGAGATCGTCGGCATCACGGACCCGGTGGGCATGGGCGTGCCGGTGGACGCGCGCAGCACGCGCGGTATGGGCGAAGCGATCCGCGCGCTGCTCGACGAAGGCGTGCGGCGCTTTTACGTGGCGCTCGGTGGCAGCAGCACCAACGACGCCGGCGCGGGCTTGCTCGCGGGCCTCGGCCTGCAACTCTTCGACGCCGCCGGCAAGCCCCTCGAGCCCACGCCGCAAGCGCTCGCGCAAGTAGCGCGCGTGGAGGCTTCCGGGCTCGACGCGCGACTTCGCGAGGCATCGTTCGTCGGCATGTCGGACGTGGACAATCCGCTCACGGGCGAGCATGGCGCAACCGCCGTGTTCGGCCCGCAAAAAGGCGTGACGCCCGAGCAGGTCGCGCCGATCGACGCGGCGCTCGGCCGTTTTGCCGATCTGCTCGAAACGGCGCTGGGCCGTCGCGTGCGCGACGAAGCAGGTTCCGGCGCGGCCGGCGGCCTCGGCTTCGCGCTGCGCATGCTCGGCGCGAGCTTCGAGCCCGGCGCCGAAGTCGTTGCGCGCACCATCGGTCTGGACGAAGCGCTCGATCGCGCTGACTGGCTCATCACCGGCGAAGGCCGCTCCGACGTACAAACGCTGCACGGCAAGGCGCCGTTCATCGCCTGCCGCCACGCCGCGGCCGTGGGGGTGCCGGCCACGCTGCTCTCGGGCGCCGTGGACGCAGCCGCCCTGCCGCGGCTCGCCGAGCATTTCAGCGGCTGCTTCTCGCCCGCACCGGGCCCCATCACGCTCGAAACCGCGATTCGCGACGCCGCACGGCTGCTCGCCAACGAAGCGGAGCAGCTCGCCCGCCTCAAATACGCTGCGCGTACATCCATCTAACATGCGGGCAGACCGGCCGGGGGCCGCCGCCCCCACCTCGTTGCCAGAATCCGGGCGGCGAGATCGCGGCCAGACTCATGACCTCGGCGCGCCACGCATTCCGCAGTAAGCGATTAATAGATTCGTGCACCGCACAGGACGCGCTGGACAAGGGTTAGGATGCGTTGACCCGCGCGCAAGATGGGGCAACAATCATGAAATCGCGACACGATCGCGCCCTTCCCAAGCGACCAGACCAGGACTCCCATGAAGGCAAGCAAAGCCGGACTCGAACAATTCCTCACCTATCGGCTGCATGTCCTGAACAAACTCTCCGAACGTGGTGCGAGCGAACGCTACCAGGCGAAGCTCGGCATCACACTTCCGGAGGCTCGGCTCATTGCAGCTGTGGGGGCGTTCGGCCCGTTTTCCGTGATGGAGCTTGCGCGTCACGCGAATCTCGACAAGAGCCAGGCAAGCCGTGCAGCCGAGGCGCTGATGCGCCGCGGCCTCATGCAGCGCGACACGAGCGAGGAAGACGGACGCCTCGTGCTCGTTTCGCTCACAACCGACGGACGCGCGCTGTATCGCAAGGTCATGCCCATCGCGCGCAAGTGGAATGTCGACCTCTTCGCGAGCCTCGACGACAAGGAGCGCGACACACTCGCGCGCGCGCTCGACAAGGTGATCGTAGCCATGCAGACCGAACTGTAAGGCAGTACGAACGAGCAGAGGCAATAAGCTAAACAGATGGCGGCCAGGATCGAGCCGCCATCGCGATTGCCCCGCGCAAACCGCGCACAAACAAAAAGGCCACGTACCTGACGGTACATGGCCTTTTTACGATGGTGCGTGAGGCCGGACTCGAACCGGCACACCCTTGCGGGCGTCAGGACCTAAACCTGGTGCGTCTACCAATTTCGCCACTCACGCGAATTCTTTGCGCTTCTCATCTTGCGCCCGGCAGGACCGCTGCGAATAACGCGTGCGATACAACCCTGTGCGACATGCCGACTGATCGAGTCCTCGTGAGACGCCGGGCGTAGTATTGTCCACCTCGCCCGCAATCCAGCCTGCTTTCTGACTACGCCCGCCGGCAGCGATGCTTCATTATGTGCCGGCTGCGCGCTTCTAGCTAAGCGTCAGAAAGCGCAAGCGCGAGATTCTAACCGATTGACTGGCGCTTGTCTGCACCCTGAAAACGGTGCGCGACGGGACATGACAGCGCATCAACCCGTGCATCGACCAGCGCGCCGGTCCGCTTTGCCGGGCCGGCCGAAAGCCGCGCCGATGCTAGAATCGCGGCTCTACCGTCGCGGCGCGCTCTGGCCGCCGCACGAGCCGCTTCGCCCCACATCTCCGAACGCCGTGAACTTCGACGACTACTGCCTGCAAAAGGCGGCCCCCCCTGGTTCGAGCACTTACTATGCGCTGCGTCAGGCCCGCGCTGCGCGCCAGCCGCTCTTGACCGCCCTCTTCGCGCTGCGCCGCGAACTCGAGGAAACCGCGAAAGAAACGAGCGATCCCACCGTCGGCCGCACGAAGCTCGCCTGGTGGCAAAAGGAACTGGCCGCGCTCGCCGCGGGCAAACCCGCGCATCCGGTCACCCAGGCGCTCGCCGAGCATCTCGGCGATGCAAGCGCCGTCTATCCCGATCTGCAAGCGCTGCTCGCAGGCTTCGAGATGGACTTCGAGCAGGCGCGTTATCTCGATCTGCCGAACCTGCGCCGCTATATGCAGGGCGTGGGCGGCACGTTCGCCTCGCTCGTCGCGCAACTCAGCGCGCGCACCGACGAGGACCGGCAGGACGCTGGACGCTGGGCCGCACCGCTCGGCAACGCGCTGATGTTCGCGCAGTTCGTGCCGGAAATCGGCAACGACGCGCGCCATGGCCGCATCTACGTGCCCATCGACGAATTGCAGCGCTACAACGTCACCGCCGCCGATCTCATCAACCGGCGCTACAGCGCGGAATTCACGGAGCTGATGCAGTTCCAGACCTCGCGCGCGCGCGAAGCGGTACATACCGCGCTCGACGCGATTCCGGCTTCGGCGCGGCGCGACCAGCGCACCCTGCGTGCGCTCGCGGCACTCGAACTCGCGCTGCTCGACGAAGTCGAGCGCGAAGGCTACCAGGTGCTGCATCAGCAGATCGTTCTCACGCCAGTGCGCAAGCTGTGGATCGCCTGGCGCGCCGCGCGTCGTTGTTGAACTTCGCGCCCGCGCTACGCGCGCAGCAAAGGCAGCGGGTCGAAGCGCTGCTGCAGCACGGCCTGCGCGTCGAGGCCCCACCACGGGCCTAGCACGGTCGCATAGATCTGCCTGAAATCGACACCCACCGGCAGATTGCCGTTGCCGTCGAGCCGCGTGAGTTGCGGCGCCTGACCATAGAGCCCGCCCGCCACTCGCCCGCCCACGACGAAGTGCGCCGAAGCCGTACCGTGATCGGTGCCGCGGCTTTGATTCTCGCGCACGCGCCGCCCGAATTCCGCATAGGTCACGATGAGCGTGCGGTCCCAACGCCCGAGTTCCACGAGCGCCGAGCGCATCGCCGCCATGCCCGAGGCGAACTGGCGCAGCAAGTCGGCGTGACGCTGCGGCTGGTTCTGGTGCGTATCGAAGCCGTTCAGCGTCAGACGAATCACCGCGACGCCACGCCCCGCCACCGGCGCGCCTTGCGGCGTGTCGCTCGATGCGAGCGCCTGCATGGCCGTTTTAATCGAGGTACCGAACGCACCTGCCGGAAACGCAGTCTTCAGCGCGTAATTGCCCGGGCGCGGCCGCAGCGCGTCGGCGGCATGCACGATGTCGTTCTCAACGTCGAGGATATGCGCGAGCGCGGGGTTGCGTTCCTTGAGCGATACCGGCGTGACGAGGCGCGAAGCGCGCGCGAACTGAGCCGGATTCACGAGCGCGATGGCGCGCGCGCCGTTCGAGAGCGGCCCCATCTCGGCGCTGCCGAGCACGAGCGCATCGGCGGCGAATCCGGGCGGCACCGGCTCGCGTGCGAACGTGCGCGTGAGCCAGCCCTCTCGCAGATATTCATTCGAGCGCGAAGCCGTGTCCCAGATCTCGATCGATCGAAAGTGCGAGAGATTTGGCTGCGCGTAGCTCACGCCCTGCACGATCGCGAGCTCGTGCGCGCGCCACATCGGCATGAGCGGCGCGAGCGCCGGATGGAGCGCCGTGCGCTCGTCCAGTTGTATCGCCTGTGCACGCGGCACGCCAATCGTTTGCCGGTAGCTGTAGTAAAGCGGATCGGCAAATGGCACGACGGTGTTGAGGCCGTCGTTGCCGCCCTTTAGCTCGACGAGAATCAGCAGGTTCTCGTAGCCGCTCCCCGTGCCCGGGCGCATGGGCGCCGAGCCTTGCGCGCGCGCAGCGCGAGGCACCCATAGCGCAGAACCCGCCATCGCGGCGGCCGCCGTCGCACCGGCTGCAAGAAAGTCGCGTCGCTTCATGGCTTGCCTCGCTCGTCAGTGCGGCGGCGCACATTGCCGCCAGGGATTCGGCTACTCATAGCCATGCTTCACTTCAACTGATACACCGGATCCATCAGCAGTGCCTGGAGATATGAACCCGAACGGCTGCCAACCGCAATCGCATCGACGGGTGCAAGCGGTAGAACTGCATGCTGCATTTGCAACTGCGCGGAAAGGCCGGGCGTGGCATCGGCGGCGAGACCGAAGCGCGAGAGCCAGCCGTCCAGATCGAAGCGCATGCCGCCTTGCAAAGCGTCACTCCGCATCGCGTTCGGCGCGTTCTGCACGTTTTGCGGCATGCTTGCCGCGATCTTCGTCGCTGCGACGGAAGCATGCGGCCGCCCTGCTTCCGTCGCACGAAACAGCTGCTCGACGAACTGCTTGCGCGCGAGCAGCGTCGAGCTATTGATCCACGACGCCCCGCCGGGCCACCCCTTCACGTTCGGCGGATAGAACAGGTTCTCGCCTAACGCGGCCGAGCGGCGCGCGAACGGCAGCGTATCGCCATAAGCGACGTCGAAGCGCCGCATCGTGCCGACGATGAACTCTACCGGCGAACTCACGAGCACACCCCGATTGCGTTCATCCCAGAACGCGGGAGCGACGAAGAGCGCGCGAAGCGCGGCGCTGATTTCATAACCACTTGCGCGAAAACGATCGGCGACGCTTGCGAGCTGCGCATCGTCCGGCGTGGCGGAGATGAACTCGCGCCACAGCCTGGCCGACACATACCGCGCAGTTTGCGGCTGCGCGAGCAGGATGTCGAGCACCTGGTCGCCATCGAACGCACCGCTGCGTCCAAGCACGGTCTTTTCGCCGTCGTCGTGCAAGTCGGCGCGCCAGACGAACGCCTGGGTGTCGGGATCGAGACTCCAACCCGTATAGGCACGCGCCGCTTCGGCAACGTCGCGCTGCGAGTACTGCCCTTCGCCCAGCGTGAACAGTTCCATCACTTCGCGCGCGAAATTCTCGTTGGGCCTGCCTTTACGATTGCTCGCGCCGTCGAGGTAAAGCAGCATCGCGGGGTCCTTCGCGACCGCGTGCAGCATGCTCGCGAAACTGCCCAGCGCATCGCGCCGCAACAACGCGTTTTGCGCGGCCATCAACTGCGGCTCGCCGACTTTGTCCTGCCCCGAGGTGAAGTGGTTGTGCCAGAAGAGCGTCATACGCTCGGTCAGCGGCGAAGGCGTGACGAGCATCTCGCGCAGCCACCACGCGCGCAATTCGTCATAGCGTGCACCGCGCTGGCGCTGCGCTTGCTGGCGTTCTTCGGCGGTCCACGCGCTGCGCTGTGCCCGGCTCGGCGGCACTTCGGCGGCCCATGCGGGCGGCGGCGTGAGCGCCTCGCCGCGCGCGCCGCCGATGAGCCGCGCGACAGCCTGCTCTCGCGTGAGCCCCACATAAGGCGCGACTTCGCTTTCGCGCGGCGCGAAGCCCGTGCGTACGAGAAGATGGCGGGCGTCGTCGGCGTCGAGCAGCGCATCCGCGCCGTCGTCGGGCGCCGATGCGTGGGCGGCGGACTGCGCGTTTGGCCTCGACCGTCTGGAGTCGCTCATAATGAATGGGCGCACGACGAAACCGCCGGCGCAGTCAATGAATGTACCGGCTTAACGGCTGTGGCGAAACGGATGTTGACTGTGCAATTGCTACGGTATTTTTCAGCGCGTTTCGGCGGCGCGAGTGCACGCATGCGCGCTTCGATGCCGATAAAATCATGAAAGGCACGAGAAAGGCGTGAGCGATGTGCGAAGAAAAAATCGCGTAACCGTTATCGCCGCGTAATCGCAGCAGCGCGGCATTTACGCGCGCCGCAGCGGTATCAGCGCTTGTACAGTTCGCGCACGGCGTCTTCGATATGCTGGCGCAAGAGACGCCGCTCTTCGGGCGTCATATGGCCGTCGCGGCGACGCTGATCGAGATCGGAGGGAACTGCGGGACGCTGGTTGATGTCCGATGCGGGGCGCGGGATCGTGTCGCTGCGTACGCGCCGCATGGACGGTTTGCCGCCCGGCGAGCGAGCGGAGGACGGCGGGTTCTCGTAGCGGTCTGCGGAGGGCTGGGCCCGGGCCGGCACCGACTCCAGTGCAGCCACCACGCCACCGGCAAGCGCCAGTGCAAGCATGGTGTGGCGCATTGTCGGCCTGACCCCTCCCATCGTTTTGTTCCCTTCTTGACGCGGCAAACGGCTACCTCGAATACATGTACGAACCCGGCTCGGCGCGGGCATGAATTTTAAAGTCGAATGAAGTATCTACCGAACAGCCGCTTTACGTAAAGAAGTCTATCTGTCAGTGCTTGCCGTCGTGGCACAGCACGGGTAAATTTTGTAACTGACTGTAACCTGATAATTGGTGCAAACTCGCATCAGTATCCAATCGCGCTAAGATGCCAGGCATGGAAACCAAAAACCCGTCCAAAATTCTCGTTGTCGATGACGATCCCCGACTGCGGGACCTCCTGCGCCGCTACCTCGGCGAGCAGGGCTTCAATGTCTATGTGGCCGAAAACGCCCCCGCCATGAACAAGCTGTGGGTGCGCGAGCGTTTCGACCTGCTGGTGCTCGACCTCATGCTGCCAGGCGAAGACGGGCTGTCGATCTGCCGGCGTCTGCGCGGTAGCAACGACCGCACGCCCATCATCATGCTCACCGCCAAGGGCGAGGACGTGGACCGCATCGTCGGCCTCGAAATGGGTGCCGACGACTATTTGCCCAAGCCCTTCAACCCGCGCGAACTCGTCGCGCGCATTCACGCGGTGCTGCGCCGTCAGGCGCCGTCCGAACTGCCGGGCGCGCCCTCGGAAACCACCGAAGTGTTCGAGTTCGGCGAATTCGCGTTGAATCTCGCCACGCGTACGCTCACCAAGGCCGGCCAGGAAATCCCGCTCACCACGGGCGAATTCTCGGTGCTCAAGGTGTTCGCGCGTCATCCGCGCCAACCGCTCTCCCGCGAAAAGCTCATGGAGCTCGCGCGCGGCCGTGAATACGAAGTGTTCGACCGCAGCCTCGACGTGCAGATCTCGCGCCTGCGCAAGCTCATCGAACCCGATCCGGGCAGCCCGCGTTTCATTCAAACGGTTTGGGGCCTCGGCTACGTGTTCATTCCCGACGGCGCCGCGTGATCCTGGATGGAGTCTCGTTGTCTGCACTGCCTCTGTTGAAACGGGAAGGGTCCATGCGGATTGACCGGCGTTTGCTCACGCTCGCGTTCGGCGATCTGTTCTGGCGCACCTTCCTGCTGATCGCCCTTCTCATCGCAGTGAGTCTCGCCGCGTGGTTCCAGAGCTTTCGCGTGATCGAGCGGGAGCCGCGCGCGCAGCGCGTGGCGCTCCAGCTCGTCGCGATCGTGAAGCTCACGCGCACGGCGCTCCTCTACTCCGATCCCGATTTGCGCCGCGCGTTGCTGCAGGATCTCGAGAGCAACGAGGGCGTGCGCGTGTACCCGCGCGAAACCACCGACAAATACAAGCTCCAGCCCGACGAGTCGCTCAATCGCCTGATCGAGCACGACATCCGCGGGCGTCTTGGCGACGACACCGTGATCGCGCAGTCCGTGAACGACATTCCGGGCGTGTGGATCAGCTTCAAGATCGACGACGACGACTACTGGGTCGCGCTCGACCGCGACCAGCTCGACAACGTCACAGGCCTGCAGTGGGTCGGATGGGGTGTCTCTGCGCTTGCGCTATCGCTCTTCGGGGCGGCCTTCATCACGAGTCTCGTGAACCGGCCATTCGCGCGTCTCGCCATGTCGGCGCGCATGCTGGGCTCGGGGCAGCCGCCCGCGCCCTTGCCCGAGAGCGGCATGGGCGTCGCGGCCGAAACGAATCGCTCGTTCAACCAGATGGTGCGGGACCTCGAGCAGCTGGAGGCCGACCGCGCGCTGATGCTCGCGGGCATCTCGCACGATCTGCGCACGCCGCTCGCGCGCCTGCGGCTCGAGACGGAGATGAGTCCGTCCGACCAGGCCACCAAGGACGCGATGATCGACGACATCGAGCAGATGGACATGATCATCGGCCGCTTCCTCGATTACGCACGGCCCGCCCAGCGCATGCCCGAGCGCGTCGACCTCTCGGTCATCGCCGGCGAGATGGCCGGGCGCATGGCGAGCGAAGATGGCGTGCGTCTCATCACGCGGCTCGCGCCTTCGGCCATGATCGAAGCCGACGACACCGACATGCGCCGCGTCGTGGGCAACCTGATCGAGAACGCCCGCAAGTACGGCGCGAGCGAAACCGACGGCATTCCGCACATCATGCTCGAAACGCGCGTCTCTCATTCGCGCGTCGAGCTCTCGGTGGTCGACGAAGGCCCGGGCATTCCCGAGGATCAGCTCCCGCTCGTGACGCGCCCGTTTTACCGCGTAGACACGGCGCGTACGCAGGCGAATGGCACCGGACTTGGCATGGCCATCGTGCAGCGCCTCGTGGGCCGCTATCGCGGCGCGCTGCGCCTGCGCAACCGGCTGCCAGGCCCCGGCCTCGAAGTGACGATCGAGTTCCCGCTCGCCAAGGGCGCCTAAGTCTCCGCCTCGCCTGATCGAGAGCCGGCGGCGGCGCACCCTCACACCACGCGCCGCCTGCACCTGCGACAATCGTTTTCATGGGCACGCCGCGTTGCGCACCGCGCGCGGCGTCAAAGCGGGCCGCCCGGGCCCGTCTCTCGTCTGAGGACCTCCGCCATGAAAACCGTCGGCGACAAACTCGAAGCCTTTACCGTCACGGCCGCGAAGCCCGGCTTCAACCATCCCGAAGAAAACGGCGAATCGGCGTTCACCGAAATCACCGAGCAGACCTTCGCCAACAAGTGGAAGGTCATCTACTTCTACCCGAAGGATTTCACGCTCGTTTGCCCCACCGAGATCGTCGCGTTCGCACGGCTCATCAAGGAATTCGATGACCGCGAAACGGTCGTGATTGGCGGCAGTTGCGACAACGAATATGTGAAGCTCGCGTGGCGACGCGAGGACAAGAGTCTCGATCGCCTCAATCACTTTTCGTTCGGCGACGTGAAGGGCGAACTCATCGATCAGCTCGGCATACGCGACAAGGAAGCGGGCGTGGCGCTGCGCGCGACGTTCATCGTCGATCCCGACAACACGATCCAGCATGTCACGGTGAACAACCTGAACGTCGGGCGCAGCGCCGAAGAAGTGCTGCGCGTGCTCGATGGGTTACAGACCGGCGAGCTGTGTCCGGACGGCCGCGAAGTCGGCGGCGGAACGCTCTAGGCTACGCGCCGCCGCGCATCACGTCTGGCTCGCTGCCGCGCGGGTGGGCAGGCGGTTGCGTATCGCCGTTTCGAGCGGCCGCTTCCACTCGAGCACGCGCTTTTCGAGCACCTGCCACGACAGATGCGCGAGCAGCACGGCCAGTGCGAACTGCAGCACGAGCGCGAGGACCGGCTGCGCCACCTCGGGCACGTGAAACCGCGCATAGAGCCCCGGCGCCACGCCAAGACGCGCCGGCACGAGGTTGTGAAACAGATAGAAGCCGTAGCTGATCGTGCCGAGCCAGGCCAGCGGCCGCAGTTCCAGCGCCGCGACCAGTACGCTGTCCTGACGACGCACGAGCCACAGGAACAACGCGCCGAGCGAGAGCGCGAGCCCGATGTCGAAGCAGCCCGGCAGCATCGCCGCGCTCGTCACGCCGTCGGTGCAGCCAGCACAATCGGCGCGCGCCAGCGCGAAGCCGGCGATCGCCGCACACGCACCAACGAACCACACTGCGCTTAATGCCCCCGGGCGCAATGGCACACGCGCGGCTCCAATCGCCAGTGCGCCGCCGAGCGCAAGCATGGCGAAATTCCACGGCGAGAATGCGTAGATGAGCGGCGCGATCGCCCCTTCCTCGTAAAGCGCGAGATGCGCGAACGCAGCCGCCGCGATGACCACCGCGCAGAGCGTGAGATGGCGCGACGCGCGCACGAACAGCAACGCAAACGGCGCGACGAGATAGAACTGCTGCTCGACCGCGAGGCTCCAGAAATGCGAAACGGTGCCGGGCCACCCGTCGTGCACCACGCCGATCCAGTAATTGGAGAGGAAAACGAAATGCCAGGCGAGCCCGAGATCGACATCGCGCTGATAGAAGCTCGCATGCGCGATGGTGAGCGCAACGAGCAGCAGGTAGTACACGGGAAAGATACGCAGCGCGCGCTTCATGAAAAAAACGTACAGCAGCGCGGCCGTGCGCGCGCCGTGCTGCTCGATACGAACCCGATTGCGATGCAGCTCACCGATGATCAGATAGCCGCTGATCAGAAAGAACAGCCAAACGCCGATCTTGCCCGCATCGATCGCGTCGACGTGGGCCTTGTGCGAGAGGAACACGAGCACCACTGCCAGCGCCCGCAGGCCATCGAGGCCTTTCACGCGTCTTTCAACTCCCGCCATCGTCCTCCCCACTTCCGGTTACCGGTTCAGTATGGGACGAAAAAAACGGAAATTAATCGGCAAGAAAAGCAACGGCGATGATTGCAGCTGCAATCATCGCCGTCAGGTGGGGAGCAGGCACGCGCCCTGCTCGCGCCGCTCAACCCCGCCGTTCACCCTTCAAAACGAGGGTTGAATGACCGCTCACGCGCGCAGCAACAGTACCGCCGCCTGCGCTTCGATCCCTTCGCTGCGGCCGAGATAGCCGAGCTTTTCATTCGTCTTCGCCTTCACGTTGACGCGCTCGACCGGCAGGTTCAGGTCTTCGGCGATCGTCTTGCGCATCGATTCGATGTGAGGCGCGAGCTTGGGCGCCTGCGCGATCACCGTGGTATCGACGTTCATGAGCGTGAAGCCCGCCTCCTGCACGCGGCGCAGACATTCGCGCAGCAGCACGCGGCTGTTCGCGCCGTAGAACTGCTGGTCGGTATCCGGAAAATGGCGGCCGATGTCGCCGAGTGCGGCGGCGCCGAACAGCGCGTCGGTGATGGCGTGCAGCAGCACGTCGGCGTCCGAGTGGCCGAGCAGGCCGCGATCGTAGGGGATCGTCACGCCGCCGAGCACGAGCGGGCGGCCGGGCACCAGCGCGTGCACGTCGTAGCCTTGTCCGATTCTGATGTCCATGATTGGGGTTCCGGGTAAGAGGATTGCGGCGCGCTTACTCTGCGGGCCGGCTGAGAATCGCTTCGGCGAGCGCGAAATCTTCGGGGTACGTCACCTTGAAATTGCGCAGGCTGCCCTGCACGAGTCGCGGCGCGTGACCGAGCCATTCGATCGCGCTCGCTTCGTCGGTGAGATCGTGGCCGTCTTGGTGCGCGCGCTCGATCGCCGTGCGCAGCATGCCGATGCGGAACATCTGCGGGGTCTGGGCCTGCCAGAGGCCGTCGCGCGATTCGGTGCGCGCGATATGCGCGCCGGGCGCCGCGGGGTCCTTCGGCGCGACGCGCTTGAGCGTGTCGGCCACCGGGAGCGCCATGATGCCGCCCACGGGGTCGTCCTTGAGCGACTCGACCAGCGCGCGGATCAGTGCGGGCGTGATGCCGGGGCGCGCGGCGTCGTGCACGAGCACCCAGTCGTCGTCGGTTGCGCCGAATTCGGCGAGCGCGGCGAGGCCGTTGTAGACCGATGCCTGGCGCGAGGCGCCCCCGCAGCGGCGCACGGCAAAGCGCAAGCCGCCGAAGCGCCGGGCGTCAAAGTGGTTATCGTCGGGAGAAATCACCACGAGCGTCTGCGAGAATTCGTTGCAGGCGTCAAAAGCGGCGAGCGTATAGTGCAGGAGGTCGCGTCCGGCAACGATTCGGTATTGTTTCGGCATGGCCGAGCCCGAACGGCTGCCGGTGCCGGCGCACGGAATCAGGGCAAAGAGGCGTGAAGTCACGGTGTCGCGAGCCGCATGAGTCAAAGTAAAGGACGGATTTTATAATAGGTCCCTTACCCGCACGCAGGACGTCCGCAAAACGGCCATAGAATGCCCGCGCAACGTAAGTAAAAGCGCGCCGAATTGACTTGAAGACCAGAAACCGGCCCCCATATTCTGGCGCTGCACTCTGCCCGAACTGAACTGGCCACCAAACCGACACAAGCGCCGACACAAGCGTCGGCCACCCTGTTGCCCATGTCCGATATCGCCGCTTCCTCGCAATCTCCGTCCCCCGTTGCCGTCGTCAAGCCGGGGCAGCGCTACGCGTTCGACGGCACGCACGGCTCGTCCGACGCGCTCCTGATCGCCCGCTACCGCGAAGCCGCGCGCGCCGGCGCCGCCCCGCTGCTTGCCGTGATCTGCGCCAGCGCCGTGGACGCGCAGCGGCTTGCCCAGGAGATTCCGTTCTTCGCGCCCGAGGCGCGCGTGCGCCTCCTGCCCGACTGGGAAACGCTGCCGTACGACACGTTCTCGCCGCACCAGGACCTCGTTTCCGAGCGCCTCGCCACGCTGCACGATCTCGGCGAAGGCCGCTGCGACATTCTCATCGTGCCGGCCACCACGGCGCTCTACCGCATGCCGCCCGCATCGTTCCTCGCGGCCTATACGTTCTCGTTCTCGCAGGGCGAGCGCCTCGACGAAGCGAAGCTCAAGTCGCAGCTCACGCTCGCGGGCTACGAGCACGTGAGCCAGGTGGTGCGCCCGGGCGAATACTGCGTGCGCGGCTCGCTCATCGACCTCTTTCCGATGGGCTCGCCACTGCCCTATCGCATCGACCTGTTCGACGACCAGGTCGACTCGATCCGCGCGTTCGATCCGGACAGCCAGCGCAGCCTCTATCCCGTGAAGGACGTGCGCCTGCTGCCTGGCCGCGAGTTCCCGTTCGATGAAGCCGCGCGCACGGCGTTTCGCAGCCGCTGGCGCGAGGTGTTCGAGGGCGACCCGAGCCGCGCGACGATCTACAAGGACATGGGCAACGGCGTGCCTTCGGCTGGCATCGAATACTACCTGCCGCTCTTTTTCGAAGAGACGGCTACGCTCTTCCACTATCTGCCCGAAAACGCCCAACTGGTGTTCTCGGGCGACCTCGACGCCGCGATCCGCCGCTTCACGAACGACACGAAGCAGCGCCACAACTTCCTCTCGCACGACCGCGAGCGGCCGATCCTGGAGCCGCAACGCCTCTTCCTGACCGACGAGGACTTCTTCGCGTTCGCGAAGCCCTTCGCGCGCCTCGTGCTGCCCGCCACGAGCGCGGGCGGCTGGGCCACGGCGCTGCCGACCCTCGCGATCGACCGCCACGCCGACGACCCGCTCGCTTCGCTGCGCACGTACCTCGACGCGACGAAAAACCGCGTGCTGTTCGCGGTGGAGTCGGCCGGCCGGCGCGAAACCATCGCGCAACTGCTCGCCGACAACCATCTGCGCCCCGCGGGCACGGATAGCTTCGAGGACTGGCTCACCGGCGACGAGCGCTTCGCGCTGGGCGTCGCGCCGCTTTCCACGGGATTCTCGCTGCCAGGCGAGGAACTCGCGGTCATCACCGAAACCGAGCTTTACGGGCCGCTCGCGCGCCGCACCGGGCGCCGCCGCCAGGAACAGGCGAGCAACGTCGACTCGATGGTGCGCGACCTCTCCGAACTGAAAGTGGGCGATCCAGTGGTCCATGCGCAGCACGGCATCGGCCGCTATCACGGCCTGGTGACGATGGACCTCGGCGAAGGCGACACCGAGTTCCTGCACCTCGAATACGCGAACGGTAGCAAGCTCTACGTGCCGGTGTCGCAGTTGCACGTAATTTCGCGCTACAGCGGCGCCGATCCCGATAGCGCGCCGCTGCACGCGCTCGGCTCGGGCCAGTGGGAAAAGGCGCGCCGCAAGGCCGCGCAGCAGATCCGCGACACCGCTGCCGAGCTTTTGAACCTCTACGCGCGCCGCGCCGCGCGCGAGGGCCACGCGTTCGCACTCGAACCGCGCGACTACGTCAAGTTCGCGGAGAGTTTCGGCTTCGAGGAAACGCCTGACCAGGCCGCGGCGATCGCCGCCGTGATCGGCGACATGACGAGCGGCAAGCCGATGGACCGCCTCGTATGCGGCGACGTGGGCTTCGGCAAGACGGAAGTGGCGTTGCGTGCGGCGTTCATCGCCGTGATGGGCGGCAAGCAGGTGGCGATTCTCTCGCCCACCACGCTGCTCGCCGAGCAGCACACGCAAACCTTCACGGACCGCTTCGCCGACTGGCCCGTGCGCATCGCCGAGCTGTCGCGCTTCAAGACCGCGAAGGAAGTGAGCGGCTCGATCCAGCAGATCAACGACGGCAGCGTCGATATCGTGATCGGCACGCACAAGCTGCTTTCGTCCGATGTTCAGTTCAAGCGCCTCGGGCTCGTAATCATCGACGAGGAGCACCGCTTTGGCGTGCGCCAGAAGGAGGCGCTCAAGGCGCTGCGCGCGGAAGTGGACGTGCTCACGCTCACCGCCACGCCGATTCCACGCACGCTCGGCATGGCGCTCGAAGGCTTGCGCGACTTCTCCGTGATCGCGACCGCGCCGCAAAAGCGTCTCGCCATCAAGACTTTCGTGCGCCGCGAGGAAGACAGCGTGATTCGCGAGGCCATGCTGCGCGAACTCAAGCGCGGCGGCCAGGTGTACTTCCTGCACAATGAGGTCGAAACCATCGAGAACCGCCGTGCGATGCTCGAAGCGCTCGTGCCGGAAGCGCGTATCGCCGTGGCGCACGGCCAGATGCACGAGCGCGAACTCGAGACCGTGATGCGCGATTTCGTGGCGCAGCGCGCGAACGTGCTGCTCTGTACCACGATCATCGAGACCGGCATCGATGTGCCGACCGCGAACACCATCCTTATCCACCGTTCCGACAAATTCGGTCTCGCACAGCTACACCAGTTGCGCGGCCGCGTCGGTCGCTCGCACCACCAGGCGTACGCGTATTTGCTCGTGCACGATCCGCAAGGGCTCACGAAGCAGGCGCAGCGCCGGCTCGAAGCCATCCAGCAGATGGAAGAACTCGGTTCGGGCTTCTATCTGGCGATGCACGACCTGGAGATTCGCGGCACGGGCGAAGTGCTCGGCGACAAGCAGTCGGGCGAGATCCAGGAGATCGGCTTCCAGCTCTATACGGACATGCTCAACGACGCCGTGAAGGCGCTGAAAGACGGCCGCGAGCCCGATCTCAACGCGCCGCTCGCGGCGACCACCGAGATCAACCTGCACGCGCCCGCCATCCTGCCCGCCGACTATTGCGGCGACGTGCAGGAGCGCCTCTCGCTCTACAAGCGACTCGCGAACTGCGAGCACGACGATTCGATCGACGGTATTCAGGAAGAGCTGATCGACCGCTTCGGCAAGATGCCGGCGCAGGCGCATGCGCTGATCGAAACGCACCGTCTGCGTCTTGCGGCCAAGCCGCTCGGCATCACGAAGATCGATGCGGGCGAAGCGGTGATTGGCCTGCAGTTCGTGCCGAATCCGCCCGTGGACGCCATGCGCATCATCGAGATGGTGCAGAAACACAAGCACATCAAGCTCGCAGGGCAGGACAAGCTGCGCATCGAAACGCGCAGCCCCGACCTCGCGGTGCGCGTGGCCACCGTGAAGGAGACGTTGCGCGCGCTCGGTGCGCCCAATCGCGCTGGCGCATCGCGCTGAACGCCTTTTCAGCATCTTCGGACGCCCGCGCGGTTTGCCCTGAGCGCGGGCGTTTTCACGTCATGCTGCAGCGCGCCATGCCCATCGCAATCGCCCGCTGCGTGGGACGCCGCACTACCCGCAGCTTTGGCTTGCCGCATTCTTTTTGGGTAAGATGAAGAATACAAGCAAGCTGGAGTCCAACATGTCCCTCGCCGCTGAAACAGCGCAGTCGTCCACGCCTTCCGCCGCCCTTCCCGCGTCGCTTCCCTGGGTCACCCGCCTTGTTTCGATGGACACGGTCAGCCGCCATCCGAATCTCGGCCTGATCGAGACCGTGCGTGACGATCTGCGCGCGCGCGGCATCGAATCGACGCTCACCTATGGCCGCGACGGCAAATGGGCCAACCTGTTCGCCACGATCCCCGCGCACGACGGCGAGACGAACGGCGGCATCGTGCTCTCGGGCCACACCGACGTGGTACCGGTGGACGGCCAGAAATGGGACAGCGACCCGTTCAAGCCCGAGATTCGCGACGGCCTGCTCTATGGCCGCGGCACCTGCGACATGAAGGGATTCATCGGCGCGGCGCTCACGCTCCTGCCCGAGATCCAGCAGACGAAACTCGCCAAGCCCTTGCACCTCGCGCTCTCGTTCGACGAGGAAGTGGGCTGCGTAGGCGCGCCGCTCATGATCGAAGAACTCGTGAAGCGCGGCGTGAAACCTGAAGGCTGCATCGTGGGCGAGCCCACGAGCATGCGCCCCATCGTTGCGCACAAGGGCATCAACGCGTACCAGTGCTGCGTGCGCGGCCAGGCCGCACATTCGTCGCTCACGCCGCGCGGCCTCAACGCGATCGAGTATGCGGCGCGCCTCATCTGCTACATCCGCGACATGGCCGACGAGTTCCGCGCGAACGGTCCGTTCGACGAGCTTTACGACGTGCCGTTCACGACCGCGCAGACGAGCACGATCGAAGGCGGCAACGCCATCAACACGGTGCCGGCCGAATGCCGCTTCGCGTTCGAGTTCCGCAATCTGCCGACGCTCAACCCCGACACGATCTTCGCGCGTATCGAGCAGTACGCGCGCGAAACGCTCGTGCCGAAGATGCAGCGCGAACATGCGGTGGGCGCGATCGAGTTCACGAAGATCGCCGCGGCACCCGGTCTCGACGCCACCGAGCAAGCCGCGATCACGCAGCTCGTGCGCGCGCTCACCGCCGACCAGGCGCGCCTCAAGGTGGCCTATGGCACTGAGGCGGGCCTCTTCGCACGCGCGGGCATTCCGAGCGTGGTGTGCGGTCCGGGCGACATTCAGCAGGCGCACAAGCCGAACGAATATGTTTCGCTCGAACAGCTCGCGGCCTGCGAAGGTTTCCTGCGCAAGCTCGTGCACGGCATGTCCGTCGAAGCCCTGGCACAGTAACCACGCTGGACGCGCACCATTATGTCCACCGCCGCGCCGCTCCCCACCAGCCACACGATAGACGGTGAGGCGATCCCTACGCTCGACGAGATCGCCTCGCAGCATTTCGCGCTCGCGCCGTGGGTGCTGCGCACACCGGTGTTCGACCGCCACGACCTGTCCACGCTCGAAGCGACGCTCGTGAACTTCAAGTTCGAGCTGTTGCAGTCGAGCGGCAGCTTCAAGGTGCGCGGCGCGTTCACGCATCTGCTCGCACTCGACGCCGCGCAACGCAGCGCTGGCGTCACGTGCGTTTCGGGCGGTAATCACGCCATTGCGGTGGCGTATGCGGCGATGCGCCTTGGCATCAGCGCGAAGGTCGTGCTCTTTCGCACCGCGAGCGCGGCGCGCGTTGCGCAGTGCAAGCGCTTTGGCGCGGAAATCGTCGTGGCGGGCAACAGCAGCGAGGCGTTCGAGATCGTGCGTCGCATCGAGACCGACGAGGGACGCTATTTCGTGCATCCCTTCAACGGTTATCGCACGGTGCTCGGCACGGCCACGCTCGGCTACGAATGGGCCACCCAGGCGCCCGATCTCGACGCGGTCGTCGTGCCCATTGGCGGTGGCGGTCTCGCTGCGGGCGTCGCCACCGCGCTGCGGCTCGCGAATCCGCGCGTGCGCGTGTATGGCGTCGAGCCCGAGGGCTCGGACGTGATGGCACGCAGCTTCGCCGCGAACCACACGGTGCGCCTGACCCACATGCACTCGATCGCCGACTCGCTCATGGCGCCGCATGCGGAGCAATACAGCTATACGCTGTGCCGCCGTCATCTCGAACGCGTCGTCACGGTCTCCGACGAGGCGTTGCGCAGCGCAATGCGCGTGCTCTTCGAGCAACTCAAGCTCGCCGTCGAGCCCGCTTGCGCCACCGCCACGGCGGGGCTGCTCGGGCCGCTGCGCGACACGCTGCAAGGCAAGCGCGTGGGCGTGCTGCTGTGTGGCACCAATACCGACCCGGCGACTTTCCACCAGCAGATCTCGCTCGCGCACTGAATCCAAACGCGGCCCAAAGTTAGCGCGGTGGGCACGCCGCGTGCGTTCGCCGGGACTTCGTCGCCGTCCCTGGCAAAACGTCAGGGAATGTCAAATTGCTACCGCGATATGGATGCGTTCGCTATGATTGCGCCAATATGCCGTATTGACCCCAGCCCCGTGCTGCGCCATTCAGGGAGAGCCCGCTCATGAGCATCGTCCAGGAGTTCAAGGAATTCGCCGTCAAAGGCAACGTGATGGATCTCGCCGTCGGTGTGATCATCGGCGGCGCGTTCTCGAGCATTGTCAACTCAATCGTGAAAGACCTCATCATGCCGGTCATCGGCGTGATCACGGGCGGCCTCGACTTCTCGAATATGTTCGTGCGGCTCGGCCACATTCCGGCCAGCTATAAAGGCAACCCCGAGTCGTACAAGGACCTGCAGACCGCTGGCGTGGCCGTGTTCGGCTATGGCTCGTTCATCACCGCGGTGATCAACTTCGTCATCCTCGCGTTCATCATCTTTTTGATGGTGAAGTTCATCAACAAGCTGCGCCAGCCGCAAGCCGCCGCGCCCGCCGAGCCGCCGCCCACGCCCGAAGACGTGCTGCTGCTGCGCGAGATCCGCGATTCGTTGCAGAACAGTCCGCGCTGATCCTCACAAGCGTCCAGACAAAAGCCCGCGCCGCCGCAAGGCCGCGCGGGCTTTTTTGTGCCCGGCTCAAGGCAGAGTCAGGGACAAGGCGCGGCGGAATCGGGCTCGGCCGCCGCGCTGCGCGCGGCTACGGCCTCTTCAATCAGCCGTTCGAGCTGCTCGAAGTTGACGGGTTTCGTGAGATGCGCAGTAAAGCCCGCTTCGACGCTGCGGCGCACGTCGTCGTCGGTTCCGAAGCCGGTAAGCGCGACGGCGGGCACCGTTGATTGCGCACGAAACGCCCGAATGAAGTCGATGCCCGAGCCGTCCGGCAGGCCGATGTCGCTCACCACGAGGTCGAAGGCCATGCTGGCCGTGAGCGCGAGCGCGCCAGCCACGCTGCCCGCCACCGCCACCTCGTGGCCGCCTGCGCGCATCAGCTGCGACATGACCTCGGCGGTGTCCTCGTGATCCTCGATCAGCAGGATGTTCAGCGCACCCACCCGATGCGGTCCGCGCAGCTCGGCGGTCGCGGCCGCCCCCACGCCCCGCGCCGCGCTCGGCAGCACGATGGTGAAGGTCGCGCCACAATGCGCGCCGGGGCTCTTCGCGCTGACGTTCCCGCCGTGCGCCTCGGTCAGCGCCCGCGTCACGGCGAGACCCAAACCGAGCCCGCCGAACTGGCGCGTGAGATTGTGGCTGCCCTGCTCGAAGGCATGAAAGAGCTTGCCGATCTGCTCCGGTGCGATGCCGATGCCCGTATCCTCGACCTCAATTTCCACCTGCATGCGCTCGTCGCGCGTGCGCACGTAAATGTGGCCGCCGTCGGGCGTGAATTTCGCGGCGTTGCGCACGAGGTTCCACAGCATCTGCTGCAGGCGCGCGCGGTCGCCGCGCACATAATGCTGCTGCGCGCGCAGATCGACGTGCACGTCCTGCTGCTTGATCTGGATTTCGCTATGGAAGAGCTCGAGCACGGCCTCGATCACCTCGTGCACGTCAACGGTGTCGAGCGCAAGGCTCAGCTTGCCGTTGGCCACGCGCGTGAGATCGAGCAGGTCGTCGATCAGACGCGCCTCAAGCTCGATATTGCGGCGGATCATCAGCACACCCGCGCGCGCCGCATCGGGCAGGCCCGGGATCTGCTCCAGCAGACGCGTGCCCGCGAGCACCGGCGTGAGCGGCGTGCGCAGCTCGTGCGAGAGCATAGCGAGGAAGCGGTCTTTCGCGCGGTTGGCCTCCTCGGCGGTCTGCCGCGCGGCCTGCGCCGAGGCGAGCAGGCGCTCGCGCTCCTGGGTCGCTTCGCGCTGCGAGTCGATGTCGGTGCAACTGCCGAACCATTTGTTTACGCCGCCGCGCGGGTCGCGCATCGGAACGATTCGGACATCGAACCATCGATATACGCCATCGTGGCGGCGAATTCGCAACTCGTGGCGATAGTCGGTGGCACCGCTGCTCACGGCTGTGAGCCAGGTTTGGCGAATCTCTTCGCGATCGTCCGCATGCACGGCGTCGAGCCACGCGAGACCATCCGACTGGTCCGCGTCGAGACCCGTGTAGTCGAGCCACTGCTTCGAGACAAAGTCGCAATTGCCGTCCGCGCCGCAGGTGAGCACGAGGTGCGGCAATGCTTCGGAGAGCGTGCGGTAGTGCTCTTCGCGGTCGCGCAGTAGCAGCGCTTCGTCGGAGGCGCGCTGCAGCGCCACCTGCGAGAGCACGCGCGCAACGGCTTCAGGCAGATAGTCAAGATAGTCGCCCGATTTCGGCACCACATCCGAGACGCCCGCGCGCAACGCGGCGATCACGCGAGATTCGTCGGTGAAGCCGGTCACGAGGATGGCCGGCACGCGCACATCGTCGGCACGCAGGCGGCGGAAGAAGTCGAGGCCCGTTTCCGCGCCGTCGAGCTGATAGTCGAGCACGAGCACGTCGGGCGTCTGCACGGCGAGCAGCGCGCGCGCCTCCCCGACGCCCGTGCAGGTGTCCACGCGCGCACCGGCGCGCAGAAGCGATTTGCGCGCGAGGCGCAGGATGCCTTCGTCGTCGTCGACGACGAGCACGCGCGCGCCGTCCAGCATCGTGGGTTCCTCAGTCATGCGCGAAGCGTCCCTTCGGGCACGGGTCGGGTTTGCCGCCGTTCTTCCATTCGGTTGCCAATGCGTGATGATTCCGTGCGTGATGCACGCGTGATGCGTTATTGGGCGCCGGCCGCTCGCGCCTGGACGAAGCGATGTCCTGGCGGCAGCTTGACGACCTGGAGAAAGAAGCCGAGTCGGCGAACGGCCTCGATGAACGCGTCATATTCGACCGGTTTCGTGATGTACACGTTGCAGCCGAGCTCATAGCAGCGTTCGATCTCGCGAGGGTCGTCGGTGGTCGTGAGCACGATCACCGGCACCGACGCCGTGGCGGGCTCCGCTTTCAGGCGCCGCAGCACCTCGAAGCCGTCCACGCGCGGCATGCGCAGGTCGAGCAGCACGACAAAATTGCCGAGCGCGTCGCGCGACGGCCAGTTCGCGGCCGCAGCCGGGCTATCGCCCGGCGTGCCGAAAAAGTAATCGAGCGCCTCCTGGCCGTCGCGAAAGCGCAGAAAGCCGTTCGAGATCCCCGAACGCCGCAGGTTGCGCTCGACCAGCGTGGCATGCCCGTCGTCGTCTTCGATCAGCACGATGCTGACCTGTTCCCCGTTCGTCATCTCGACTCTCCTACGTCCTGCATGAACTTTTCAAGGCTTGTTGAAAGCTTGCCGCGCAGCGCGCGCCAGAAAACCCGCTATGTGGTACGCAACGGCTGGTCCGGCAGCGCGACGAAAAACGTCGAGCCCGCGCCCTCGGTCGATTCGACCCAGATGCGCCCGCCATGTCGCTCCGCAATACGCTTGGCGAGCGCGAGGCCGGTGCCCTGCCCGGGCGATTCGCCACTGTGCAGCCGCTGAAAAGCGCGGAACAGCTTGGGCAGATACGCTTGCGCGATACCAACGCCATTGTCGCGCACAAAATAAGTCCGCGTACGCTCGCCAGGCTCTCCCGCCTCTGATTTCCCTGGGTCCTTTCCCGCGCTTTTACCGGGTTCGCTGGCGGATTCGCCGCCGGCCTCCAGCGCGCCGATCTCGACCCGGCCCGGCCGCGCCGGATCGAGATGGTGCAGCGCGTTCTCGATGAGGTTGCCGAAGATCTGCTCGAGTGCGGCCGGATCGCCCCACGCGGGCGGCAACTCGCCGACCTCGATGCGCGCGGCCTTCGCGCGTTCCTCGGCGAGGCCGCCCAGCACGCGCTCGACGAGCCGCGCGACGTTCACACGCTGCCAGCGGTATTCGAGGCGGCCGGCGCGCGAGATGCGCAGCAGCGCGTCGATGATGGCCGCCGCGCGTGCCACCGCCTGACGCAGGAATTTCAGCGATTCATCGACATCGCCGTCGAGCACTTCGGCCATCGCGCGATATTCGTGTTCGGGCAACCCCGCCGCGTCGACCTGCGCGCGCAAGTCGTCGCACGATACCTGCAGCTCCTTCGAAAAACCCTGCAGGTTCACGAGCGGCGAGCGCAAATCGTGCGACACGCTGTAGATGAACATCTCGTTGTCCTGACTCTCCTGGCGCAAATGCTCGTTGGCGCTCGCCAGGTCCGCGGCGCGCGCCTGCAACTGTGCCTTGAGCGCGGCCTGCTCGCGCTCGGCCACGCGCAGCCGCGCGCTCGTCTGATGCAGCACCGCATCGAGCGCGGCGATTTCATCGTCGCCCGAGAGCGGTGGCGCGAGCGGCGCCCCATCGCCCAGACGCTCGGCGTTCGCGCCGAGCGCGGCAAGGCGCACGCCCACGTTGCGCGCAAACGCCATGGCCGTAAACGCCCAGATCAGCATCGAGCCCACCACGGCAAAAATAAGTGCGTCCTGCTGGCGCTCGCGCGTCTCGCGCAGCATCGCTGCGCGGGCCTCGTCGAGCCGCGTTTCTTCGGCGATGAAGTCGCCCAGCACCTCGCGCACCGTTTCGATTTCGGGCGGCATGCCGTTACCCGCCACGCGCGCGAACGACGCGCTATGCCCCGTGCGCAACGCATCGGCAATATCACCCGCTTCCTTGCGCCATGCATAAGCGGCGTCGCGCATGCGCTCGACGCGCGCGAGTTGGGGCGGATTGTCGGCGACCATGCGCGCGAGCAGCGTGATGCGGTCGGAGAACTCGGTCCAGACGGCGTGGCGATCGATGAAGGAAGGGTCTTCGAGCACGATGCCAGTGCGCACGCGCGCGGCTTCGCGCAGCAACGGGTCCACGAGACTGTTGGCTTGCCAAAGAATTTGCTGCGTGTTCTCGGCACGTTTGGCCGCGAGCGCGGCCTTTCCCTGCGCGTCGAACACGACGCCGAGCAGCGCCAGTTCGACAACGCTCGGAATCGCGATCAGCAAGAGCCCCTTGGCGAAGAGTTTCATGTCGGTCTGGTTCGGTGGCGGGTCTGGGCGCGCCGTGCTTTTCGCCACGCTTTTTGCAATGCGTTTTGCAGGATCTTGCGCCGCGCCCACCCTCGCGACGCCAGTCGGCTGGGGGCGCCTGGGGCAACCGCTGGCACCAGAACCGCAACATTATCTGCGCGATTTTTCAGGATGACAATGTGTGTGACGCCACACACCTCACGTCGTGGAAAACATGCTTTTTTGCGGCAATTCGCCACACCGAGCGCACACACAGGTCTATTATTGAGACGGAGACAAGCGAGAGAGCGCCGGGATGTCTACATGAGCGCGACGTGCGATCCGGCATGGCGTTTGCGAGCGCAATGAGGGTTTTGAAACAGGGGCAGCAAGCCGGGCCGCGCAGGCCGGATCGTTTCAGGCGATCCGCGCGCCGTCAAAGCGGACCGTCCCCATCTCTATCCTCATGAACACAGCAAATCCGTGTGCTATAAAGGATCGACGTGCGGCGCACCAGTCCGGGAGTGGTCGCATGGGAACGCTGCGTGTACTGCAATCCACCTTTTTCAGGCGAATTTTTATGTCCTTCCCGAAAAAGCGCAAACGCGTCAAGGCTGACGGCGACGAGTCATTTCTCGCCGTGCTGAGCCATTTCAAACCGTTCGGCCAACTTGATACCAAGATCGCGCGTGCGCGCGCGCAGGACGAGCCCGTGCTCTATGCGCATATCCTGCCGGGGCTCGACGTGCTCCTGTGCAGCGTGCGCGGTGCGCAGCCACCCTATCCGGGCACGAGCGAGTTGCGCAAGCGCTGCATCGAATCGATCGCTCACGCGCTCGAGCAGCCGATCGAAGGCCTCGAGAACGGCGGTTACTGGTACGAGGCGGACGGCTTCGGCTTTCTCGTGTTCGCGAGCCGCGCGCGCGGCCGGGTCCTGCCCGAGTTCGGCGCGGCGCGTCCGACCATGACCACACGACGCGTGACACGCCGCCAGGACGCCGCCGGCGACACGGCGCCGCGCTCGTTGCGCTAGATCGCGCTTTCAACGAAGTTCACTGCACCACTGCGCCGGGGCGAATTGCCCGGCGCAGTGGTTTTTCCGCGTCCGCTTGCCGAATCAGCTTCCCTTGTAGAGCGGCTCCTGCCCTTGCGTCGGCTTGCCAGCTGAGGCTGGCGAAGGCGCATTGCGCGTTGCCGGGCCCGCTTTCGCGCTCTTATCACCCTTGTCGCCCTTGTCAGTCGCCGTAGGCGCGCTCGCGCCCGCGCCTGCGCTTCCGAGGTCGGGCTTTGGCAGCGCGTGCATTTTCTGGCCCGGCGGCGGCGCCACGGGGTGTTGATGCATCTGCGCGAATAGCGTGTCGCACGGCAGCGGCTTGTTGTTGCTCGGCGCGATGAGCGGAATCAGCGCGGCGAACGGGTTGATCAGCCCGAGCCCGATCATCGCGCCGCCGCGCAGCGCAAGCGCCGTCGCATCCACGCCCACGCGCGGGTTCTTGAAGGTGCCCTTCACGTAGAGCGGCGAGCGCAGCGTGAAAATGCGAAATCCCTTGGTATGCGGATGGACCTTCATGTCCATCGACTCGTCGCGCAGATCGATCGGGCCGTCGATGTCGATCACAGCGTCGTCGGTGTCGAGCGCGAACACGCGCGGATCGAGCACGCCGTTGGTCGCAACGAAGTCGGCCGCGGCACAATTGATTTTCACGTCGCGCGAGCCGAACAGCTTTTCGTAGACCACGTTCGCCACGTTCAGGCCCGCCGCCTCCATGAGCAGCATACTGATCGTGCCCTGCGTGACGAGCAGCTTCACCTCGCCGTTCGAGGTCGAAGCGAGCGCCGCCGGCGAGTTGCCGGTCGCCGTGAGCGAAGCGTCGCCATTGATCTCGCCGAGCGCCGACTGCATCGTCTTGACGTTCGGGAATAGCTGCTTGAGCTTCAGGTGGCGCACCTCCAGCGTGCCACGCGCCTTGAGCGGCGCGGCGTTGCCGTCCAGGTTCAGTCGCGTGCCGAGCGTGCCACCTGCCACGCCGAACTGCAGCGGGTCGAGCACGAGCACGCCGTTCGTCATCGTGACGTGCGTGTAGAGGTCCTGAACGGGCAGGCTGCCCTGCTTGATGATGCGCCGGCCCGTGAATTTGACGTCGGCGTCGATGGCGTTCCAGCGGTCGGTGCGGAACTGCTCGACCGGAATCACGCGATCGGCCGGTTGGGTCACAGCGTCGCCGCGCTGGTTCTTGCTCGCCTTGCTGTCTGCGCCGATGATCGGCGCGAGGTCCGAGAACTGCAGCAGGTTCGAGACCAGTTCGCCAGACAAGAGCGGCCGTGGCGTGCGTTGCTGGTAGACCACCGTGCCGTTCAAATCGCTGCCGCCCACGCGGCCCGTGAAGTTCTCATAGCGGAACACGCTCGCACCTGGCTTGAAATTGCCGACGAAGTGGCCGTCGGTGGCATACGGCGGCGTTTCGGGCAGCGTCACGCCGGTGAGGTTGTAGAGGTGCGCCAGGCTTTGCCCCTGCAGCCACAGGCGCAGATCGACGGCGGCGAGATGCATGGGGTCGGTGAGCGTGCCGACCAGCGCGATGTGCATGTCGCCCGCGCGCATGTCGGCCTGGATCGGGAACGGACGCTTCGCGTCCTGCAGGGCGAGCACGCCGCCGAGCTTGCCATCGCCCGAGAGCGCCGTCTTGCCATACGTGCCCTTGATCGTCCAGCCGATCGCGTAGAACGGCTGTTTCATGGGCGGCTGCGCGGGCGCCACGCCCGAGCCGACGATGGCGCTGCTGGCGCCGCTCGCGGCGAGCGTCTGCGAGGCCGCCGTGGGCGCGCTTGTCGCGGCCGCCGTGCCCGTCGTTGTGCCGGCAACACTCGCAGCAGCCGGCACGCCCGAAGCCGCCGCGCCGCTAGCCTCGCTCGCAGCGCTGGCGGCCGCCGCCTCCGAAGCCTGTTCCTTCTGCACCTGCTGCGTCAGCCGGTTCGCGCCCGCACGCCCTATGACCTGCGCGGAGCCCTGGCGCGACGCCGCTTCCTGCTCCTCCATCACCTTGCCGATCGGGATGCCGTGCCCGAGCAGGCTCACCGCGATCTTCACGTCGGTTTTCGTCTGCTGGTCGCTCACGTCGATATTGCCGCTCGAGAACGTGATGTCGTGCAGATCGAGCCGCCACGTCGACGGCCCGCTCGAGGCGGGCAGCTTGAAGGTCCAGTTGTTGCGCCCGTCGACAAGACGCTCGACGTCGATGGACGGATTCACGAGATTGATCGCCGGGATCACGATGTCGTGCGCGAGAAGCGGCAGCACGGCCACCTCGAAGTCGATTTCATCGAGCGTGGCGAAGTGCGGGGACTTCGTCCAGTCGGGATTGGCAATCTCGATCTGCGTGGCAGAAAAACGCGGCCATGGCACCCACGCGCGCCAGCCCGTTTCACCGGGCGGCCTTTGCCAGCCCACCTTGAGATCGCCTTCGATAGCGAACGGCCGCCCGATGGCCTCGGTGACCTTCTCGTTCACGTAGGGTTTGGCGTGGTTCCAGTCGAATGTCAGGATGAAGACGACGAGCACGGCGATCAACACGACGACAACCGCGACGAGCCATGCGATGATCCTGGCGAGCGTGCGGCCAAGGCGGAAGGGCTTGGGCTGCGGTGACGTCATGCGTACTCCACGTTATGCGTTGTTGTTTGGCCTGCTATGTTGCAATACCGCAAGAGCAGTCAGCGTGCCCGGTTACATCTGCATGACTGCCTCGCACGACCTGTATGCCGGCCTTGTTTGCAATCTTTCGATGCTCAAGCACCAACCACTTCTCCCACCCCACGCCGATGGCGCGTCGCTCGTCGAGGCGCGCCAGGTCTCCCGGCGCGACGCGCAACGCGGCCAGTGGCTGCTGCATCCCACGGATTTCGCCCTGCAGACGGGCGAGCGCGCCGTACTGACGGGACCGTCCGGCTCCGGCAAGAGTGTGTTCCTGCGCGCGCTCGCGCTGCTCGACCCGCTCGATGGCGGCGACGTGCGCTGGCATGACGAACCGGTCACGCGCGGGCGCATTGTCCACTATCGGCGGCATATTGCGTACCTGCGGCAGCGGCCCGCGCTGCTGGACGGCAGCGTCGAGGACAATCTGCGCTACCCCTATACGCTAGCCGTATACCGCGACGTGCGATTCGACGCGGCGCGCGCCAGCGCGCTCTTCGCCGCCACCGGCCGTTCCAGCGACTTCCTCGCGCGCGACACCTCCGAGCTTTCGGGCGGCGAAGCGCAGATCGTGGCGCTCGTGCGCGTGCTCCAGCTCGATCCCGAAGCGCTCCTGCTCGACGAGCCAACCGCGTCTCTCGACCCCGAATCGGCGCGCGCCGTCGAAGCGCTCGTAGCCGGCTGGTTCGAAGAGGCGCGCACCGCGCGCGCCACGGTCTGGGTCTCGCACGATCCCGCCCAGGCGCAGCGTGTGGGCGAGCGGCATCTGACGATGCGCGCGGGTGTGCTCGAAGAACCCGCCACGCGTGCGGCATTCACGCAGGGAGCCGCGCAATGAGCCCCGGCGTGCTGCAGAACCTCGGCATCGGCGACGTCGCCATTGCGGCGCTGCTCGTGTTCGTCAACGGCGCGGTCTCCGTGCTGCTCAAGCTCGACCTCGAGCGCAAGCTGGCGTGGGCCGCCGTGCGCACCGTCGTGCAACTGCTCGCGATCGGTTACGTGCTCGGCTGGGTGTTCGCGTTCAACCGCTGGTACGTCGTGCTGCCGCTCATGGTACTCATGACGCTGGTCGCCGGCTTTGCGGGGGCGCAGCGCGGCGCGCGCACCTATGGCGGGCAACGCGCGGACAGCATCGTGTCGATCTGGGTGAGCGCGTGGCTCGTGGCGGCAGTCGGGCTCTTCGTGGTGATCCGCATCCGGCCGTGGTACGAGCCGCAATATGCGATTCCGATCCTCGGCATGATTCTCGGTAACACGCTGACGGGGGTTTCGCTCGGCGTGGAGCGCATGATGCAGGAACTGACCGCGCGGCGCGACCGTGTGGAGAGCGCGCTCGCGCTGGGCGCGACACGCTGGGAAGCCGCGCAGGCGAGCGCGCGCGAGGCCGTACGCGCCGGCATGATTCCGACGCTCAACCAGATGGCCGTGGTCGGCGTGGTGAGCCTGCCGGGCATGATGACGGGCCAGGTGCTCGCGGGGCAATCGCCGCTACAGGCCGTACGCTATCAGATCGTGATCATGTTCCTGATCGCGGCTTCGTCGGCGCTCGGCACGGTGGGCGCGGTACTGCTCGCGTACCGGCGCCTCTTCTCGCCGGAGCATCGCTTTCTCGTTGCGCGGCTGATCGAGCGCAAGGCACGCGCTTAAGCCTGGGCGGCGCGCGCGGCCGGCGCGCTTTGTGCGCCTCGCCGGCCATCCCGCTCCAGGCGCGCCCTAGCGCTGCGCCGAGATCGTGATTTGCGTGCCGTCGCTGAGCTTGAGCATCTTCGCGGTGCCATTGGTGGGCATCGTGAGATGCGCGACCTCGCTATGCGCAACCACGGCGGGGCATGTGAGCGAAGCGCCGTTGGCCGACACCGTCTGCGTGCCGTGGGGCGCCTGGGCGCGGAAGCTCACCTGCACGGTGGCCGTGCCATTGCTCGCGACGATTGGCGCAAGACGCACCTGAGTCTGCCGGACCATCGCGCCGTTCGCGTCGAGCGGCAACGCGGCGTAGTCCGGGCAGCCTTGTGGCGTCGCAACCGCGCCGCCCGGCGGCGTGGTGCGCCACGTGAAGTCGTCGGTATCGCCCGAGCGCAGTGTGCGGGTCTCCTGAGCGTCGCCGAACGCCTTCGACGCGACTCGAACCGTGTAGCGGATCGGCCCATCGGTCGCGGCCTTCGAGGTGACCGTGATCGGCGTGGCCGCGAGTGCCGGCAACGCAATCGCGCAGGAAGCGGCGAGGACAAACTGGACGAGCGCCGCGTGGCGGCGGCGAGTATGGCGGGAGCTGCGGCAAGGCATGCGTCACCTCCTGGCGGGAACGGCCGCGCCCGCGAGCGAAAAGCGGCGTATGCAACGAACGCGGCGAGCCGCGAAACGCCAGGTACGACGCTCCGCTCCCGTGCGGCGGATGGTCTGTTACCAGTCTAGCGCGCTGCGCGCTGCCTTGCGCCGAGCACATGCATCGAACGGACCAGGTTTTATCCTGCTTGTCATCGCGAGCAATTTGCTTGCCGTCCGGCAGCGCGCGGTGATGCGCCGGGCGTCGTCTGCATGGCCGACTCGTCGTGCATACCCGGCACGCAAAGCCCTCCCATTGCGCGCTTACTTGCCGGCTGTTTCGAGACTCAGCGTCAGCTCCGCCGTCAACTTCTGGCGCACGCGCCCATAGGCCGCCCAGGGATCGGCTTGCTCGATCTGAGCGAGGCGCGCGTCGATAGTCGCAAGCGTCCATTGCGCACCACCCGTCGTCGCCTCCAGTTCGTCCCAGCCGATCGGCACGGACACGCCCATGCCCGGCCGCGCGCGCACGCCATACGCGAGCGCCGTGCTCGCGCCGCGCGCATTGCGCAGATAGTCGACGAAGATCTTCTTCTTGCGGTGCTCGGGGCCCATGGTGGCCGTGATCTGCGTGGGCCAGACAGAGGCCAGATGCTGCGCAACCGCACGCGCGAACGCCTTCGCGTCATCCCAGCCCGCCTCCGGCGTGAGCGGCACGACGATATGCAGCCCCTTGCCGCCGCTCGTTTTACAAAACGATTCGAGCCTGAGTTCCGCAAGCAACGCGCGCGTGGACTGTGCCGCCTCGATCATGCGGTCCCAGCCCAGCGCCGGATCGGGGTCGAGGTCGAACACGACCCGATCGGGGCGCTCGATGTCGTGGACACTGGCGTTCCAGGTGTGCAGCTCGATGACGTCCATCTGCGCGGCGCTCACCAGCGCTCTCGCCGTATCGATCGTGAGCAGCGGCGGATGGCCCGGGTCGAGCCCTTCGTGTTCGGTGAGTTCGGGCAGCAGCGCCCGCCCGCGGTGGCGCTGGAAGAACATCTCTCCGCTCAAGCCGCGCGGTGCGCGCACGAGCGACACGGGGCGATCGCGCAGCTGCGGCAGGAGCCAGCGCGCGGCGCGCTCGTAGTAGCGCACGAGTTCGAGCTTGTGCGTGCCGCTGTCCGCATCGATGACGCGTCTTGCGCTCGTGATGCGTATGCCGTCGATTTCGCTTTCGGCGGAGTCGTCGCGCCGGCGCCGTGCGGTGCGAGGCAAGCGGTGCACGGACGCGGCAGGCGTGGCCGGTGCGGCGGCGTCCGATGTCGAGGCCCGCTCGCCGCGTGGCGTTCGGGCAGATGTCGTGGTTCGGGCCTTGCGAGCGTCCTGCATACCGGTTCCCCTGGCGCCTTGGCGCACATGACGCATCGCGCGACGCGAGTCGCGACACGTTCGGTTGACGGCACGCGGCTGCCGCCCCCCCGGATCGCCGCATGAGCTTTCATTGTGCCTCGAATGGCCGCTTTCGTCGCTGAAAGGTGATCGCGAACGCACGCCAAAAACGGGGAAACATCCGCCATCCGCGCAAGCGCGAGGGGTGGAGCATGCGACCGCAGCGGTCAGCGGGACGTTACAATGACGCGCTTTGCCGCGCACTGCAGGGAGCACTGCGGGGTCTTGAGCGCCCACGCGCGACTGCGCCCTTTTTCATCTGATCGATCCGACGACGCCGTGCGTCGGCTTTGCCCGTCCAGCCATGAACCTCGTCATCCAGAGTCCCGCCCCGCTCGACACCGTCCATCACAAGCCGCTCCTCGGCCTCGCCCGCGGCAGCCGTCTCGCGCCGATCGACGCTCACGCGCTGCGCATCGAGAACGCCGAGCCGGCCCAGCGCGCCGACCTCGAGGTCTACTGCGGCACGCATCAGCTCGACTATGCATTCGTCGAAACGGGCCGCGCGCTGGCCGATTTCGGCCTCCTGGCGATGGACATGGACTCGACGCTCATCACGATCGAATGCATCGATGAAATCGCCGACTTCTGCGGCCTGAAGGCCGAGGTCGCGGCGATTACCGAAGCCTCGATGCGCGGCGAGATCAAGGACTTCAACGAGAGTCTCACGCGCCGCGTGGCGCTGCTCAAGGGGCTCGACGCGAGCGCCCTGGAGCGTGTGTACGAGGAACGCCTGCAGCTCTCGCCGGGCGCCGAACAGATGCTCGCGGGCGCGAAGGCCGCGGGGCTGAAGACGCTGCTGGTCTCCGGCGGCTTCACGTTCTTCACCGAGCGCCTGAAAGCGCGGCTCGGGCTCGACTACACGCGCGCGAACACGCTCGAAATCGTCGACGGCAAGCTCACGGGCCGCGTGACTGGCGAGATCGTCAACGCCGACGTGAAGGCGCGCACGCTCGCCGAAACCTGTGCCGGGATCGGCATCGACCCGCGCCGCGCAATCGCGATGGGCGACGGCTCGAACGACCTCAAGATGATGGGCGTGGCCGGTTTGTCGGTTGCGTTCCGCGCGAAGCCGGTGGTGCGGGAAGCCGCGAGCGTCGCGTTCAACTTCGTCGGGCTCGACGGGTTGCTGCGTCTTTTCTGATTCGGGTTTCGCGGCATTCAGACAAGCCAACGGCCGCTCGTGTCCTCGCGGACGCGAGCGGCCGTTGTTGCTTTGCGCGGGTTATTCAGGCGTGCTTGTTTTTTCCGCAAGCCTCGCGAGCGAGCGCTCGATATCGGCGCGCAGATCGGCTTCTTCTTCGAGACCGATGTAGAAACGCACCAGCGTGCCGCGATGCGGCCAGCTCGCAGCCGTGCGCATCGAACCGACGTCGTACGGCATCGCCAGGCTATGCGCCCCGCCCCAGCTCCAGCCCAACGCGAAGAGTTCGAGCGACTCGCAGAACGTGTCGATCTGCGCCGCACTATAGCGCTCGTCGAACACCACGGAAAAGAGACCGCCCGCGCCCGTGAAGTCGCGCTTGTAGAACTCGTGGCCCGAGCAATCTTCGAACGCCGGGTGCAGCATCGCCGCAATTTCGGGGCGCGTCTTGAGCCAGCCTGCGAGTGCGAGCGCGGTGCGATCGTGCGCCTCGAAGCGCGCCTTCATGCTCGGCAGCCCGCGCAGCACCAGCGAGCAGTCGTCGACCGACACGCCAATGCCAAGCCGCATGCGCGCCGCCTTGAGCTTGAGATAGAGATCGCGGTCGGCGGTGATGGTCGCGCCCATCAGTACGTCGCTGCCGCCCGACTGATACTTGGTGAGCGCCTGCACCGAGATGTCGATGCCGTGCTCGAACGGCTTGAAGGCGAGGCCGGCCGACCACGTATTGTCGATGGCCGTCACGACGTTGCGCGCGCGCGCCGCCGCCGTGATGGCGCGCACGTCGGGCACTTCCATCGTCACCGAACCGGGCGCTTCCAGCCAGATCAGCTTCGTGTTCGGCTGGATCAGCTCGGCGATGCCCGCGCCGATCATCGGATCGTAGTAGCGCACCGTGAGGCCGAAATCGCGTGCAAGCCAGTCGCCGTGATCGCGGTTCGGCGAATAGACGTTATCGGGGATCAGCACATCGTCGCCCGACTTCAGCAGTCCGAAGTAGACATTCGAGATGGCCGAGAGGCCCGAGGGTTGCAGCAGCGCATGCTCGCCGCCTTCGATCTCGGCGATGCGCTTTTGCAGCATGGCCGAGGTGGGCGTGGCGTGCAGGCCGTAGCGCCATTGCGCGTCGTTGCGCCAGTCGAGCGCGCGAACCGAAGCGAGGTCGGGAAACACCACGGTCGAAGCCCGCGTGACAGGCGCGGCAAACGACTCGAAGCCGGGCGTGAGGTCGTCTTGCGGGTGAACGATGCGCGTCTGCAATGCGCGGCTGGAGTCGGATTTGGTCATGTCGGAGCGAATTCGGTTGAGGCGCGATGATGTTGCGGCGCGCGGCTTGTGCAATGCCGCGCAACGCCGTATATCGAAGAGTAACACCCGCAGCGGCGCTTATTGCCCGATGACGAGATTGCCCACGCCGTTCACTGCCTGAGTGCCGTTCGGCATCGCGGCGGGCGCGCTCGCCGCGCCGGTCGACACGGCCGGCGCCGCGGAGCCCGCCGCGAGCGGCTTCAGATCGAACGGCACCGGATGGGAATCGTCCGGGTCCATGCGGTCGCCCGAAAGCGAGCCGTCCTCGGCGAACGTGCCCACCCAGTTGCCGGTGATATGTGTGCCGTCGTTCGAGTCCTCGGCTTCGAGCGTGGCGTCCGCGCGGTCGCCAGCGATCAGGATCACCTCGCCGGTGTCCGTGAACTGGTATTCGCCATGCACGCCGGTCGGGTCGTCGTCGCCGGCCTTGGCGCCAAGGCGCATGACGATCTGGCGCTTGCCGAGCGTGCCGACGTATTGCGGCAGCTTCGCGAACTCGGGGTTCGGCTTGAGTGTGGATTTGACCGGCGGCGGAGCACCTGCGTCCTGCGCGCGCGCCGCGAGCGGCAGCGTGAGGACCAGGGCCGCAGCTGCCGCGGCCACGATCCAGCCGCGCGCCCGGGTGGCGCTGCCCCGTTTGGCGGCCGCACGCCGCAGCCGCTGTGCTTGCGTCAATACTTCCATCTGAATCCTTCCTTCACTTGCACAGCGGACTGGCGCGAGCCGCGCGTCACGTGTCGGCGTCAAATCCGCTCGAAGATGGCCGCAATGCCCTGGCCACCGCCGATGCACATCGTCACGAGCGCGTAGCGCCCGCCGATACGCTGCAGTTCATAAAGCGCCTTCACGGTGATGAGCGCACCGGTCGCGCCGATCGGGTGGCCAAGCGAGATGCCCGAGCCGTTCGGATTGACCTTGGCCGGGTCGAGCCCGAGCTCCTGCGACACCGCGCAGGCCTGCGCCGCGAAGGCTTCGTTGGCTTCGATCACGTCGAGGTCGCTGACTTTGAGGCCAGCGCGCTCGAGCGCCTTCTGCGTGGCCGGCACGGGGCCGATGCCCATGTACGCCGGATCGACGCCCGCATGCGCGTACGAGACGAGGCGCGCGAGCGGCTTCACGCCGCGCGCGCGGGCCGCGTCCGCGCTCATCAGCAGCACCCCGGCGGCCGCGTCGTTGATGCCCGACGCGTTGCCCGCCGTGACCGTGCCGTTCTCCTTCGCGAACACCGCCTTGAGCCTGGAGAAGTCCTCCAGCGTGGCGCCGTGGCGCACGTGCTCGTCGGCGTCGAACAGCACTTCGCCCTTCTTCGACTTGATCG
The DNA here is from genome assembly GCF_024206475.1 of Paraburkholderia sp. CNPSo 3274. Lineage (GTDB taxonomy): Bacteria > Pseudomonadota > Gammaproteobacteria > Burkholderiales > Burkholderiaceae > Paraburkholderia. The sequence goes on from NZ_JAMBPR010000025.1 coordinate 104,998, forward strand.
AGATGGGCAGAATCTGATCCTTGAAGCGGCCTTCGGCGATCGCCCGCTCGGCGCGGCGATGGGATTCGAGCGCGAGCGCGTCCTGCGCCTCGCGCGTGATGCCGAACTTCTTCGCGACGTTTTCAGCCGTCACGCCCATGTGGATGGCCTGGAACGGGTCGTGCAGCGCGCCGATCATCATGTCGACGAGCTGCGTGTCTCCCATGCGCTGGCCGAAACGCGCGGCCGGCATCGAGTACGGCGCGCGGCTCATGTTCTCCGCGCCGCCACCGATCGCGATGTCGGCGTCGCCGAGCAGAATGGTTTGCGCCGCCGAAACGATCGCCTGCAGGCCCGAGCCGCACAGGCGGTTCACGGTCAATGCCGGCGCGTGCTGGGCAACGCCGCCGTTGATTGCGGCCACGCGCGCGAGGTACATGTCCTTGGGCTCCGTGTGCACGACGTTGCCGAACACCACGTGACCCACTGCGTCGCCTTCCACGTTCGCGCGCGAGAGCACTTCACGGACCACGCGTGCACCGAGATCCGTCGGCGAGAAGTCCTTCAGGCTGCCGCCGAAGTCGCCGATTGCCGTGCGCACACCACTTGCCACCACTACTTCGCGTTCCATAGTCTTGCTCCTCGTCTTCCTGAATGGATGAATCTTGTTATTCGTGCGCTTCGCTTGCGGGCTAATCGGCAAGCAAGCGCTCGACGTCTTCGCGATATGGGATTGGCGCAACCGCCCCAAAACCCAGCGTCGAAAGTGCGGCGGCCGCGTTCGCATAGCGCGCGGCCACGAACGGATCGTCGCCGGCTGCGAGCCGCGCGACGAATGCGCCGCCAAAGCAGTCGCCCGCGCCCGTGGCGTCCACAGCCGCGACCACGTGTCCCGGCACGACGCGCCGCTCGTCCGGCGTCGCGACATAGGCGCCGTCCTTGCCCAGCTTCAACGCGACCACGCGAGCGCCGCGCGCGAGCAGGTCATCGACGATCGCTTCGCGGTCGTCGAGGCCCGTGAGCACCGCCACGTCGTCCCAGCTAGGCAGGCAGATGTCGGTGAGGCGCAGCACCTCGTTCATCACGGCGCGTGCTCGCGCGAGCGGCCACAGTTTCAGGCGCAAGTTGGTGTCGAAGCTCACGCGCACACCGTTGGCGCGCGCATGCTCGACGGCGGCGAGTGCCGCGTCGCAGGCGCTATCGCTGATCGCCACGCTGATGCCGGAAAGATGCAGCACGCGCGCCGCCGCAATGACGTCGAGCGGCAGGTCGTCCGGCGTGTAACGACTAGCGGCCGAGCCCTCGCGCAGATAATCGAAGGCATGGCCGCTCGGGCCATGCGAGACGAAGTAGACGCCCGTGGGCGCCGTAGCGTCCACGCGCACCGTCGAGGTATCGACGCCTTCGCGCGTCCACAGGTCGATCAGGAGACGTCCGAAATGATCGTCGCCGACGGCTGAGACGAAGCCCGTGCGTGCACCCTGGCGAGCCGCCGCGATGGCGAAGTTCGACGTGTCGCCGCCAAAGCCTTGCAAATACTCGGGACGGTCTTTCGACGCCTGGTTGAACTCGACCATGGCCTCGCCATAAGCGAGGACTTGCGAGGCGACGCTCGTCATGCCGGTCAGACCTCGCCCCAGAGATCGTGGCCATCCGCGCCGGTGATCTTCACCGAAACGAAATCGCCGACCTTGTAGCGCTTCGACGCCTTGGCCGCCGGCGCGACATACACCACGCCGTCGATCTCGGGCGCATCCGCCGCGGTGCGGCCAATGCCGCCATCGGCGTTGATCTCGTCGATCAGCACCTTCAGGGTCTTGCCCACCTTGCGCTGGATACGCTTGGCCGAGACCTGCTCCGCCACCTCCATGAAGCGCGCGCGGCGCTCCTCGCGCACTTCGTCGGGCAACGCGCCGTCAAGCTCGTTCGCCGTTGCGCCTTCGACCGGCGAATAGGCGAAGCAGCCCACGCGGTCGAGTTCGGCCTCGCGGATGAAGTCGAGCAGCGTTTCGAACTGCTCTTCGGTTTCGCCGGGGAAGCCGGCAATGAACGTGCTGCGGATCGTGAGATCGGGGCACACTTCGCGCCAGGCCTTCACGCGCTCCATGACCTTCTCGGCGTTCGCGGGACGCTTCATGCGCTTGAGCACTTCGGGGTGCGCGTGCTGGAATGGCACATCGAGATACGGCAGCACGTGGCCCTTGAACGGACCTTCCGCCATCATCGGAATGATTTCGTCGACGCTCGGATACGGGTAGACGTAGTGCAGGCGCACCCAGGCGCCATATTGCGCGGCCAGTTCGCCCAGTGCGGCGACGAGGTCGGTCATGCGCGTCTTGATCGGCTTGCCGTTCCAGAAGCCGGTGCGGTACTTCACGTCCACGCCGTAAGCGCTTGTGTCCTGCGAAATGACGAGCAGCTCCTTCACGCCGGACTTGAAGAGGTTTTCCGCTTCGAGCATGACTTCGGCGACCGGACGCGACACGAGGTCGCCGCGCATCGACGGGATGATGCAGAACGTGCAGCGGTGATTGCAGCCTTCGGAGATCTTCAGGTACGCGTAATGGCGCGGCGTGAGCTTGATGCCCGCAGCCGGCACGAGGTCGACGAACGGATCGTGCGGCTTGGGCAAGTGGCTGTGCACGGCCTGCATGACCTCGCCCACGGCGTGCGGGCCCGTCACCGCGAGCACCTTCGGATGCACTTCCTCGATCAGGTTCGAGCCGCTTGCGCTCGCCTTCTTGCCGAGACAGCCGGTGACGATCACCTTGCCGTTCTCCGAAAGCGCTTCGCCGATGGCGTCGAGACTCTCCTGCACGGCTTCGTCGATGAAACCACACGTGTTGACGACCACGAGATCCGCACCGTCGTAAGACCCCGAGATTTCGTAACCCTCGGCGCGCAGCTGGGTAATGATCTGCTCAGAGTCGACAAGCGCCTTCGGGCAGCCGAGGGAAACCATCCCGACGCGCGGAGCAGGATTGCGGGGGGTCGTTGATTCAACAGGGTTTTTCACGTGTACGTCCGGATGTGGGGCGCAGGGCGAAGGTAGCGCCGCGCGGGGTCAAGCCAATCCGCTATTTTACCCGTTTGGCGTATCGTGCGGCGCAGCATGGTGGGTGCGCGCCTCGTCGCGTCAGGGTCGGATGGAATATGGACAGAATCAAACTTTGTTCAGCTATCACTCGCCTGCCAGCTGCGCATCTGGATAATTTTCGCCGCGTGCGCCTTGAGCACGGTCAAACGCAACCTGAACCGGTTGCGTGGAGAGAGCGAAAACATGAACGAGAAAATGGAACCGTTTCAGGCCGAACTGCTGAAATCGGTGTGCGGATTGAAAGCGCGCCGGGGCGCCTCGAGTCGCGCGTTGCGCGACCTGCAAAGCGCCTGAGGGCAAATGCGGGCGGGGGCATCGCGCCCACGCCAGCCGCCTCGCAAAGCGTGGCGCTCGCGCGGCAACGCGCCGCCACGGCGCGCCGGGTAGGCGACTGCGCAACGCGACTTGCCACCGCGCGCGCCACCCGCCGTGAGCGCCGCGCCGCTTACTTCTTCTCTTCCTCGCCGCCCTCGGGCGCGCCCTGCGCCGGCGTCGGCGCCGCCGCGCCGCCCGGCGCCACGGGCTTGAACGGGAAGCTGCTGAACATGTTCTTCGCCTGGTTCTGCATCTGCTCCTGCATCTGCACGAACATGTTCTTCGACTGCTCGATGTAGCTCGTCATCATGCCCTGCATCATCGGCGCCTGCATGTTCATGAACTGCGACCAGACCTCGGGATTCATCGCGTTGCCTTCGTAGAGGGTCTTCGACTGGTCCGCGAGCTTGTTCTGGATGTCAATGAACGCCTGGATGTTCTTTTCCAGGTAGGTGCCCATCATGCCCTGCATCGCATGCCCATAGAAACGGATGATCTGCGACAGCATCGACGACGAGAACATCGGCAGACCGCCGCTTTCCTCTTCGAGAATGATCTGCAGCAGGATGCTGCGCGTCAGATCCTCGTTGGTCTTCGCGTCGATGACCTTGAACTCCTCCTGCTCCAGCACGAGTTGCTTCACGTCCGTCAACGTGATGTACGTGCTCGTCTCCGTGTCGTACAGCCGACGATTCGGATATTTCTTGATGAGACGTTCGGCGGTTTTCTTTGTAGTCGTCATGTGTCGCCCTTGTTAGCGCCAACGCGCGTCAGCCGCTGCCGTCGCGCGTCGGTCTAGCCCGGAAACGGCCTGCCCCGGTGAGCAAACAGGCCCGCTGCCGTCCTCGATCCCAGCTTCGCGCGCCCCCTGCAGGCGCGCTGCGCTCAGGATCAGCCCATGTGCAACCCGCCATTCAGCGAGAAGTCAGCACCGGTTGCAAAGCCTGACTCGTCGGACGCGAGCCACGCCACGATCGACGCGATTTCCTCGGGCGCGCCGAGACGGCGCACCGGAATCGTCGCGACGATCTTTTCCAGCACGTCGGGACGGATCGACTTCACCATGTCCGTACCGATATAGCCCGGCGAGACGGTGTTGACCGTCACGCCCTTGGTCGCCACTTCCTGAGCCAGCGCCATCGTGAAGCCGTGAATGCCGGCCTTGGCCGTGGAATAGTTGGTCTGGCCGAACTGTCCCTTCTGCCCGTTTACCGACGAGATATTGATGATGCGGCCCCAGCCGCGCTCGACCATGCCGTCGATTACCTGCTTCGTGACGTTGAAGAGGCTCGTGAGATTGGTGTCGATCACGGCCGTCCAGTCCTCCCGCGTCATCTTGCGGAACACCACGTCGCGCGTAATGCCGGCGTTGTTCACGAGCACGTCGATTTCGCCGACCTCGGCCTTGACCTTGTCGAACGCCTGGCGTGTCGAATCCCAGTCGCCGACGTTGCCTTCCGAGGCCACGAAGTCGAAACCGAGCGCCTTCTGATCTTCCAGCCACTTTACGCGGCGCGGCGAATGCGGGCCGCAGCCGGCGACCACCGTGAAACCCTGCTTGGCGAGGCGCTGGCAAATGCCTGTTCCGATGCCGCCCATCCCGCCCGTTACATACGCAATACGCTCTGACATAAACCACACTCCATTATCGTTTTCCGGCTGCACCGTTCCACGGCACCGGCCTCGCTCCTTCCCCCTGCCCTCGCCTGCGCCGCTCGCGGTCGTTGGTCGCCCCGCTGGTCACAAGCGCCGGGACGGACCGCTAGCGGCCCACCCCTGCAGTCGCATCAAGCGCGCTCGAGCGCGAGCGCCACGCCCATGCCGCCGCCGATGCACAGCGAGGCCAGACCCCGCTTCGCGTCGCGGCGCTGCATTTCGTACAGCAGCGTCACGAGAATCCGGCAGCCCGACGCGCCGATCGGGTGACCGATCGCAATCGCCCCGCCGTTCACGTTGATCTTCGACGTGTCCCAGCCCATCTGCTTGTTCACGGCCAGCGCCTGCGCGGCAAATGCCTCGTTGATCTCCAGGAGATCGAGGTCGTTCACCGACCAGCCCGCGCGCTCCAGTGCACGCCTGGACGCCGGCACCGGACCCATGCCCATCACCTTCGGGTCCACGCCGCCGCT
>NZ_JAMBPR010000241.1 GCF_024206475.1 Paraburkholderia sp. CNPSo 3274
GCGTGGCTTGAAGAAGGTGGACCAGATGTTCGTGTTGAACATGGCGGCATACAACCTCGTGCGCATGCGATCACTGGGACAAATCCGCTTATAAGTGGCGGAAAGCGTGGCAAGGAGGTCAGAAGTCGGCCTCAAGCCGCCGAAAGAACGTTGAATTCGCGTTGAGATTGCACAATGCGAAAGTTTGCGACTGGCGGGCGCGTACATCGAGGCGCACCGCTTCCGCCGGGGGTGTATTTCCGCAACCTGCTAGGCGTCCGAGCTAGAAACCCCAAGGTTTTTAACGCTCCCAGACTGTTGTGTCAACGCTTCAGGCGACGCGGGTTGCGGAGAGGTGACCAAAGTGGGGATCTCGGCTGACGATGACTTTCGCGCCGGCGATGTGCAACTCGACCCGGCTTTGTGTATCGTTGGCCAATAGTTCGACGAGCGCGCAGGTAAGGCGCTGCGTCAGTACGCTGGTGGGAACCAGGGACTTCAGGTAAGCATCAAGAGCCGCTCTCGCCTCAAGTTGATCGTGCCGTTGCATTCAGTACCTCGTGGATCTATTTAACAGGTTGCGGAAATACATCCCCGGCGGAAGCGGTGCGCCTCGATGTACGCGCCCGCCAGTCGCAAACTTTCGCATTGTGCAATCTCAACGCGAATTCAACGTTCTTTCGGCGGCTTGAGGCCGACTTCTGACCTCCTTGCCACGCTTTCCGCCACTTATAAGCGGATTTGTGCCAGTGATCGCATGCGCACGAGGTTGTATGCCGCCATGTTCAACACGAACATCTGGTCCACCTTCTTCAAGC
>NZ_JAMBPR010000242.1 GCF_024206475.1 Paraburkholderia sp. CNPSo 3274
CACGCGGCTTCTGAGCGCCGGGCTGGCGCAGGCCCACGCCAGCGAATGCATCGTCCGTGCGCCGACGTGAGGTGGAAAGCGCCGGGCGGCGTTTGCCGCGATTTCCCGGTTGAACGCGAGGTACATACCGCGCCGATGCCCGATGTGCTCGGCCACGAGCTGGAGCGTGGAGGTCTTGCCCGCGCCTGCAAATGCCTTGATCTTCAGGTCCCCGGTGCCACGCGCCGCCTCGATCACCGCCTGCTGCTCTCCCGTGGGAATAAAGGTGCTCTTCACGCGATACCAGACCTCATGTGCGATCGCTCCCGGCGATATGGGGCCGCTGATTTTCGCATGACCCACAGCGGATCGGGCGGCCCGGCGGGGGACGCATCAGCAGAGCACGTACGCGGTTGACCCGCGGAGACAGCACACCTTGCGTTGCGAAAGCTGACAGCCCGTCATGTCTCAACAAGCTCAAGCCCGTTTTCGGCACTCCATTGTCTCAGCGCGCTTTCGACAGCATCGGTTTCAAACGAATACCAGCGCTCGAGAACGCCTTCACGTTCCAGCAATTCCTTGAAACGCGCATAAGCCCCTCGCCTCCGGAAAAATCCTTCGACCTGGTCGTAACATGCAGGCAACGTCTGTGCGACAAAGCGCAAGGCGAGACGGCTTCCGAGATCAAGCTCGTTCCTGTGCGGTATCGCGAGGTAGCGATCGGAAGTCTCAAGGTCGTCAGGGATCTCCTCGTCGAACGCGTCACTGGAATCGGAAGTCCACCAGATC
>NZ_JAMBPR010000243.1 GCF_024206475.1 Paraburkholderia sp. CNPSo 3274
TGAAGAAGGTGGACCAGATGTTCGTGTTGAACATGGCGGCATACAACCTCGTGCGCATGCGATCACTGGCACAAATCCGCTTATAAGTGGCGGAAAGCGTGGCAAGGAGGTCAGAAGTCGGCCTCAAGCCGCCGAAAGAACGTTGAATTCGCGTTGAGATTGCACAATGCGAAAGTTTGCGACTGGCGGGCGCGTACATCGAGGCGCACCGCTTCCGCCGGGGATGTATTTCCGCAACCTGTTAAGCGCGTGTTGTTCGTTCGCTTCCCCCGTTAGAGAGGAATGAATCACAACTGGGTGCTCAGAATTGAGCATGCGCGCCACCATCTGCGCATGCTCGCGCTCCTGACCGGTTGCGCGGGGCCGGCGCTACCGCCGGAGCCGTCGATGTTCACACCGAGATCGTTTACGACGACGCGCGCGCCCTGGCGCGCGGCCTTACAGGCGATACCCTTGCCGACACCGGCGCCCGCGCCGGTCACGATGACAACTTCTCCTTCGAGCAAGCCCATTGTTTACTCCTCCATGAATCGGAATCCTGACGATCCCTTGTTAATGATGCAGGCCCAGTAGGCCAAAGCCGGGTCCTTGATCTGGCGTTCGCCGGCACCGCCTTGCAACTGGTTGTAGATTTCGCAGGTTACGGACATGGCTGCCGTCCCACGTGCAGGGCGCCCGGATAATGGAATCATCGCTAGCGGCCCGTTCTGGGCCACTCCCCAACGCGGGGGGCGGTAAGGGCGGGACTTAAGCGCCGGGTGGGGAG
>NZ_JAMBPR010000244.1 GCF_024206475.1 Paraburkholderia sp. CNPSo 3274
AAGCGCTAAGATGCTTCATCCGACAGCGAGGGATGGAGCGAGATGAAGCGGTTCGTGCAAGGCGACAATCGTACACAAAGCTTTCTCCTTCCCGAAGCGCTCGATGACTACGTGACGGACACCAATCCTGTGCGCGTGGTGGACGTCTTTGTGGATGAACTCGATCTCCGGCAGCTGGGGTTTGAAGGTGTCGAGCCAGCGCTGACCGGGCGGCCTTCGTATCATCCCGAGGTGATGCTCAAGATCTACTACAAGGGCTTCCCCATTCAGCGCAAGTCCGATGGGGTTCCCGATGTTGCCTGTTGCGTTGCCCGCAGTGTTTGAGAAGGTGAAGGACTGCGATACTACAAACGGTCATTTTGGGCTTACGGCCCGGACCCTGATGAAAGACGCGCGCGAGGACCTAATTCATTTATCGGGAGCGAGTACCCCAGTAGATCTTGCAGGTATCCCCCGCGCGGGTCCAACCCACTTCACATCACCGTTGGCAGCGCAATGCCGCGCGTCAAACAAGATGAGAGCAGCGCGTCAATCAGGATGAGAGTACTGGCGTTGCGGCAGCGGTGGAGGGCGTAGCCCGGAACCGCTGCCGCAACGCCGCGCCGAGGAGTCCGCCCCGCTGCCGGGGTGCCTTGTCGGTGGTCGCGGTAAATCGGGTATGAACAGCTCTTCCATGTAGCGAAGGGAGGCTGAGTTGCCCGGCCGACACATCAACGACCATCAGATGAGGCTCTACATGAAGTA
>NZ_JAMBPR010000245.1 GCF_024206475.1 Paraburkholderia sp. CNPSo 3274
GTTGGCGTTCACGCCCGCCTTCAGCGCCATACCCGCGATCGACACGCCCGGCTTCAGGCAGGCTTCAATCAGCCTCTGTTTGTCACGCTTGTCGAAAGTCCGCTTGCCTTCGACACCAACGTTGGTCGCACGCAAGGGCAAAAAATCTGCGCAGTTCTCGTCCATGAAGGGTGTGTCCATTAAAAAACCGTGGACACATCCTGCGCTGTTTTCAGATCAGGATCTATGTGAGGAGAAACTGCCGCTTACAGATAAAGGGATGACTGTTGTACCGCTCAAAGCGATCGCACAGATAGCGCCGGGTTCTACGTCCCTTGTGGGTCCACGAAGAGTCGTTCGACATGGCAGGCTGGATCGTCGACAATCGCTCGTCACCCGAGAATACGGACTATGCGTTTTCGCTCACCATTTCACGCGCCCAACTTGACGCAAACGGCACAGCAGCCGACCGGATCTATTCATAGGACCGTCGATTGCAAACTGGGCCGGCCCCCGCGAAAACCGGACACTGGGTAACGCTTAAACTATGAGGTAGTCTTCCGCCTATGTTTAAGCCTACAACTAACAACATGGAACCCGTTGAGGTTCTGACGCAGCCGGAGCAACGCCGACGCCGCTCAGTTGAAGAGAAACTGGCGATTGTGCGTGAGACCTTCGAACCCGGAGCCACCGTCTCCGGGGTAGCCCGACGTCATCAGGTGAATGCGAACCAGGTGTTTGCGTGGCGCA
>NZ_JAMBPR010000246.1 GCF_024206475.1 Paraburkholderia sp. CNPSo 3274
GCCCAGATGCCTGTTCATCTCGGCGCCCATCGCGCGCTCGATGACGGCCTTGTTGAACGCCAGCATCAGGTCCTGGACCTCGGCGGGCGTCATCGGCCCCTTGACCAGTTCGTCAAGCAGGCCTTCAGGCAGGGCAGGCAGCGGCCCTCGGGCCGCTGCCTGCGAAGCTACCGTGCGCTTCTTCATCGGCATATCCATGATTTTTACCTCTCATGATATGCCTCGCCCACGAAATGACGGATAGGTCCGAGTGACAAGGCGCTCATACTTCCAGCGGCGCTCCGCGCGCCGATGGGCATAACCAAACACCAGTGGGGCACATGAGTTCGCGCGAATACTCACGCGTGCCGCCCGGTTTCCCTTGCAGACCCAACCGCAGCGCGCGTAGCGAGCAGCGGGATGAATGAGCGCCTTGTCACCAACTTCGAAGGTGCGAGGTGACAGACGCTCCGGGCCACTACCCATGACGGCGAGTGGTGCAAGGGGACAGGCATTGGCGGTTTGAGCGGCTTTCTTTGCCTCCTTTCTTTGCCGCGGCAAAGAAAGGAGGTGCCGCCCCGCACAGGGGCAACGCTGGCATACCGACGTGAACACAAGGAAAGGCCAAAGGCAACCCCAAAGGCAACCCCAAAGGCAACCCCAAAGGCAACCCCAAAGGCAACCCCAAAGGCAACCCCAAAGGCAACCCCAAAGGCAACCCCAAAGG
>NZ_JAMBPR010000247.1 GCF_024206475.1 Paraburkholderia sp. CNPSo 3274
GTTGAGTTGAACCTCGATCTCCTTCAGACTGCGCATCTGCTCTTTCAAGGCCGCGATCTTCTCCTGCAGTCGCTCTGTCCTGGCCTTCGCGATCGCAGGCTCCTGACGATCCGCTGTGTCCATCGCCTCGAGATAGCGAGCGATACTTGACTCAATGTCGCGCATCCGTCGCTCGAGCTTGGCGCTCGTGAAGTTGCGGTCGCGGTGGTTCACCGCCTTGAACTTGCTGCCGTCGATCGCAACAATCGCTTCTGCGAAGAGGTCCAGACGCTGGCACAGCATCACGAACTGGCGACAGACGCTGCGGATCGCCTTGCCGTTGTCTTTACGGAACCGGGCGATGGTCTTGAAGTCCGGCGCAAGGCGCCCCGTGAGCCACATCAGTTCAACATTGCGCTGGCACTCACGTTCAAGACGACGGCTGGATTGAATACGGTTCAGGTAACCGTAGATGTAGATCTTGAGCATCACCTCGGGATGATACGAAGGCCGCCCGGTCAGCGCTGGCTCGACACCTTCAAACCCCAGCTGCCGGAGATCGAGTTCATCCACAAAGACGTCCACCACGCGCACAGGATTGGTGTCCGTCACGTAGTCATCGAGCGCTTCGGGAAGGAGAAAGCTTTGTGTACGATTGTCGCCTTGCACGAACCGCTTCATCTCGCTCCATCCCTCGCTGTCGGATGAAGCATCTTAGCGCTT
>NZ_JAMBPR010000248.1 GCF_024206475.1 Paraburkholderia sp. CNPSo 3274
CGCTACGTGACGCCTGCGCAGCGTCATGCAGGCGACGATCGTGCGCTTCTCGCGGCACGGCACGCACTGTACGCGAAGGCGCGTGCATGCAATCCGGCTCGCTGGTCGCGTCACACGCGCGACTGGACACCGGTTGATGCCGTGACGCTTAACCCCGAACGTGACACCGTCGTCGAGATGGCGTCGATCGGCGCGAATAAACAGCCTTTGGCTGCATGAGTGAGGCGACAACTACCTTGACGCGCGCCGCCTGCGTCAGAGCAAAAGGCGCACTAGGGAAGCGGGGCAGGAAGGTTGATGGCAGAAGTCCGGAACGAGGCAAAGATGAAGATCGAAGCATCACCAGTGTCGGAAACGACTAAACGAGATGCAGACGCGCTGGGAAGCTGCGTGCAGCGGAAATTCGCGTCAGCCGCAATCTGGACGGACGCTATTGTGGCGCGACAATCCGGATGAGAGACGCGCGACAAACAAGTTGAGAATGTCGCGGCAGAAATGATGATGCCGATGTTGATTGACGCTGGCAAGCGTTTATTGATTGACGCGCGGCGTTGATTGACGCGGGCGAGTGGGTGTCGCGCGACAATCAAGCTGAAGCCACCAGTCGTTGAGGATTGCTGTGTAATGGTGACGCCGCAGGTATTTGGCCGCGCGACAATCAGGATAAGAATGGGGTGGCGTG
>NZ_JAMBPR010000249.1 GCF_024206475.1 Paraburkholderia sp. CNPSo 3274
GCAAAGAATGAATCGTGTCGACTGACCGTGTGGACGCCGAGGAGTTCACGCCAGATGTCGGCCAGTGCGATCTCGAGTGCACCGATGGGGGCTTCGTACGCGGCATGGGCGAGTGAGTCGGCATCCGGAGCGGGCAGTGCCCGGCGATCGAGTTTGCCGTTGGGGGTGAGAGGCAACGCGTGCAGCCGCACGAAAGCGCTAGGGACCATGTAATCGGGCAGGCGGCTGGCGAGCCAGTCGCGCAGTTCATCTGGCGATGTTTCGTTGCCTGTGACATAGGCCACCAGACGTTTGTCCGTGTCGCCGAGTGCGACTACGACGGCTTCGCGTATGGCGGGGTGCTCTGCGAGAGAGGTTTCGATTTCGCCGGGCTCGATGCGGAAGCCGCGAATTTTAACCTGGTGGTCGTTGCGACCGAGGAACACAAGATTGCCATCGGGCAGGTAGCGGGCCAGATCGCCGGTGCGATACATGCGGGCATCGGAGTGATGGGAGAAGGGATCGGGGAGGAAGCGTTCGGCGGTCAGTTCTGGGCGGTTCAGATAGCCACGAGCCACGCCTGCGCCGCCGATATACAGTTCACCCACTGCGCCTAGCGGCACCGGTTGACCGTGGCTGTCTAGCAGGTAAATCCGAGTGTTCGAGATCGGTCGGCC
>NZ_JAMBPR010000250.1 GCF_024206475.1 Paraburkholderia sp. CNPSo 3274
TAAAAAGACAATGGAAGTGGAAATCCTCCGCGAAGCAGTGGAGTATGGTCGGGCAAAAAAATTGATTGCGCGCTCACCATTGCTGCCGGGGGACGACCGATGAAGACGGTCTGTGAAGTCCTGGGTGTGTCGCGCTCGAATCTCGCAGTCAAATCAAGGCGACAGTCCGATTGGGTCGACCGGCGCAAGACGCCGAGCATGGATGACAAGCCGCTTGTTGTAGAGCTTCAGGGGCTCGTTGCCGACCTGCCCACCTACGGCTACCGGCGTGCCTGGGCGCTGCTCAGACGCCGTTGCGACGCGGCGGGCCGTCCACGTGTTAATGCAAAACGAGTTTATCGCGTCATGCGTGCCCACAACCTGCTACTTGAACGCCGTCCTCGCCATACCCCGTCCTCGCGGCGACACGACGGCAAGGTCGCGGTGGGCATGAGCAATGCCCGCTGGTGTTCGGACGGCTTCGAATTCCGTTGCGATGATGGCGCGCCGTTGCGAGTCATCTTTGCGCTGGACTGTTGCGACCGGGAAGCCATCAGTTGGGCGGCGACGACGGGTGGTTACACCGGGGACATGGTGCGCGACGTGATGCTTCAGGCGGTGGAGAACCGTTTCAATGGCGCGCTTAA
>NZ_JAMBPR010000026.1 GCF_024206475.1 Paraburkholderia sp. CNPSo 3274
CCGCCCGATGCCCCCGCAACCTTCGAAGCCCTTGAAGCCCCCGACGCGGCTTGCCCCGCCGCTTGTCCGTTCGCGCCCGCCTCGCGCCGGGCTTCGTCCTGCAGGGTGCGCCGCATGCCCTCCACGCCGAACCAGCGCGCGAGATACTCGCGCAGCGTGGCCACGCGCGTGGGCTTGATGAGGCAATCGTCCATGCCCGCTTCGCTGCATCGACTCATGTTCTCGGGCGCCGTATTGGCCGTGATGCCGAGTATCGGCAAGCGCCGCACGCCGCGCGCCTTCTGCTCGATTTCGCGTACGCGCCGCGCGAGATCGTAGCCCGACACGTTCGGCATATGGTCGGTTATCAGGCAGCCGTATTCGCATTCGGCCAACGCTTCGAGCGCCTTCGCACCGTCGTCGACGACGTCGCACGCGAACCCGATCAACGCTAGTTGATGGCGGATTAGCTCCTGATTCACCGGATGGTCCTCCGCCACGAGGATGAGGCGGCCGGCAGCGCGTTCCCGCTCGCGATCGGGCGCCGGGGGTGTCGTCTCGACATCGGTGACGGCACGCGGCGGGCTGGCAGCCTTGACCGGCAGCCCCGCCAGCGCCAACGCACAAACTGCGCTCAAGCCACGCCAGGACAACGGGTTGACGCTCACGCGCACGCCGCTCTCGGCAACGCGATAACCGCTTGGCTTCGGGTTCTCCGTCAGGCAAAGCACAGGCGCGCCGAGTTTGCCCAACCGCTCGACCTGCGCTTCCGACACGAATACCAGGTCGGCCTTGTCCGCGCTCGCGGCGCGGGCGAGGTCCGCTGGCGCGACGCGGCGCATTTTCATGCCGAGCGCCACGCCAAAATGCATCAATGCGGCGGCGACGCTCGCGTCCTCGCACGCCACGAGCGCGCGCTTGCCGCGCAGCCCGGCGGCCGTGCCGCTACGCACCTCCACGGGCAATTCGATCTGCAGCGTAAGGCAGGTGCCGCGATCCACTTCGCTCTTCAGTTCGAGCGTGCCGCCCATCAGCGCCGCGAGCTTGCGGCAGATCGTGAGGCCGAGCCCCGTGCCGCGGAAGCGTCGGGTGGTCGAGGTCTCGGCCTGCACGAACGGCTCGAAGAGCTGCGCCTGCGCTTCGGGCGCAATGCCGATTCCCGTGTCGGCCACCGAGATCGACAGCCGCTGGCAGACACGCGCGCCGCCGCGGCCGCCGACATCGCGTGCGCGAACGTGCACGCTCACCTCGCCCACCAGCGTGAACTTGATCGCATTGCCGAGCAGATTGAAGAGGATCTGCCGTAGCCGCACGCTGTCGCCGCGCAAGAGCGCCGCGACGTCCTGCTCCACATCCACGCGCACCTTCAGCCCCTTCTCGTGCGCACGCGCGGCCAGCAGCCCGACGGCCTTGTCGACGAGTTCGCGCACGTCGAACGGCTGCGTGTCAATCACGAGATGGCCGGCCTGGATCTTCGAGTAGTCGAGCAGATCGTCGAGTATCTGCAGCAGCGCCCCCGCAGATTCGTGCACCATGTCGACCATTTGCGCCTGGTCGGGGTTGAGCGGCGTGCGCTCGAGCACCTCGACGAGACCCAGCACGCCGTTCATCGGCGTGCGGATCTCGTGGCTCATCATGGCGAGAAAATCGTCCTTTGCGCGAGAGGCCGCCTCTGCGGTATCGCGTGCGTGCTCGAGTTCGTCTGCGCGCGCGTGCTCGACGTTCGCATCCAGCGCATAGCCACTCCAGACGATCGCGCCATCTTCGGCGCGGCGCGGCGCGAACTCCGCGCGCACCCACACGAATCCGGCCGCGCCCTGAAAGCGGAACTCGGCGTGCACGGGAATGAACCGGCGCGCGGAGCGTTCGAGCTGCAAGGCAAGGCGCGCGCGATCATGTCGCCCCACCCGCGAGAGATCGACCGAATGAGCGCGGCGAAGATCCTCGACGGTGTCGCCGAGGAGCCGCTGCGTGTCGCCGCCAATGTACGGAAACCAGTAGCGGCCATCGGGCGCGCGGCGCAACTGGAACACGATCGCGGGCAGCGAACCCGTCACCTCCGAGAGAAGCCGCTCCGATTCGCGTTCGCGCAACTCGGCGCGGCGAATGTCGGTGACATCGATCATCGTGCCGAGCACGCAGAACGGCGCGCCCTGCGGGCAGCGGCACAGGTGCGTCCAGAAAATGCCATGACGAGCCTCCCCGAGCGCGTTCTCGAAGATCAGTTCGACACGCTGGCTCTCCCCCTCGACGATCGTGAGCCGGTAGAGATCGTCCATGCGGCGGCTGTTTTCGGGCCCCCATGCCATCACGGCCGAACCCGTGCGCCCGAGAACCCGGGCGCGCGCCAGGCCCGTCGATTCTTCGTAGGCGCGATTGATCGCGAGGTAGCGGTCTTCGAGATCCCGTGCGCAGAGCGGATACGGGATCATCTCCATCATCGTGTCCTGCAGTTCCACCTGGCGCGCGAGCACCTGCTCCGCGCGCCGCCGCCTGTGCATTTCGCGCTGGAGCAGCACGTAGGCGCGCAGCGTGACGAGCAGCAGCACGCCGAACACGATCAGGAGCGGCAGGAGCCGCAGCGCGTTCATGCTCCAGCCACCGGACCGGGTGGAGACGGCAGCGATCCAGCGATTGCGGATCTGCTGCTGTTCGACGGGCGACATCGCAAATGCCGTCGAATCGTCGACACCTACCGCACCCAGCACCTTCAATGTGTCGAGATAGGTGCCGCTGAGCGGCTCGTCGAGCGCGGCCGCGTTGCCCACCAGCACATCAGCCTCGTGGCGACCGACCATTGCGAGCCCCGCGTCGAGGCTTGCGGCGCGCACGACCTGGGTACCCGGCAGTTCCTGCATTTCCGGCGCGTGCGGTGCCAGCACAATGCGGCGGCGCGCAAAGTCGGCAAGCGAGCGCGCCATCGGCTCGTCGCGGCGGCCAACCATGACGAGCCGATAGTGCTCGAACGCTTCCGTGTGCGCCACGCCGGAGCCGAACACGCCATCGCTTACCGAGGTCGCGGCGCTCGCCGCCGCCGCGGAAAACGCGAGCACCCATGCCGCGGCGAGCGCGCCGAGATACGCGAACACGCACGCGAGTCGGCACGCAAGTCCGCGCGCCCGCCGCGATGCAGCCGGGCGCGCGCGAGGACAGAAGATGCGGTGAATCGACTTCATCGGCGCGCGGCAGACTGGCTTTCAAACGCCGTTGCGAGATAGCGTGGAGACAATGCGCGAGCGGCGGCTCACGAGGCGGTACGCCATGCCAGCCGCGGCGCCCCCTAACAACGGCGCCGCCCAGAAGAGCCAGAGCTGAGCCAGTTCCAGGAGGCACACGGCAGCGAGGGCGTAGTCGGTCGGCGAATGATCGTCATAGCCGCTGCTGCCGAGGTCGGACACCGCGACGGAAAAACCCGGGCGCCCGCCGGCCGCGCGTACGAGCGAGGCCGCGCCGAGAATGGCCCCGATGGTTTGCGCCGCGAGGTAGGGCCCGGTATCGCGCACCGGAAAGCGCCCGGAAACCGTGTAGCCAATCGTGACGGCCGGGTTGAAGTGGGCGCTCGCCGCGCGAGCGGCGGCGTAGTTCGCCACCGGGAGCGCGAGCCCGAATGCCGCGGCCATTTCGACAACGTTGAAGCCCTGGGCAGACGGGCTCGCGTTGAGCCTCGTGGCTGCGCAACCCGCGAACACGAGCCACGCGGTGCCTGCACCCTCGACCGCTAAACGCCTACCGAGCTTCATTGTTTGATCTCCGTGTCCGGACTACATCTCGGCCCTGATCCGACCAGGCCCTCCTTCGATCGCACTCCCGGAACGGCAACATCTGACGGGCCATGCGTCGAACTAGGGATTATGGAGAGACGATCCCCGCAATCAGATAGGAGAACTCTTAAAACGCTGGGCGCATTGCGGAAGACGAGGCGAGAGAAATTCCTGCGAACGCGGGAAAAAATTGGGGACGTGCACCACCTGGGGATGAATCAGGCCAGCCCTATCTGCCTGGCGAAGTCGCTCAGATCGCGCTCCGTGACGAGCCCCAGCTTGCGCATCGTGCTGCGCTTTTGTGCACTGATTGTTTTGCCGCTGCGCTGAAACCGCTGTGCAATCTGACACACCGACATACCCTGCGCGTAAAGCTGGAAAAGCTCCCATTCGCGCGCGCTCGGCACACCCAGGCAGGGGGCGCACGCGGCGCCGGCGCGCGCGAGCGTTTCGCGTGCGTGGTCCGAGAGAAACGGCGTTCGCGCGCGCGCGGCGTCAACGGCGAGCAGGAGATCGTGCGCGACGTCGCGCTTGTCGACGATGACGTTCAGGCCGTGATGCATCAGGCCTGTCAGAACGCGCGGCATCGACACCATACTCAGGACGACGACCGCAGGCGTGCCTCGTGTTTGCGCGAGGCGCCGCAGCAGGGTGAGGGAGCCATACTCGCCGTCTAACCCCGGCATGCAGAGATCGGAAATGACGACGTCGCAGTCAGTCGTATCGAGCTGCGTGGCAAGCGCAAGCGTGTTGCCGGCTTCGCCGACGACGAGACCCCGCCCCGTTGCGTGCAGCAGGCTGGCCACGCCGAGCCGGACGCACGCGTGGTCGTCGGCAACGATCACGCGCAGCGGCTTGCCCGTGCGAAGCGCGTTTTCTCGAACGACCCGGATAGCGTCCATGGGAGACCTTGCCTGCGAAGAACCGCTCAGGTTTGCTCGCCCTGCGTCACGCCGCATTCGACCGCTAAGCGATAGAGCTCGATATCGTTGCTGAGCGCGAGCTTCTTCATCGCCGCGCACTTTTGCGCGCTGATCGTCTTGACGCTGCGCCCAAGCAGACCTGCGATTTCCGTCACGCCGAGTCCCGTTGCATAGTGCATGATCACCTCGAATTCACGCCGCGTGAGAATGCGGTGCACCTCTTCGCGCCGCTCGCCGCGCGCCGCTTCCGTGAGCAGGTCGCGCACGACCGGCCCGACGTATTGTTCGCGCGCCATCGCCGACGTGATCGCAACAGGGATCAGGTCGATGCGGTCACGCTTGCTGAGCACCGCATCCACCTCCATCTCGATGATCTTGCGCAGCACCGAGGCCTCGCTTTCCATGGTGAGCACGACCACCGCCTTTTGCGGGAACCCGGCGCGAAAGGCGCGGATGGCCTCGGGTCCGTCCAGTTCGCCGGGCAACGCCATGTAGAGGTCCATCAGAACGAGATCGAACGCATGCTGCGCCGCGACTTCGAACAGCTCGTGCACACTGCGCCCACGCGCGACGACCTGCATGTTGGGATAGTTGGCGAGCATGCTGTCCAGCGCATACACCACGAGCGGATGATCGTCGGCGATGATCACGCGCACAGGTGCCGCGAGGTCGGCCGTATCCGTCATGCTGCGCGCTGCGAGGGAGGCGCGCGGTTCGTCGTGGTCACGCATGGCGCGCTGGGAAGCGGTAGCCGCAGCGGCATGATCCGACAGCGATGAGGCAAGCACGTTCATAAAAGTCCGTACGCCCTGACAAAGGCGAAGAGTCCCGCGTCGTTGCTCACGCCGAGCTTCTCCATGGCGTGACGCTTCTGGCTGCTCACCGTGCGCACGTCGCGGCCGAGGGCGCGCGCAATTTCCGTGATCGAACTGCCGCTCGCGAAGTTTCGGATCACCTCGGATTCGCGCGGCGTCAAACTCGGCACACACATGTCGGATGGGCAGGCGGCGGCCTCGCGTTCGCGCTCGGTGGCGGGGCTGAATTGGGCGAGATCCTGTGCGGCGCCGCGCACGATGGCTGCGAGTTCGTCCATCGGCTCGGTTTTTCGCAACATGGCGACCACGCCCGTGTGCGCCACCGCGCGCAGGAGGACGGGGTTCGCAACGCTGGTCAGCACGACCACGGGGATATGTGGCCAGTCGCGGCGCAAATGCCGCACGAGGCGCAGACCGTCCTCGGCTTCGCCGGAATCAGGCGGCATGTTGAGGTCAGTGACCACCACGTCGCACGGGACGGTTTCGAGCGTCTGCAATAACTCGCGCGCACCGCACGCTTCCCCCACGACCTCGATATCGTCTCCCGATAGGAGCGCCGAGCGAATGCCAAGCAGAACGAATGGATGATCGTCGGCGAGGACGACACGTAACTTCACATTGAATCTCCTTCGAGGTGAATTTGCGTGGGTGCGATGCGCAGCGTGAGCGCATCGGCAACCAACACCATCCGCAAGTTCGTTCATCTGACCATTGAAAGGCCGCCGTCGAAATCGGAGATTTCCGAAACGTTAGATATTGCTTATATCGCGCTCGCGCACGAGTTATGCATGATCACGGTGACTTTGCAGAATCGTTCCGCACCTCGATCCCAATTTCTTGAGACAAATCCCATACATGGCCTTGTCAAGCGGCGGCACGCGCGCGAGCGCGTTGTCGACTCTCGCCAGTGCGCCCGGCGTCGCTGCGCTCGCGCGGCGCCGCGAATGCGGGCCATGCCAGCGCGGCGCAAAGCGCGGCCGCCGCCCAGACCGCAGGCCACCCAAACCACGACAACAGCAGCGGGATCGCCGAAGGCGCGACGAAGAACGCAACGAATGCGCCGGTGTTGCCCATGGCGAGCGCGGTTCCCACACGACCGTTGCCCGCGAGCGTCGCGAGTTCGGTGAAGGCAACGCCATGCCAGGCGGAAGCGGCGATACCGCCAAGCACGATCACCGCGGCAAGCAGCGTGACGAACGCTGCGCTTGCGCGATGCGCTGGCGACGCAAAAGCCGTCAACGCGGCAAGCACAACGAACAGCGCGACGGTGAGCGCCGCGCAGCCGCGCAACCAGATGCGCCGGTCGCCGTGCCGATCTGTCCAACGCCCGCCATACACCCGCATGAACGCCGCGCCGCCCTGCACCGCCGCAAGCGTCGCGCTGACTGCCGCCGTACCCGCATGGCCGACGTCATGCAGGAAAATGCTGGCGAACGAGAGCACCGCCACTTGGGGAATGCACAGCACGCCTATGCCCGTCACCATGCGCCACACGGTGACGCTGCGCAGCGGTGAGACTGCGCGTTGTGCCTGCGCGCCCGCTTCGTGAGAAACGAGCGGCGCATGCGCGGCGTCTTGTTCGTGCGCGGGCTCGTGCAACCAGACGATCGTGAGCACGGTGGAGACCATACACATCACAGCGAGCGCGCCGTACACGGCCGCGAATCCCGCATGCTCGGCGAGCGCGGGCAGCACGAGCGCGCCAAGCCCGCCGCCGGCTGGCACGGCGGTTTGCCGGATGCTCATCGCAAGGCCGCGCTCGTGGGTGGCGAACCACGCCATCACCGCGCGCCCGCTCGAGCCGTTCACGCTTCCGCCAAGCAGGCCGAGCGCGAGCAGGCCAATCGCGAGCGTCGTCGCGCTGGGCGCGTGCACGCCCGACGGTGCGCCCCAGAGCGCCATCGCGACGAGTGCGAGCGCTGTCGTGGAAAGCCCCGTGAGCAGCACGCGCCGGTCGCCCCAGCGATCCGTCAGGAGTCCCCAGGGAAGCTCGCTCAGCACGATGCCAAGTCCCAGCATGCCGAGCACGACACCCAGTTCGCCCGTGCCGATGCGGTAATCCGAGCGGATCAATACCCCGGTTGCGGGAATGCCGCCGAGCGCTGCAGCAAAACTGGCGTTGGCCGCCACGCCCACCGCGAGCACTTTCCAGCGGTGTGCCGCCCCGCGCGTTGTACTGCGTCCCATGATGACCTCCAGAAAACGGTTGACTGAGGGCATCGTAGAGGCGCAACATCCATCGGAAAAGCGGGAAATTCCAATCTCACGATTCGGAATTTCCGAATCATGAGATTGCATGAAACGCACCGGATCAAGCTGAACCATGAACGCACGCGGTTTCGATCTCGCGCAGTTGCGCACGTTTATCGCCGTCACAGAAGCGGGCAGTGTTTCCGCGGGTGCGGAGCGGGTGTTCCTCTCGCAGTCATCGGTGAGCGAGCAGCTCAAGAAGCTCGAGGAGCGCGTAGGCCAGCCGCTTTTCGTGCGCAGCAAGCAGGGCATGGCCGCCACGCCCGCGGGCGCGAAACTGCTCGACCACGCGCGCCGCATCGTCGCGCTTTGCGACGCCGCCTTCGACGACATGCTCGGCCGCACGCTCGACGGCGAAGTGCGCATTGCGATCACGGACTATTACCGGCCGCACGACGTCGCCGAGATCATCCGGCGCTTCGCGAACCAGCATCCGCGCCTGCGTCTGCATGTGACCGTGCTGCCGAGCGCCGTGATCGACAGCAGCGCCGACGAGAACGCCTACGACATCGGCTTGTCGCTGCGGCTGATGGAGGAAGGCCGCGGCACGCACAAGAGCACGTCGATACGGCGCGAAAAACTGGTGTGGGTGGGCGCAGCGCAAACGCTGCGCGAGCGGCCCGCGCTCACGCCGCCCTGGCCGCTCGTGCTGCTGCCGGCGACCTGCCAGTTGCAGCGCCGCGTAGTGAGGCTGCTCGACGAAGCGCGCATGCCTTACCTGATTTCGCATTCGGCTTCGGGTGTGGCCGGGCTGCAGCTCGCGCTCAAGGCGGGGTTGGGGATCTCGTGTCTGAACGAGTCGGCGATCGGCGAAGGACTGATGCCCTGCCCGGCTTCATTCGGCTTGCCCGCACTGCCTGCTGCCGAATTTCATTTGCTGCCGGGCCGGCCTGGCGAATCCGCGCACGTGACGAACGCGCGCGCGGCGCTCGCGGAACTGCTCGGTTGAGGCGCTTTAGCCTGCGGCCTGAACCAGCTCTGCAAAGCGCAGCAGATCGACGTTGCCCCCGGAGATGAGCACGCCCACGCGCTTGCCGCGCACGTCCACCTTGCCGTGCAGCACCGCCGCCGCCGCGAGGCAGCCGGTGGGTTCGACCACGAGCTTCATGCGGCTCGCGAAGAACTTCATCGTATCGACGAGTTCCGCGTCGCTCACCGTGACGATCTCGCTCACGCGCTCGCGAATCACCGCGAAGGTCAGGTTGCCGAGATGCTGGGTTTGCGCGCCGTCGGCAAGGGTCTTCGGCGTGTCGATGTGGACGATCTCACCCGTGCGCAGGCTGCGCTGACCGTCGTTGCCGGCCTCGGGCTCGACGCCGATCACTGTGCACGCGGGCGAGAGCGCATGCGCGGCGGTCGCACAGCCCGAGAGCAGCCCGCCGCCGCCAAGCGGCGTGAGCAGCAGGTCGAGCTCGCCCGTTTCCTCGAACAACTCCTTTGCGGCGGTGCCCTGCCCGGCCATCACGTGCGCGTGGTCGTACGGCGGGATGAGCGTGAGGCCGCGCTCGGCCGCGAGCCGTTTGCCGAGCGCCTCGCGGTCTTCGGTATAGCGATCGTAAAAGACGACCTCACCGCCATAGCCGCGCGTGGCCTCCACCTTCACGGCGGGCGCGTCGTGCGGCATGACGATCACGGCCTTCACGCCGAGCAGACGCGCCGACAGCGCGATCGCCTGCGCGTGGTTGCCCGACGAAAACGTGATCACGCCGCCCGCCTTCTGCTGCGGCGTGAACTGCGCGATCGCGTTATAGGCGCCGCGGAACTTGAACGCGCCCATGCGCTGCAAGTTCTCGCATTTGAAGAAAAGCTGCGCGCCCGTGCGTTCGTTCGCGGTGCGCGAAGTCAGAACCGGCGTGCGGTGCGCGACGCCACGCAGGCGTTCGTGGGCGGCGACGACGTCTTCGAAGGTAATAGGCAGAGTGCTCATGGTCGTTCTTCGGCTGGCAGGTAGGTGTAGACGGTCGAGCGCGCAACGCCGAGCGTGGTGGCCACGTCGGCGAGCGCATGACGCAAGTTCAGCATTCCGTTTGCCGCGAGTTCGCGCACGGCCTCACGGCGCTGCGCGAGCGTCATGCCGATGGGCGTGGTGTTGCGCGTGGCGGCGAAGCGTTCCAGCGCCTCGCGCACGCAGCCCACGGCGCGCGGCGCGAGCGTTTCGGCGACAGGCGCAGCCGCGCTGGTCTGGATCAGCTGGCCGAGGCCCGCCGTCACCGCGCCGATCAGCGACACATCCATGTTCAGGCAGAGCGCCACGACGTACTCGCCCGCGCTGTTTTTGAGGCCGATAGATGTGCTTTTGGCCGGACGCCCGTCGGGAAAGCGGTTCGGATAGTTGGCCACGACTTCGGGAAAGCCGGAGTCGATGATGCGCGCGAGACCCATTTCGGTGGCGGCGTCGCCGACGTGTCGTCCTGACAAATTGTTCGCGATCGCCACGACGGAGTGCTCGGGCCGCGTGAGGTCGTGCAGCACCACCTCGACGAGCGGGGCGAGTGTCTGGCCGAGCGCCGCGACGATCTTCTCGCCTTCGCGCAGGAGCAGCGCGTTTTCGTCAGTGGAATGGCCGGAACGGGGTTTGCGGGTGGGCATCATGATATTGGACATTTTGACAGTTAATGACTGAATGTCAATCACTGGAATTGATCGCTCGGAGTTGCCGTGCATGGCCACCGATGCGCGAAAAAAAACCCCGCCCGAAGGCGAGGTCAATCAGACACGAAGAAAACCTGCATACTGCATTGCCACTCAGACCGTGAAGCGCTCACTAACGAACTGCGTGGACGGCACGCGCGCGCGCGCCGCCACCGCCTGCGCGGCGCTCACCATCGCGGGTGGACCGCAAACGTAGAGATCGGGCGCCGCGCGCCCCTCTCCGAGCGCGCCGGCGAGCGCATCGACGGGGGTGCGGTGCGAGCCTTGCCAGCCATCACCCGCTTCGAGCACGCAAAGCTCGACGTGCAGTTGCGGCAGCGCCGCCCGAAGCGCGTCCAGTTCGTCGAGCAGGAAAAGCTCGCTCTCGCGATTCACGCCGTAGAAGAGCCGTGCGTCGTTCATTTCCCCGAATTCGGCCATGCGGCGCAGCATTGAGAGCACGGGAGCGAGACCCGTGCCGCCCGCCACGAACCAGCGCGGACGCAGACTGTCGGCGATCAAACCGAAGCCGCCTTGCGGGCCGTGAACGGTGAGCACGTCGCCCGGCTGCGCCCGCTCGCGCAGATACGCCGAAAACGCGCCTTGCGGCCGCAGCCGGATCAGGAATTCGAGGCGCCCATCCCAGTTGCTCGTGTTGGAAAGCGAGAACGGGCGCTTCAGGCCGCCCTCCGGCAACTCCAGCTCCGCGAACTGGCCCGCTTCGAACTCGGCGGCGCTGCCGCTGGTGTCGTCGGCATCGAGAAGCAGTTCGAGACGGCGCGTGTCGTCGGCGATCGTTTCCAGCGCGGCGATGCGCGCCGTGCGCACGGCAACCGGCTGTCGCAGCACCTTCGTATGGTCGTACGGCGCGGCGACGCGCAAGTCGGCCGAAGGTCTCGTGCGGCACAGCAGAACCGCCTGCGGGTCGCCGGACGGCAACGCGTCCGCGCTGTGATCGCCGAGCGTGTACGCACCTTCGGTTACGGTGGCGTGGCACGCGCCGCAGCTGCCGCGCCGGCACTGCGAGGGCAGCGTGATATCCGCCGCCGCCGCCGCGCTCAGCACGTCCTGCCCCGGCTCGCAGGCGAAGCCGAACGCCTGGCCGTCGCGCGTGGTGAGCTCGATTTGATAACTCATGACGTTTTCACCCGCGCTCAAGCGGCCTTGCGTGCGAGCGCCGCGGCGAGGTCCGCTTGCGCCTCGCCGATCGGCGAGATGCCGAACTGCTTGACGAGAATGTCGAGGACGTTCGGCGTGAGGAACGCGGGCAACGTCGGTCCGAGATGGATGTTGCGCAGGCCGAGCGCGAGCAGCGTGAGCAGCACCGCGGCGGCCTTCTGCTCGAACCACGACACCACGAGCGTGAGCGGCAGATCGTTCACACCGCAGTCGAAGGCCTTCGAGAGCGCGATGGCGATCTGGATCGCCGAGTAGCTGTCGTTGCACTGGCCCAGATCGAGCAGGCGCGGAATACCGCCGATGTCGCCGAACTCGTGACGGTTGAAGCGGTACTTGTTGCAGCCGAGCGTCATTACGACGGTGTCGTCGGGCGCACCCTGCGCGAACTCGGTGTAGTAGTTGCGGCCGGGCGCGGCGCCGTCGCAGCCGCCGATCAGGAAAAAGTGGCGGATCTGGCCGGCCTTCACCGCGTCGATCACCTTGTCGGCCACGCCGAGCACGGTGTTGCGCGCAAAGCCGATGGTGATGGTTTGCTCCGGCGCCGTTTCGCGGAAGCCCGGTAGCGCGAGCGCGGCCTGCATGACCGGCGCGAACGCGTGATGCTCGAGATGGCGCACGCCGGCCCAGCCTACCGGCCCCGTCGTGAAGATGCGCTGACGGTACTGCGGCAGCGGCTCGATCAGGCAGTTCGATGTCATCAGGATCGGGCCGGGGAAATTAGCGAAGTCCGATTGCTGGTCCTGCCATGCGCCGCCGTAGTTGCCTGCCAGATGCGGATAAGCCTTGAGCTTCGGGTAAGCATGCGCGGGCAGCATCTCGCCGTGCGTGAAGATCTGCACGCCGGTGCCCTGGGTTGCTTCGAGCAGCGCCTCCAGATCGCCAAGGTCGTGGCCCGAAACCAGGATTGCTTTGCCCGCAGCCGGCGTCACGCGCACTGCAGTGGGTTCGGGCATGCCGAAGCGGCCCGTGTTCGCCGCATCGAGCAGTTCCATCACCTTGAGGTTCAGGTTGCCGAGCGCGAGCGCATGTTCAAGAAGATCGCCGGCCTGCGTGGGTTCGCTCGCGAGAAACACAAGCGCCGCCTCCACGCCCGCGTAGACTTCTTCGCTCTCGTAACCGAGCACGCGCGCGTGATGGGCGTACGCACACACACCTTTGAGACCGTAGAGCACGAGGGCGCGCAAGCCCACGACATCCTCGCCCACCTTCGGGAGCCCGGCCTTGATGCCGACGAGCGCGGCCTGCGCCTGCAGTTCGGCGAGATCGTTGCCCGGTTGCCAGAGCGCTGCGCCGCCCGGCTGCGGAGCGGCGACGCCTTGCGCGAGCGCGAGCGCCTCACAGGTCGACTTCACGCGATCGCGATGTTGCGCGGCCTCGCGCAGCATCGCCACGAAACGGCCGGCGTTGAAGTTGACATTGGTGAGCGTTGTGAACAGCGCGTAGAGCATGAAGCGGTCGGCTTCGCGATCGGCGCTGCCGAGGCCGCGCGCGAGCGCGCCATACTGTGCGATGCCCTTGGCCGCGTAGATCAGCAGGTCCTGCAGATCCGCAGTGGTGGCGTCCTTGCCGCAGTTGCCCTTGGCCGAGGCGCACCCCGGTGTAGCCTGGGTGCGGTCGGTCTGTTCACATTGATAGCAAAACACGGCTTTCTCCTTTCCTTGTGGGGTGACGGCGCGAGCAGTCTAGTAAGATGCAAAAGCAATGCATCTTTTAAATGGTGACGCGCCGGCGGGAGTCTTGCCGTGACAAAAATCAGAAAACGTGTCGCTTGAGGCGGAGAAGCGACTGTGTGTGCGAAAACGTCGCAGCGAATCGGCGTTCGACTCGCTCAGTTCGCCCGGTCCGCACGCGCAAATGAAAAGCCCCGGCTCGACCTTGCGATCGAGCCGGGGCTTCAGGTCCTGCAGATGCGTTCGGACGCTTTAAAAAGGAATATCGTCGTCCATCTCGTCGAAGCCGCCGCCAGCCGGCGCGTTCGAACGGCCGCCAGCTGCGCCGCCGCCAGCACCGCCGCCGCTCGAACGCGGCGCGCCGCCGCCGCTGTTGCCACCTGCGGTACGGCCGCCGCCGCGCGGTGCGGACTGCTCACGGCTGCTATAGCCGCCGTCGTCGCCCATGTCGCTGCCCATCGAGGCGCCGCCGCTGCGGCCACCCAGCATTTGCATCTGGTCGGCGACGATTTCCGTCGAGTAACGGTCGGTGCCGTCCTGCGCTTGCCACTTGCGCGTGCGGATGCGGCCTTCGATATACACCGACGAGCCCTTCTTCAGGTACTCCGAGACGATCTCGGCCAGGCGCCCGAAGAACGACACGCGGTGCCATTCGGTCATTTCCTTGAACTCGCCGGACGCCTTGTCCTTGTAGCGGTCGGTCGTGGCGAGGCGAATGTTCGCCACGGCGTCGCCGCTCGGCAGATAGCGCACTTCCGGTTCGGCGCCGAGGTTGCCGACGAGGATCACCTTGTTCACGGATGCCATGAATTTCTCCTGTTTGATTCCGTTGCGAGGAGCGGCCGCGCGGTGCGTGCCGGCGAGCGCCTGATGTGTCTCATGCGCCTTCGCCGGTCGCGGACCGCCTCCGCGAATTGCGTTGCTGTGAACCGCTGGTTCTAACTCAGGCCCGCCTGGGTCAAGCCCGCTTGGCTTCTGCCCGCTTGGGCGGCGCCTTCATATTGGCCGCGATTATAAGCCAGCACAAGACGAGCCCCGAGCACGTGTAAAACACGGCGCTCGCGCCTTCGTGCTTGAGCATCCATCCGCCCACCACGCCGCCGAGCGCGAGCCCGATCGACTGCGTGGTGTTGTACACGCCCGTGGCCGCGCCCTTGCGGTTGCCCGGCGCGAGCTTCGACACGAGCGAAGGCTGCGAAGCTTCCAGGATGTTGAAGCCCAGGAAGTACACGAACAGCACGGCCGACACGATGACAAGTGTATGCGCGAGCGAGCCAAGCAAAAGCTGGCCGATCAGAATAAGACCGATCGCAGAAACGAGCACGGCCTTCATCTTGCCCCGCTTCTCCGCGACGATGATAGCGGGCACCATCATGACGAACGCGAGGCCCATGACGGGCAGATAGATCATCCAGTGCGACGCGACCGGCAGGCCCGCGTCCACGAGCAGGCGCGGCACGACGAGAAAGAGCGCCGTTTGCGTGGCGTGCAGCACGAGCACGCCGAAGTTCAGGCGCAGCAGCTCCACGTTGTGCAGCACCTCGGCAAACGGAGCGCGCACGTGCACGGGCTTGCTGGGCGCGTCGGGTACGACCCAGATCACCACGCCCACCGCGAGAATCGAGAACACGCCAACCAGCGCGAACAGGCCGCTCATGCCAACCCAGTGGAATACGATGGGCGCGCCGACGATGGCCACGGCGAACGACATGCCGATCGAGCCGCCCACCATCGCCATGGCCTTGGTACGGTGCTCCTCGGCGGTCAGGTCGGCGATGAACGCCAGCACGGCCGACGATACCGCGCCCATGCCCTGGATGACCCGCCCGACGATGATCCACGTCATGTCGTGCGCGCCCGCCGCGACAAAGCTGCCGATCGCGAAGATGACGAGACCGGTCGCGATGACGGGCTTTCTGCCCACCCTATCGGAAACCCAGCCGTAGAAAATATAGAGAAGCGACTGCGTGACGCCGTACGCGCCGAGCGCGATGCCGACCAGCAGAAGGTTGTCGCCGCCGGGAATGGTTTTCGCGTAAACCGAAAACACGGGCATGATCATGAAGAGACCGAGCATGCGCAGCGCGAAGATCGCCGCAAGCGAGATGGTCGCGCGCAACTCGGGCGCGCTCATGCGTGAGGATGTAGCGGGTGAATTGGAGGACATCGGAGCGTTATGTGTTTGGACTGCAAGTGCCCGCACGTTTGTTGACCGGGACGCTCCCTGACGCGCCTCTTTCGAGGCCCTTGCACTTGCCGCTCCGGGCCCTTTCAAAGACCGTCAGCAAGCCGTAACGGCGGTCTGGAAAAGTCGTTATAGTAGCAGGTTTGGTTTCCCTCTCTCCCGCAGGTTCATGGAACAGATCCGTATCCGTGGGGCCCGAACCCACAACCTGAAGAACGTCAATCTGGACCTGCCGCGCCACAAGCTCGTGGTGATCACCGGGCTTTCGGGCTCGGGCAAGTCCTCGCTGGCGTTCGACACGCTTTACGCGGAAGGCCAGCGCCGATACGTGGAAAGCCTCTCGGCCTATGCGCGCCAGTTCCTGCAGCTCATGGAGAAGCCCGACGTCGACCTGATCGAGGGTCTGTCGCCAGCTATTTCCATCGAGCAGAAGGCCACGTCGCACAACCCGCGCTCCACGGTCGGCACCGTCACCGAGATCCACGACTACCTGCGGCTGCTTTACGCACGCATCGGCACGCCCTACTGTCCGGACCACGAGATTCCGCTGGAGTCGCAAAGCGTCTCGCAGATGGTGGACGCCGCGCTCGCCCTGCCCGAAGAAACGAAGCTGATGATCCTCGCGCCCGTGATCGTGGACCGCAAGGGTGAGCACGCCGAGCTTTTCGATGACATGCAGGCGCAGGGTTTCGTGCGCTTTCGGGTGCGCTCGGGCGGCGGCACGGCCAACGAAGGGGAAGCGAAGATCTACGAGGTGGAGTCGCTGCCCAAGCTCAAGAAGAGCGAGCGCCACACCATCGACGTGGTGGTGGACCGGCTGAAGGTGCGCCCCGACATGAAGCAGCGCCTCGCGGAATCGTTCGAAACCGCGCTGCGCCTGGCCGACGGGCGCGCCATCGCGCTCGAAATGGACACGAACAGGGAGCACCTCTTCAGCTCGAAGTTCGCCTGCCCGATCTGCTCGTATTCGCTGCCGGAGCTGGAGCCGCGCCTCTTCTCGTTCAACAATCCGATGGGCGCGTGCCCCGAGTGCGACGGTTTGGGCCAGATCACGTTCTTCGATCCGAAGCGCGTGGTGGCGCACCCGTCGCTTTCGCTCGCGGCGGGCGCGGTCAAAGGCTGGGACCGGCGCAACCAGTTCTACTTCCAGATGCTGCAGAGCCTCGCGGCGTTCTACGACTTCGACATCGACACCGCCTTCGAAGACCTGCCGGAGAAAGTGCGCAAGATCCTGCTCTACGGCTCGGGCAAGCAGGAGATTCCGTTCTCATACATCAACGAGCGCGGCCGTACGTCGGTGCGCGAGCACGTATTCGAAGGGATCATCCCGAACCTGGAGCGCCGCTATCGCGAGACCGACTCGGCCGCCGTGCGCGAGGAGCTTTCGAAGTACCAGAACAACCAGGCCTGCCCGCACTGCGAAGGCACGCGCCTGCGCCGCGAAGCGCGCTTCGTGCGCATCGGCGCGGGCGAAGAGGCGCGCGCCATTTACGAAGTGAGCGGCTGGCCGCTGCGCGACACGCTCGGCTACTTCCAGACGCTGCACCTCGAAGGTGCGAAGCGGGAGATCGCCGACAAGGTGGTCAAGGAAATCGTCGCGCGCCTCATGTTCCTCAACAACGTCGGGCTCGACTATCTCTCGCTCGACCGCAGCGCCGAGACGCTTTCCGGCGGCGAGGCGCAGCGCATCCGCCTCGCCTCGCAGATCGGCTCGGGCTTGACGGGCGTGATGTACGTGCTCGACGAGCCGTCCATCGGCCTGCACCAGCGTGACAACGACCGCCTCATTTCCACGCTCAAGCATCTGCGCGACCTCGGCAATTCGGTGATCGTCGTCGAGCACGACGAGGACATGATCCGTATGGCCGACTACGTGGTCGACATGGGTCCGGGCGCGGGCGAGCACGGCGGCATGGTGATTTCGCAAGGCACGCCGGCGGAAGTCGAGCACGATCCGGCCTCGATGACAGGCCAGTACCTCTCGGGCGCGCGCCGCATCGACTATCCCGACGAGCGCATCGATCCCGGCGAGCGCCGCCTGCGCATCGTCGAGGCCTCCGGCAACAACCTCAAGCACGTCACGCTCGACCTGCCCGTCGGTCTTTTGACCTGTGTGACGGGCGTCTCGGGCTCGGGCAAGTCCACGCTCATCAACGACACGCTTTATCACGCCGTGTCGCAGCATCTGTACGGATCGTCGGCGGAACCAGCGCCGTTCGAGGCGATCGAGGGTTTGGATCACTTCGACAAGGTCATCAACGTCGACCAGTCGCCGATCGGGCGCACGCCGCGCTCGAACCCGGCCACCTACACGGGCCTCTTCACGCCCATCCGCGAACTGTTCGCGGGCGTGCCGGCCGCCAAGGAACGCGGCTACGAATCGGGCCGCTTCTCGTTCAACGTGAAGGGCGGGCGCTGCGAGAGCTGCCAGGGCGACGGCGTGCTCAAGGTGGAAATGCACTTCCTGCCCGACGTGTACGTGCCCTGCGACGTCTGCCACGGCAAGCGCTACAACCGCGAGACGCTGGAGATTCAATACAAGGGCCGGAACATCAGCGAAGTGCTCGACATGACGGTGGAAGCCGCCTACGAGTTCTTCAAGGCGGTGCCGGTGGTGGCGCGCAAGCTCAAGACGCTGCTGGATGTCGGCCTGGGCTATATTCGCCTCGGCCAGTCGGCCACCACGCTCTCGGGCGGCGAGGCGCAGCGCGTGAAGCTTTCGCTCGAGCTTTCCAAGCGGGACACGGGCCGCACGCTGTATATACTCGACGAGCCGACCACGGGTCTGCACTTCCACGACATCGCGCTTTTGCTGGAAGTGATTCACCGGCTACGCGATCAGGGCAACACGGTGGTCATCATCGAGCATAATCTCGATGTAATCAAAACCGCCGACTGGGTCGTGGACATGGGACCGGAAGGCGGCGCGGGCGGCGGGCAGATCGTGGCCCAGGGGACGCCCGAACAGGTGTCGAAGTCGAAGGCAAGCTTCACGGGCCGCTATCTCGCGCCGCTGCTCAAGCGCCAGATTGCCGCGCTGGACACGGCCTCGGGAAAATGACCCGCCAGGCGGGCACCGGGCCGGAAACTTAGCAGTAGAAATAGCTGCAGCAACAACGGGTCGGGGCGCTTGCGCCCCCGTAGTTTGGAGACGGAATACACCCAATATGGTCAAGCGCAACGAAGCGACCGAAGATAAACAAGTGCGCGACCTGCGGCCACGGCCGGTCAGGCTCACGAGCGACATGAGCCTGCCGAAGCTTTCGGCAGTGGAAATCGGCAGCTATGTGGCCGCGCTCGCCGGCATGCTGGCGGTACTGCACCTGAACCTGCTCGGCGCGGTCCTCGCGGGCATGCTCGTCTTCCAGCTCGTTCATACCATTTCGCCGCTCATCGAGCGGCGCATGTCGAGCAGCCGCGCACGCTGGCTCTCCGTGGTGCTGGTTTCCATCGTGATCGTGGGCGTGCTCACGGGGCTCACCGTGGGCGTGATCGAGCAGTTCGAAAACGACGTTCCAAGCGTGCAGAAGGTCATGGCGCAGATGATGACGTTCGTCGACCAGGCGCGCGGGCGCATTCCCGAGTCCATCGCCGCCTATTTGCCCGTGGACGTCGCCCAGATGAAGCTCAAGGCGCTCGCCCTCATGCACGAGCACGCGACCCAGCTCGGCCAGGGCGGTAAGAACGCCGCGCGCATCTTCGGGCATATCGTGATCGGCATGATCATCGGCGCGATCATCGCCATTGGCGCGCAGAAGAACGCCGCGCGGCTGCCGCTTTCCACGGCATTCGTCGCGCGCGTGTCGCGTTTCGCCGACGCGTTCCGCCGCATCGTGTTCGCGCAGGTGAAGATTTCGGCCATCAACACGGTGTTCACCGGCCTCTTCCTGCTGCTCGCGCTGCCGGTGTTTCACGCGCCGCTGCCGCTCGCGAAGATGCTGGTCGTGGTGACCTTCGTGGTGGGCCTCCTGCCTGTGATCGGCAATTTGATCTCGAACACGCTGATCGTCGCCATCGCGCTCACCGTGAGCCTGCCCGCGGCGGTCACGGCGCTCGCGTTCCTCATCCTGATCCACAAGCTCGAATACTTCCTGAACGCGCGCATCGTGGGCGGCCAGATCGAGGCACGCACGTGGGAGCTGCTCGTCGCGATGCTCGTGATGGAAGCCGCGTTCGGCATTCAAGGCGTGATCGCCGCGCCTATTTTCTACGCGTATATCAAGCGCGAACTGATCTATCTGCGCCTCGTCTGAGCCGTTCTCCCCGAGCCCGCGCGCGGCCTTCAGCGCCCGCGCGGCTCGCCGGGCACGTCGGCCATGCCGTCGTGCCCCATGGCGTAGATCGCCACCTGCACGCGGCTCGTGAGATTGAGCTTGCGCAGAATGTTGCGCACGTGAATCTTCACCGTGCTCTCCGCCAGGTCGAGCGTGCGCGCAATCTCCTTGTTGCTCGCGCCGCGCGCCAGTTCGCGCACGATGTCGCGCTCGCGCGCCGTGAGCGTCTCCGCGCTCGCGCGCGCGCCGCCCGCTGCGCCAGTTGTGCCGGTCGCGCCGGTCGAATGCGCAGGCTTGCGCATCTGCTCCACGAGCTTCGCCGTCATGTGCTCGGTAATGACCGGCTGGCCGCTCGCGGCCTTGCGGATCGCCGCCACTAGCGCGTCGGCGTCGATGCTCTTGAGCAGGAAGCCACGCGCGCCCGCGCGCATCGCGGCGGTGAGTTCGTCGGCTTCCTCGGAGACGGTGAGCATCACGACCGCCGTGTCCGGCAGGTCTTCCACCAGCAGTTGCAGCGTTTCGAGCCCCGACAGGCCCGGCATGTTCAGGTCGAGCAGGATGACGTCGGGCAAGTGCTGCTTCGCGCGCTTGACACCTTCCACGCCGTCCGACGCCTCGCCGACCACTTCCAGGTCAGGCTGGCGCTGCAGGAGCGCGCTCACGCCCGAGCGAAAGAGCGTGTGGTCGTCGATGAGCAGGATACGTATGGTCATGGGGATCGTTGTCTTGTCGCGATGGCTTCTGATTCTGATCGTAACGCCATCGGCCAGGTTCATTGGCCACATTTACGCGGCCTTGCGGCTCGCGGCGGGCAGCACCAGTTCGACGCGCGCGCCGCGACCCGGCGCGCTCTGCAGCGTGAGCACGGCGGCAAGACGCCTCGCTCGCTCATGCATGATGTGAAAACCCACGTGCGATTCACCGCGCGAGGCGATATCGGCGGGATCGTAGCCCACGCCGTCGTCTTCGATCGTGAGGCGGAAGTCGCGGGCATTCACGACGCTCACTTGTACGTGCAGCGCCTGGGCATGCTTGCGCGCATTCGAGAGCGCCTCCTGCAGCACGAAAAGTACCTGCAACTGCTGGTCGGGCGGCAGCGGCGGCCCGTCTTCGTCGCGATAGTCGAGCGTCAGCTCGGCATCCGACTGGCGGCGAAAGCGCGCCACGGTGTCCTCCACGGCGAGCCGCAGCTTGCCTGGGCCGAGCTTCGTGCGGAAGTTCAGCAGCAGTTCGCGCACGTCGTCGTAGCTTTCCTCCACGCCGCCCGCGAGAAGCGGCACGATCTCGCGAATCTCGTCGAGGTCGCCCTGCTCCGCCGCCCCATCGAGCAGGTGCACTTGCATCTTCAGGAAGCTCAGGCCTTGCGCGATGCTGTCGTGCAACCCCTGAGCGACGAGATTGCGCTCCTCGGACACGGCGAGCTGGCGCCCGAGCGCCACGAGCCGCCGGTTCATGAGCGCGACGCCGAGGTGGCGGCCGAGCGTCTGAAGCAGCTGGACGCCCGAAGGCGGAATTTCCCGCTCGCGCCGGAAGTGCAGCGAGAACGTGCCGAGCGTCTCGTTCTGCGCGACGATGGCCGACACCGCGACGCTCACGAAGCCCGCCTTCAGGCAGCGCTGCGTGAAAGCGCCGCTTTGGCCGCTTTCGCCGCCGGCCGCGCGCGCACCTGGCTGCGCCATCAGGCCGAATACGACCGGCGCCTCGGCCGTTGCGCCGCCGCACGCACAGTCCGCCGCCGGCATGCACTGCTCCGCGCGCGTGATCGATTCGGGCATGCCTTCTGAGACGAGCAGATGCAGATTGCCGTCGTCAGGCGAAACGACCCGCACCGTGCCGCCGTCGGCGTCGAATTCGCGCATCACGCGCGTGAGGAAATCGTGGCACACGCTTTCCGCCGGACCCGGCGTGTTGAGGAACGCCGCCATCTCGTAGAGCGTGGCGAGTTCGCGGTTTTGCGCCGCCAGTTGCGCCGTCTTGGCGTCCACGCGCTCGGCAAGGTCCTGGTACAGCGCCTGCAACTCCGCGACCATGCGGTTGAACCCTTGCGTGAGATGACCGAATTCGTCGTACGTTTCGACCGGCAACCGCGTGTCGAACTCCCGCGCCTCGATGCGCGCGAGCCCGTCCTGCAAGCGCTGCACCGGCGCCACGAACCACTGGTAGAGGAGATAGACGATCGCCATCGTTCCTACGCACGAAAGCGCAGCGAGCGCGACCTGCGAAATACGCAGCCACGCGGTCTTGCGCGCGTTCTCGCGCTCGATCAGGCTGACAAGGCGGTTCGCGTCGTCGACGAAGCCGGGCAGCAGGCCGATGTACGTCGAGGGCTCGCCCCCGCTGGCAGCGAGGTCGCGCAGCGCAGCCGGCGTGAGCGTCTGCTTCCAGGCGGTCGCGACGCGTTCGAACTGCGCGTGGATGCCCGCATCGGCGGGAAGAAAGAGCGGCCGCGCCGGATCGCCGTCGCGCAATTCGCGCAGCGTCTCGTCGAGCTGGTGCATCTGGGCGTCGACTTGCGAAGGCCTGCCGGTGCGGGCTTCCCACAGTGCGATCGCCACCGCGTTCGCGCGCATGCGCAGGCTGCCCGCGTCGTTGATCGCGGCGCCGCCGCCCTCGAGCTGCCAGGAGAGCCAGAGCGTGCCGCTGATCATCGCGAGCACGAGCGCGAGCGCAACCGTGGAAAGCACAACGATGCGCGTGGAGAGCCGCTTCGGGAACGGCGCTGCCTGCGCGCCAGAACATCCGGTAGATGCGGTTGCGGAATCGGAAGACGAAGTCATGGCCGGGACCGGGAATCGGCTGCGCCGAAACGGCGGCGCCTTTACCCTCCATTATCTGACGGAGCGCAGCCGATCGCGCGCTATGTCACGGTCTGCACGGCCAACTGCGACACTATGCGCCAGATCACCTGCCTCGCGGGCGAGAACCGGCGAACCATGCCGCGCCGCCCCATGGCCTGTGCGCATCGTGAAAAAAAGCGGGGAATGCGAGTGTGCCTCGCTCCCCGCGAAGAACGACCATCCCCACGGCCGTCCAGAGGCAAACATTGGCCGCTAGCGGCTGCGCACGAGCTGCCAGGCACGCGAGAGATAGGTGATCGAGGCGAACCCGCTCCACACGTGCACGAGCCGCGTGAACGGGAAGATCACGAACAGCGTCATGCCCATGAAGAGGTGCATGCGGAAGATGAGCGGCGCGTCTGCCACGTAGCTCGCGGCGTCGCCGCGGAACGTGACGATGTGCTGCGCCCAGGTCATGAGCCGCACCATCATCGCGCCGTCCATGTGGCTCGCCGATTCGCCGATGGTGCTCAGCCCGAGCAGCAGCGTGACGAGCAGCCACAACAGCAGCACCTTGTCGCCCACACGCGTCACGGCTGAAACACGCGCGTTCGAAAGCCGCCTGTGCAGCAGGATCGCGAGGCCCACCAGACACATCGAGCCCATCACGCCGCCCGCGACCATCGCCACGAGCTGCTTGACCGCGTGCGGCACGCCGAGCCAGTCCCACACGGCAACGGGCGTGAGCAGACCGAACAGGTGCCCGAAGAAAAGCCCGAGCACGCCGACGTGAAAGAGAATGTTGCCAAGCCGCAAATGCCCGCGATAGAGCAACTGCGAACTGTCCGCCTTCCACGTGTACTGCTCGCGCTCGAAGCGCGCGAGGCTGCCGAACAGGAAGATGGCGGCGGCAATATACGGATAGATGCCGAACAAAAACTGACTGAACGTGTTCATGGCGATTCCTTTGCACAGGCGGCCGAAGTTGTCGCGGTGGCCACGGCAAACTGCGCTCGCGGGTGGAACTGAACGACCTGCGGCGAGTTGCTCGCGCCGAACGTGTGCATGAGCGGCTCTACGCCGTCCGCGCCGGTGCCGAAGCGTTCGAGCGCCTCGTCCATGTCGCGCACGGGCGCGCCCACGAGCGGCAGCGGCTCGACATCGCTCAGCTCGCACAGCACCGTGAAGATGCCCGCGTAGGGGCTTTCACTCTTCTCGAGCTGATTGCCAAGCGCCGCGAGTACGTGAATTGCCTCGCCAAGCAGCGCACTCGCCTCGTCCTCGCCAATCAGGCCGAGCACTTCGAGAAAGAGCGGCACGTAGTCGGGCAGTTCGCTCGTCGCGACGTCGAGGCCATGGTTGCGGTATTCATCGAGCAGATCGACCATCGCCTGGCCGCGCGCGCGGCTCTCGCCGTGCACGTGCTCGAACAGATGCAGCGAGTGGCGCGGATTGCGGTCGAAGGTGGCCACGTACGCTTCCTGCGACTCGACAAGCGAGCGCTCGCGCAGCGCCAGGATGAGCGGCGCCAGTTCGCGCACCGCGAATGCGCCGTTCGGCAGGGCTTCGAGCGCGGTTTCGATCTCGTCGAGCGCGTCGACCAAGGGCTGCTCGGGATAATCGAGCAGCGCGCAGAGAACCGGATAAATCGACATGATGGTGGCCTCCCGCTCAAGCTTCAGACGGCGTCTTGCGACGCGACTTCGGCATATCGACATACACGGCGCTGCCTTCGACCTTCGAGCCGAACAGCGAGCCCTCGGAAACGCCGCCCGAACACCCGTTGCCGAACGAGAAGCCGCAACTGCCCTTCTCGTTGAACGAGTCCTCGACCATTTCCTTGTGCGACGACGGCACGACGAAGCGGTCCTCGTAGTTCGCGATCGCCATGGTGCGGTACATGTCCTCGACCTGCTCGGGCGTGAGGCCCGCGCGCTCGAGAACCGCGTCGTCGTTCACGCCGTCCACGGCCTGGCTGCGCTTGTAGGCGCGCATCGCCAGCATGCGGTTGAGCGCCGAAATCACGGGCTTCTCGTCGCCGGCGGTCAGCAGGTTGGCGAGATAGCGCATGGGAATGCGCAGACTCGCCACGTCGGGAATCACGCCGTCCATGCCGATATGGCCCGCATCCGCGGCCGACTGGATCGGCGAAAGCGGCGGCACGTACCAGACCATCGGCAGCGTGCGGTACTCGGGGTGCAGCGGGAACGCGATCTTCCACTCGACCGCCATGCGGTACACGGGAGAGCGCACGGCGGCGTCGAGCCAGCTCTGCGGCACGCCCTGGCGGCGCGCCTCGGCCTGGATGGCGGGATCGTGCGGATCGAGGAACACGTCGAGCTGCGACTGATACAGATCCTGCGTCGATTCAACCGATGCCGCGTCGCTGATGCGATCCGCGTCGTAAAGCATGACGCCCAGATAACGGATACGGCCCACGCATGTCTCAGAGCAGACGGTAGGCTGCCCCGCCTCGATGCGCGGATAGCAGAAGATGCACTTCTCGGCCTTGCCGCTCTTCCAGTTGAAGTACATCTTTTTGTACGGGCAACCCGAGATGCACATGCGCCAGCCGCGGCACTTGTCCTGGTCGACGAGTACGATGCCGTCGTCTTCGCGCTTGTACACCGAGCCCGAGGGGCACGACGCCACGCATGCCGGATTCAGGCAGTGCTCGCACAGGCGCGGCAGATACATCATGAAGGTGTTCTCGAAGGTCGAGTACATCTCCTTCTGCACGTTCTCGAACAGCTTGTCGCGGCTGCGCGACGAGAACTCGCCGCCCAGGTCGTCTTCCCAGTTGGGACCCCAATGGATCTTGTCCATCTTCTTGCCGGTAAGGACCGACACGGGACGCGCAGTGGGCGGCGTCTGCGAGAGGCGCGCCTTCTGCAAATGCTCGTAGTCGAACGTGAACGGCTCGTAGTAGTCGTCGATACCGGGCAGGTTCGGGTTGGCGAACAGGTTGGCCAGCACCTTGAGCTTCGGGCCCTGGCGCGGCTCGATTTTGCCGTTGGGGTTGCGGACCCAGCCGCCGTTCCACTTCTCCTGGTTCTCCCACTCCTTCGGATAGCCGATGCCGGGCTTCGTCTCGACGTTGTTGAACCACGCGTACTCGACGCCATCGCGCGAAGTCCACACGTTCTTGCACGTGACGGAGCACGTATGGCAGCCGATGCACTTGTCGAGGTTCAGGACCATCGCCACCTGGGCGCGGATTTTCATGATGCGGCTCCTTCCTTCATCGGGCCTTCCAGCCACTCGACCTTCTTCATCTTGCGCACGATCACGTACTCATCGCGATTGCTGCCGACGGTGCCGTAATAGTTGAAGCCATACGCCAGTTGCGCGTAGCCGCCGATCATGTGCGTGGGCTTGAGCACCGTGCGCGTGACCGAGTTGTGAATGCCGCCGCGCATGCCGCTCGTTTCCGCGCCCGGAACGTTGATGATCTTTTCCTGCGCGTGATACATGAGGCACATGCCGCGCGGCACGCGCTGGCTCACCACGACGCGCGCAGTGAGCGTGCCGTTCACGTTGAACACTTCGACCCAGTCGTTGTCGACGAGCCCCGCTTCCTTCGCCTCGACTTCCGAGACCCAGACGTGCGGGCCGCCACGCGAAAGCGTGAGCATGCGCAGGTTGTCCGTGTACGTGGAGTGGATGCCCCACTTCTGGTGCGGCGTGATCCAGTTCAGCACGAGTTCGTGCTCGCCGTTGGGTTTCGCGCCGAGCATCGGCGAGGTCGTCTTCGTGTCGATGGCGGGCTTGTAGTTGCACAGGCCCTCGCCGAAGTCGAGCATCCAGCGGTGATCCTGATAGAACTGCTGACGGCCCGTGAGCGTGCGCCATGGAATCAGTTCGTGCACGTTCGTATAGCCCGCGTTGTAGCTCACCTCTTCCGATTCGAGCCCCGACCACGTCGGCGCGGAGATGATCTTGCGCGGCTGCGCCTGCACGTCGCGAAAGCGGATCTTGTCGTGCTCGCGGCCTTCGGCCAGATGCGTGTGATCGCGGCCCGTGATCTTCGAGAGCGCGTCCCACGCCTTCACCGCGACGTGGCCGTTGGTTTCCGGCGCGAAGGTGAGGATCATCTCCGCGGCGTCGATGGCCGTTTCCAGACGCGGGCGTCCCTCGGCCGCGCCGCGGTTCTGCTGGATGCCCGTGAGCTGTGCGAACTCGCCCACCTCGTGCACGGTGTTCCAGTTGATGCCCTTGCCGCCGTTGCCCAGCTTTTCGAGGAGCGGCCCAACGGAGGTGAACTTGTCGTAGATCTCGCGATAGTCGCGCTCCACGAGCGTCATCGAAGGCGCGGTCTTGCCCGGGATGAGATCGCATTCGCCAAGACGCCAGTCCTTCGGCTCGAACGCCTGGCCGAGTTCGCCCGGCGTGTCGTGCATGAGCGGCGTGCACACGAGGTCCGTGCGCTTGCCCAGATGCGTGCCGCCGATCTCCGAAAACTTCTTCGCGATGGCCTTGTAGATCTCCCAGTCGGTCTTGCTCTCCCACAGCGGCTGCACCGCCTCCGAAAGCGGATGGATAAACGGGTGCATGTCCGACGTGTTGAGGTCGTCCTTCTCGTACCACGTGGCCGAAGGCAGCACGATATCGCCGTACAGGCACGTCGTGCTCATGCGGAAGTCGAGCACCGTAAGCAGGTCGAGCTTGCCTTCGGCCGCCTCGCGCACGTTCACTTCGGAAGGCTTGATCGCGTCGGCTTCGTCGCCGAACAGCGCGTTCTGCGTGCCGAGCAGGTACTTGAGGAAATACTCGTGACCCTTGCCCGAGCTGCCCATGATGTTCGAGCGCCACACGAACATGTTGCGCGGGAAATTCGCGGGATTGTCGGGGTCGTCGCAGGCGAAATTCAATGCGCCCGACTTCAGCTGATCGACGGTGTATTGCACCGGCGGCACGCCCGCGCGCTGCGCGGCGTCCACCACGTCGAGCGGATTGGCGCCCAGTTGCGGCGCCGAAGGCAGCCAGCCCATGCGCTCGGACTTCGCGTTGAGGTCGAGCATCGACAGATTCTTGTAGCGTTCGCGGTCCGCGCCCGGGCCCAGAATCTCGTCCACGCTCACCTTCTCGTGACGCCACTGGCTCGTGTGGTTGTAGAAGAACGACGTGCCGTTCATCTGGCGCGGCGGGCGCGACCAGTCGAGCGCGAACGCGAGCGGCGCCCAGCCGAATTGCGGACGCAGCTTTTCCTGGCCCACGTAGTGCGCCCAGCCGCCGCCGCTTTGGCCGATACAACCGCACATCAGCAGCAGATTGATGATGCCGCGGTAGATCATGTCGTTGTGGTACCAGTGATTGAGCGCCGCGCCCACGATCAC
The DNA here is from genome assembly GCF_024206475.1 of Paraburkholderia sp. CNPSo 3274. Taxonomy (GTDB): domain Bacteria; phylum Pseudomonadota; class Gammaproteobacteria; order Burkholderiales; family Burkholderiaceae; genus Paraburkholderia. Next base: position 27,781 of record NZ_JAMBPR010000026.1, read on the forward strand.
CATGCTCTTGCCGCGCGTGCGGTCGGCGTTGTCGGCGAACTCGCGCGCCACCTGGATCACGAGCTTGCGCGGCACCGTGGTGTGCTTCTCCTGCCATGCGGGCGTGCAGGGCACGTCGTCGTCATACGAGGACGCGACGTTCGAGCCGCCAAGGCCCTGATCGACGCCGTAGTTGGCCATCTGCAAGTCGTAGACGGTGGCGACCAGTACGCTCGTGCCGTCCGCCAGCGCCACGCGCTTCACGGGCACACGACGCGCGAGCAGCGCGCCATGTTCGCCGCCGAAGTACGGGAAGCCCACCTCGACCACTTCGTCATGCCGATCGACGAGCGAAAGGCGCGGATCGATTTCGCGGCCGCTGCCGCCGTCCTTCATTTCGAGGTTCCAGCGACCCACCTTCTTGCCGCCGTCGTGCTCGCCTTCGCCCCAGCGGAAGCCGATCGAGCCGTTCGGCGCAACGATGTCGCCCGTGGTCGCATCGATGGCGAGCGTCTTCCACTGCGGGTTGTTCGCTTCGTCGAGATTCGCGGCGAGTTGCGACGCGCGCAGGAACTGGTCCGGCACGAGCGAGCCATCGCGCTCGGCGAGCGTGACGAGCATCGGCATGTCGGTGTACTGCTTCACGTAATCGCGGAAGTACGCGGACTTAGCCGTTGCGTGAAACTCCTTGAGCACCACGTGGCCCATCGCGAGCGCGAGCGCCGCGTCGGTGCCCTGCTTCGGCGCGAGCCAGATATCGCCGAACTTCACCATCTCGCCGAAGTCGGACGACACGGCCACCGTCTTCGTGCCCTTGTAGCGGACCTCGGTGTAGAAGTGAGCGTCGGGCGTGCGCGTTTGCGGCACGTTCGAGCCCCACACCATGAGATACGTGGAGTTGTACCAGTCGGCCGATTCGGGCACGTCGGTCTGCTCGCCCCACACCTGCGGCGAGGAGGGCGGCAAATCGCAATACCAGTCGTAGAACGAGAGGCACGCGCCGCCGATCAGGCTCAGGTAACGCGCGCCCGCGGCGTACGAGACCATCGACATTGCCGGAATGGGCGAGAAACCCACCACGCGATCGGGACCGTACTTGCCGATGGTGTAGGCGTTGGCCGCCGCGATCATCTCGGTGGCCGTGTCCCAGCCCGCGCGCACGAAGCCGCCCTGGCCGCGCGCACGCTTGTAGTGAGCCGCCTTCTTCGGGTCCTCGACGATCGAAGCCCATGCCTTGACCGGGTCGAGCGTCTTGCGCGCCTCGCGCCACATCTCGATCAGGCGCCCGCGGATCATCGGGTACTTCACGCGCTGCGCCGAATACACGTACCAGCTATACGATGCGCCACGCGGGCAGCCGCGCGGTTCGTGATTGGGCAGGTCAGCGCGCGTGCGTGGATAGTCGGTCTGTTGCGTTTCCCACGTGATCAGGCCGTTCTTCACGTAAACCTTCCACGAGCACGAGCCCGTGCAGTTCACGCCGTGGGTCGAGCGTACGATTTTGTCGTGCTGCCAGCGGCTGCGATAGCCGTCTTCCCACTTGCGGTCCTCGTTCACCACCGCGCCGTGGCCTTTCGAAAACGTCGACTTCACGCGCGACATGAACTTCAACCGGTCCAGAAAATAACTCATCAGGCTCTCCGGGACTGCTGCTGGAATCGATCGATCGCGCCTGTCGCCGCCCGCTTGCATTGCAATGCGTGGCGACGGGCAGCTGTATCGTTCTGAGTATGGCGAGCGGGCGCGTGCCTGCCCATTCATCAAGGGGAGAGTTCGGGCCGCGCAATGGGATGAGTCCCCTTGCGCCGCGCTACTCCCAAAGGACTAGTCCGAATCAGCAAGGCATGGACGCGTTGCGGCGTGCATAGAAGAGCCACGTCACCGCCGCGCACACCACATAGAAGCCGATGAAGCACACGAGCGCGCCGACCGGTGAACCGGTCATGTCGAGCGACGTGCCAAAGCTCTTCGGAATGAAGAAGCCGCCGTACGCGCCCATCGCGCCCGCGAAGCCGAGCACCGCCGCCGATTCCTTGCCCGCTTCGGCGAGCGCGCTGCGTTGTCCGTCATCGCCCTTGCCCTTCGCGGCGCGTTGATGCTGCGTGAGGAAAATCACGGGAATCATGCGGAAGGTCGAGCCATTGCCGATGCCGGTGAGCGCGAACAGCACGACGAACATCGCGAGGAAGCCGGCGAAGCTGCCCTGTGCGCCGCCCAGCGCGCCGCCTGGCAGGAACACGATCACGCCGGTCACCGCGACGATCATCGCGAGGAAGGTCCAGAGCGTGACGCGCGCGCCGCCGAGCTTGTCCGAGATCCAGCCGCCAACGGGGCGCGTGAGCGCGCCGGCGAGCGGCCCGAGGAAGGCCCATGCAGTCGGGTTGATGGCGGGAAACTCCGCCTTGGTGAGAAGCGCGAGGCCGGCCGAGAAGCCAATGAACGAGCCGAACGTGCCGACATAGAGAAAGCACATGATCCAGTTGTGCGCGCGGCGGAAGATCACGGCCTGCTCGCTGAACGAGGCCTTCGCATCGGCGATGTCGTTCATGCCGAACCACGCGGCGAACGAAGACACGACGATGAGTGGAATCCACACGAAGCCTGCGTTCTGCAGCCAGATGCTGTGCTCGACGCCGTCCTTCACGTAGGTCTGCCCGTCGCCGAGCAGGCCAGCGAACACGGCCGTCGAGATGACGATCGGCGTGACGAACTGCACGAGCGAGACACCGAGGTTGCCGATGCCCGCGTTGAGGCCGGTGGCAAAACCCTTGCGCGCCTTCGGAAAGAAGAAGCTGATGTTCGCCATCGACGAGCTGAAGTTCGCGCCGCCAAGACCACACAGCAGCGCGAGCACGAGCAGCGTCGAATAGGAGGTGGACGGATCGCGCAGCGCGAAGCCCATGCCGAAGGCCGGGATCAGGAGGCTCGCCGTGGAGATCGCCGTGAAGCGGCGGCCGCCGAATATCGGCACGAGAAACGAATAGAAGATGCGCAGCGTGGCGCCCGAAAGCGCGGGCAGCGCCGTGAGCCAGAAGAGTTCGTTCTTCGTGAAGTGAAAGCCGCCCTTGTCGAGATTGACGACCGTGACGCTCCACAGCGACCACACCACGAACGCCAGCATCAGCGCGGGAATCGAAATCCACAGGTTACGGGTGGCGATCTGCTCGCCGGAAGCCTGCCAGAACCGGGTGTTCTCGGGCTCCCATTGGGTCAGGAGATATTTGGACATGATTGTGCTCGTACAGTAGGCGCCGCACGCGCGGCGCAGGTTGGATCATTCGGAGTACGTGGTTTCCTTCGGCGCCAGCGTCGCGGCGCTAACCTTGCGCGCGAGCTTCGCGCTGCCGTGGGCGAGCGCTTCGGGGCGGAACGAGAAGTGCATGAACAGCAGGCTCACCACAGTGGCGCCGAACATCAGCATGAAGCAGGTGGTGCGCACGCCCGTCAGGTCGACGAGCAGGCCGAACAGGATCGGCAGCACGAAGCCCGCGAGACCGCCCGCCAGCCCCACGACGCCGGAGACGGCGCCGATGTTGTCGGTGTACTCGTCGCCGATGAACTTGAAGACCGAGGCCTTGCCCACCGCCATCGCAATGCCGACGACGAACATCAGCACCGTGTAGAACACCGGTCCCGTACTGATTTGCAGACCGAGCGGGCCATGCGCGCTATGGATCACGAAGTCGGTCGGCGGATAGCTCAGCAGGAAGAAGCACGCGAGCGCGACCCACATCACGGCCCACGTCGTGCGATAGGCGCCATAGCGGTCGGAGAGCCAGCCGCCTAGCGCACGCAGCACGCCGCCGGGCAGCGAGAAGCACGCAGCGAGAAACGCGGCCTGCTCGATGCCGAAGCCGTACTGGTTCACGTAGTACTGCGGCATCCAAAGCGACAGGCCGACATAGCCGCCGAACACCACCGAGTAGTACTGCGCGTAGCGCAGCACGCGCGGGTCGGCGAGCAGCCGCATCTGGGTCGCAACGCTCGCCGTGCCGGGCGCGCGGTGCGCCGGGTTGCTCGCGGAGAACATCCAGAACAGCAGCGCGGTCACGAGCATCGCGACGGCGTAGACCTTCGGCACGATCGTCCACGTGCCGGCCGCGACGATCAGCACCGGCGCGACGAACTTGTTGAGCGCGGCGCCCGAGTTGCCCGCGCCGAAGATGCCCATGGCGAGACCCTGGCGCGACTTCGGGAACCAGCGCGCGACATAGGGCGTGCCGACCGAGAACGATGCGCCAGCTAACCCCACGAACAGGCCGAGCACGAGGAATTGCCACAGTTGCGTCGCGTACGAGACGAGCCAGATCGGCACGACGGTCACGAGCATGGTGATGAAGAAGACGATGCGCCCGCCAACGCGATCGGTCCAGATGCCGAGCGGTACGCGGGCGAGCGAGCCGGTGAGCACGGGCATCGCGGCAATCAGGCCGAATTCGGTATCGGTGAGGTGAAGCTGTTTTTTGAGCGGAATGCCGAGGATCGCGAACATCATCCAGACGGCAAAGCAGATCGTGAACGCGAAGGTGCTCGAACCCAGCGCGCGCCAGGCACGACTATCGGCGACAGGATCCGCCTGCGGGGATAGACCGGCTTTCATGGATTTCCCTCTTGTCGTTTTGTTCACGTGACAAGCGTAGGAAAACCGAAAGGTGCGGGCTATTCTCCGCAGGGAGTGGGCGACGATGCGCCGCTAGGTCTTAAGGAGTAGTACCGGGGGAATGTGACGGCGCGGAAGAAAACCCGCAGGCATGCAAATGCGCCAGCGAGCAACAAGAATATGTCGAAAAGCCGTAGCGTGTCATGAAACACGCTACGGCATGGTGTCGCAGAGGATCAACGCAAAATCAGCGGAAGACCACCGTCTTGTGCCCGTTGAGCACGATGCGATGCTCCACGTGCCACTTCACCGCGCGCGCGAGCGTCACGCACTCGACGTCGCGGCCAATCGCGGTGAGCTGGTCCGGCGTCATGTTGTGATCCACGCGCTCGACTTCCTGCTCGATGATCGGACCTTCGTCGAGATCGGACGTCACATAGTGTGCCGTTGCGCCAATCAGCTTCACGCCACGATCGAACGCCTGGTAGTACGGCTTCGCGCCCTTGAAGCTCGGCAGGAACGAATGATGGATATTGATCGCGTGGCCTTCGAGCGCCTTGCAAAGCTGCGGCGAGAGGATCTGCATGTAGCGCGCGAGCACCACGAGATCGGCGCCTTCGCGGTTCACCACTTCGAGCACGCGCGCTTCCTGCGCGGCCTTGTCGGCCTCAGTGCCGCCGAGCAGCGGGAAGTGATGGAACGGAATGTTGTAGCTCGCGGCGAGCTGATAGAAGTCCTTGTGATTCGAGATGATCGCCGGAATCTCGATAGGCAGCTGGCCGGTGCGATAGCGGAACAACAGGTCGTTCAGGCAATGGCCGATCTTCGAGACCATGATGACGACGCGCGGCTTCACGTTCGCGTCATGCAGTTCCCAGCGCATGCCGAACTCCTGCGCGAGCGGCTCGAACGCGCTGCGCAGGCCGTCGAGGCCCGGGTCGCCGCCCACCTGCTGGAAGTGCACGCGCATGAAGAACTCGCCCGTATGGCTGTCGCCGAACTGGGCCGAGTCGAGAATATTGCTGCCGCGTTCGAACAGGAAGCCCGACACGGCATGCACGATGCCAGGCCGGTCGGCGCACGACAGTTTGAGGATGAAGCTGTGATCGGTCGACATGACCTTAATAACTCCCGTCAATACTTTGGTGGTGCTAAAAGGGCTTTGGGCTTTGCTAAAAGAACCGGCGCCCTTTCACAGCGTCGGCGGTTCGAAGATCGCGGCAATGCCCTCGCACGCGTCTTCGTCTATCCATTGGTGGCGCAGTAAGCAGTCGAGCGTCGCGAGGCTCGCGTCCACCGTCATCGCGCCCTCCTCGATCCAGCGCGCGGTTTCGTCGATGCGCGCGAGGCGATGCTCGCCCACTTCGCCGTCCTGGTTGTGCGGCACGAAATCGGCCGGGAGCACGAGGTCGTAGATGAAGATCTGCTCGGCCTGCGTGCCTTCCGGCAGCGACTGCAGCACGTGCACCGTGCGGCCCGCGCGCGCCTCGCGCGCCAGCTCCCCGGCAATGCCAGCCTCTTCCCAGCATTCCTTCACAAGCGTGGCCTCGATGCCGAAGCCCCAACCGATGCCGCCCGCCACGATGTTATCCAGCATGCCGGGGTCGGTGGCCTTGGTGCGGCTGCGCCGCGCGATCCACAATTGCGGCACGCCGGGCGACAACGGATCCGCGTATTCTACGACGCCGTTCAGATGCACCGCGTACGTCATCGTGCCGAAAAAGCGCGAGGCCGCGCGTTCGATAAAGGCGAGCGGCGGCGCGTCGAAGGCGTTGCGGATCGCGTAGGTTTCGTTGCGCCAGCCCGGAATGTGCCCTTCCGCTGCGAGTGCGCCGATCACCGAACCGAGCGCCGCGCTGCGCGTCGTGACGTTCTCGAAGTGCGCGGCGAGCGTCACGCGTGCGCTATGCGCATCGCCGTCGATTTCGAACACGTCGGGCCAGCGTGCGAGCAGCGCCACATCGTTCACGCGTATCCAGCCCACGCGCTCGTCACCGATATGAAACGGCAGATGCGCGCCGGCATCGAAACGCCGCGCGTCGGTAATGCAAGGCAAGGTCATCGGTCAGGACTCCGTAGATCAGTCACGCAAGGCGACGCGAATGCCGATGGCGATGAAGGTGACGCCGGCGAGGCGGTCGAGCCACACGCCCGCGCGCGGCCGGCGCTTCAACCAGCCGCCGATCGTGCCCGCGCACAGCCCGAAGAGGGAGAACACCACGACCGTCTGCGCCATGAACACGAGGCCAAGCTCGAGCATCTGCAGCGTGACGTGCTGCGCGCCATGCGGGTCGACGAACTGCGGCAGGAACACGACGAAGAACAGCGTCACCTTCGGATTCATGATGTTGCCGAGCACGCTCTGTCGAAAGATCGCGGAGAGTGGCTGGCGCGGCTTGTCGCCGGCGGCGGCGAGACCCTGGCTGCGCAGCGCCTTCACCCCGATCCACACGAGATACGCGGCACCCGCGAGCTTGAGGATCTGGAACGCGAGCGGCGAAGAGCGCAGCACGGCGGCCACGCCGAGTGCCGCGAGCGTGGTGTGGAACGTCACGCCCGCGGCGAAACCGAGCGCGGCCACGAGACCGGCGGCGCGGCCCTGCGAAATGCCGCGCGCGAGCACCTGGAGATTGTCGGGACCGGGCGCGAACGTGATGGCGATGGAGGTAGCGAGAAAGAGCGCGAAATTCGGCATGAGATCGACTCGTGGCGGGGTGCGTTCGGGGTTCAGTGGCCGCCGAAGGCGGTCACGGTGAAGAGCGGCAGGCCTGCATCGGTGAGCAGCTTCGAGCCGCCCAGATCCGGAAGGTCGATGATCGCGGCGCCCTCCACCACGCTCGCGCCGAGGCGTTCGAGCAGCAGCTTGCCGGCCATCATGGTGCCGCCGGTGGCAATCAGGTCGTCGACGATCACGACGCGGTCGCCCTTGCTGCAGGCGTCCTCGTGAATCTCGACGGTCGCTTCGCCGTATTCGAGCTTGTAGGTCTCGGAAACGGTCTTGTACGGCAGCTTGCCGATCTTGCGGATTGGAATGAAGCCCACGTTCAGCTCATACGCGACGATCGGTCCGATGATGAAACCGCGCGCGTCGAGCCCTGCCACGTAGTCGAGCTTCGCATCGACATAGCGTTCGACGAAGAGGTCGATCAGCACGCGCAGGCCCTTCGGATGGCGGATGAGTGGCGTGATATCGCGGAACTGCACTCCCGGCTGAGGCCAGTCGGGCACCGTGCGGATCAGGCTCTTCACGAACTGGGCGGCTTCAGCGCTCGGGTTCGCAGGTGCGTTGGACATGGTTTCTCCGGGTAGTGACGCTAGTGACTCAATAAAGAACAGCAGGACTGTTTTAACGGGGCGGGACCCCGCAAGCGCGATTTCTCGATGACGGCAGCGACGGTGGCAACGACGGCCTGTCAGGCCGCCGCCGCGCCCGCGCCCGCCCCACCCGGCTTGCGATGCCGCGAAAGCCGCTCCTCGGCCTGCGCGAGCTGCTCGGGCAAACCGCGCAGCACGACGATGTCGGCCTCGCGCAGTTTGGTCGATGGGTCCGGTTCCACGCCGCGAATGCCGTGGCGGCGGATCGCCGTCACCTCCACGCCAAGCTCGGACAGGCCCAGTTCCGCGAGCGTGCGGCCCACGGCGTCGGCGCGCTCGTCGACCGGTACGGATTGTAGCCGCACCTGCTCGTGACCGTCCTCGCCCACATCGTCGGTGCCGTGGAAGTAGCCGCGCAACAGGCTGTAACGTTCGTCGCGCAGTTCCTCTACGCGGCGCACCACGCGCCGCATCGGCACGCCCATGAGCACCAGCATGTGCGAGGCGAGCATCAGGCTGCCTTCCACGATCTCCGGAATCACCTCGGTCGCGCCAGCGGCGAGCAGGCGTTCGAGATCGGCGTCGTCTACCGTGCGCACGATCACGGGCAAGGTGGGCTCCAGCTCGTGAATGTGATGGAGCACGCGAAACGCCGATTGCGTATTGGCATACGTGATCGCCACCGCAGCCGCACGGTGGATGCCCGCCGCGACGAGCGACTCGCGCCGCGCCGCGTCGCCGAACACCACCGACTCGCCCGCCGCCGCCGCGGCCGCCACACGATCGGGGTCGAGGTCGAGCGCGACGTACGAAAGGCCCTCGTATTCGAGCATGCGCGCGAGGTTCTGCCCCGCGCGGCCGTAGCCGCACACGATCACATGGCCGCTTTGCTTGATGCTTTGCGTGGCGATGCGCGTCATCATCAGCGACTGTTGCATCCATTCCGTCGAGGAGAGGCGCAGCACGATGCGGTCGGCGTTCTGGATCAGGAACGGCGCGGCGAGCATCGACAGCAGCATGGCCGCGAGGATCGCCTGGAGCAGCGTGGCATCGACGAGGTGCTTGTCGAGAATGAGGTTCAGCAACACGAAACCGAATTCGCCGGCCTGCGCGAGGCCGAGACCCGTGCGCATGGCCACGCCCGGCGAGGCGCCGAAAATACGCGTGAGCGCGGTGATGAGCACGGCCTTGAGCACGACCGGCCCGAGGAAGAACGCCGCCACCATGATGGGGTGCTGCCAGATCACGTGCGGATTGAGCAGCATGCCCGTGGTCACGAAGAAGAGGCCGAGCAGCACGTCGCGAAACGGCTTGATGTCTTCTTCCACCTGGTGCTTGTACGGTGTTTCGGCGATCAGCATGCCCGCGATGAAGGCGCCGAGCGCGAGCGAGAGGCCGAACTTGTCGGTGATGAACGCGGCGCCCAGCGTGACGAGCAGCACGTTGAGCACGAACAGCTCCTGCGAGCGGCGGCGCGCGACCACGGTGAACCAGCGCGTCATGAACTTCTGCCCGACGATGAGCAAAATGCCGAGCGCGAGCACGATCTTCACGGCGGCGGTGCCGAGCGACTCGACGAGCGATGCCGAAGAACCACCGAACGCCGCGATCACGATGAGAAGCGGCACCACGGCCAGATCCTGGAACAGCAGCACGCCCATAATGTTGCGGCCATGCTCCGATTCGATCTCGAGCCGCTCGGAAAGCATCTTGCTGACAATAGCCGTGGACGACATGGCGAGCGCGCCGCCCAGCGCCACGCAGGCCTGCCACGTGATATGGACCCACGGCTCCAGCACGAGCCCGAGCAAAAGCGCCACCACGATCGTGCCTAGCACCTGCGAGAGCCCGAGGCCGAACACGGCATAGCGCATGGCGCGCAGCTTCGAGAGCGAGAACTCGAGGCCGATGGAGAACATCAGGAACACGACGCCGAATTCGGCCAGGTTCTGGGCGCCATGCGTGTCCGGCACGATGCCGAGCGAGCGCGGGCCCACGAGAATGCCCACCGAGAGGTAGCCGAGCATCGGCGGAAGATTCAGATAACGAAACAGCACGACGCCAACCACCGAGGCGAGCAGCAGGAACAGCGTCATTTCCAGCGGGGAGATCATCGTGTGAAGCGTCCTCGTTCGTCAGCGTTGTTACCGGCGATGCAAATTCTGCCCCGCGCCGGGTCAATGATCGACGCAAAGGCGGCTACATGGGAAGGGCTACGGAGAACTGCTGGGCTAGCCGGGCGGCTCGCGCACGGGGTTTGGCGCTGGGGGCGCCGGCGCGGCGCGCAGACGCCTTTGCTATACTCCGCGGATGATAGCGAAAATCAATGGCGACCGGGCGCTGAAGCTCGCTCGCAACGTGCTCGACATCGAAGCGGACGCCGTGCGCGGGCTTCGCGACCGGCTCGACGACAACTTCGTCGGCGCGGTCGACCTCATCCTCAGCTGCCGCGGACGCGTGGTTGTTTCCGGCATCGGCAAATCGGGCCACATTGCCCGCAAGCTCGCGGCCACCCTGGCCTCCACGGGCACCCCGGCGTTCTTCGTGCATCCGGCGGAAGCGAGCCACGGCGACCTCGGCATGGTCACCGCCGACGACGTCTTCATCGGCCTGTCGAACTCCGGCGAATCGGAAGAACTCGTGGCGATCCTGCCGCTCGTCAAGCGCATTGGCGCGAAGCTCATCGGCATGACGGGCAATCGCCCGCAATCGACGCTCGGCCAGCTCTCGGACGTGCATCTGGACGCCGGCGTGGAGAAGGAGGCCTGCCCGCTGAACCTCGCACCTACCGCGAGCACGACGGCGGCGCTCGCGCTCTCGGACGCACTCGCGGTCGCGGTGCTCGACGCACGCGGCTTCGGCGCCGACGACTTCGCACGCTCGCATCCGGGCGGCGCGCTCGGCCGGCGCCTGCTGACCTACGTGCGCGACGTGATGCGCACGGGCGACGAAATCCCGAAGGTGCGCGACGACGTCACCGTGCGCGACGCCCTCTTCCAGCTCACGGCCAAACGCATGGGCATGACGGCGGTCGTCAACGCCGACGGCCACGTGCAAGGCATTTTCACCGACGGCGACCTGCGCCGCGTGCTCGAGCGCGTGGGCGATTTCCGCGACCTGCCGATCGCGCAGGTCATGACGAAAGGCCCGCGCACCATCGGTCCGGACCAACTTGCCGTCGAAGCCGTGGAACTGATGGAGCGCCATCGCATCAATCAGATGCTGGTCGTCGATGCCGAGGGCACGCTGATCGGCGCCCTCAATATGCACGACCTGTTCTCCAAGAAGGTGATCTGATGGCTAGCCCACTCGACGCAACCGCGCGCGCCGCGCGCGTGCGCCTCATGATTTTCGACATCGACGGTGTGCTCACCGATGGCGGCCTGCTCTTCACCGGCGCGGGCGACACGATGAAGGCGTTCAACTCGCTCGACGGCCACGGCGCGAAGCTCCTGCGCGAAGCCGGCATCGACACGGCCATCATTACGGGGCGCCGCTCGGAGATCGTCGCAGTGCGTGCGAAGGAACTGAAGATCACGCACCTGTGGCAAGGCGCGGAAGACAAGCGCGTAGCATTCGCCGAACTGCTCTCGCAAACGGGCATTGCGCCCGAAGCGTGCGGCTACATGGGCGATGACTGGCCCGACCTCGGCGTGATGCTCCAGTGCGGCTTCGCGGCCGCGCCCGCGAACGCCCATCCGGACGTGCTCTCGCGCGCCCACTGGGTGTCCGACAAGGTCGGCGGCCACGGCGCCGTGCGCGAAGTCACCGACCTGATCCTGCGCGCGCAAAACCGTTACGACGCCCTGCTCGCCGCGGCCTGCGCACCGCTGGCCGGGATGCCGCGATGAACCAGAAGTTCCGCCTCACCTCGCTCGTGCCGCTCGTGTGCGTCGCCGCGCTCGCCGGTTTCACGTGGTGGCTGCTGCAGGCCGTCCAGCCGCGCGAGAAGGAGGCGGCGCCGCGTGCGCCCACGCATACGCCCGACTATTTCTCGGACAACTTCTCTGTGTCCGAGCTCGACCAGTCGGGCGCTACGCAGTACCGGCTCACGGCCACGCACATGGTTCACTACGAGGACGACGAGAACAGCGACCTCACGAACCCGGCCGTGCGCGCATTCCAGCCCGGCAAGCCGATCGTCACGGCCACCGGGCTGCGCGGCACGGTCAACGCCGACGCCTCGATCGTCAATCTGTACGACAACGCGCGCATTCTGCGCGCGGCTGGCGCAGGCGACCCCGAAATGCAGGCTGATTCCGAGCATTTCAAAGTGCTCGTGAACGACGATGTGATCCTGACCGAAAAGCCGGTTAAACTTCGACGCGGCCAGTCGGTCATGACGGCCACCAGCGGCATGAACTACAACAATGTCTCCCGGGTCATCCAGCTCTTCGGCAACGTCCGTGGAGCGATCGCCCCGGCTGACTCCGGCGGCTCGTCCTGAACGCCGGGCCGTCCACGCAAGGCACGATTGCATGAACGATTCGCTTCCCCGTCCACTGAACGGCCGTTCGCCCGACGCGCGCCGCGCACGCTTCGCGACGCTGATGGCACTCGCCGGCGCGCTGCTGTTCGCCGGCCTCGCGCCCGCGGCCCACGCCGAGCGCGCCGACAAGGACAAGCCGCTCAATATCGAAGCGGACAACATGACCTATGACGATCTGAAGCAGCAGACCGTCTTCACGGGCCACGTGGTCGCCACCAAGGGCACGATCCTCATCAAGGCCGACAAGCTCGTCGTCACGCAGGACCCGCAGGGCTACCAGTTCGCGACCGGCACCGTCGCGCCGGGCACGCCCGCCGAGAAGCTCGCCTACTTCCGCCAGAAGCGCGAAGGCCTCGACGAATACGTCGACGGCACGGCCGAGCGCATCGACTACGACGGCAAGCAGGACCTCACCACGCTCACGACGCGCGCCACGGTGCGCCGCCTGCAGGGCCTCTCTACGGTGATGGATCAGGTCCACGGCAGCGTCGTCACGTACGACGGCCAGAACGACTTCTATACGGCACGCTCCGGAAAGGACGTCGCAGGTCCCGGCAACCCCGGCGGCCGCGTTCGCGCCATGCTCTCGCCGCGCAACACCACCACCGGCGCACAGCCGCCCGCCGGCGCCCCGGCCGCGCTCACGCCGTCCACCAAGCTGCAGGAAGCGCCGCCACAGTGAATACCATTACCGCCCCCCAAAGCTACGGCCGCCAGCTGGCCGGCAAGACGAGCACGCTCGTCGTGCGCAACCTGAAGAAGCGCTATGGCTCACGCACCGTCGTCAAGGACGTTTCGCTCGACGTGAAGAGCGGCGAAGTGGTCGGACTGCTCGGCCCCAACGGCGCCGGCAAGACCACGTCGTTCTACATGATCGTGGGTCTCGTGCCGCTCGACGCCGGCGAGATCGACCTCGACGGCCAGTCCATCAGCCTTCTGCCGATCCACAAGCGCGCGGCGCTCGGTCTTTCGTATCTGCCGCAGGAAGCTTCGGTGTTCCGCAAGCTCACCGTCGAGGAGAATATCCGGGCGGTGCTCGAACTGCAGGTCGACGGCAACGGCAAACGTCTGTCGAAAGACGTCATCACCGAGCGCGCCGAAGCGCTGCTCGACGAGCTGCAAATCGCGCATCTGCGCGAGAATCCGGCGCTGTCGCTCTCGGGCGGCGAACGCCGGCGCGTTGAAATCGCTCGCGCGCTCGCAACCGATCCGAGCTTCATCCTGCTCGACGAGCCGTTTGCGGGCGTCGACCCGATCGCCGTGCTGGAAATCCAGAAGATCGTGAAATTCCTCAAGCAGCGCAACATCGGCGTGCTGATCACTGACCACAATGTGCGCGAGACGCTCGGCATCTGCGATCACGCCTACATCATCAGCGACGGCAGCGTGCTCGCGGCCGGCGCACCCGGTGAGATCATCGAGAACGAGAACGTGCGCCGCGTTTATCTCGGCGAGCACTTCCGCATGTAAGCCCCCGGGCGCACCCCGCGCGCCCGCTCACCGCCGTCCCGCTGCGCTCACCCGGGCGCGCGATCCGCTTTCGCGTTTTTCCGGCCTCATCTTTCGCGTTCCCCGTGTAACTCCGCTGGATCGACCTTGCCCCCAAAAAGGTGCACGGCAGGCCGAGGAGCGCTCCTGTTTGCGCACCAAATTCCGGGCACGCACCGGCGCGGCGCACGCTCGTTTTTGCGAATGCCCCCGTGGTTTCGTCCGCGTGGCAAACTCTTTACAATGGTTCGCACACCGCCATGAAAGCCAGCCTCCAACTCCGCCTCTCGCAGCATCTTGCGCTCACGCCACAACTGCAACAGTCCATCCGGCTGCTGCAGCTGTCGACGCTCGAACTGCAGCAGGAGGTCGCGACAGCGATCTCGCAGAACCCGCTGCTCGAAAACGAGGACGACTGGATCGCGAGCCCGCTGCGCGTGGCCTCGGACGGCTCGCTCATCGCGCAGCCGCCCGCGCCCTCCGGCGCCGAGCCGATGCAGGGCGCAAACAGCTCCACCTCGGCGTCCAACGGCAGCGGCGAGAACAGCGAGAGCGAGCCGCGAGGCGTCGACGAATACGACGGCCTCGGCGGCAACGCGAACGGCGACGCGAGCCAGTGGAACCTGGACGACTACGGCCGCTCGGGCAACGCCTCCGACGACGACGACCTGCCGCCGCTGCAGATCCACGAATCGACCACCACGCTGCGCGACCATCTCATGGCGCAGTTGCGCGAAACGAACGCGAGCCATCGCGACCGCGCGCTCATCACCTTCCTCATCGAATCGCTCGACGAAGACGGCTACCTCAGCGCGACCTGTGAGGAAATTCTTGGCGACATTCCCGAAGAACTGGAAGTCGACGCCGACGAATTCAATGCGGCGCTAGCGCTGCTGCACAGCTTCGACCCTGCGGGCGTGGGCGCGCGCTCGGCCTCTGAGTGCCTCAAGCTGCAGTTGCTGCGCGTCAATTCGTCGCCCACGCGCACGCTCGCGCTCGAGATCGTGTCGAACTATCTGGAACTGCTCGCCGCGCGCGACTTCACGCGGTTGCGCAAGCAACTGAAGACGGGCGACGACGAGCTGCGCGAGGCACATGCGCTGATCCGTTCGCTCGAACCGTTCCCGGGCGCGTCCTATGGCAAGGCCGAAGCCGATTACGTGGTGCCGGACATCATCGTGAAGAAGGCCGGCCAGAACTGGCATGCGGAACTGAACTCTGAGGTGGTGCCGAAGCTGCGCATCAACCATCTGTACGCGAATATCCTGCGCAATAACCGCGGCGATCCGGGCAGCGGTTCGTTGCGCCAACAGCTCCAGGAAGCGCGCTGGCTCATCAAGAATATCCAGCAGCGCTTCGAGACGATCCTGCGTGTCGCGCAGGCTATCGTCGAGCGTCAGAAGAACTTTTTCGTGCACGGCGAAATCGCCATGCGCCCCTTGGTTTTGAGGGAGATTGCTGATACGCTGGGCCTACACGAATCAACTGTCTCGCGTGTGACAACCGGTAAATACATGCTGACTCCATTCGGGACACTTGAATTTAAGTACTTCTTCGGATCGCATGTATCGACGGACACCGGAGGCGCTGCATCATCCACCGCCATCCGCGCCCTCATCAAGCAACTCATAGGAGCCGAGAACACCAAATCTCCTCTTTCAGACAGCCGCATAGCCGAACTGCTGGCGGAACAGGGCTTCGTGGTCGCGCGACGCACAGTCGCGAAGTATCGCGAGGCACTGAAGATTCCGGCGGTCAATCTGCGCAAGTCTCTTTAGCCTGTTCCGGCTTTCACGGAGCAGGCGTTTTCCGGCCGCTACGCCCGTTGGCGGACATGGCCGGCCGAGTTAGCCCGCCGTCGCAGGCCTTTCGGGGAGCCGCGCACTGGCAGACAGTCGACCGGCATTGCCGCACTTCACGCGTCACGCGGCCATTAGCCTGGAGAAGCACTATGAATCTGAAGATCAGTGGACACCATCTCGAAGTAACGCCAGCGTTGCGAGAATACGTGATCACCAAACTGGATAGGGTGCTAAGACATTTCGATCAGGTAATCGATGGCAATGTGGTCCTCTCGGTCGACAACCATAAGGAAAAGGATAAGAGACAGAAGGTCGAAGTGAACCTTCATCTGAAAGGCAAGGACATATTTGTGGAGAGCGCGAACGGCGACATGTACGCCGCCATCGATCTCCTGGTCGATAAGCTGGACCGCCAGGTCGTACGTCACAAAGACCGCGTGCAGGGACATCAACATGAGGCGATCAAGCACCAGCCTGCGCCCATCATCGAAATCCCGCCGCAGTGATCCCACAGTGTCCTATGTGGCGATTCACGCCATGAACCGGGGCTGGAGTCGATAGTTCATCCTCCGCCCCTCGAAGCGAAGCCGCCCGAACCGGGCGGCTTTTTCGTGAATGCGCGCAACGCCGGTTTTACCGCTGGGTGCAACCGGGCAACGAGGGTTGCGCTCATGCGTGGCGCATCGCACCATCGGCGTGGACGCTTGTTCTATAATGGTCCAGTCGTATTACGGGGTCTAACGCGCCAACAGGTCCCCATGGTCCCGGCACCGGGCTTCGTCGCCAGAATCCAAAGCTTCCGCCAAAGCGGGCAGCTGTCGGGGTGTGGAGCATTCAGGCCACGTTTTCGCCTGCCAACATGAATCGTTTAGCCAAAATACTTCCCATCGAGAACGTCGTCGTCGGCCTGTCCGTTACCAGCAAGAAACGCGTCTTCGAACAGGCTGGCCTGATCTTCGAAAACCAGAACGGCATCGCCCGCAGCACCGTTACCGACAATCTTTTCGCACGCGAACGCCTCGGCTCCACGGGCCTCGGCGAAGGCGTCGCGATCCCGCACGGCCGCATCAAGGGCCTGAAGCAGCCGCAGGCCGCCTTCGTGCGCCTCGCCGAGCCGATCGCCTTCGAAGCGCCAGACGGTCAGCCCGTCTCGCTCCTGATCTTCCTGCTCGTGCCCGAACAGGCCACGCAGCAGCACCTTGAAATCCTGTCCGAGATCGCACAACTGTTGTCGGATCGCGAAACGCGTGAGCGGCTCCACACCGAAGAGGACCGCGAAACGTTGCATCGCCTGCTCACCCAGTGGCAACCTTGATGTAATGTGCGGCGTCTTGCGGTACGCGCGGCCGAAAGGCGCGCGCCCGACGCTCGTTGCAGGGGTGAAGCGCAAGGCCGCGGCAGCCGTTAATCATCCAGGTCGCGCGGTTTATTTAGCCAGCAATTCAGTCAGCCGTTAAGCGAGTCATCTCGCGGAGTCACCGACTCATGGACACTTCCAGCATCAACGCTCAAAGCATCTTCGACGACAACGCCACGACGCTGAAACTCAGCTGGCTCACGGGGCACGAAGGCTGGGAACGCGGCTTTTCAACCGAGACGGTGGCCACGGCCACGGCGAGCGCGGACCTCGTCGGCCACTTGAACCTCATCCACCCGAACCGCATCCAGGTGCTCGGCGACGCCGAAATCCACTACTACCAGCGCCAAACCGACGAAGACCGTTCGCGCCACATGGCCGAGCTGATCGCGCTCGAACCGCCGTTCCTCGTGGTCGCCGACGGCATGACCGCGCCGCCCGAACTGGTGCTGCGTTGTACGCGTTCGTCCACGCCGCTCTTCACCACGCCAATGTCGGCGGCCACCGTCATCGACAGCCTGCGCCTCTACATGTCGCGCATACTCGCGCCGCGCGCCACGCTGCACGGCGTGTTTCTCGACATTCTCGGCATGGGCGTGCTGCTTACGGGCGACTCAGGTCTGGGCAAGAGTGAGCTGGGTCTGGAGTTGATCAGCCGCGGCCATGGCCTCGTGGCCGACGACGCCGTGGACTTCGTGCGCCTCGGCCCCGATTTCGTCGAGGGTCGCTGCCCGCCACTTTTGCAGAACCTGCTCGAAGTGCGTGGCCTCGGTCTGCTCGACATCAAGACGATCTTCGGTGAAACGGCCGTGCGCCGGAAGATGAAGCTCAAGCTCATCGTGCAACTCGTGCGCCGCCCGGACGGCGAGTTCCAGCGTCTGCCGCTGGAGAGCCAGACCGTCGACGTACTCGGCCTGCCCATCAGCAAGGTCACGATCCAGGTGGCCGCGGGCCGCAACCTCGCCGTGCTGGTCGAGGCCGCCGTGCGCAACACGATCCTGCAATTGCGCGGTATCGACACCCTGCGCGACTTCATGGACCGCCAGCGTCTCGCCATGCAGGATCCCGACAGCCAGTTTCCCGGCAAGCTGATCTGACGCCCGAAGCCGCGCGGCCGGCGAGGCGCGCGAAGCACGCTGCGCGCGCCCCCGAAACAGGTGCCTGCGGCCCGGAGAGCCAATACAGGCGCGCGAATCGGATGCTATGATGACCCAATCGGGTTCATCGACTCTCCCATGCGTATCATCCTGATCACTGGCATTTCGGGTTCCGGCAAGTCAGTGGCGCTCAACGCGCTCGAAGACGTCGGCTACTATTGCGTCGACAACCTGCCGCCGCGCTTTCTACCGCAACTCGCGCAATATCTCAGCGACGACGGCTACGAACGCCTCGCCGTCGCTATCGATGCGCGCTCGAGTTCGTCGTTCGACGACATGCCGGAGATGATTCGCGACCTCGCGCGTCGCCACGACGTGCGCGTGCTCTTCCTCAACGCGAGCACGCAGTCGCTCATCCAGCGCTTCTCGGAAACGCGACGCCGCCATCCCCTCTCGGGCTCCGCCGCGCACGATGCGAACGTGGGCATGCTCAAGTCACTTGAAGAAGCGATCGAGCACGAGCGCGAACTCGTCTCTAACCTCGCCGAATTCGGCCATCAGGTCGACACGAGCAACCTGAGCTCCAACGCGCTGCGCCAGTGGGTGAAGGTGTTCGTCGGAGGCGAGCGCGGCTCGCTCATGCTCACGTTCGAATCGTTCGGCTTCAAGCGCGGCGTGCCGCTCGACGCGGACCTCGTGTTCGACGTGCGCACGCTGCCGAACCCGCATTACGACGCCCGCCTGCGGCCGCTCACCGGGCTCGATCAGCCCGTGATCGACTTTCTGAATGCGCAACCGGCCGTCCACGAAATGATCGACGATGTCTACGCGTTCGTCGCGAAGTGGCTGCCGCATTTTCGCGCCGACAACCGCAGCTATCTCACCGTTGCGATTGGCTGCACGGGCGGACAGCATCGATCGGTGTACATCGCCCAAACGCTCGCCGCGCGCTTCGCCGCCGAGTCGAACGTTATCGTGCGTCACCGCGACGCGCCTCTCGATGTCGGAGAGTCGTCACGGCTGATCGCCTAACCGGCTGCGCATCGCGCGGCCCTTAACCGAAAGCGTTGCGCCATGTCCTCGTCTCCTGCCGTGCTTGCCGATTTGCCGCTGTTCCCGCTGCATACGGTGCTGTTCCCCGGCGGCCTGCTGCCGCTCAAGATCTTTGAAGCGCGATACCTGGACATGGCGAGCGAGTGCCTGCGCGAGCACACGCCGTTCGGCGTGTGTCTGCTCAAAAGCGGCGCGGAAGTCGCACAGCACGACGAGACCGCCGTGCCCGAACCCGTTGGCTGCCTCGCGCTCATCGAACAATGCGATGTCGAGACCGTCGGCATGCTGCACATCCAGGCTCACGGCACGCAGCGCTTTCATCTGCTCTCGCATCGCGTGGAAGCCGACGGCCTGCTCGTGGGCATGGCCGAACTGATCCCCGAAGATATCCCGCTAGAAGGCGGCAAACAGCTCGCGCAATTCGGCGCGTGTGCGGAAGTCCTCGAGCGCATCATCGCGACAATCCGCGAGCGCGGCCCCGCGAGCCTGCCGTTTGCGGAGCCGTTCCGCTTCGACGATCCCTCGTGGGTATCGAACCGTCTGGCCGAGGTGCTGCCGATCGCGCTGCGCGCGCGTCAGAAACTCATGGAGTTGAACGACGCGGGCGCGCGTATCGAAATCGTGCATCACTACATGCAGCAGCATCAGTTGCTTTGATGCCGCGTTGATGCCGCGTTGATGCCGCTCTCACGCTGACTCAGATCAGCGGTCCACGCAAACCGTCGAGCAACTTGCGCACCGGCGCGGGCACGCCATACGCGTCGAGATTGCCGAGCGGCACCCATGCGGTCTGGCCATCGTTGGCTTCCAGCGGCGCGGCATTGCGCTTGAGTTCGATCACGCGCGGCTCGATGTCGAGCTTGAAATGCGTGAACGTATGCGTGAGCGGCATGAGCGCGGAGCTTGACGCCGCGTGCTCTTGTGTCACGCCGAAGTCGCGCGCGCGCTCGGCGAGCGCGGGTTCGTCCGCGGCTTCGGGCAAGCTCCATAGTCCGCCCCAGATACCCGATGGCGGGCGCTTCTCCAACATGACTGCATCGCCGTCGAGCAGCACGAGCATGCACGTGCCCCGCGTGGGCACGGCCTTCTTCGGGCGCGCGGCGGGCAGTTCGCGCTGACGTCCCGTCGTCTTCGCCACGCAGTCGTCAGCGAACGGGCAGCGCGCGCAGTCGGGCTTGCCGCGCCCGCACAGCGTCGCGCCAAGATCCATCAAGCCTTGCGTGTAGGCGCTCACGTCGGCGTCGCTCGCTTTGGGACCCGGCACGAGCGTTTCGGCGAGCGTCCACATCGCATTCTCCACGCGCTTTTCGCCAGGAAAGCCTTCCACGCCGAACACGCGCGCGAGCACGCGTTTCACGTTGCCGTCCAGGATCGTCGCGCGCGCGCCGAACGCGAACGACGCGATCGCCGCCGCCGTCGAACGGCCGATGCCGGGCAATTCCGCGAGCGCCTCGACGGTCGACGGAAACGTGCCGCCGTGGGTTTGAGCCACGACCTGCGCGCAGCGGTGCAGATTGCGCGCGCGCGAGTAATAGCCGAGGCCGGCCCAGAGCGCCATCACGTCGTCGTCGGGCGCCGCGGCGAGCGCATCGACCTTGGGAAAACGCTCGAGAAAACGCCCGTAGTACGGAATCACGGTCGAGACCTGGGTCTGCTGCAGCATGATCTCCGAGAGCCAGATGCGATACGGGTCGCGTGTGTTCTGCCACGGCAGGTCGTGACGGCCATGCTCGCGCTGCCAGGCGATCAGGCGCGGCGCGAAACCGGTGAGCAGTTCAACGGGATAAGCGCCAGCCGGTAGCGGCGCGGAAGTGGACGAAGTTCGGTACATGGAAAAACCTGGCGCTCAGCGCTGGCAGCGCGGACAGAAATAAGTGGAACGCTGGCCCTGCACGATCTGCTTGATCGGCGTGCCGCACACGCGGCAGGGTTGGCCCGCGCGGTCATAAACGAAGTATTCGAGCTGGAAATAGCCGCTTTCGCCGTTGCTGCCGACGAAGTCGCGCAGCGTGCTGCCGCCCTTCTCGATGGCCGAGGCGAGCACGGCGCGCACGGCGTCCGCGAGGAGTTCGTAACGCGCAAGCGAAACGCGGCCTGCCGGGGTCGTCGGCCGGATGCCGGCGCGGAACAAACTCTCCGATGCGTAGATATTGCCAACGCCCACCACGATATCGCCCGCGAGCAGCGCCTGCTTGACCGCGACCTTGCGGCCGCGTGTCTCGCGAAAAAGCAGCGCGCCGTCGAAGGCCGGCGTGAACGGTTCGATGCCGAGCCCCGCCAGCAGCGGATGGCCGAGCACGTCGCCGGCCTCGCGCGGGTGCCAGAGCACGGCGCCGAAACGGCGCGGGTCGCGAAAGCGCAGCGTGAAGTCGTCGAACAACCAGTCGATGTGATCGTGCTTCTCCGCGGCAGGCGGCTTCGGCAGATTGCGCAGCACGCGCAGCGTGCCGGTCATGCCCAGGTGGACAATGAACCAGCCCTCGTCGACCTCGAACAGCAAATATTTGCCGCGCCGCCCGACGGAACGTATCGTGCGTCCGCGCAGTGTGCGCGCGAGCGTGGCGGGCACCGGCCAGCGCAATGCGGGGTTGCGCACCTCCACACGCTCAACGCGGCGGCCCGCGACCCACGGTTCGATCCCCCTTCGGGTAACCTCAACTTCTGGCAACTCTGGCATGTCTGGCGGCCTGATTCGGATGCTGGTCCGGGTTGGTCTGCAACTTGCGTAAACGTGTGTGCGCGTTGTGCGCGTTGTGCGCGTATTGTAGCCAGCGCGTTACAATCGACCGAAACATTCGACGGAATTCCATGGAACTGTCTTTCGTTAAGCTGTTCGCGAAGCGTCACGCGACGCCCCGCGTGCCTGCCGCCTTTGCGCCTCGCCTTGTTGGCGCCGCGGTTCTCGCCGCCTGGGCGCTGACCACGTCGAGCGCGTATGCGCAGGATCCGTCCCCCGACACGGACGACACTTCCGTCACCATGCCGGACGCGTTCGGTCCCGCCTCACCCGACGAGAAGAAGGATCTCCCGAGCGTTCCGCTGTCGAGCCAGATCGTCTTCCAGGTGCTCGCCGCGGAAATCGCGCTGCAGCGCGACCAGCCTGCACCCGCCTTTCAAACGTATCTCGCGCTCTCGCGCGACACGCACGACCCGCGCATGGCGCAGCGCGCGACCGAAATCGCGCTCGCGGCGCAAAGCCCGTCTGACGCCCTGACTGCGGTCCAGCTCTGGCAGCAGTACGCGCCCGATTCCGAGCGCGCGGCGCAACTCGACGCTTCGCTGCTCGTGCTCTCCGGCAAGCCCGACGACGCCCAGCCGCTGCTCGCGCAAGAACTGGCGAAAGTACCGGCCGACAGCCGCGGCCAGGCAATCCTCTCGCTGCAGCTTCTGCTTTCTCGCGGCCCCAATCGCGTGGGCGGCCTGAACGTGCTCAAAACGCTGCTCAAGGACGACATGAACCGTCCCGAGGCACAGCTCGCGATCGGCCGCCAGCAACTGCTCGCCGACGACGTGCCCGGCGCGCGCAAGTCCTTCGAGCAGGCGCTCGCGCTCAAGCCCGACTACCTGCCCGCCGCGCTGATGCTCGCGCAGATGGGGCCGGAGGAGCGCGCCGAAGGCATTGCGTCGATCGAAAAGTACGTCCAGCAGAATCCGAAGTCGCGCGAAGGCCGGCTTGCTCTCGCGCAAACCTATCTCGCCTCCGACCGCCTCGATGACGCGCAAAAGCAGTTTGAGATCCTGCACAAGGACAACGCGACTGACCTGATGCCGCTGATGGCGCTCGCGCTCATCAGCGTGCAGCAAAAGAAGCTCGACGCCGCGCAGAAGTATCTGACGCAATACGCGCAAATTGCCGAGAAGAATCCGGCCGCCGACCCCGGTCAGGCCTATATCTACCTTGCGCAACTGTCGGTCGAGCAGAAGGACGACGCCGGTGCGCAGAAGTGGCTCGACAAGATCCAGCCCAACAGCCAGCAGTACGTGCCGGCCCAGATCACGCGCGCGCAGATCCTGGACAAGGAAGGCAAGACCGACGACGCGCGCCGCCAGCTCGCGAGCATTCAGGCCGACGATCCGCGCGACCAGGCGCTGATCGCGCGCACCGACGCCGCGATCCTGTTCGACGCGAAACGCTACCCGGAGGCCGAGGCACGGCTTGCGAAGGCGACCGCCGACTTTCCGGACGACCCGGACCTCACCTATGACTACGCGATGGCTGCGGAAAAAACCGGCCATTACGACGTCATGGAAGCGCAACTGCGCAAGCTGATCAAGACGCAACCCGACAATCCGCAGGCCTACAACGCGCTCGGATACTCGCTCGCGGACCGCAATCAGCGCCTGCAGGAAGCCGACAAACTGGTGGAAAAAGCCTCGGCGCTCGCACCGGACGACGCGTTCATCATGGACAGCGTGGGCTGGGTGAAATTCCGCCTGGGCGACAACGCCGACGCAATCAAACTCTTGCGCAAGGCCTACAGCCTCCAGCCGAACGCGGAAATCGGCGCGCATCTCGGCGAAGTGCTCTGGAAAAACGGCGACCAGGACGGCGCACGCGCCGCGTGGCGCGAGGCCCGCAAGCTCGAACCCGACAACGACACGCTCCTGAAGACGCTCAAGCGCCTCCAGGTCAACGATCTCTGATGGCAGATTTTTTCACTTCGTTTTCCCCCAAGGCCCTCCCCGTTGCGCGCGCCGCCCGCTTGGTACGGCGCGCGTCGCTCGGCGCAGCGGCGGCTGCGCTCCTCGTGCTCACGGGCTGCGCAACGCAACAACCGCCGCGCCAGCCGTCCACCTCGAACGCCACGACCTCGCTCACTACGCAGACGAACCGCGCCTACCACGGCCGCTTCGCCGTGCAGTACGTCGACCAGAACGGTCAGCAGCGCAACGCGTACGGCAACTTCGACTGGCACGAGACCGATTCGACGGTGACGCTGCAACTGCTCAATCCGCTCGGCCAAACGCTCGCGCTCGTGACTTCCGCGCCGTCGCAAGCCACGCTGGAACTGCCTAACCGCCAGCCGCTCACGGCCGACAACGTGAGTACGCTCATGCAGCAGGCGCTCGGCTTCGCACTGCCCGTGGAAGGGCTGCGTTATTGGCTGCAGCCTTCGGTCGCGCCCACCTCGCACGCGCGCACCACGCCCGACCCGCAGAATCCGCAGCGGCTTTCGCAGATCGAGCAGGACGGCTGGACCATCGATTACGTCGCCTTCTCGGACGCGCCGGCCACTGGCGTGAAGCGTGTCAATCTCACGCGCGAAGAACCGCCGCTCCAGATCAAGCTCGTGCTCGACCAGTAAGCGGGCCGGTTACTGTCTCTCATCAGCAATATCTGGCCGGCACGCGCCGGCCAGGATCCAGGCATCATCCCAAGAGCATCATGATCGAAACCCAGGACTCGCTGCGCGACTGCCTAGCGCCCGCGAAACTCAATCTCTTCCTGCACATCACGAGCCGCCGTCCCAATGGCTATCACGATCTGCAGACCGTGTTCCAGTTGCTCGACTGGGGCGACACGTTGCATTTCACGCGCCGCCGGGACGGCCGCATCACGCGCACGGTAGAAGTGGAAGGCGTACCGGCCGAGCACGACCTCACCGTGCGCGCCGCGACGCTGCTCAAGGAGCACACGGGCACAAGCGAGGGTGTCGAGATCGATATCGAAAAGCGTCTGCCGATGGGCGCGGGTCTCGGCGGCGGCAGCTCCGACGCAGCCACGACGCTGCTCGCGCTCAACCGTCTCTGGAAGCTCAACCTGCAGCGCGAGGAATTGCAGGCGCTCGCACTCGAGCTGGGCGCGGACGTGCCCTTCTTTGTGTTCGGGAAAAATGCGTTCGCGGAGGGTGTTGGAGAAGCATTGGAGGCTGTACAATTGCCCCCGCGTCATTTTTTGGTCGTGACGCCGCGGGTTCATGTTCCTACTGCTGAGATTTTTTCCGAAAAATCGTTGACAAGGGACACAAAGGCCTGCACAATAGCAGTCTTTCTTGCACAGCATGCAGCGCAGAACGGATGGCCAGACAATTTTGGCCATAACGATATGCAAGCGGTTGTCGCAGGAAAATACGCGGAAGTAGCGCAGGTGCTTCAATGGTTTGGGAGTATCCCAAACAGCATCGCACCAGCGCGGATGACCGGATCGGGTGCCAGCGTTTTTGCAGCATTCGCCAGTCGGTCCGAAGCAGAATCGGCACAAGTCAAACTGCTTGCGGAACAACCGGACTGGAGAAGCGCGGTAGCCTCGAGTCTGAATACGCATCCACTCTTCGCTTTCGCGGCATAGTTTTGCGTGGTTGATCGTCCTACCGGTCGGCCAGGCTCGAAGTTGAGTGTAGGGGAGTCGCCAAGTTGGTCAAGGCACCGGATTTTGATTCCGGCATGCGAGGGTTCGAGTCCTTCCTCCCCTGCCAAAAATTTCAGGCAGTTCGCTCTGTGGGTTACCCAGGGCAGTTCGCCTAAGTAGTTCCTCTCGCCCCCCCAAGTCCGCAGCAGGTGCATGATGAGCAGCCATGACGGCCTGATGGTTTTTACTGGCAACGCAAATCCCGCGCTTGCCCAGGAAGTCGTCAAGATCCTCGGTATTCCCCTCGGCAAGGCTATGGTTAGCCGCTTTTCCGACGGTGAAATCCAGGTCGAAATCCAGGAAAACGTGCGCGGCAAGGACGTCTTCGTCCTTCAGTCGACTTGCGCGCCGACCAACGACAACCTGATGGAACTGATGATCATGGTCGATGCGCTCAAGCGCGCATCCGCAGGCCGGATCACCGCAGCTATCCCATACTTCGGCTATGCCCGCCAAGACCGCCGCCCCCGTTCGGCGCGCGTCGCCATCTCGGCGAAGGTCGTGGCGAACATGCTGGAAATCGCCGGCGTCGAGCGGATCATCACGATGGATCTGCACGCTGACCAGATCCAGGGCTTCTTCGATATTCCCGTCGACAACATCTACGCAACGCCCGTGCTGCTCGGCGATCTGCGCAAGCAGAATCACGAGAACCTGCTGGTCGTTTCGCCGGACGTCGGCGGCGTGGTGCGCGCCCGTGCGCTCGCCAAGCAACTGAATTGCGATCTCGCCATCATCGACAAGCGTCGTCCGAAGGCGAACGTCGCCGAAGTGATGAACATCATCGGTGAAGTCGAAGGCCGCACCTGCGTGATCATGGACGACATGGTCGACACCGCCGGCACGCTCTGCAAGGCCGCGCAAGTGCTGAAGGAACGCGGCGCGAAGAAGGTGTTCGCTTACGCCACGCACCCGGTTCTCTCGGGTGGCGCAGGCGAGCGTATCGCCGCTTCGGCTCTGGACGAACTGGTCGTGACCGACACGATTCCGCTGGGCACCGAAGCGCGTTCGTGCGCGAAGATCCGCTCGCTCACGAGCGCAGGACTTCTCGCCGAAACGTTCTCGCGTATCCGTCGCGGCGACTCGGTGATGTCGCTCTTCGCGGAAAGCTGACAAGAATTGACGCGCAAGGCGCGGTGTTCGCAAGAGCGCCGCGCTTTTGTACGTAATCGGCGCGAACGGACGAAGGTTCGCGCTGCATCGCTGGGGGCCCAAAGGCAGGCGTTCTGCTGAAAAGGCCCCGTTTTACTGCCTGGTCGCGGGCAGTGCAATGGAGAATCAAATGAAAGTCATCGCTTTCGAGCGTAACCTGCAAGGTACGGGTGCGAGCCGCCGCCTGCGCAATGCTGGCAAGACCCCTGGCATCGTGTACGGTGTTGGTTCGGAGCCGCAACTGGTCGAAGTCGACCACAACGCGCTGTGGCACGCCCTGAAGAAGGAAGCCTTCCACTCGTCGATCCTCGAACTCGAAGTGGCCGGCAAGTCGCAGCAAGTGCTGCTGCGCGACGTGCAATACCACCCGTTCCGTCAGCTCGTGCTGCACGTCGACTTCCAGCGCGTGGATCCGAACAAGAAGATCCACACGAAGGTGCCGCTGCACTTCATGAACCAGGAAACCAACCCGGCTGTGAAGACGGGTGGCGCGATCATCTCGCACGTTCTGGCCGAAATCGAAGTCCAGTGCCTGCCGGGCCAACTGCCGGAATTCCTCGAAGTCGACCTCGCGAAGATCGAAGCCGGTCAATCGCTGCATGCCAAGGACATCACCCTGCCCGCAGGCGTGACGCTGGTTCAGCACGTTGAAGCGGAAAACCCGGTCGTCGCGTCGGCACCCGTGCCGGCTGGCGCCCAGGCGGCAGCTGAAGGCGAAGAAGCACCGGCTGCGGAGTAATCGCAGCGGCTTGAATGAGCCGATCCTCTCGATCCGTTTCCCTGAAACGGACGACGTGACCCGCCGCGGTTCGCCCCGGCGGGTTTTTTTTCGCACTTTTTCGTACACTTGCGGGTCAGTTCAACGATTTACGCAGGCGGAACACCACAATGATCAGGTTGATCGTCGGGCTCGGCAATCCGGGCGCCGAATACACGGCGACGCGCCACAACGCGGGCTTCTGGCTCGTGGACCAGCTCGCGCGGGAAGCCGGCACGACGCTGCGCGACGAGCGGCGCTTCCACGGCCACTACGCGAAGGCGCGCCTCTACGGCGAGGAAGTGCATCTGCTCGAACCGCAGACCTATATGAACCGCTCGGGGCAATCGGTCGTCGCACTCGCGGCCTTCTTCAAGATCCTGCCCGATGAGATCCTCGTGGCGCACGACGAGCTCGATCTGCCACCCGGCGCCGTCAAGCTCAAGCTTGGCGGCGGCAGCGGCGGCCACAACGGTCTGAAGGACATTTCCGCGCATCTGTCTACGCAGCAGTACTGGCGTTTGCGCATCGGCATCGGCCATCCGCGCGACCTGATTCCCGAAGGCGCGCGCGCCGGTGCGAAGCCCGATGTTGCGAACTTCGTGCTCAAGCCGCCGCGCCGCGAGGAGCAGGACGTGATCGACGCCTCGATCGAACGCGCGCTCGCCGTAATGCCGACGTTCGTGAAGGGCGAGGCCGAACGCGCGGTGATGCAGCTGCATCGTAACGGTTGAAACAAGGAGAGCGTCTTGAGTCGTTACTGGAGTGACATCGTCAACCGGCTCGTGCCCTACGTGCCGGGCGAACAGCCCGCGCTCGCAAAGCCGGTCAAGCTCAACACCAACGAGAATCCGTATGCGCCCTCTCCGCGTGTGCTCGAGGCGATCCGCCACGAGCTTGCCGAGACGGGCGAGTCGCTGCGCCGCTATCCCGACCCGGTCGCGAAGCGTCTGCGCGCCGCCGTGGCCGCGCATCACGGCATCCGCGCGGAGCAGGTGTTCGTCGGCAACGGCTCGGACGAGGTGCTAGCTCACGCGTTCCAGGCACTGCTCAAGCACGACAAGCCGATCCTCTTTCCCGACATCACCTACAGCTTCTACCCGACCTACGCGCGGCTCTACGAGGTCGAGTACCGCACAGTGCCGCTCAGCGAGCAGTTCACCATTCGGGTCGACGACTTCCGCCAGCCGAATGGCGGCGTGATCTTCCCGAATCCGAATGCGCCCACGGGTCACGCGCTGCCGCTCGCGGAAATCGAGCGGCTTGTCGCGGCGAACACGGAATCCGTGGTGGTGATCGACGAAGCGTATGTGGATTTCGGCGCCGAATCGGCGATCGCGCTGATCGACCGCTATCCGAACCTGCTGGTCGTGCACACGACTTCGAAATCGCGCTCGCTCGCGGGCATGCGCGTGGGTTTCGCGTTCGGTCACCCCGATCTCGTCGATGCGCTCAACCGCGTGAAGGACAGCTTCAACTCGTACCCGCTCGACCGTCTCGCGCAAGCCGCCGCCACAGCCGCTTACGAAGACGCCGAGTGGCTCAGGACCACGAGCGCGCGCGTGATCGCAAGCCGCGAGCGCCTGACGGCCGCGCTCACGGCGCTTGGCTTCGAGGTGGTGCCTTCGGCGGCGAATTTCGTGTTTGCGAAGCATCCTGCGCACGACGCGGCCGCAATTGCGGCCAAGCTGCGCGAAAAAGAGATCTTCGTGCGCCATTTCAACGCGCCGCGCGTGAATCAGCATCTGCGCATCTCGATCGGCACCGATGCCGAGTGCGATACGCTCGTCGATGCGTTGAAGGCCATCGTCGCGTGAGAAGACGGCAAGATGAAATAAAAAACGCGCCAGTTGGCGCGTTTTTTATTTCCGGAGGATTCCGCGATTCAGGCGTTGTTCTTCGCCGCCGTCAGCGCGTGATACTTCTGCATCAATTGCTCGGGCGACTCGACATGCTCCGGGTTCTTGGGAATGCACTCCACCGGGCACACCTGGATGCATTGCGGCTCATCGAAATGGCCGACACATTCGGTGCACTTTTTCGGGTCGATCACGTAGATTTCCGGGCCCATCGAGATCGCGTCGTTAGGGCACTCGGGCTCGCACACGTCGCAATTGATGCACTCGTCGGTAATCATCAGGGCCATGCTGTTCTCACTTCCTGCCGGCGCGAGGGCCGGCTCACACGTTGCTCAGCCCTATAGTTTACGCTGCTTTCGCCGCGCGTTCACACCTTCGTAGCCGTGCCGCCCATCGAGGCCACCTTGTCCTGCAAGCGCTTTTCCACGGAAGGAAACACGAACTTGCTCACATCGCCGCCCAATTGGGCGATTTCACGCACGATCGTGCCTGAAATGAACTGATATTGGTCCGAAGGCGTCATGAACATCGTCTCCACGTCGGGCAGCAGGTAGCGGTTCATGCCCGCCATCTGAAATTCGTACTCGAAGTCCGACACTGCGCGCAGGCCGCGCACGATCACGCGTGCGTTATTGGTCCGCACGAAGTCCTTCAACAGGCCCTTGAAGCTCATGACCTGCACGTTCGGATAGTGGCCGAGCACCTCGTGGGCAATCTCGAGCCGCTCGTCGAGCGAGAAGAAAGGCTTCTTGTTGCGGCTGTCCGCAACGCCGACTACCAGCGTGTCGAAAATGCTCGACGCGCGCCGCACGAGATCTTCGTGGCCGCGCGTGAGCGGATCGAAGGTACCGGGGTACACGGCGACTACCATGAGGCTTCTCCTCTCAACAGAAATGGGGTGCAATGCAATGCCGTGGCAACGTATGCACACGTGCGTGCGTGACGGCCAAGCCGCCCGCCGCTTCTTATCGAACGCGCATTATTCCTCATTTTCGCGCTGCAGCAAATGATAGTGAACCGCACCCGCCCTGCCCTCGCGCACCACGCTCCAGCCCGCCAGCGCGGGCCGCGCAGCCGGATCGATGAACTCACCCGACTCCACGTAAAGCCAGCCGTCCTGGGCGACGAGCGGCGCGGCCAGCTCGAGCGCACGCTCGAGCAGCGCAGTGTCGCCGAACGGGGGATCGAGGAACACCACATCGAACGAGCCTGGCGCGAGATTGGCCGCGAGGCGCAGTGCGTCGGCTTCCGCGATTTCGACCATGCGCGCGCCAAGGCGCGCCTGGTTCGAGCGCAATTGCGCGGCGGCGCGCGCGCTGCGCTCCACCATCACGACGCGTGCGGCGCCGCGCGAGGCCGCCTCGAAGCCGAGGCCGCCGCTGCCCGCGAAAAGGTCGAGGCATCGCAGGCCGTCGAGGCGCTGGCCGAGCCAGTTGAAGAGCGTTTCGCGCACGCGGTCGGGGGTTGGGCGCAGACCATCGAGATCGAGCACCGGCAGCGGCGTGCGCTTCCAGTCGCCGCCGATGATGCGGATCGTGTGCGCGCCGCCGCCGCCGCCACCACGTGCGCGCGGATCGGATTGATGGGTGCGGCCGCCTTGGCCACGTGAAGATGAGGAACGGGTCATGCGTTGGGTCGTACGGCTGCGTGCATTTGACCTCCGGCAGCCAACTTGCCGGCGGAACTCGACTGTGAGGTTCGGGCGCGACGCTTTCGCATCGCGCCCTCCAATGCGCGCACGTTACCACAGGGGCGCGCAGGTGCCGCGCACGCGCCACAACGACCCCACGACGACGCCGCAGCGACTCCAGCCAATGCGCCTGATAAAATGCTATGTTTTCCGCGCGTTACCTCTTCCCAAGCCGTCGCTGACCGCCCCTCGGTCCGACTCGCAGCGCGCCTGACCCACCCCCAGACCATGTTCAGTTTCTTCAAACGATTCCGCGGCTCGAAGGACACCGAGAACGCGCAGGACGAAGCCACCTTCGAGGCGCCGGACGAGGCTGTTGAAGCGCCCACCAGCGCGGCGCGCGAAACGTCGCCCGCGCCGTCCGCTCCACCGGCCGTGATCGCTCCGGTCAAGCCGCAACAAGCCGCCAACGACAACGACGACGACGATCCGCAAGCCGTCGAAATCGTCCCGCCGCCCGCGCTCGAGGCCGCCGCAAAGCAATCGTGGCTCACGCGCCTGAGGTCGGGGCTCTCGAAAACCGGCTCGAACATCCAGAGCATCTTCGTCAATGCGAAGATCGACGACGATCTCTACGAGGAGCTGGAAACCGCGCTGCTGATGTCGGATGCGGGCGTCGACGCGACCGAATATCTGCTCGAAACGCTGCGCCAGAAGGTGCGCGCCGAGCGCCTGACCGACGCACTGCAGGTGAAGAACGCCCTGCGCGAGCTGCTCATCGGCCTGCTCAAGCCGCTCGAAAAGTCGCTCATGCTCGGCCGCGCGCAGCCGCTCGTGATGATGATCGCGGGCGTGAACGGCGCGGGCAAGACCACCAGCATCGGCAAGCTCGCCAAGCATCTGCAAAGCTTCGACCAGAGCGTGCTGCTCGCCGCCGGCGACACGTTCCGCGCCGCCGCGCGCGAACAGCTCGCCATCTGGGGCCAGCGCAACAACGTGACGGTCGTGCAGCAGGAAAGCGGCGACCCGGCGGCGGTGATCTTCGACGCCGTGAGCGCCGCGCGCGCACGCCGCATCGACGTGGTGATGGCCGACACCGCGGGCCGCCTGCCCACGCAACTGCACCTGATGGACGAGCTGAAGAAGGTCAAGCGCGTGATCGGCAAGTCGTTCGACGGTGCGCCGCACGAGGTGGTGCTCGTGATCGACGCGAACACGGGCCAGAACGCGCTCGCACAGGTCAAGGCTTTCGACGACGCGCTCGGCCTCACCGGCCTCATCGTCACGAAGCTCGACGGCACCGCCAAGGGCGGCATTCTCGCCGCGATCGCGCGGCAACGCCCGATTCCCGTGTATTTCATCGGCGTGGGCGAAAAGGTGGAGGACCTGCAGCCGTTCGTCGCCGAAGAATTCGCCGACGCGCTGCTTGGCAGCTGACAGCGCGCTTTACCCGGACTTAGACGCACGAAGGGCGTCGTTCTCACGAACGACGCCCTTCTTCATTGGTACGGTCAGACGCTCATTCCGTATCCGGCTGCATACCCGGCGCGGCGCGCGCAAACGCATCGAGCGTGAGCGCGTAGTCGTTGATGCGCTGAATGGTCGGGTAACGCGTCGTGTCGATCTTGAACCGGTTCGCGTTGTAGACCTGCGGCACGATGCAAAGATCGGCGACAGTCGGCGTGTCGCCGAACGCGAGCTTGCCGGTGCGCGGATCGCTGGCGAGCCGCTGTTCGAGCGTCGCGAAGCCCGCCTCGATCCAGTGGCGATACCACGCGTCTTTCGTCGCATCATCCGCGCCCACGGTGTGCTTGAGGTACTTGAGCACGCGCAGGTTGTCCACCGGATGAATCTCGCACGCCACCTGCAGCGCGAGTGAGCGCACGTGAGCGCGATCGATGGGCGACTTCGGCAGCAGCGGCGGCTCGGGATGCGTCTCTTCCAGATACTCGATGATCGCGAGCGACTGCTGGAGCGTGTGCCCTTCGTCGTCGACGAACGCCGGCACGATCGCGTCGGGATTCACCTGGCGGTAGGCGGGCTTGAGCTGCTCGCCGCCGTCGCGCACGAGGTGAACCGGGACGTACTCGTACGGCAGGTTTTTCAGATTCAACGCAATACGCACTCGATACGATGCCGAACTGCGGAAATAGCTGTAAAGCTTCATGCTCCTCTCTTGCTCCCCTTGAATCGTGATGCGGCCCGCGCCGCTCAGACGACCCGCACGGCGAATTCGCCGATCCCTGCCACACCGCCCGTCATCAGGTCGCCCTTGACCACGGCGCCCACGCCTTCGGGCGTGCCCGTGTAGATCAGGTCGCCGGCCTTGAGCTCGAACAGCGTCGAAAGGAACGCGATCGTGTCGGCAACCGGCCAGATCATCTGCGAGATGTCGGAGCGCTGCTTGTCTTCACCGTTGACCGCGAGCCAGATTTCGCCCTTCGCGAGCTGGCCGATCTTCGAAACCGGATGGATCGGGCCGATCGGCGCCGAATGGTCGAAGCCCTTGGCCGTATCCCACGGACGACCGAGCTTCTTCGCCTCACCCTGCAAGTCGCGGCGCGTCATATCGAGGCCGAGCGCATAGCCATACACGTGGTCGAGCGCGCTCGCGACAGGAATGTCCTTGCCGCCCTTGCCGATCGCCGCAACGAGTTCCATCTCGAAGTGCACGTTCTGCGATTGCGCAGGATACGGAAATTCGGCGGTCGAGCCGGGCGCAACGTAGAGCACGGCGTCGGCGGGCTTGGAGAAGAAGAACGGCGGTTCACGGTTCGGATCGTGGCCCATCTCGCGCGCGTGCGCTTCGTAGTTGCGGCCAACGCAGTAGATCCGCCGCACCGGGAAACGCGTGTCGCTGCCGGCCACCGGCACCGAGGCGAGCGCCGCCGGTTCGAATACGTACGTCATGGAGTTCTCCGTCTTTGTGATGGGGCGTGCGCGAGGCACGCGGCCTGTACATCTTTAGGGCTTTTAAGGCGTGAAGGCACGGCTTGCGCCGCCAGAACAATCGCGAGTGTAACGCGCGACGGTGAGCGTGCGCGGCGGAGACTTCAAGTGGCCGGCGCGGTGCGGCCGGCGCGGTGCAGCCGGCGAGGTGCGGCCGGCGAGGTGGGGTCCGCCCAGGCGGGCCGCAGGCGTGGCCGGCGAGGCACGGCGTGCTCGTGCGATACTTCTCGCATCCCCCATTTCAATATGACGGCGGCCCGCCGCACGCCGTCGAACGAACCGCGCTCGCCCATGACCACCGCCGACTCCACCGACATCTTCCCGTGCGCCCGCTTCATCAAGGAGATCGGCCGCGGACCGCACGGCGCACGCTCGCTCTCGTCCGAAGACACGCATGCCCTTTACGCCGCCATGCTCGACGGCCGCGTGCCCGAGCTGGAGCTAGGCGCGGTCCTGCTCGCCTACCGCCTTAAGGGCGAAACCGCGGATGAGCTGGCCGCCATGCTCGCCGCGGCGCACGCCTCGTTCGCGCCGCTCGCGGTGCCGCGCGGCGACTATCGGCCTGTGTCGATCCCAAGCTACAACGGTGCGCGCAAGCAGCCGAATCTCGTGCCGCTGCTCGCCTTGCTGCTCGCGCGCGAAGGCGTGCCGGCGCTCGTGCACGGCGTCGTCACCGATCCGGGCCGCATCACGAGCGCGGAAATCTTCGCGGCGCTGAATCGGCCCGAAGCACGCGATCACGCCGAAATCGAGGCGCAACTGGCGTCGGGCCGCGTGGCGTTTTCGTCGATCGAAACGCTCGCGCCCAAACTCGCGCGCCTGCTCTCGATGCGCCGGCGCATGGGCGTGCGCAACTCCACACATACGCTCGTCAAGCTGCTGCAGCCGTTCGCCGAGCCGGGCCTGCGTCTCGTGAACTACACGCACCCGCCGTACCGCGAAAGCCTGAGCGCCCTCTTCGCGGCGCATCCGGAAGCGGCGGTGGGCGGCGCATTGCTCGCGCGCGGCACCGAGGGCGAAGCCGTCGCCGACACACGCCGCCAGGTGCAGGTCGACTGGCTGCACGATGGCATCTGCGAAACGCTGATCGAACCGGAGCGCTCGTCGCCCGGCGCGCCCGAAGTCGATCTCCCCGAAGGCCGCGACGCGCCCACTACGGCCGCCTGGATCGAAGCCGTGTTGCGCGGCGAAGCGCCGGTGCCGGAAGCGATCGCGCGCCAGATCGAGACGATCAAGCGCATCGCGAAGCACTAACGATCGAACCAGAAACACGTCGCACAATCCGCTGAAAGCCGTATGGAGCGGGCAACCCGCGCGTTCCACCACAAGCGCATCGGCGCGCTTCGTCGGCCATCTTCACGGATCTCCACTCGGGCAATCGCAAATTCTCTGTTGACACGCGCATCCGCCCTGATTTACATTGGACAAATGCGTTCCTACCCGAACCCCCTCCGAATTACCCTCGGCCGACTATCGGCCCTATCGCTACGCCTAGCCTAAAGCTGGTGTAGCGCCGCAACGACCCCCTCCTCCGGTCACCGCGGTCCTCCCAAAGCAGTTCTCGCAGTACCCCAAATCCGCTGTATCTCTACAACCTGTCGTCTGCATTCGTCCGCTTACCGTTCGGACGAGTCGCGAGGTCAAAATGCACGTTGCATGGGCATCGTTCACGTCCGCTTTCGCCGCGCCGGCTACCGCCGTCACCGTGGCCGTCTTCTTCGCGTCCGAGGTTGCCGCCCGCACGCGTGAAGTTTCGCGCATCGTGCTCCGTCGCCAGCCCGCCAACCGCCCGCTGCCGACCGCCATCGCAAACGACACCATGAAGAACGAGGCTCGTCATGTTGCGTAATCCCGCCGAGAAGTACCGCCCCTTCCCCGCCATCCGCTTGAACGGCCGCAAATGGCCGACGCGCACCGTCGAGCGCGCGCCGATCTGGATGAGCACCGACCTGCGAGACGGCAATCAGTCGCTGATCGAGCCGATGAGCATCGAGCAGAAGACCGAATTCTTCGAAATGCTCGTCGCGATCGGCTTCAAGGAAATCGAAGTCGGCTTTCCGTCCGCTTCGCAGACCGACTTCGATTTCGTGCGCAAGCTGATCGACGAAAAGCGCATTCCCGAAGATGTGACGATCGAGGTGCTCGTGCAGTCGCGCGAAGAATTGATCGCGCGCACGTTCGAAGCGCTCGAAGGCGTGCCGCGCGCAATCGTCCACCTTTACAACGCGATCTGCCCGTCGTTCCGCAAGATCGTGTTCGGCCAGTCGAAGGACGAAGTAAAAGCGCTCGCGGTCGAAGGCACGCGCATCATCCGCGAACATGCCGATAAAAATCCGCAAACGCACTGGACGTACCAGTATTCGCCCGAAACCTTCAGCATGACCGAGTTGACCTTCGCGCGCGAAGTCTGCGACGCGGTGGCCCAGACGTGGCACCCGACGCGCGATCACAAGATGATCGTGAATCTCCCGGCGACCGTCGAGGCGGCGATGCCCAACGTCTACGCCGACCAGATCGAGTGGATGGACCGCAATCTCGCGTACCGCGACAGCATTGTGCTTTCGGTGCATCCGCATAACGACCGCGGCACGGCAGTGGCCGCCGCCGAAATGGCGCTGCTCGCGGGCGCGGACCGTATCGAAGGCTGCCTCTTCGGCAACGGCGAACGCACCGGCAACGTCGATCTCGTCACGCTCGCGATGAACCTCTATACCCAGGGCATCGATCCGGGCCTCGACTTTTCGGATATCGACGCCGTGCGCCGCGTGGTCGAGCGCTGCAACCAGTTGCCCGTGCATCCGCGCCATCCGTACGCGGGCGACCTCGTGTTCACGGCGTTCTCGGGCTCGCACCAGGACGCGATCCGCAAGGGCTTGGCACAGCAGCAGCCCGACGCCGTCTGGGAAGTGCCCTATCTCCCGATCGATCCCGCCGATCTCGGCCGCAGCTACGACGCGGTGATCCGCGTGAACAGCCAGTCGGGTAAGGGTGGCGCGACGTACCTGCTCGAACGCGGCATGGGCTTCACGCCGCCGCGCCGTGTGCAGATCGAGTTCAGCCACGCCGTGCAGACCGTCGCCGATACCTCGGGTGAAGAGATCACGGGCGACGCGGTCTGCGCGCTCTTCGCGCGTGAGTACTTCGAAACACGCGGGCCGGTTGCCGACGCCGGTTCAGGTCGTGTGCGCTGGGAAGGCCGTGAAGTGGCCATGCCGGCTGCCGTGAGCATCGACGAAGCGCATGCGCAGGCCGTGGCCGCCGCAGTCGCGGCAATGGCCGGCGAGCGCATTGAAATCACGTCGTTCGAGACCGAGCGCACCTCGCAGGGCGGCACGGCCGTGTTCGTCGGCGCGCGCGTGGGCGGCCAGCCGTTGCGCCACGGCGTGGGCGTAGGAGAAGACGCGGTCCATGCGTGCGTCGCCGCAGTGGTCAGCGCGGTGAATCGCGCGGTCTGGCCGCAAGTGGATCAGCGAGTGGCGGCCTGACACCTTCCGCGCGGTGCGCGAAGCAGCTTGAGTTTCAGCAGGGAAATCGGCGGCATTGTTGAGCGCCGGCGGCAAAACGGGCCGCCGGCGTGCGCCTGAAGCGCCCAAGCGGCGTTTCAGCGAGTGGACTTACCGGTCATCACTCGATCGCGCAACGCGTCGCCTGCCATGCGAGCAGACGCCAGTGTCCCCCTTCCTGCGTCTGGATCGCCGTATAGGCAATAGGAAAGAGGAGCGCACCGTTGTTCGCTTCCATCTCGATGAGCACGCGGCCGGAGACCACGCAGGCCTCGTTGCCAGCGTGCAGCACGTCCTGCGACTGGATCTCGATCTGGCGGTAGCGGCGGCGGCCCGCCGTGATCGCGTCGATGAACTGCTGCTTGGTCTCGCGTTTGCCGTTGGTGTGCACGAAGGTCGCGTGATCGGACAGCAACTGGTCCAGCGACGTGCCGTCGCCGTCGACCATCGCGCGAAAGCGCTCGCGCTCAAGTCCGCGAATCGCATCGATTAGTTTAGCCGCCATCGCTCGAGCCCCTTGCGCGTCGGCCCGCGCCTGAGCGCAGATCTACGCCGAAGATTTTCTGCATACGTCTGGCTGAAATTTATACCAGGATTTGGCGCAAGGATACTTGCGATCAAAGACAACGCCTCCATGTATGGTGCATAAACCACGCGCCCGGTGAAAGCCGCGCGTGGCGGTAGCGGCATCCCCATGGCCGCGCCCGGATGTCGCAGCGCAGCACTTTCCACTTTGTCTGATGTCTATTTGTCAGGTCCGGTGGCAAAGTCCAGGCGCTCCGCGCCCCTTCAAGCACCTCTGATTCCACCCTTTATTTCCCGCGCCCTCGCGCTGGAGTGCTGTCCCGTTCTAGAGTGTTCCTTCGGCCTGCCCCCTGCGCGGGCCTCCGCCGGCGCCAGGCCCCGCCCTGCTTGACTGGCGGCGTTTAGTGTAACCTATCGATACAACCACTTCGATAGGAACGAAGGAACCTTGAAGTCCCTACAGGCTCCAAGTATTAGCACTCGGTGATTCAGAGTGCTAACATCCACCGTGGAGTCGGTATCTGACTTTCGCAAGATTCTGAGGAGTTCGCTACGTGAGCAACGCAATGACCATGACCCTTCCGAGTACGCTGAGCCCGTCGTCGGCCAAGGCCGGGGGCTCATTGGCGCTCGCGAGTGCTTCCCTGTTGCCCGGCCAGCTGGGCAACATCGACGCCTATATTCAGGCCGTGAACCGGATCCCGATGCTGACGCCTCAGGAAGAGCGTCAGTTCGCGACTGAGTTTCGCGAGCAAAACAATCTTGAAGGCGCGCGCCGCCTGGTGCTGTCGCACCTGCGTCTCGTCGTGTCGATCGCTCGCAATTATCTCGGCTACGGCCTGCCGCACGCCGACCTCATCCAGGAAGGCAACATCGGCCTGATGAAGGCCGTGAAGCGCTTCGACCCCGAGCAGAACGTGCGCCTCGTGTCGTACGCCATGCACTGGATCAAGGCTGAGATCCACGAGTACATCCTGCGCAACTGGCGCATGGTGAAGGTCGCCACGACCAAGGCGCAGCGCAAGCTGTTCTTCAACCTGCGCAGCCACAAGCAGGGCCTGCAGTCGTTCACGCCGGAGGAAATCGACGGCCTCGCGCAGGAACTGAACGTGAAGCGCGAAGAGGTCGTGGAGATGGAAACGCGCCTATCGGGCGCCGACATCGCGCTTGAGGGCCAGACCGAAGACGGCGAGGAGTCGTTTGCCCCGATCGCCTGGCTCGCCGACTCGCACAACGAGCCGAGCGCCGTGCTTGCCGCACGTTCGCGCGACCGCCTGCAGTCGGACGGCATTGCGAGCGCGCTGGAAGCGCTCGACGCACGCAGCCGCCGCATTATCGAGGCGCGCTGGCTCCACGTGGACGACGACGGTTCGGGCGGCTCGACCCTGCACGAACTGGCCGACGAGTTCGGCGTTTCGGCCGAGCGTATTCGCCAGATCGAGGCGAGCGCCATGAAGAAGATGCGCACCGCGCTCGCCGACTACGCGTAAGCCGCCGCTGGCTTCAACGCCAAACCGAAAGCCCCGTTCCCGCGAACGGGGCTTTTCTTTTGCGCACCCGCAATCTGCGCACCTTCGCACCGGCCTCGCTGATTCCACCCTAAGATGATTTCGAGGTGGTGAGCCAGAAGCCGCGCCGCGGTCTGGCCTCGTAACGCGTTCGAGGGCACCCTTCGTCATGATCCCGGCATCCGGTCAACGCCAGCGCATACCGTCGTTGCTGCGCACGCGAATCCTCCAGTGGATGCGCGGCCCCACCTTCGCGCGCGATATCGCCCTCGTTCTCGCCGTCAAGCTCGTCCTCTTGATGGCGCTCAAATACGCGTTCTTCAATCACCCGCAGGCAGAAGACATGAACATGCCGCCTGCCGCTGTCGCGCAGGCCATCCTGGCCGTGCCCCTGTCTTCGGCGCTCAAGCCGTCCGCGTCCCAGCCTCAGACCATGCCGCCGCACCGAGGAGGCCGTCATGCCCACGATTGAAACGGTGGAACTCTCGCGTCTTCAATTCGCCATCACCGCGCTCTACCACTTCCTGTTCGTGCCGCTCACGCTTGGTCTCTCGTGGCTGCTCGTCATCATGGAGTCCGTCTATGTGATGACCGGCAAGGAGATCTACAAAGACATGACGCTGTTCTGGGGCAAGCTCTTCGCCATCAACTTCGCCATGGGCGTCACCACCGGCCTCACGATGGAGTTCCAGTTCGGGACCAACTGGTCGTACTACTCGCACTACGTGGGCGACATTTTCGGCGTGCCGCTCGCCCTGGAAGGGCTCGCGGCGTTCTTCCTCGAATCGACCTTCGTCGGTCTCTTTTTCTTCGGCTGGAATCGCCTGTCGAAAGGCGCGCACCTCTTCACCACGTTTCTCGTCGCGCTCGGCTCGAACCTCTCGGCGTTGTGGATTCTCATCGCCAACGGCTGGATGCAGAACCCCGTGGGCGCGGCGTTCAACTATGAAACCATGCGCATGGAACTCACCAGCCTGTTCGCGGTGATCTTCAACCCCGTTGCGCAGGTGAAGTTCGTGCACACGGTTTCGGCCGGCTACGTGACGGCGTCGATGTTCGTGCTCGGCATTTCGTCGTGGTACCTGCTGCGCCGGCGCGACGTGGAGTTCGCGCTGCGCTCGTACGCGATCGCCGCGGGCTTCGGCCTGGCGTCCACGCTGTGCGTGCTGATCCTCGGCGACGAATCGGGCTACACCGACGGCGTCGTGCAGCAGGTCAAGCTCGCCGCCATCGAGGCCGAATGGGACACCGCGCCCGCGCCCGCGCCGTTCACGCTATTCGGCCTGCCTAACCAGAAGGAAGAGCGCACCGACTACGCGATCCGCATTCCTTGGCTGATGGGCATCATCGCCACGCGCTCGATCGACACGCCCGTGATCGGTCTGAAAGATCTGATGGGCCGCGCCGAGGTGCGCATCCGCAATGGCATGCTCGCCTACGCCGCGCTGCAAAAGATGAAGGAAGGCACCGCCGACACCGAAACGCGCGACGTGTTCGAGGCGCACAAGGCCGATCTCGGCTACGGCCTGCTCTTGAGGCGGTTCACGCCGAACGTGGTCGACGCGACTTCCGAGCAGGTCAGGGCTGCATCGCGAACGGCGATCCCGCCCGTCGCGCCCGTGTTCTGGTCGTTTCGCGTGATGGTCGGACTTGGCATCCTCTTTCTCGTGACCTTCGTGCTCGCTTTCTGGTTCTGTGCGCAGCGCTCGCTGCTCAAGGACAACCGCCGCTGGTTCCTGGGCTGGGCCTTGGTGGCGATCCCGCTGCCGTGGCTCGCCGCCGAATTCGGCTGGGTCGTCGCGGAAGTGGGCCGCCAGCCGTGGAGCATCGCGGAAGTGCTGCCCACGCGCCTTGGGGCTTCGAGCCTCGCACCCGGCGACGTGATGCTGAGCATCGCGGGCTTCGTGATCTTCTACACGGTGCTCTTCATCATCGAGATCACCCTGATGTTCAAGTACGCGCGCCTCGGGCCTTCGTCGCTGCATACCGGTCGTTACTTCCACGAGCAGACGGCCGCGCTGGCGACCGGCGGCGAGCTCACGTGATCGATGCGAGACGACGACAGACGCGAGGAAACACGCCATGGACTACGCAACGCTCAAGTTGATCTGGTGGGTGCTGATCGGCGTGCTGCTGATCGGCTTTGCGGTCACCGACGGCTTCGACATGGGCGCGGCCGTGCTGCTGCCCTTCGTCGGCAAGACCGACGAGGAGCGCCGCATCGTCATCAACGCGGTCGGCGCGACGTGGGAAGGCAACCAGGTCTGGTTCATCACGGCGGGCGGCGCGATGTTCGCCGCGTGGCCGCTCGCCTATGCGGCGTCGTTCTCGGGCTTTTACTTCGCCATGCTGCTCGTGCTCTTCTCACTGTTTTTCCGTCCCGTGGGCTTCGACTATCGCGGCAAGCGCGTGGACGTGAGATGGCGCCAGGGGTGGGACTACGGTCTCTTTATCGGTGGCTTCGTGCCCGCGCTCGTGATCGGCGTGGCGTTCGGAAATCTGCTCCAGGGCGTGCCGTTCGTGTACGACACGGACCTGCGCGTGACGTATCACGGCAGCTTCTTTGCACTCCTCAATCCGTTCGCGCTGATCTGCGGACTGGTGAGTCTTTGCATGCTCACCGCGCACGGCGCGGCGTTCCTGAAGATGAAGAGCGACGGCGTCGTCGCCATGCGCGCCTCGAAGGCGCTGCGGCTCTTCGCGGCGCTCACGATCGTTTTGTTCCTCGTGGCGGGCGCGCTCGTGGCGACACTCATCGGCGGCTATACGATCACGTCGCCCGCGCCTTTAGACACGGTGGCCAATCCGCTCCTGAAAAGCGTCGATTCGGGGCCAGGACTCTGGCTCGCGAACTACGGGCTTTATCCGTGGATGGCGCTCGCCCCTGCCGCGGGCTTGCTCGGCGGCGTGCTCGCGTTCGCACTCGCGGGCTCGCGCTTCGAGCGGCTCGCGTTCCTGAGCACGGCGCTGCAGATTGTCGGCGTGATTCTGACTGCGGGCTTTTCAATGTTCCCGTTCATCATGCCCTCGTCGCTCGACCCGCGTTCGAGCCTCACGGTCTGGGACGCGACCTCGAGCAAGATGACGCTCGAGATCATGCTAGTGGCCGTCATCATTTTCCTGCCGATCGTGCTCGGCTACACGGCATGGGTCTATCGCGTCATGCGCGGCAAGATCACCGCGGGTACGATACGGGACAACCAGCATACGTTGTACTAAGCGCCCAGGCGATTTAGCGGCACCGGAGACAAAAACGCCGCGGCAGTTCATGCCGCGGCGTTTTTCATAGGCATACAGCGAATCGATTACGCCGGCTGGAGCGCCAGTTCACGTGCATAGCGCGGCGCGGCGTCGCCGACCACGATGTGCAGCGTATCCGCCGAAATCCACGCTACGTCGAGCGCGCCGAGCCTCTCGCGATCCACCGCCGCCGAGTCGCGCACGATCACGCGCAGGCGCGTGGCCGCCACCGCGTCGAGCGAGACGATGTTGGCTACGCCGCCGAACACCGCAAGCCAGCGCGACGGATTCGGATCGAGCGGGCCCTGCGCGACATCCGCGCTCGCGTTCGCCTGAGCAGCCTGAACGGCCTGACCCGCAGGCTGCGCGGCCGCAGCCGCCTTGACGGCCGCCGCACCGCCGCGTGCGATCTCACCGCGAATCTCATCGGCGATGATGTCCGCTTCCGGCCCGATGACAACCTGCACGCTTTCGCCGCCGCGCTTGAGCACGCCGCGCGCGCCGATCGCCTTCAACGCCGGCTCGGAAACATGCGCCGGATCGGCCACCGTGAGACGCAGACGCGTCGTGCATGCATCGACCACCTTGAGGTTGGCCGCGCCGCCCAGCGCATCGATGTAGCGCGCAGCACGCGAGAGCGATGCCGCCGTTGCCGCGCCGCCCGCTGCCACCGTAACGCCCGACATCGACGAGGCGATTGCCGTATCGTCCGCCGAGGCTTCACGGCCCGGCGTGGGCAGATTGAAGCGGCGGATGAAGAAGCGGAACAGCCCGTAGTACACGACCGCATAGACCACGCCGAGCGGAATTGCATACCAGCCGTGCGTGGAGAGCCCGTAGTTCAGCACGTAGTCGATCGCGCCCGCCGAGAACGTGAAGCCGAGCTTGATGCCGAGCAGCGAGCAGATCGCGAGCGACAGCCCCGTGAGCACCGCGTGGATCGCGTAGAGCACGGGAGCGAGGAACATGAACGTGAACTCGATCGGCTCGGTCACGCCCGTGAGGAACGAGGTGAGCGCCATCGAAAGCAGCAGGCCGCCCACCATCGCGCGCTTTTCCTTCGGTGCTTCGTGCAGCATCGCGAGGCAGGCTGCCGGCAGGCCGAACATCATCACCGGGAAGAAGCCGGCCATGAAGCTGCCCGCCGTGGGATCGCCCGCGAAAAAGCGGTGCAGATCGCCCGTGACGGCCGCGCCGCCGGCTGCCGGCGTGAACGAGCCGAACACGAACCACACGAGCGAGTTGAGGATGTGGTGCAGACCCGTGACGAGCAAGAGCCGGTTGAGCAAGCCGTACACGAAAGTGCCGATCGCGCCCGCCGTAGTGAGCCAGTGACCCGCGGTGTCGATCACACCCTGCACCGGTCCCCAGACGTAGCCGAACACGATGCCCAGCACGAGACACGTGAGCCCTGTGACGATCGGTACGAAGCGTTTGCCGCCGAAGAACGCGAGGAACTCGGGCAGCTTGATGTCCTTGAAACGGTTGTACAGCATGCCCGCGACGACACCGGCCACCACGCCTGACAGCACGCCCATGTTGAGCTTGTCGTTGATGTCCTTCATCACGGCCATCTGGACCAGATAGCCCAGCGCGCCCGCGAGGCCGGCGACGCCGTTGTTGTCCTTCGCAAAGCCCACTGCAATGCCGATCGCAAACAGTAACGGCAGGTTATCGAAGATCGCGCCGCCCGCGTCGGCGATGATCTTGATGTTGAGCATGTCGGCCTGGCCGAAGCGAAGCAGGATACCGGCGACCGGCAGCACTGCGATGGGAAGCATCAGCGCGCGGCCGAGGCTTTGTATCTTGAGAAACGGATTGCCATCCATTGAACTGCCTCCAGTCTCTATCTCTTGTGTGAC
Organism: Paraburkholderia sp. CNPSo 3274; assembly: GCF_024206475.1. Lineage (GTDB taxonomy): Bacteria > Pseudomonadota > Gammaproteobacteria > Burkholderiales > Burkholderiaceae > Paraburkholderia. Next base: position 72,295 of record NZ_JAMBPR010000026.1, read on the forward strand.
GTGTGTCGGTGAGAGAAGCCGGCGCGCGATCGCTGCGCGCGCTGGCGTGTTTTTAAGAATTGCTTAGGGTGGGTAAAACAGAAACCATCAATCGAGCGGCCAGCTTTCGCGGCTTGCCGCACGCACGGCTTGCGCCGATTCGAGTGCGAGTGCGTTCTGCGCGCGCTCGCGACAGTCGTTGTAGTCGAGCTTGCGCACGCGCGCCTTGATCGACGGCACCGAAACCGGATCGACGGAAAGCTCCGTCACGCCGAGGCCGACGAGCAGCGGCACCGCGAGCGGATCGCCCGCCAGCGCGCCGCACACGCCGACCCACTTGCCGTGCTTGTTCGCGCCCTCGACCGCCGCTGCCACGAGACGCAGCACGGCCGGGTGCAGGCCGTCGGCTTGCGCCGCGAGGTCAGGCTGGCAACGGTCCATCGCGAGCGTGTACTGCGTGAGGTCGTTGGTGCCGATCGAGAGGAAATCGGCGTGGCGCGCGAGTTGGTCCGCGAGCAGCGCTGCCGAGGGCACCTCGATCATCACGCCCACTTCGATCGGCTCCGTGCGGCCCGCTTCGCGTGCGAATGTGTCGATGCGCTCGCGCAGACGCACGAGTTCGCCCACGTCGGTCACCATCGGCAGCAGGATGCGCACCTTGCCCGCCGGCTTCACGGCAATGAGTCCGCGCAGCTGATCGTCCAGCAGATCGGGCCGCACCTGCGCGAGGCGGATGCCGCGCAGACCCAGCGCCGGATTCGGCTCGGGCGGCAGGGTGAGATAGTCGACTTCCTTGTCCGCGCCCACGTCGAGCGTGCGGATGATCGCCGTGCGGCCCGCGAGTGCGTCCGTGATTGCCTGGTAGCTCTGAAGATGTTCTTCCACCGTCGGCGCGGTCTGGCGATGGATGAAGAGCAGCTCCGTGCGCAGGAGGCCCACGGCGTCCGCGCCGTTTTCCATCGCCGTGTTGGCGTCTTCCAGCGTCGCGATGTTCGCGGCGACTTCCACTGCGTGGCCGTCGCGCGTGGCTGCGGCCTCTTGCGACGTGCGGCGGTTCGCTTCGCGCACGCCGGCGAGGCGCTGCTTTTCGCTGCGCGCGCGTTCGATGTCGAGCGCGCTCGGCGTGTACACAAAGCGGCCAGCACCCGCATCGATGACGACTTCACTGCCCTCGGGCACCGCATGAAGCGCGTCACCGAGCGCGACGAGCGCGGGAATGCCGGCCTGGCGCGCGATGATCGCGGCATGCGAGGTCGCGCCGCCCCGCGCCATCACGAGCGCCATCACGCGCTTGCGGTCGAGCGAGGCGAGATCGGAAGGCGTGAATTCGTCGGCGGCGAGCACGGCTTCCTCGGGCAACGCACGCGCGGCCGTGTTCGACAGACCGAGCGCGCGCAGCACGCGCTTTTCGAGGTCGCGCAGGTCGGCGGCGCGCTCCGCGAGCAGCGGATCGTCCACCTTGCCGAGCACCGCAACCTGCGCGCGGATCGCTTCGCGCCACGCGTAGCCTGCGCTCTTGCCGAGGCTGATCGCGTCGCGCGCGGCGTCGACGAGCGTCGGGTCTTCGAGCAGCACGCGGTGCATCGTGAAGATGCCCGCCTCGCCAATCGCGCCGCGCTGCGAGGCCGTGCGCACGCTCTGGTTCAGCTCGGCGTCCACAGCGGCGATTGCCTTGTCGAGCAGGCGGCTTTCCGCGGCCGACGAGCCGCTCGCGAGTTCGGGCGGCGTGAGTTCGGCTTCGTCCCAGCGCACCAGCTTGCCCACCGCGACGCCCGGCGCTGCGCACACGCCCATGAGCACGCCAGGCTCGGCGGAGGACGCCACGGCGGCCGCGGCTTCCTGCATCACGGGCGCGGGCGACTGCAGCCGCGCCGGCGCTTCGCCGCCCTCGCCTGGTGCTTCACGCAGGAGTTCGGCCGCTACGGCGTCCACGGCGCGCTGCGCCTCCAGGCCGATGCCGACGAGTTCGATGGTCGCGCCCTCGCCCGCGCCGAGGCCCAACAGGCCGACGACGCTCTCGATGGCGGACTTGCGTTCGCCAAAGCGGACCTCGACGCGCGCGTCGACGCCGCGCACCGCTTCGCGCGCCCGCGCCGCGGGCCGCGCATGGAGGCCGCCCGCATGCGTGAGCGTGACGCTGCGGCGCACTTCGTTCGCGATCAATTCGTGGGCGGCTGAGATCTCCGCGCCCTCACGCACGCGCAGCACGAGCAGCGCGGACTTGCCCGCTTCGACGTGACCCGCGCCTGCGCGCTCGATCACTTCGAATGCGTCCGAATTGGCGATCGCGATGACCGAAACGAGGCTCGGCGCATTGCACGCCACCACGTCGAGATCGAACTCGATCAACGTGTCGCCGAGCCGCACCTGCGCACCCTGCGCGACCTTCGGCGTGAAGCCCTTGCCGTTCAGCTCGACGGTGTCGATGCCGACGTGCACGAGCACCTGTGCCCCCTCGGCCGATTGCAGCGTGACCGCGTGGCCGGTGCGCGCGAGATGCACGACGATGCCGTCGCACGGGGCGACGACACGGCCGACGAGCGGATCGACGCCAATGCCGTCGCCGAACAACCCTTCCGAAAACACCGGATCGGGCACCGACGCGAGCGGCACGACCGGCCCGGTGAGCGGAGAGACCAGGACGATGTGCCCCTCGACGCGAGTATGCGGATCCATCAGGTGAGACTCCTCGATGCGTTCCATTCGCTTTCCAATCTAGTGGGTTTCGGTGACTTTGTTCAGGTAACGCGGCTCGTCGGGGTTCCGCCCGCGAGCGGCGGCGAGGCCCGCCGCCATCACGTAAAACGACAAAATGGCCGCGATGGGATCGAGTGCCGCATCGGCAGCCGTTTCGAGCGGCAGCGCAGCGCCGGCTACGTCGGCGGGCGCCGCGAGCAGCACGCGCGCACCGCGCTTTTCCATGTCGCGGGCGAACTCGATCAAGCCTGCCTGCTCCGGCCCGCGCGGTGCGAACACGAGCAGCGGGTAGTCGCGATCGATCAGTTCCATCGGGCCGTGGCGCACTTCGGCGCTCGAAAACGCTTCGGCCTGAATGCCCGAGGTTTCCTTGAGCTTGAGCGCAGCCTCCTGCGCAACGGCGAGGCCCGGACCGCGGCCGATAACAATCATCTGTTTGACGTCACGCAATTCTTCGACGGCCTTCGACCAGTCGAGCGTGCCCGCGCGATCGAGCACGTCGGGGAGCGCGCGCACGGCGTCGACGAACGCGGCGTCGCGCTGCCAGAAGCCGACGAGCTGCGCCGACATCGCGAGCATCGCGATATAGCTCTTGGTTGCCGCCACGCTCAGCTCGGGACCGGCGAGGAGCGGCAGTTCCGTGCCAGCAGCCTCGGCGAGCGGCGAGCCCGCGACGTTGACCATCGCCGCCGTCAGCGCGCCGGCTTCGCGCAGCGCCTTGATCGTCGCGACGAGATCAGGACTCCTACCCGATTGGGAGAAAGCGAGGGCAAACTGGCCGCGCACACGTAAGGGCGCCTGCTGGAGCGTCGCGATCGACATCGGCAACGTGGCCACCGGTACGCCGATGCGGCTCATGGTGAGCGCAGCGAAGTAGCTCGCCGCATGGTCCGAACTGCCGCGCGCGACGGTGAGCGCGACGTGGCGCGGCTCGGCCTTCAGCGCGCGGGCGAGCGCTTCGACGCGCGAGGTGTCCGCAAGCTGGGCGGCGACGACGCTGGCCGAGGCCAGCGCTTCTTTAAGCATATTCGACAATCGATTCTCCTTCGACATAGGTCGCGGTGAGCGCCAGCTCGCGATCGAACACGTTGACATCGGCCCATGCGCCGCGCACGAGGCGGCCACGGTCTTCGATGCCGAGGTAGTCGGCGGCATAGCGCGACAGACGCGCGGAAACGTCCGCGATCGGCAGGCCGATCGAAACGAGGTTGCGCAGCGCCTGGTCCATGGTGAGCGTGCTGCCCGCGAGCGTGCCGTCGGCAAGACGCACGCCGCCAAGGCATTTCGTCACGCGCTGGCTGCCGAGGCGGTATTCGCCGTCGGGCATGCCGGTGGCCGAGGTGCTGTCGGTCACCACATAAAGACGCGGAATGGCGCGCAGTGCGGCGCGGATCGCGCCGGGATGCACGTGCAGCAGGTCCGGAATGATCTCAGCGTACTCGGCATGCGCGAGCGCCGCACCGACCACGCCCGGATTGCGATGATGCAGCGGCGACATCGCGTTGAAGAGGTGTGTGAAGCCGCAGGCGCCGTGTTTGAGCGCGGCCACGGCGTCGTCGTAGGTCGCGAGCGAGTGGCCGATCTGCACGCGCACGCCGCGCGCCGCCATCTCGCCGATGATTTCAATATGGCCCGCGATTTCGGGTGCCACGGTCACCACGCGAATCGGTGCGATCGAGAGGTACTTGAGCACTTCGTCGAGCACGGCCGAAACGGCGGCGTCGGGTTGCGCACCGAGCTTGCCTGGATTGATGTACGGGCCTTCGAGGTGCACACCCAGCACGCGCGCGCCGCCCGCCGTGCGGTTGCGCGTGACGTCGCCGAGGCCCGCGACCACGTTCATCAGCTCATCGCGCGGGGCGGTCATGGTCGTAGCGAGCAGGCTCGTGGTGCCGTAGCGGGCGTGGGTGCGCGCGATGGTTTCGATCGCGTCGCCGGCTTCCATCACGTCCGCGCCGCCGCCGCCGTGCACGTGCAGGTCGATGAAGCCCGGCAGGATGTAGGGTGCGTCGTTTTTCGCCGGATCGGTGGCCTCGCCCGTGATCGCGGTGACGCGTCCGTTCTCGAACGACAGCGTGCCGTAGATCCAGCCTTCAGGGGTGAGTATGTTTCCGCTCAGCATGAGAGTTTTCCGATGAGGCGCATCAAAGCGCGGTAGGACGTTTCGGTGACGTGCATGAGAGAGACTGCGGCGGCGCTCACTGGCGCAGCTCCGCAACGAAGTCGTAATAGCCGTCGCGGCAATAGGTGTCGGTCAGCTCGATGGCGCGCTGATCGGCGGAAAAGCCCACGCGCGTGATGACAAGCAGCGCCGCGCGCGGCTCGACGCCCATCAGCGCGGCGATCTCGCCCGTCGCGTTGACCGCGCGAAAGTGCTGCAGGGCGCGTACCACGGGCACGCGGCGCTGCTCCAGATACGAATACAGCGAGCCTTCGAGGGCTTCCGGGTCCGGCACGATCGACACGGGCAGCGCCGAATGCTCGACGGCCATCACGGTGCCGTCGGCGCGGCGCAGACGGCGCAGGCTCGCGACCGAGGCGCCAGGCGAGAGGCCGAGCTGCACGATCTCCTCGCGGTGCGCGGGCCGTACCTCGCGCGCGAGCCACACCGAGTCCGGTGTGAAGCCGCGCTGCTCCATTTTCTTCGTGAAGCCCGTGAGGCGCGAAAGCGGATCTTCCACGCGTGGCGTGATGAAGCTGCCCGCGCCGCGCGCGCGCCGGATCAGCCCCTGCTCCACGAGCAGTTCGATCGCCTTGCGCGCGGTGATGCGCGACACGCCGATGGCGTCCGACAGCGTGCGCTCCGAGGGCAGCGCCTCGCCGGCCGACCACACGCCGCAGTGAATGGCCGTGGCAAGGTTGCGCGCCAGCTGCAGATAGAGCGGCGTCACATTGCGCGCATCGGGCATCAGGGCAGACCAACGGGTTTCCATGGACTTGGCGCCAGCGGTTGGACGATCGTGGGGGGCCGGACGAGCATGCTACGTGGCAGTGCAGATTGGTCCGGTGCGAGTTCGAGCCCATTATATAACCACAATAAGACCAGTCAACAAATGCCGGGCCGCCGCATAAAATAGAAAAATATCGTTAAAAATCAATACATTACACGATACGAAAGACTGCAGCGAAGAGCAAATTGACATCAGGATTTACCCTGGAGCGGTATCACGGGACCCCACAATAGGACCAGATTGGCATCAACAGGTTATCTGACATAGCCCACCGTAGTACCGCCATAGGACCAAGACGTGACTTCGGCAGGAAAGATCGCACGGATCCCTCCCTATCGTGCACGCGCAATAAAAAAACGCCGTGGCGGTTGCCACGGCGTTCCGGTCCTGCGGGGGCTCCCGCGTCTCGATTGGACGCAGGCAGCCGCTTCTCGAGTGTCCCTTAGAACGACGGCACCATCGAGCCCTTGAACTGGTTCTTGATGAACTGGCGCACGTCTTCCGATTGGTAGGCGGCAACCAGCTTCTTCACCCACGGCTTGTCCTTGTCCTGGGCGCGAACGGCGATCAGGTTCGCGTACGGGCTGTGGATGTCCTCGATTGCGATGGCGTCTTTGGTCGGCTGCAGACCGGCTGCGAGCGCGTAGTTCGTGTTGATCACGGCGGCGTCCACGTCGCCGAGCGCGCGCGGAAGCTGCGCGGCGTCGAGTTCAACGAGCTTGATCTTCTTCGGGTTTTCGGCGACGTCGAGCGGCGTCGCGTTGTTGCCGTTGGTGCCCGCGCCAGCGCGCAGTTTAATCAGGCCCTTGTTTTGCAGGAGCAGCAGCGCGCGGTTTTCGTTCGACGGGTCATTCGGCACGGCGACCTTCGCGCCTTGCGGCAGCTCGTTGAGCGATTTGAGCTTCTTCGAGTAGACGCCAATGGGCGAGATGTACGTGAGGCCTGCGTTCACGAGCTTGTAGCCGCGCTGCTTGATCTGGCTGTCGAGATACGGGCCGGTCTGGAAGCTGTTGGCGTCGAGGTCGCCGGCGTCGAGCGCGGCGTTCGGCTGTACGTAGTCGTTGAATTCGATGACCTTGACGTTCAGGCCTTCGCGCTTGGCGACCTTCTGGACGACGGCCCAGACTTGCGCGTCCGGACCCGAAACGGTGCCGACCTTGATGACCTGGTCGTCGGCGCGGGCGCCAAAGCTGGCTGCGAGCGTGGTGGCGGCAACGCCGGCGAGGAGTGCTTTAATCAGATTTCTGCGCTGCATGAAGATGATGTTCCTGCGTGGTTTTGTTGTTGCTCCGGTTCCGCGGCGTTGTGCGCCGTCTGCCGGACGATATAAATCGTCTCATATGGAACCGGTTGCGGGAAATAATGAATTCGCATACTGGTATGCCCGCGCGGCCCTGAAGCGCGCAACGCGTGTTCGCCTCTCAAGGCGAACACGCCGGGCTTCCCTTAGTCGGGATTCGAGCCGAGGAGGATCTTCAGATCGTGGAGCCAGGGCGTGACGCCCTGCCCGTCGCGCGCGAAGAGGCGCAGTTTGCCGGTCGTGTCGAACACGTAGCTCGCGGCGGTGTGGTCCATCGTGTAGCTATCCGGCGTGTTGCCGGGCACCTTCGCGTAGTACACGCGGAAATCCTTAGCCACCTGCTTGAGCTGGTCTTCGTTGGCCGGGCGCAGCCCAATGAAGGTCGGATTGAACGCGGCCGTGTACTGGCTCAGGATCTGCGACGTGTCGCGCTCAGGATCGACGCTGACGAACAGCACCTGCACGCGCTTCGCCGCATCGGGCCCCAGTTGCTGGAGCGCCTGCGAAAGCTCGGCCATGGTGGTCGGGCAAACGTCCGGGCAGTGCGTGTAGCCGAAGAACAGCACGACCACCTTGCCCTTGAAGTCGGCGAGCGTGCGCGTCTTGCCGCTGGTGTCGGGCAGTGCGAAATCCTTGCCGAACTGGGTATTGCCGGTGATGTCGAGGTTCGTGAACGAGGGCGGCTGCTGGCCGCAGCCCTCGAGAACCAGCGTGCCGCCGAGTGCGCCTGCAGCGGCGAGCGCAACGACCGTGGCGCGCACGAAGCGCGCAAGCGTGCGGTGGGCCATATCGTTACGCCGCGATGAGCGCATGCACGTAATGGTCGACGAGCAGCGCCGCGAACAGCAACGAGAGGTAGACGATCGAATAGCGGAAAGTCTTGCGTGCCAGTGCGTCGGAATACTCGACGTAGATCTTCCATGCGTAAGCGAGGAACACGGCGCCGAGCAGCACGGCCGAAGCCAGATAAAGCACGCCGCTCATGCCCGAGATGTACGGCATCAGCGTGACCGCGAACAGGATCACGGTGTAGAGCAGAATATGCAGACGCGTGTACTTCTCGCCGTGCGTGTTGGGCAGCATCGGCAGGCCGGCGTTTTCGTAATCCTTGCGGCGGTAGAGCGCGAGCGCCCAGAAGTGCGGCGGCGTCCACACGAAAATGATGAGCACGAGAATCCAGGCGTCGGCGGGCACGTGGCCCGTCACCGCGGCCCAGCCAAGCGCCGGCGGCATGGCGCCCGAGGCGCCGCCGATCACGATATTCTGCGGCGTGGCCGGCTTGAGCAGCAGCGTGTAAATGATCGCGTAGCCAATGAAGGTCGCGACCGTGAGCCACATGGTGAGCGGATTGGCGAACGTGTACAGCACCCACATGCCGAGGCCGCCGATTACCGCCGAGAAGATCAGGATTTGCGTGCTCGTGATCTCGCCGCGCGCCGAAGGACGCCAGGCAGTGCGACGCATGCGCGCATCCACCTTTTGCTCGACGAGACAGTTGATCGCGAAGGCCGCGCCGGCCGTGAGCCAGATGCCGACGGTGCCGCCGATCAGCTGCTTCCAGGGCACCATGCCCGGCACGGCGAGGAACATGCCGATGACGGCGCAAAACACGGCCAATTGCGTGACGCGCGGCTTGGTAAGCGCGAGATATTGGGAAATCCGGCTACCGGGCGTCTGGGATAGGGTTGTACTTTCCATAGGGCGGGATCACACCGCAGCGGTGTCGCGCGCGGGGAGAACGGCGCGGCCGGGGCGGCTACAAGCAATTCGAAAGTTTAGCACGACGACCAAAAGCAGCAGGATCGCCGCGCCACCGTTGTGCGCCACTGCCACGGGCAGCGGCCACTGCAGCACGATGTTGGATAGCCCCGTCAAAAATTGGATAAAGATCACGATCATGATCCAGTTTGCCGGGCGTCGCAGCGAGGCATAGCGTCGCAACTTCAGGGCGAACCATATCAGATAAGCGATCACGACGAACGCGAACGTACGGTGCGTCCAGTGGATCGCGACGAGCGCGTCCTGCGTGATCACGTCGCCGTTGCCGTCCATGCCGAGCGCGCGCCAGAGGTGGAAGCCGTGATGGAAATCCATCGGCGGAATCCACGCGCCGTTGCAGGTCGGGAAGTCGGTGCAGGCCAGCACCGCGTAGTTCGTGCTCACCCAGCCGCCCAGCGCGATCTGCGCGACGAGCAGCACGAGCGCCGCCAGCGCGGCCACGCGCCAGCGCGCGGCGTCGGGTTCGTATGCGGGCAGCGGCGTCATGCGCGCGGCGAGCCACGCGAGCGAGCCGAGCAGCGTGAGGCCGAGCAAGAGGTGCGTGGTGACGATGATGGGCTGCAGCTTCATCGTCACTGTCCACGCGCCAAACACGCCCTGCACGAGGATCAGCCCGAGCAGCGCGGTGGGCCACCATGGCGAGACGTGCAGCGGCAGGCGCTTGATGCGCGCGCGCCAGGCAATCGCCATCTGCGCAATGATCAGGACACCGATAGCCATGGCGAAATAGCGGTGGATCATCTCGATCCATGCCTTCGTCATGCTCACGGGGCCGCTCGGCATAGCGAGATGCGCGGCGGCAATTTGCGCATGCGCGATGAACGGCGAGGACGTGCCATAGCAGCCCGGCCAGTCAGGACAGCCGAGGCCCGAGTCGGTCAAGCGCGTAAAGCCGCCGAACATGACGAGGTCGAGCGTCATGAACGTCGTGAGCCACACGAGCTTGCGAAACTTGCTGTCGTCGGCCTTCACCCAGACCCACGAGAGCGGCAGCAACGCGATGCACAGGCCAATCAGGCCCAGCTCCAGGATAAACATCTCTCTTACTCTTCTCCGTCAGACTCGCGCTGCGCACCTTAACCGATGCGGGACCACTTGAGCAGTTTCGTGACGTCTTGTTTGATTTTCGACGGATCGGCATTCGCCGGGAATCGCATCATCAGGTTGCCGTTCGGATCGACCAGATAGATGTGATCGGTGTCTTTCGTCGTTTCCGTGGCAGGCAACCACGCGGCCACGGCGACCGGATCGGCGCGCAGCATGCGCGTGTCCGCGTAGGCGCCCTTCAGTTTCGCGGGGACGCTCGCGTCGTCGGTGCGCAGCCAGACCGTGACGATGCGCTCGCGCTCCGGGCCCTGCGTCGCGCGCACCTGGCGCATGAAATAGAGTTTCGTTGCGCAGGCTTCGTCGCAGTCACCGCCATTCACCGAGATCATCAGCCAGCGGCCCTTGAGCGAGGCGAGCGGCACTTCATGACCGTCGTCGCCCGTCACCATGAGCGCGCCGGGAATGGGCCGCTGCGGCTCGATGAGCGCGCCATAGCTCGTCGTGCCGCCCTTCGGCTTGATCACGTAGTACGTGAAGTACGAAATCACGATAGGCGCGCCGCAGATGAGCGCGATGATGAGCAGCGTCCAGCGGCCACGGCGCTTCGCGCCCTTCTGCGCGAGCGTGGCGGCCGGCTTCGCGACCTGGGCGGAACGGGGGGATTGCGTCGACACTCTCGTGGAACCTCGCTTCTGTCGCTTTCAGTTGTCCATGTGCTGCATGCGCAGCGCCATGGTCCGGATCACATCGGATTCGAATTGATTCGTCCGACGGATCATCAGGCGTCCTTCGCGCTGCCTGTGTTTTGCCTTCCGGGCTCTTCGGCGTGCTGCCTGGCTTCGTCTTCAGTGCGCGCTTTTGTCGCAGCCTTGCGGGCCGCAAAAAGACCGAAACCGAGGGCCGCGAGCGCCATGCCCCACCACTGGAGCATGTAGCCGTAGTTGCGCTCGACATCGGTATCCGGCACCGGCCAGTCGCGCACGAGCCCGTCCTTGAAGGCCGGCACGAAGCCGGTTTGCTGGATCACGAACGGTTGCAGCGGCAACCCGCTTTCCGCTGCATAGGAAGCGACGCCGAGATTCTGCCGTATCTTCTGGTGCGCTGCAGAGCCGCCCGAACCGAGTTCGAAGGCGCGCGAGGCGTCGGCGCGCGCAATGCCTTCCACAACCACCGGCCCAGGCGGCGTGACATAGGGCGCGATCGCGGCGCGGTCCGCGATGTTGCGCGGTAGCCAGCCGCGATTCACCAGCACGTAGCCGCCGCCTTCGAGTTTAAGCGGCATCACGACATAGAAACCCGGTTGATCGTTATACGGACGATTGTCGAGATACACCACGCGCTCGGGCAGGAATGTGCCCGTCGCCCGCACGCGATGGAACTCGATGTCCTTCAGCGCGAGCGGCGTGGCGCCCACCGGTTGCGGCACAGACGATTCGTACTGCGTGATTTGCGCCTGCAGCGCCTCCTTCTGATGCGCGCGGTCGCGCTGCCAGAAGCCGAGCCGGATCGTCACGGCCATCACGATCAGGATGAGCAACGTGGGGACGAGCCGGATTTTCATTGGGCATGTCCGATGCGAAAGATACAAGTGATCGAACCCCGCGCCATGTAGCGCGGTGCGATAATGAGACAGACGTTTTCAGGCATGCCAAATTCCGTGAACTTCATGCACATACTCGTCCCCGTTGCGTTCGCGCTGATCATCGCGAGCATGATCTCCGCGCTCTATTTCATGATGCACGACCGGGGCCGCACCAAGCGGATGGTCTGGTCGCTCGCCACGCGCGTGGGCCTTTCCATCTCGCTCTTTCTGTTCATCCTGTTCGCACACTGGATGGGCTGGATCCAGTCCACCGGGATTCCTTACGGTCGCTGAGCGCCGCTGACCATCACTGAAGACCGCAGCGCAAACCCCATTCCGGAAAACACAAGGCGCCGCGCCGACGAGGTCGGGCGGCGCCTTGTTTCATTCACGTCTCCAGCGCCGCGGCCCGCGCGGCGCACCAGGCATCACAGCCAGTACACGACGATGTAGAGGCCGAGCCACACTACGTCGACAAAGTGCCAGTACCACGCCGCGCCTTCGAATGCGAAGTGATGCTCCGCGGTGAAGTGGCCACGAATGAGCCGGATCATCACGACCGTGAGCATCGTGCCGCCGAGGAACACGTGGAAGCCGTGGAAGCCCGTGAGCAGGAAGAACGTCGAACCGTAAATGCCCGAAGCGAGCGTGAGGTTCAATTCGCCGTACGCGTGGATGTACTCGAACGCCTGCAGGAAGAGGAAGCACACGCCCAGCACGATCGTCGCGGCGAGCCACGCGATAGCCTTCGAGCGATGGTTGTCGCGCAGCGCGTGGTGCGAAACGGTGAGCGTCGCGCCCGAGGAGAGCAGCAGCGCCGTGTTGATGGTCGGCACGGGCCACGGCGTCATCGAGCGGAAGTGCGAAACCAGTGCCGCAGGACCGTTGTTCGGCCACACCGCCGAGAAGTCCGGCCAGATCAACTTGTAGTCGAGGCTGCCGAGCTGATGCAGGGCGATCGCGCGCGCGTAGAAGAGCGCCCCGAAGAACGCGCCGAAGAACATCACTTCGGAGAAGATGAACCAGCTCATGCTCCAACGGTACGACACGTCGACGCGCTTGCCATACATGCCGCCTTCCGATTCGGCGATGGCGTCGCCGAACCAGTGCCACAGCGTGAAGAGCAGCCACAGCAGGCCGACGAGCACGCCGATCGGCCCCCACGACTCGCCGTTGATCCACGAAGCGAGCGACGCGAGCATGACCAGAAGACCAATGGACGCGCTGATCGGGTGCCGCGACGGGTGCGGTACGAAGTAGTACGGGCTATCGTTTTGGCCGCTCATGCCTGTTTCTCCAATTTCCAGTTGCTCCGGACATCGCCGGCTGCTTTTACCCGAGTGTGTCCTCGTTATTCACTGCTTCGCGCGCAGCGTTTCGCGCACTCGCTCATCCCACCACCGCGTGCACGATCAACAGCAGCACGACGATGAACAGCACCGCACCGACGATCCCCGCGATGATCAGCTGCACGGGGTGCAGGTTCGCGGCGTCGTCTTCGAGGTCGGCGCGCTTACGCACGCCGAGGAAGGACCACGCCACCGCTTTCATCACCTGCAGGATGCCGCCCTTCTTCTTCGCCGGCCTCTCAACGCCGCTGCCGCGTTCGTCGCTCATGCGCCTTTCGCCTCCTGACATCGTTGACCCCGGCGCCGACGCCTCATGCGCCCGCCGACTGTTTCGGCGGCGGCGGCACGGCCGGCTTGTTCAGCTCGAAGAACGTGTACGACAGCGTGATCGTCTTCACGTCCTTCGGCAGCTTCGGGTCGATCACGAACACCACCGGCATGCGCTTCGTCTCGTTCGCCTTCAAGACCTGCTGCGTGAAGCAGAAGCACTCGATCTTGCGGAAGTACTCCGTCGCCTGCTTCGGCGCGTAGCTCGGAATGGCCTGCGCGTCGATCGTGCGTCCTTCGTTGTTCGAAATGTCGTACATCACCGTCATGACTTCGCCCGGATGCACGTCGAGGCTCGTTTGCTCCGGCTTGAAGCCGAGCAGCCCGCGTGCGTTCGCGTCGAACTCCACGGAGATCGTGCGCGTCATGTCCACCTGCGTGTTGCGTGCCTCGCGCTCGGTGGCGTCGCGCTGCACCAGGTTGTTGATGCCGGTGACCTGGCAGATCGCGCGATACATCGGCACCAGCGCAAAGCCGAACCCGAACATCAGCAGCGCCACGACGACGAGCTTGATGAGCATCGACCGGTTGAACGCGCGATCATTTCCAGCTTGCGTGGACATCGAACTTCCTCGAACGATCTTCCGGCAAACGCTCTGCGCGTCAGTGGCCGGGGAAATACACCTGCTTGACGACGGCAGCCACAAAGAAACCGACTACGACGGCCAGCAAAATGAGGCCGAGCCGCAGATTGCCCGCGCGGATTTGCTCAGGCGTGCGTCTTTTTTGTGGATCCCGGGTCATGCGTTCAGCGCGGTTGGCCGCGGCTTCTCCTTGCATCGTGAATTACCTCTCGTACGTGCTCCGATGAAGACTGCGTGAAGACCGCGGACTTCGGTCGCGTCCGGCTGCGCACAGCCGGACGCCACACACTCAACGGCTTACTCGACCGTCGGCGGATTCTCGAACGTGTGGAACGGCGCCGGGCTCGGCACGGTCCACTCGAGGCCCGTTGCACCGTCCCACGGCTTGTCGGTGGCTTTCTCCAGTTCGCCGCCGCCGCGATAGGCGGGCAGCGCCACCGCGAACAGGAAGTACACCTGAGAAAGTCCGAAGCCGAAGGCGCCGATCGAGATCACCTGGTTCCAGTCGGTGAACTGGGCCGGATAGTCGGCATAGCGACGCGGCATGCCGGCCAGGCCGACGAAGTGCATCGGCAGGAACGCGAGATTGAAGAAGATGAGCGAGCACCAGAAGTGGATCTTGCCGCGCGTCTCGTTGTACATCCAGCCGGTCCATTTCGGCGCCCAGTAGTACCACCCTGAGAACAACGCGAATAATGACCCCGCCACCAGCACGTAGTGGAAGTGCGCCACCACGAAGTAAGTGCCGTGATACTGGATGTCGAGCGGCGCCATGGCGAGCATCAGGCCCGAGAGACCGCCGAACGTGAACACGATCAGGAAGCCCACGGCCCACAGCATCGGCGTTTCGAAGGTGAGCGAGCCGCGCCACATCGTGGCGACCCAGTTGAACACCTTCACGCCCGTCGGCACGGCGATCAGCATCGTCGCGTACATGAAGAAGAGCTGGCCCGTGACTGGCATGCCGGTCGCGAACATGTGGTGCGCCCAGACCATGAACGAGAGAATCGCAATCGATGCCGTGGCGTACACCATCGAGCTATAGCCGAACAGCGGCTTGCGCGAGAACGCCGGAATCACCTGCGAAACGATCCCGAACGCCGGCAAGATCATGATGTAGACCTCGGGGTGCCCGAAGAACCAGAAGATGTGCTGGTACATGACCGGGTCGCCGCCGCCGGCCGCGTTGAAGAAGCTCGTGCCGAAGTGGCGGTCGAACAGCAGCATCGTGATCGCGCCTGCGAGCACCGGCATCACGGCGATCAGCAGGTAGGCGGTGATGAGCCACGTCCACACGAACATCGGCATCTTCATGAGCGTCATGCCCGGCGCGCGCAGGTTCAGGATGGTCACGACGATGTTGATGCCTCCCATGATCGACGAGGCGCCCATGATGTGCACCGCGAAGATCGCGAAGTCCATGCCCGGGCCCATCTGCGTGGAGAGCGGCGCGTAGAGCGTCCAGCCCGCGGCGGTCGCGCCGCCCGGTGAGAAGAACGAGCCGATCAGCAGACACGCCGCGGCGGGCAGCAGCCAGAAGCTGAAGTTGTTCATGCGCGCGAACGCCATGTCCGAGGCGCCGATCTGCAGCGGAATCATCCAGTTCGCGAAGCCCACGAAGGCCGGCATGATCGCGCCGAACACCATGATGAGACCGTGCATCGTGGTGAGCTGGTTGAAGAACTCGGGGCGCATGATCTGCATGCCCGGCTCGAACAGCTCCGCACGTATGGCGAGCGCCATGACGCCGCCCGAGAGGAACATCACGAACGAGAAGAGCAGATACAGCGTTCCGATGTCCTTATGGTTCGTCGCGAGCAGCCAGCGGCGCCAGCCGTGGGGCGTGGCGTGCGCGTGATCGCCGTGCACGTGGCCGTGCCCTCCAGCTACATCGTGTCCGATGCTAGACATGACTTATCTCCTGTCGGTCCGGAGTTGGCGCTTTAGCGCCTTCTCCGGCCCCATGCAATTGAAATGCGAAAGCGAATTGCTTGGCGTCTCTTGCTGCAGCGTTTGCCTGCTTGTTTTGTGCTCGCGCAGCGCTTGTCCTGCGTCTCTTGCTGCTTGTTCTTCTCGCGCTGGCCCGCTCAGGCCGCCGCGCCGATCTCCACCCGGCGCGCTTCCTTCGCGTTCGCGCCGCCCGTGATCGTTTCCGGCTTCTTCAGAATGATGTGGTCTTCGGCAATGCCTGCCGCCTTCATCGCGTCGCGCACCGCTTGCGCGCGGCGCTTGGCGAGGTCGGCGTTCGTGCTGGCGTTGCCGCTCGAATCGGTGTAGCCCGAGAGCGTGAACTTCGCGTCCGGGTGCGCCTTCGCGTAATCAGCTGCAGCCTGGATGGCGTCCTTCGCGTCGGCGGGCAGCGTGCTCTTGCCCACTTCGAAGTAGACGCTCGCCGGCAACGCGGCTGCGCTCGGCGCCGCTGCGCCAGACGCCTGATCCGCGCCGCTTGCGGGGGCCGTCCCACTTGCAGCGCTCGCATCGGCAGCGCCGCTAGCCTCTTGCGCGCCGCTTGCCGCGGCCGCGTCGCTTGCGCCGCCAGCACCCGCCGCGGCGGTATGATCGCCGCCCTCGGGCATCTTGCCGTTACGCGCGTCGGCCACCTGACGCGGCTGCAGAATGTCGCCGGTATGGTTGCCCCACGAGTTGCGCTCGAACGTGATAACCGAAGCGATCTCGACGTCGTTGAGCGTGGGCGCCCACGAAGGCATGGCGTTCTTGCCCTTCAGGACAATGCTCACGTGCTCCGCGATCGGACCATTGGCGATCTTGCTGCCGTCGAGCGCCGGGAATGCGCCCGCGCCCTTGCCGGTGGGCTGGTGGCATACCGCGCAGTTCGAGTTATAGACCTTCTCGCCGCGCTCCTTGAGCTCGGCCAGCGTGTAGGTCTTGTTCGGGTCGTCGTTAGCGGCGGCCATCTTCGCCTTTTGCGTATCGACCCACTTCGCGTAGTCGTCGTCGGAAAGCACCTCGACTACGACCGGCATGAACGCGTGCTCCTTGCCGCACAGCTCGGTACAGAAGCCGCGATAAGTGCCGACCTTATCGGCCTTGAACCACGTGTCGCGCACGAAGCCCGGAATCGCGTCCTGCTTCACGCCGAACGCGGGCACGTACCACGAGTGCACGACGTCGTTGGCCGTGGTGATGATGCGAACCTTCTTGTTGACCGGCACGACGAGCGGATTGTCGACTTCCTGCAGGTACGTATCGGTGATCGGCACGCGGTTGTTCACCTCGGAGCGCGGCGTGCTGAGCGTGGAGAGGAAGTTGATGCCCTCGCCCGGCCCCTTCACGTAGTCGTAGCCCCATTTCCACTGGTAGCCCGTGACCTTCACGGTGAGGTCGGCGTTGGACGTGTCCTTCATCGCGACGACGGCCTTGGTGGCGGGCAGCGCCATCAGCACGACGATGATGAACGGCACCACCGTCCAGATGATTTCGACCGTGGTGCTCTCATGGAAGTGAGCGGCCTTGTGACCCTTCGATTTACGGTGCGCGTAGATCGAATAGAACATGACGCCGAACACGCCGACGAAAATCACGGCGCACAAGAGCAGCATCAACATATGGAGGCTGTAGAGCTCTTCGGCGATGCGCGTGACGGGCGGCTGGAAATTGATCTCGTTCACCGCAGGGCCGCCTGGGCTGTCTCCGACTGCGAGTGCCGCGCCGGCGACGAGGAATCCGCTGCACGCCAGCACGCCCTGGAGGGCTCGCTTGATTGTTTTCATAGCTTCCTTACCCATAATTTCCATTCAAACCCTCGACCCCGCAGGAAGGTTTTGCAACCAGGGCGCCCCCTGGGACGCTCATACCGCCAACCGGCAAACTCACGCGCCGCGCATCAACCCGCGCGCGCAAGCCAGGCACGCAGTTCCCGCGCGAACTGCGCACGCCGATATTGCGGCAGATGCAACCCGACAGCGACCGCCTGACCGCGGGACACGAGACGCACCGGGTCGCGTGGGGTCGCGCCCGGTTCGACCCGGACCCAGCGGGGATTGAATTCGAACTGCGTGAGCGCGTCGGCGCTCATCTGCTCGATCACCAGCCGGTTCGGATAAAGCCTGATACGTTCGTAATCGACAGCATGGCGCGCATAAATGACAAAAGCGCCGCCTACTACCAACAGATCGATACCGGTAAACGGCAAAACCAGCCAGGCGCCGTGGATCAACAACAGAACGGCGATCGCGATGGAAACCAGCGCCAGCGAAACATAGAAGAACACGAATTGCCTGGGCGAAACCGAACAGTTGCGCTTCATGGTCCAGTCTTTCAGGACCGGCTCCGGACTCGCCAGCAGATCAGGCGCCTGCATCGCTCGCTTCCCCCACTTGCAACTTCGCCAGACTATCGCCGCGTCGCGCCTCGCACAACTACGGGGAGATCTGGACTTGCCACAATGGATTTTGGGGACCCTTCCGTGCAGCAAACTGACGCATTATAGGCGCGATCCCCAGCCCTCACAAGCAAGGTTCAATCGCCCGCAAACCCATGCCGGACGGGACTTGCAGCGATTTTTCAAGCATTTCTCGAGGGCTTTTCAGGCGCTAATTTCAGGCATAACGAAAGCCCCCTTACCACGTTACCGATTCCTTGCCGGACCCCGACCGATGTCCTCGATGCGCACGATGCCATGGCCTTCGGCGGTCATGCGCGGCACGGCCTTCCACGCGTGGCCGTAGATGACCTCGAAGGTCAGCGGGATCGTGCCCGCGTGCGGCCCGTCCGCGCAGCGGCGCGCCTCGAGCGCGGCCACGAGCGCACGGTACAGGCGCCGCGCGCCGTGCGTGCCGCCGTTATCACCATTGCCATCGCCGTTGCGCTCGAACGGATACGCGCCCCAGCGGCGCACGTCGGCGAGCAGCTTGTCCGGCGTCTTGTAGGTGATGGTGAGCGTTTCCTGGTCCATCACCGGAATTTCGAAACCGTTCTCGACGAGCATGTCACCCAGATCGTGCATGTCGACGAAATCGATTACGTGCGCGCGCGTCGGCACGCCGTGCGCGGCTTCGACTTCGGCGAACGCGCCGCGCAGCTCCTTGAGCGTGTCGGGACCGAGCGTGCTGAACATGAGCAGGCCGTCCACCTTGAGCACGCGCTGCCACTCGCCGAACACGAGGTCGGGGCGCGGATGCCAATGCAGCGCCAGATTCGACCACAGCAGTTCGAATGCATCGTGCGCGAACGGCAGTTCGGCAAAGTCGGCCTGCGCAACACGCGGACCGCGCGAACCGAGCGCGCGGCCAACCGATGCGGGCAGAAAGCGCCGCCAGCTCGTGTCGGGGGCGTCGTGCTCGCGGGCGCGGCGCAGCATGGCGAGGGAGAGATCGGTGCCGAACACGGGCGCTTCGGGAAAGCGCTCGCGCAAGCTGGGCAGGTCGTCGCCCTGGCCGCACGCAATGTCGAGCACGGCCGCGGGATTCACCTTGATGTACTCGAGGCGCTCGCGCATGCGTTGCGCAATTTCACGTGGCAGGAAGGCAACGTCGTCGAAAGTCGCCGCACGGCGATCGAAGATGCGCCGAAGGTGCCGGGTTTCATAGTCCGGACGGCCAGTTCTTGCGGGAGACGGGGACATGTCGGTCGTATTGGCGAAGTCTGCGAAGTATACTCGCTCACTCCTTTCCTTTCAGTCACGCGAGCCTGCTGCCCGGGCCGTCCTTCGATGCCACCGCGCCCTTCTTCATGCGAGACACGCAATGCAGCGCGTGTCACGCCGCCCGCTTCGCACCGCACTCGTCTTGCGGGCCTTGCGCGCGTCTGTCGAAAAGCGCGGGCGCTGCCGTCACAGCTTGCCCACTTCGTGCTGCCCAATCTGTGCCCATTATGCGGCAATTTGTCGCGAACCACGCTCTGTGTGTGCTGCGATGCCGCGTACTGGAATGAGCCGCGCCTGCGTTGCACGGTCTGCGCTATGCCGCTCGCGCACAGGCGCGGTGCGACGGGGGGCACGCGCTACCGCTGCGAGGCCTGCGCCGACGCGCCGCCCGCATTCGACGCCACGCTCGCGCTCGCCGACTATCGCGCGCCGCTCGACCTGCTCGCACGGGGCCTGAAGTTTCGCGCGCGCCTCGCGCTTGGCGAGGAATTTGCACGACGCCTCGCGCTGGCCGCACAAGATCTGTGCGATGAACACGGCATGCCGGATATCGTCGTGCCGGTGCCGCTCTCGCGCGAACGCCTCATCGAGCGCGGCTACAACCAGGCCTGGCAGATCGCGCGGCCGCTCGCACGCCGGTTGGGCACGCACGCGGACGCCACGCTCGTACGACGCATCCTGCATACGGCGCCGCAGTCGAAGCTCGATCGCGAGACGCGCCGCCGCAACGTCGGCCGGGCGTTCGCACTCACGCGGCCGCTCAACGGCCAGCACGTGGGCGTGGTCGACGACGTGATGACCTCGGGCGCCACGCTCGACGCGCTCGCGCATACGCTCAAGGCCGCCGGCGCACGGCGCGTGACGAATTTCGTCGCGCTGCGCACGCCGAAGGACTGATCGGCCTCACACTATTCAAGACATCGAGAGAGTTCCATCGTCATGTTCAACGTCGTTCTCGTCGAACCCGAAATTCCGCCGAACACCGGCAACGTGATCCGCCTGTGCGCGAATACGGGTGCGAGGCTTCATCTGATCGAGCCGCTTGGCTTTCCCCTCGACGACGCGAAAATGCGCCGCGCGGGCCTCGACTATCACGAGTACGCGCAGATGCACGTGCACGGCGACTGGGATGCCTTCATCGCCAAAGAAGCACCGGACCCGTCACGTATGTTCGCGTTCACGACGCGCGGATCGGGCCGCTTTCACTCGCATGCGTTCCAGCCGGGCGACTGGTTCGTGTTCGGCGCGGAAACGCGCGGCCTGCCCGACACGGTGCTCGAGCGCTTCGAGACGCCACAGCGCGTGCGCCTGCCGATGCGGCCCGGCAATCGCAGCCTGAATCTCTCGAACACGGTCGCGGTCGTGGTGTTCGAAGCGTGGCGTCAGGCGGGGTTCGAAGGCGGCGAATAAGGCAAGCGAGGGGCTACGCCTTGCCGCGCGCCGCAAGCTCACGCTCATAGCGCATGAGCATCGCATTGTCGAAGCACGCGAAGATTACGTGCTCGAGCGTCGGGTATTTCGATAACGCGTCGATCACGGTCGCTACGGCAATCGTCACCGCGTCGTCAGCAGGAAAACGGTAGACGCCGCAACTGATTGCCGGAAACGCGATGCTCGTCACGCTCGCCTCACGAGCGCACTCGAGCGAGCGCCGGTAGCAGGAGGCCAGCAGATGCGCTTCGTCACGGCCCCCGCCGTACCAGACGGGGCCCACCGTATGGACGACGTGTTTCGCGGGAAGCCGATAGCCGCCGGTGATTTTGGCGTCGCCGGTCGGGCAGCCGTTCAGCGTCTCGCATTCGCGCAGCAGGTCCGGCCCGGCGGCGCGATGAATCGCGCCGTCAACGCCGCCGCCGCCGAGCAGCGATTCGTTCGCGGCGTTGACGATCGCATCGACCTGCAACGTGGTGATGTCGACGGCCTGCGCTTCGATACGGCAGTTTCCGATGGTCAGCATACGGTCCTCCTTGCGATCCGGAGTTGGCGCTTTAGCGCTCACTCCGGTCCCACGCAGAGCGAGCGTGCTTCATTCAACGCGCAGCAGGACCGAAGCGCCCTACTCCGCTTTCGCGTCGCGCCGGAGCAGCGCGCTCACGGCGTCGCGCGGCGTGACACCGTCGAATAGCACGGCGCATACCGCCTGGGTGATCGGCATTTCGATGCCATGTGCGCGCGCGAGCGCCAGCACGGCCTGCGCGCAGCGCACGCCTTCGGCCACGTGGCCGAGTGCGCCGAGGATGTCGTCGAGCGTGCGGCCGCTCGCGAGCTGCTTGCCCACGGTGCGGTTGCGCGAGAGGTCGCCCGTGGCGGTGAGGATGAGGTCGCCGAGGCCGGTCAGTCCCGTGAAGGTCTCGGCGCGCCCGCCGAGCGTGACGCCAAGCCGCGTCATCTCGGCGAGGCCGCGCGTGATGAGCGCCGCGCGTGCGTTCAGGCCGAGGCCCAGGCCATCCGCGATGCCGGTCGCGATCGCGAGCACGTTCTTGACCGCGCCGCCGACCTCCACGCCGACCACGTCGTCGCCTGTATAGATGCGCATCGCGCGGTGATGGAACGCAGCGAGCGTGCGCTCGCGGCAAGCGGCGGAGGCGCTCGCCACCGTCAATGCGACGGGCAGGCCCTCGCTTACTTCGCGCGCGAAGCTCGGCCCCGAAAGCACGCCGTTGCTCGCGTGGCCCGGCAGAACAGCCGCCACGACCTGATGCGGCATCAGTTGCGTTTGCGCCTCAAAGCCCTTGCAGAGCCAGACGAAGTGGGCGGGCACGCGACCCATGTCGCGCAGCGTGCAGAGCATGCCGCGCAGGCCCGCAACGGGCGTGGCGAGCACGACGAGATCCGCCTCGCCCGAAGCATGGTCGAGCGCGGCGGCGAGATCCGTTTCGTATTGGAGAGTCTTGGGCAGCGCGACGCCCGCGAGGTAGCGGGCGTTTTCGTGCGTCTTGCGCAAGGTGTCGACGAGCGCGCCATCGCGCGCCCACAACAGCGTGTGATGCGCCTGGGCGAGATGCCCCGCCAGCGCGGTGCCCCACGCTCCGGCGCCGAGAACGGCGATGTTCATTCCGATACTCCGCACCGGTAGTTCGTGGAAACGATCAACGTACGCTTTAGTGCGTCGCGCTGCTTGCGCCGTCTTGCTGGGCGAGTTGCTGCAGGCGTTGCTCGTAGAGCGCCTGGAAGTTGATCTCGGCCAGGTGGATCGGCGGAAAGCCCGCGCGCGTGATCGCGTCGGCGATGTTCGAGCGCAGGTACGGGAACAGGATGGTCGGGCATGCGATGCCGACGAGCGGATCGACCTGTTCGGCCGGGATGTTGCGGATGTCGAAAATGCCGGCTTGCTTGGCTTCGATCAGGAACGCAACCTTGTCCTTGACCTTGGCCGTGACGGTGCCCGTGACGATGATCTCGAACACCGAATCGGCGAGGCGCTCGGCCTTGACGTCGACTTCCACTTCGACCGAAGGCATGTCCTGCTCAAGGAAGATGGCCGGCGAATTCGGCTGCTCGAGCGACATGTCCTTGAGGTAAATGCGCTGGATGTTGAAGAACGGCTGGTTGTTCTCGTCAGACATGGTGTATGGCTTCCCTGATTGAATGGATTGCGGCGGCACTATCGTGACATCTCAAAGTCGCGATAATGCGCCGCACTACGGCAATGAACGGCAACAGGCCCGCGCAAGCCTCACTGGCTCGCGCGGGCCGAAAACCTGCGTCGGTCCGTCACGCTGCGCAGCCCGCCTGCGGACCGAGGCCGCACGGCTATCGGGCTGCAAATCAGGCTTTGAACCGCCTGTAACCTCAGGCGACTTCGAGCAGCGGCATCAAGCCGCCCGCACGGTCGAGCGCGGAGAGGTCATCGTAACCGCCCACGTGCGTCTCGCCGATGAAAACCTGCGGCACGGTACGCCGGCCGGTGCGCGTCATCATCTCTTCGCGCCGCGCCGGGTCCCGGTCGATCAGCACTTTCTCGATGTGCTCGACGCCGCGCGACTTTAAAAGACGCTCGGCCATCTGGCAATACGGGCACACCTGGGTGCTGTACATGACCACTTTGCTCACTTCGAACCTCCTTGTTTCACGACCGGCATTCCGGCCTGCTGCCAGGCGTTCACGCCGCCGTCCAGCACGTGGACTTCGGCAAAACCGGCGTCCTTCACGAGGCGCAGCGCCTTGTGCGACTGCTGGCCCGTCTGGCAGACCAGCAACACCGGGTTGTTCTTGTTCTTCACGAGCTGGCCGATCTTCGTCTCGAGTTCGCCGAATTCAACCTGGCGCGCCGAGGGCAGATGACCTTTCGCGAATTCACCCGCGGGACGCAGGTCGACCACCACCGCGTTGCGGCGGTTGATGAGCTGCGTCGCCTCGGCGGTAGAAACGCCGCCGCGGCCGCCGCGCTTGAGCGTCGGCCACAGGAGCAACCCTCCTGAGATGAGGACGATCGCGATGAGTACAAGGTTGATGTAATTGGTGAAGAACGTCACGGAGGGTCCGCCGGAAAAAGGGAAAGTCGGAGAAATCGTGCGAAATCGGATTCGGACAATCCGCTCATTATAAAATAACCGTTTGTCGCAGGGTTACCGCCCCCCCAGCCCGGGCGTGCAGCCCGCCGGACTGGACCACCGCCATGGCGTTGCTGCCGCGTTGCGTCTCCCGTCCCCGATTACCGCTTCCTTCACTACCGACCGGCATCCTCATGTACAAACTCGTACTCATCCGCCACGGCGAATCGACGTGGAACAAGGAAAACCGCTTCACCGGCTGGGTGGACGTCGACCTCACCGAGCAGGGCAACCGCGAAGCGCAGCAGGCAGGCCAGCTGCTCAAGGAGTCAGGCTACACGTTCGACATCGCCTACACCTCGGTGCTCAAGCGCGCGATCCGCACGCTCTGGCACGTGCAGGACCAGATGGACCAGATGTACCTGCCCGTCGTCCACTCGTGGCGTCTGAACGAGCGGCATTACGGCGCGCTTTCGGGCCTGAACAAGGCCGAAACGGCCGAGAAGTTCGGCGACGAGCAGGTGCTGGTCTGGCGCCGCAGCTACGACACGCCGCCGCCGGCGCTCGAGCCGACCGACTCGCGCACGGCGTACAACGACCCGCGCTACGCCAAGGTGGCGCGCGAGGAACTGCCGCTCACCGAGTGCCTGAAGGACACGGTCGCGCGCGTGATGCCGATCTGGAACGAGTCGATCGCACCGGCCATCAAGGCGGGCAAGAAGGTGGTGATCGCCGCGCACGGCAATTCGATCCGCGCGCTCGTGAAGTACCTCGACAACATTTCGGATGACGACATCGTCGGCCTGAACATCCCGAACGGCGTGCCGCTCGTCTATGAGCTGGACGAGAACCTCAAGCCCATCAAGCACTACTATCTGGGCGACGCCGAAGCCATCGCGAAGGCGCAGGCCGCCGTTGCGAACCAGGGCAAGAAGGCGGGCTGACGGTCCGCGCTTCCTGTCATCGGCCGCACCCTGGCCCTGCCTTGTTGATTCAGGCAGCCGCCGGTCCGTCGGGCCGGCGGTTATCCGTGGGCCATGCCCTCCGGCCACGCGGGCGCCGTGCGGCTTCGCCCTGGCTGCCCTGGCTGCCATGGCAATTGGTTGCACATTCCCCTTTTCTGCCTTTTTTTTGGGCCTGGCTGGCAAGATTGCCAGCGCCCAGACAGCACCGCGTCAGAACCAAAATTGCGGCACACGGTTTGCGAACCAGGCGACTGCAGCACTGTCTTAGTCCCATCGTACGCGCCATATACACAGCCACGGCGGGTGTGCAGTTATACTTGTCCGTCGCTTTTCCAATAGACGCTGCCACGCGCCTTTTCGACCGCACGCAACATACTCTATGCGAAAGAACCTGAAAAACATCGGCCTGATCGCCGCTGGCCTCGCAACCGGCGTATTCGCCACCCTGCAGATTTCCGCCGAGGCGCAGCAAACCCAGCAGACGGTCGTAGAACCGCTGCCGCTCGACCAGCTGAGGCTCTTCGCCGAAGTGTTCGGTCAAATCAAGCATGAGTATGTCGTGCCGGTGGACGACAAGAAGCTCCTCACCGCCGCCATCAAGGGCATGGTGTCGAGCCTCGACCCACACTCGTCGTATCTCGACAAGACCGATTACCAGGAGCTCCAGGAGCAGACCAAGGGTCGCTTCGCGGGCCTCGGCATCGAAATCTCGTCGGAAGACGGCCTGATCAAGGTCATCTCGCCGATCGAAGACACGCCCGCGTACCGCGCCGGCATCCGTCCGGGCGACCTCATCACGCGTATCAACGACAAGCCGGTGCGCGGCATGACGCTCGACCAGGCGGTCAAGCAGATGCGCGGCGACCCGGGCACGAAGGTCACGCTCACGATCTTCCGCAAGACCGACGACCGCACCTTCCCGCTCACCATCACGCGCGCCATCATCAAGGTGCAGAGCGTGAAGTCGAAGATCCTGCAGCCGGGCTACGCGTACATCCGCGTCACGAGCTTCCAGGAGCGCACGGTCCCCGACCTCGCCCAGAAGCTGCAAGACATCGCGCGCCAGGAACCGAACCTCAAGGGCATCATTCTCGACCTGCGCAACAACGGCGGCGGCCTGCTGCAAAGCGCCGTGGGCGTGGCGGGCGCGTTCCTGCCGCCGGATTCGGTCGTCGTCTCGACGAACGGCCAGATCCCGGACTCGAAGCAGGTCTACCGCGACACCTACGAGAACTACCGCCTGCCGTCGTTCGACGGCGATCCGCTCAAGGGCGAGGCGGCCGAGTTCAAGACCGTGCCGATGGTCGTGCTGACCAACGCCTACTCGGCGTCGGCCTCGGAAATCGTGGCGGGCGCGCTGCAGGACTCGAAGCGTGCGCTCATCGCCGGCAAGACGACGTTCGGCAAGGGCTCGGTGCAAACCGTGCGCCCGATGACGGCCGACACGGCGCTGCGCTTGACCACGGCGTACTACTACACGCCGAGCGGCCGCTCGATCCAGAACAAGGGCATCCGTCCTGATATCGCGGTCGACCAGTACGCCGATGGCGATCCGGACGACGCACTCGTCACGCGCGAAGTGGACTACCAGAACCACCTCGCCAATACGCAGGATCCGGACGAGAAGAAGGAGCAGGACGTGCGCGAGCAGGAGCGCATGGACATGCTGCGACAGCTCGAAGAGCAGAACGACAAGAAGACGCCGGAGCAGCGCCAGAAGGATCGCGAGCGCAAGCCGGTCGAGTTCGGTTCCACCGACGACTTCATGCTCCAGCAGGCGCTGAACAAGCTCCAGGGCAAGCCGGTGGCCGAATCGAAGTCGCCGATGGAGCGCCGCCTCGCGCAGCAGAAGCCGCCTACCTCGGCCTCCGCGCCGATCGCCGTGAAGCCGGGTGCCCTCATCATGGCGCCGGCTCCGGGCTCCGCCGCCGCGCCGGCCTCCGCTCCGGCTCCGGCCAAGTAACACGCCGTACCGCCTCGCGACCCGCGCGTCCTGTGCGCCGGTCGCGAGGCCGCCCCTCCTCCAGCCGCTGGCGTCGTTACAATAACGGCACGGTATTTCCCCGGCGCGCGCTTCCCCATTCAGGGCCATCCAGGCTCTCGAGGTCCATCGCAGCGCCATCGAACCAGCGCATCGCGATGAACGACGACCAACTCCTTCGCTATTCCCGCCATATCCTCGTCGACGAGATCGGCATCGAGGCGCAGCAGCGCTTTCTCGACGCGCATGCGATCGTCGTGGGTGCGGGCGGCCTGGGATCGCCGGCGGCGATGTATCTCGCGGCCTCGGGCGTGGGCACGCTCACGCTCGTCGACAACGACACCGTCGACCTCACCAACCTGCAGCGGCAGATCCTGCACGAGACGGCGTCGGTCGGCCGCGCGAAGGTCGAGTCGGGCCGCGACGCCATCGCGCGCCTGAATCCCGAGGTGAAGGTGAACGCGCTGCAAACACGCATCGACGATGCGTGGCTCGACGCGCAGGTGCCGGGCGCGACCGTCGTGCTCGACTGCACCGACAACTTCGCCACGCGTCACGCCATCAACCGCGCGTGCGTGAAGCACGGCGTGCCGCTCGTCTCGGGCGCTGCGTTGCGCTTCGACGGACAGATCAGCACGTTCGACTTCCGCGACGACGCCTCGCCCTGCTACGCCTGCGTGTTTCCCGAAGACCAGCCGTTCGAGGAAGTGGCGTGCTCGACGATGGGCGTGTTCGCGCCCACAGTGGGCATCATCGGCGCAATGCAGGCTGCCGAGGCGCTGCGCGTGATCGGCGGCATCGGTGCAACGCTCGTCGGGCGGCTCATGATGCTCGACTCGCTGCGCATGGAGTGGAACACGATGCGCGTGGCACGGCAGCCAGACTGTCCGGTGTGCGGCGAGCGTCACCGGCACCCCTGAAGCGCGCGCGAGCCAAGGCATAAAAGAGCCCCGGACATGCCGGGGCTTTGTTCATTTTCGCGTATGTGTGTGGACGCTCAGGCCTGTGCCACACGCAGCAGCGCTGCCTCCAATTCCTCGGGCTCGTAAGCGGCCAGCACCTCCGCCACCGGTTTTTCCAGCGTCTTGAGTTGCGAGCGCAGGATCTCCTGCTTCACCACGAGCAACTGGCTCGGGTGCATCGAAAACTCGGTGAGACCCATGCCGAGCAGCAAACGCGTGAACGACGGGTCGCCCGCCATCTCCCCGCACACCGAAACCGGCACGCCCGCGCGCTTCGCCTCGCGCAGCGTATGCGCGATCAGCTGCAGCACGGCCGGATGCAGCGGATCGTACAGGTCGGCCACCGCATTGTCGGCCCGGTCGATGGCGAGTGCGTACTGAATCAGGTCGTTGGTGCCGATCGAGAGGAAGTCGAGACGGCGCAGGAACATTGGCAGCGCGAGCGCCGCCGCCGGAATCTCGATCATCGCGCCGATCTGGATATTGGGATCGTAGGCAAAACCGGCGTCGTCGAGCTGACGCTTCGCCTCGCGGATCAGGTCGAGCGTCTGGTCGATCTGCTGCGCGTGCGCGAGCATCGGAATCAGAATCTTGACCGAACCGAACGCCGAGGCGCGCAGGATCGCCCGCAGCTGCGTGAGGAACATCTGCGGCTCGGACAGGCTCCAGCGGATCGCGCGCAGGCCGAGCGCCGGGTTCGCGGCCGTCTCGTAACCGTCGCCCGTACTCATGGCGTCGAGCGGCTTGTCCGCGCCCACGTCGATCGTGCGGATCGTCACGGGCAGCCCGTTCATGAGCTCCACCGCGCGGCGGTAGGCGGCGAACTGCTCGTCCTCCTCCGGCAAGTGGTTCTTGTGGTTCATGAACAGGAACTCGGTGCGAAAGAGGCCCACGCCCGTCGCGCCCGAGTCGAGCGCGGCCTGTGCGTCGTCAGGCAGCTCGATGTTCGCGTAGAGCTGGATCTTCGCGCCGCACAGCGTTTGCGTGGGCGAGAACTTCAGGCGCTGCAGCTTGCGCCGCTCGAGCGCCATCTCGCTTTGCCGGTAGGTGTACTCCTCGAGCACGATGGGCGCGGGATCGACGATCACGACGCCATGGTCGCCGTCGACGATGATGAGATCGTCCTGACGGATCAGCGCGCTCGCCTGCTGCACGCCCACCGCCGCCGGAATGCCGAGGCTGCGCGCCACGATGGCCGTGTGCGAGGTGCGCCCGCCCAGATCGGTGACGAAACCCTGGAAGGTTTGCCCCTTGAACTGCAGCATGTCGGCAGGCGCGATGTCGTGCGCGACGACGATCATCTCGTCGCAACCGCCGTGCAGCGAAGGGGGCATGGCGCCCGCGAGCGACTTCAGCACGCGCTCCACGACCTGCTCGATATCGGCCTTGCGCTCGCGCAGGTACTCATCCTCTACGTCGTCGAAGTGACGCGAGAGGCGTTCGAGCTGTTCGGTAAGCGCCCACTCCACATTGAAGCGGCGCGTGCGGATGAGATCGATGGTCTCCTGCACGAGCATCACGTCGTTCAGGATCATGAGGTGAACGCCGATAAATGCGCCCATTTCGGAAGGGGCGTCGGCGGCGAGGTCGGCGCGCAGCGTGGCGAGCTCCCGCTCCACGGCGTGGAGCGCCGCGCGAAAGCGCTCGATTTCGTCTTCGATCTGCGCGTGCTCGATGACGTAATGGTCGACGTCGAGTGCAGCCGGGGCGATCAGATATGCTCGCCCGATGGCTATACCGCGTGATACGGGAATTCCATGCAGCGTGAACGGCACGCGCACCTCCTCTGGTTATTTGATGCTGCGGCAAACCGCTGCAATGCGCTCTCTCAGACCCCGGCGATGATTATAAATTCCAGCGCGGCCGAATGTAGCCATGCACGCGTGTTCTCGCCTGACTGCGGCCTTGTGCAGCAGTCCGCTGCCCGCAAACAAAAACGCCGCGGCAAACCGCGGCGTTCCGAGCAAGGCGCAATGACCACGCGCGTATTACTGACCTTCACCAAACTTATCGGCGATCAGCTTGAGCAGCGCGCTCATGGCGTCGACCTCGTCCGGGCCTTCGGTTTCGATCATCACCGTGCTGCCGATGCCTGCCGCCAGCATCATGACCCCCATGATGCTCTTGGCATTGATGCGGCGGCCGTTGCGGCTCATCCAGATTTCCGACTGATAGTTGCCTGCGAGCTGCGTCAGCTTCGCCGACGCCCGCGCGTGCAGGCCGAGTTTGTTCACGATGGTCGTTTCTTGTTGCAGCATAGGTCGATCCGGACGCGGTGTGTGGAAGTGTGACTGGGTTCTTTCGGTGTGCCTTGTTTTTGGCTTTCAGTGGCGCGCCGCCGGTTCAGGTGCTGCCAGCTGGCCTGAACACGCCAGCCGCGACGCCGCTGGTACAAGCCGCGCCCAGCGTCGCGGCGGCCGGCTGGCTTGCGCTCTGGCCGGCCGCCTGATTCGCGGCGAGCTTCGTCGCGTCGGCAGCGGCTTCAGTGCAGGGCGTGGGCGGGCAGCCGCATTCGCTCGCAGCGGCCGCAACGGGCGGCATGGTCGGGCCGATGGTCTGGACGCCCTTGCTCGCGCCAGCCAGCGCCTTTTCGACGAGCGTGTCGAGCGGCGTTGCACGGTAGCACACAGCGCGCACCAGCATCGGCAGATTCACGCCGGCCAGCACGCGCACTTCGGGCAGCGTGGCGAGGCGCGCCGCGATGTTCGAAGGCGTGGCGCCGAACATGTCGGTCAGCACGAGCGCGCCATTGTCCTCGCGCAAGCGCTCGATCTCCGAATTCGCCTTGGCGACCACTTCTGCCGGGTCGCTGTCGGGGAGCACGTCGAGCGCGCCGATGCGCGCCGGACAACCGCCATAGATATGCGCGATGCACTCGCGTAGCGCGGTGGCGAGCGGTGCGTGCGCAATGATCAGAATCCCTGCCATGTCAGCTTGACTGCAAAAAACGGCTCCGGTTGATGCTCGGACGACCCGTAGATCACGTCCTGCAGCGCCAACCCCGCGGCCAGCCGTGAGCTCGCAGGGTCGGAACACGCGCCGCGCGGCAGCCAAAACGTCTTGTCGACGCCGGCTTGCCAGCCCGGAACGCGGGCTCGCGGCATTGTAGCAGGGTCATTTTCGCGCACGCGAGGCGGTTCTGCTCACAGCGGCGACAGATGTCGCGCGCCATTCACACGCACAGCACACTTGCTCGACCTTTCGTGGTCCGAAACTGCCCGCCAGCCAAAGTCTCGATGGGGCGCCCACCCTGCAAGGCGCCCACGTCTGGCAAATGCAGCCATACACGCGGCTTTCAAGTCCGCGCCTCCAGGTGCGGGCTTCAAATGCGCCCCGGCCCGCGCTCCCAAGCCAGATTCAGGCCAGATTCAGGCCGCCGCGCGCTCCAGCGCGTCGATGAACATGGCGGCCACGTCGAAGCCCGTCTGCTCCATGATTTCGCGGAAACACGTCGGGCTCGTGACATTGACCTCGGTGAGCCAGTCGCCGATGGCATCGAGCCCCACGAGCAGCAGACCGCGTGCCGCGAGCGTCGGGCCGAGGGCTTTGGCGATCTCTATATCGCGTGCGGTGAGCGGCTGCGCAACGCCAAGTCCGCCCGCCGCGAGATTGCCGCGCACTTCATTGCCCTGAGGAATACGCGCGAGCGAATACGGCACCGGCTCGCCGCCGATCAGCAGAATGCGCTTGTCGCCAGCCTTGATTTCGGGGATGAACTTCTGCGCCATCACACTGCGCGCGCCGTCGTGGCTCAGCATCTCGATGATCGAGCCGAGGTTCATACCGTCCGCTTTCACGCGGAACACGCCCATGCCGCCCATGCCGTCGAGCGGCTTGAGGATCACGTCCTGGTGCTCTTCATGGAACTTGCGCAGGCGCGCCGCGCTGCGCGTCACGAGCGTAGGCGCGACGAACTGCGGAAATTCGCCGATGGCGAGCTTTTCCGAGTGATCGCGAATCGACTGCGGCTTGTTGAAGATCTTCGCGCCTGCGCGCTCGGCGATCTCCAGCAGCCACGTGGACGTCACGTACTCCATGTCGAACGGCGGGTCCTTGCGCATGACGACGGCGTCGAAGCCGGTGAGCGCGCGCGAATCGGCCGTCGCTTCGAACCAGGTTTCGCGATGCAGGTCTGCCGTATCGCCGACGATTGCAAAGCGCCGCACGTCGGCCGCCACCTGGCCGTTCACCCACGCGAGGTGCTGAGGCTCGCACGCGAAGAGCGTGTGGCCGCGCTTCGCGGCCTCGGCCATCATCGCGTAGGTCGAGTCCTTGTAGATCTTGAACCGCTCGAGCGGATCGGCGATGAAGAGAATGTCCATATCGTCTCTGCCTTGTCCCTGTCTTGTCGCTGCGTGGCGCCTGGTGTGGTGCCTGCTTTCATGACGGCAACGCCCGCACGGTGGCGGGCGCTGCGTTCAATTGTGTGAATGATACGGCTGGGTCAGACCTGGATCGCCTCGGGGTCGGTCTTCTCCAGCTCGACCGAGGCCGCCAGCAACCCGAGCCGCGCCACCACGCCGTACATGTAAAAGCGGTTCGGCGGCGCCGCACCCGCTTGCGCGCGCGTGTCGGGCAGCGCCGTGTGCTCGAAGCCGAGCGGCACGAAATGCATGCCCGGCGCATTCAGGTTCTGGTCGCGCTCGCGGCTGCCGTGCACGCGGTAGAAGCCGCCCACGACATAGCGGTCGATCATGTACACGACCGGCTCGGCCACTTCGTCGCCGATATGCTCGAACGTGTAGACGCCTTCCTGCACGATCACGTCGTGTACTTCGAGCCCGTCCTTCGTGGCCGACATCTTCGCACGTTCGCGCTTCGTGAGTGCGGCCACCTCAGAGGCGTCGTGCACCGTCATCACACCGCGGCCGTCCGTGCCGGCATCGGACTTGATGACGACATAGGGCTTTTCGGTGATGCCGTACTCGCGGTACTTCTTCGCGATCTTCTTGAGCACGGCGTCGATGGCGCTCGCAAGTTGCTCCTCGCCCGTGCGCGCCTCGAAGTCCACACCTTCCACGTGCGCGAAGTACGGATTGATCATCCAGGGGTCCACGCCCACCATCTTGGCGAACTTCTTCGCCACGTCGTCGTAGCAGGAGAAGTGCGTGGACTTGCGGCGCACCGCCCAGCCCGCGTGTAGCGGCGGCAGCACGTACTGCTCGTGCAGGTTTTCGAGCACGGGCGGAATGCCGCCCGAAAGATCGTTGTTCAGCAGGATCGAGCACGGGTCGAAGTTCTTCAGGCCCACGCGCCGCTGCGACCGCTCGAGCGGTTCGAGCACGATCTTCTGGCCGTCCGCGAGCGAGATCGTGACCGGTCCGGCGATCGTTTCGTCGAGCGTGCCGAAGCGCACGTTCAGGCCTGCCTGGCGCATGATCGTGGCGAGGCGCGCGACGTTCTCCAGATAGAACGCGTTGCGCGTGTGCATCTCCGGAATCACCAGCAGGTTCTTGGCGTCCGGGCAGATCTTTTCGATGGCGGCCATGGCCGCCTGCACGGCGAGCGGCAGCACTTCCTGCGGCAGGCAGTGGAAGGCGCCGGGAAAAAGGTTGGTGTCGACCGGCGCGAGCTTGAAGCCGGCGTTGCGCAGGTCCACCGAAGCGTAGAACGGCGGCGTGTGCTCCTGCCATTCGAGGCGGAACCAGCGCTCGATGGCCGGCGTCGCGTCGAGAATGCGCTGCTCCAGCTCGAGGAGCGGGCCGTTCAACGCCGTAACCAGATGCGGGACCATAAGGGGTGACTCGCAGACGAAATGCTTTGATTGTAGGGAAACCGGCCGTTTATCTGGGGACGATTGCGCCAGATGCAAGACGGGATTGCCCTCATGAATCCCGTCATGAAATCCCGTGAGCACGGTAGGGTCAATCGAGCGTTGCGCGCGCGCGGATATTCATGCCGAATATCCATTCTGGACCGCCCGCGCCACCCGACGCAATTGGGCACACGGATTGAAGGGGCACTATGCGAACGCGCGGACGAGGCGCTTATTCCCCCTCGCGCCCTCCCGCGGGAGCAAAGCCGCACCCGGCGCCAAAGCGCGCAAAAGAAAAAGGGCCCGCCGAAACGGCGGGCCCAGGTCGCTGCTTGCTGCCCTGCTAGATCAAACCATCGAGCGCGGCGCGCTTATTCCACGCGCTCGCCATGCAGAACCACGTCGAGACCTTCGCGCTCGTCTTCTTCCGAAACACGCAGGCCCATCACCATGTCGATCACCTTCAGCAGGACGAAGCTCACCACGCCGCTGTAGATGAGGGTCGTGAGCACGCCCTTGGCTTGCAGGATGACGCTGCCATCCGCGCCGCCGATGTCCTTCACCGCGAACACGCCGGTCAGCAGCGCACCGATGATGCCGCCGATACCGTGCACGCCGAACGCGTCGAGCGAGTCGTCGTAGTTGAACTTGTGCTTGAGCCACGTGGCGGACCAGAAGCAGACCACACCCGCCACCACGCCGATCACGATCGCGCCCAGCACGCCGACGAAGCCCGATGCCGGCGTCACGGCCACGAGACCCGCGACGGCGCCCGAAGCGATACCGAGCACCGACGGCTTGCCCTTGGCGATCCACTCCGCGAACATCCAGCCGAGCGCGGCGCAGGCGGTGGCGATTTGCGTCGTGAGCATCGCGAAGCCGGCACGGCCGTCAGCCGCGACTGCCGAACCCGCGTTGAAGCCGAACCAGCCCACCCACAGCATGGCCGCGCCCGTCAGCGTGAGAACGAGGTTGTGCGGTGCCATCACTTCGCGGCCGTAACCCACACGCTTGCCGAGGACGATACAGCACACGAGGCCTGCGATACCGGCGTTGATGTGCACGACCGTGCCGCCCGCGAAGTCGAGGATGCCGGCGCTGGCGAGCCAGCCCGTCGGCTCCCACACCATGTGTGCGATCGGCGAGTAGACGATGATCGACCACAGCGACATGAACACGAGCATCGCCGAGAACTTCATGCGGTCGGCAAACGCACCGGTAATGAGCGCCGGCGTGATGATCGCGAACGTCATCTGGTAGACGAAGTACACGGTCTCGGGGATGGTCGGCGCGAGGTGGCTCACGGTGAGCGTCGTCGCCTTGTCGCCCTTGATGTAGTTCATGCCCTCAAGGAAGATGCGCGAGAAGCCGCCGATGAACGAGCCGCCGGGCGTGAACGCGATCGAGTAGCCGACCACCGTCCAGATGACGGTGACGACGCAGGTGATCGCGAAGCTCTGCATGAGCGTGGAGAGCACGTTCTTCTTGCGGACCATGCCGCCGTAGAAGAGCGCGAGGCCCGGGATCGTCATGAACAGCACGAGCGCGGTGGAGGTCAGCATCCACGCGGTGTCGCCCGAGTTGATCTTCGACGAATCGACCGAGAACGGCGCGGTCGGTGCGGCAGGCGCGGCGGCTGCGGCTGCCGATGCGTCGGCCGGGGCGCTTGCGGCGGCTGCCGGGGCCGAAGCAGCGTCGGCAGCGGGCGCCGAAGCCGGAGCGGCTGCGGACGCATCGGGTGCCGAAGCGGTGGTGGCCGGCGCGGAGGCCGCGGCGGGCGCGGAGGCGTCGTCCGCCAGCGCGGCGCCGACGCCGCCGGCCAGCAGCGAGCCGGCCATCATCAGGGACATCAAAAGTTTGCGCATCTCGGTTTCCTCTTTCCTCTTGTCTCGGTCTCTTTAGGCTTTACAGCGCGTCGGCGCCGGTCTCGCCGGTGCGGATGCGGATCACTTGTTCGATCGGTGTGACGAAAATCTTGCCGTCGCCGATCTTGCCCGTGCGGGCCGCGCGTTCGACCGCCTCGATGGCCTGCTCGACGATGTCGTCGGCCACAGCGGCTTCGATCTTCACCTTCGGCAGGAAGTCGACGACATACTCCGCGCCGCGGTACAGCTCGGTGTGTCCCTTCTGGCGACCGAAGCCTTTCACCTCCGTCACCGTGATCCCCGAAACGCCGATCGCCGAGAGGGCTTCGCGCGCCTCATCGAGCTTGAACGGCTTGATGATTGCTGTAATGAGTTTCATGTAGTCCTCGCTGTGGTTTGCTTCATTCATTTGTCTGCTTCTGCAACGGGCGCCTTGCGAACGGCGCATGATGCTTCGCCGCGTCGCTGGCACACCGTGAGCCAACCCTCGTTCGGTGCGCGGGGCAGTATTAGCAACACCCGTGCCAATCTGCTGCACTCATCCGCAAAGCCGATGTGATGGACTTCGATGCAAGCGCGCCCAAAGCCGTGGACAATGCCGGTCCGCGCCTTGAGGGGCGCGGCGCGCAAGGGTCTGGCCGAACGGCCAGCGTGGCGCGCACGCGGTGGCGTGGCGGGGGGAACGTTGCTACAGTGTTCTCAGGCATCGCTGCCGCGCTGGGAGCCGCATAGCGGCTGGGAGTGGCCCGCCAGGCCACAACGCGAAGCACACTGGCCGGCGATGCGCACCTGTTGCGCGCACACTTGGCCGTGGCCCTGTGAGTTCGCACCAAGATCGATCACGGTCCGTCGCGGGGCACAGGCGAAACAAAACTTGCACATTTTTTGTGCAGCGAAGGGGAATCGAATGAAGCAACCAAACGACGTATTCAATGATCTGCAGTCACGCGTGAGCGATCTGCTCAAGAATTCGCCGGCGCGCGATGTCGAACGCAATGTTCGCGCAATGTTGTCGCAAGGCTTTTCGAAGCTGGACCTCGTTACGCGCGAGGAATTCGACGCGCAAACGCAGGTGCTCGTGCGCACGCGCCAGCGCCTCGAAGAACTCGAGCGCCGCGTGGCCGAGCTCGAGCAGAAGCTGCCGGTGACTAGCCAGTCCTCCTGATCATTTCTTTGCGCACTCCTGTGCGCAATTGAGTGCAGCGCCACTGCCGCACCACCGCAAGCGATCCGTAGCGTGATCGCAATGGAACCGTAAAGGGGCATACGCCTCACCAGCCTGGCGCATGCGCGGCGCGCGAAGCACGTACGAAGCTCAGTCCGAAGCTTGGTACGACGCGCGCCACTCCCGCATGCGAATCTTCCGGAGAATCCCATGTCGCTTGCCGTGGTGCGCAGCCGCGCGCCGGCTGCTGGCCGCGCGCCCGAAGTCACCGTAGAAGTCCATCTCGCCAACGGGCTGCCGTCGTTTTCGAAGGTGGGGAATTTATTGCACTAACTGAAGCACGGCCGAAATCCCTCGTTCTTGGCCCGGGTCGGAGTTGTCATGGCGCGACGCAGTAAAAGCGCTGGGATGCAAGTGGCGACAGAGCTGTCGCCAAACGGCCAGGACCTGCCGGTCAGCGACCGGGGAAACTTGCCGTTGGAACGGCTGCTTTAATCCGGAACCTGACGGACGAGCTACGCACGCAAGTCGTTCCGATGCGACATTTGGATGTCTACGCTGCAGCGTTTGCGAACGGCAGAAACTGGCCCGGTAGCACGCATTTGCGTAAATAGACTTGCAGCGGCGGCTATCGGACCAAGGTCTATTTGGACGGGCACGCCCAACTGCATATCATGGAAGCGAGTCTGCGTTTCGTGGTTGATATCCCCACCAAGGTCAGTTGGGAGGTCGTCATGGAATGTTCGGTTACGACGCTGGTCACTTCTCCTGCAATGCTGCCGAGCTGTTCCGTATGGGGTCAAAGCGATTCTCTAACCAATGCGCCGGCGGCCGCAGAGCATCCGGACGATGTCGCGCTGCGAGTACCTATGCGACCCGCGCTGATAGCCCTGATTTCCGCGATGCTGCTTGGTGCCTGTGGGGGCGGTAATAACAATGTCAGTACAACGTCGACACAAGCGGTTTCGGTGCCGCTGCAGGCCGCTGTTGCCATTGAGGTCGATAACGGCGACACGGCGAACTTCTCCGTTTCTGGCACGATCGACAACGTTGCCGCCACCGGATCAGGGACGCTGACGGACTCCCCACCTGTGGCAGCGACGTTTGATGGCGCTGCTGTCTTTAAAACCACCGAAACCATTACCGACACCGTGGTTGAGAATGGCACCACTACTACGGTTACGGAGACAAAACAGATTTTCACAGATCCCCAGACATCTGCTGAAGTCGGTCAGATCAACGATGACGGGTCGGTCGATGTCATCACTCAGGTCGATCCTATTCCAGCCGCTGCACCGCTGGGAAGCTCCGGTGTACTTGGCACCGGCACAGAGTATTCGGATACGAGCCAACAGACGGTAGTCGGCACCGTCGAGGAGACGTACTCCGTGGGATCCAGCACAGGTAGTTCCGGAGGATCCAGCACGGGGAGTTCCGGGGGATCCAGCACAGGGACTTCCGGGGGATCCGGCACAGGGACTTCCGGAGGATCCAGCACGGGGAGTTCCGGGGGATCCGGCACAGGGACTTCCGGAGGATCCAGCACGGGGAGTTCCGGGGGATCCAGCACAGGGACTTCCGGGG
>NZ_JAMBPR010000251.1 GCF_024206475.1 Paraburkholderia sp. CNPSo 3274
CCCGCCGGATAACCCAGATGGTGTCCAAGTTCGGCACCCAGCGCCCGCTCGATCAGCGCCTTCTTGAACGCGGCTGAAGCGGCGTGCACCGCTTCGGCGGTCATGGGTCCCTTCACGAACTGGTCGATCAGCTCCTTCGGAATGGACGGTAACGCTGTCTGCGCTTCGGTAGTTGTCTTGGGTTTGCGTGGCATACATGCTCCTTGAGCTACATGTTATGCCTTGAACACAAAATCTATGACAGACCCAACGTGTCGGCGCCGCGCATGATCTCCAGTGGGCAAGTGGTGGTTCATCTATCAACGCTTCACGAACTCTGCGCGATGACGTGTTTCAGCGGTACTTCAGCAACCTGCTAACACCCGTTTGAACCGCCCCGGGTTTCCCGGAGGCTGTTTTGCTTGAGTCACGCCGCGATGGCGGACCCAGCGAGTTTTGAATAATAAGCGGCTTCTGCCTCGGCAGGTGGAATGTTGCCGATGGGGCCGAATAGTCGACGATTGTTGAACCAGTCAACCCATTCGAGCGTCGCCATTTCAACGGCCTGCGGATTGCGCCACGGTCCGAGGCGATGGATCACCTCTGCCTTGTACAAGCCGTTGATCGTTTCAGC
>NZ_JAMBPR010000252.1 GCF_024206475.1 Paraburkholderia sp. CNPSo 3274
GCCGCATCTCGCGCAAAAAATCGCCCTCGCGGGCGGCTACTACTGTGTCAGAAAAAACATCTGCAGCGAAACGATACCTGGTAGTATTGAATAATGCATATTTCGGGCGATCGTGATGAGAGAAGATGTCGATGAATTTGACGAGTATCTGAATCATCTGGCGCAGGCGTTAGGGCACGCCGATCGCCATGCCGGCCTCAAGGGCTACTGTTCGGGCTTGGTAATGCCGTTGTCACGCAAGAGCGTCGAGCCGATGGCTGCGCATATTGATCCCCTTCACGCGAGTGCGAAACATCAGTCACTCCACCATTTTGTGGCCAAGGCAGAATGGTCTGACCGGGCGGTTCTGCAGCGGGTACGAGAATGGGTGATGCCCGCGTTAGGCCTGCACGCTGCTGAAGAGACTGGCTATTACTGGATTATTGACGACACGGGCTTCCCGAAGAAAGGCAAGCATTCGGTCGGCGTAGTGCGGCAATACTGCGGGCAATTGGGCAAACAGGATAACTGCCAGATCGCCGTGAGCCTGTCGATCGCGACGCAACGCGGCAGCCTGCCAATTGCCTGGCAGCTGTATGTCCCCAAGGAATGGATTGAAGACCGGGAGCGA
>NZ_JAMBPR010000253.1 GCF_024206475.1 Paraburkholderia sp. CNPSo 3274
CAGGTCGGCAACGAGCCCCTGAAGCTCTACAACAAGCGGCTTGTCATCCATGCTCGGCGTCTTGCGCCGGTCGACCCAATCGGACTGTCGCCTTGATTTGACTGCGAGATTCGAGCGCGACACACCCAGGACTTCACAGACCGTCTTCATCGGTCGTCCCCCGGCAGCAATGGTGAGCGCGCAATCAATTTTTTTGCCCGACCATACTCCACTGCTTCGCGGAGGATTTCCACTTCCATTGTCTTTTTACCGAGCAGTCGCTGCAGTTCACGAATCTGCTTCATGGCTTCCGCCAGGTCCGATGCCGGCACCACCTGCTCACCGGCACTCACCGCAGACAGGCTGCCGTCCTGAAAGAGCTTGCGCCACGCAAACACCTGGTTCGCATTCACCTGATGACGTCGGGCTACCCCGGAGACGGTGGCTCCGGGTTCGAAGGTCTCACGCACAATCGCCAGTTTCTCTTCAACTGAGCGGCGTCGGCGTTGCTCCGGCTGCGTCAGAACCTCAACGGGTTCCATGTTGTTAGTTGTAGGCTTAAACATAGGCGGAAGACTACCTCATAGTTTAAGCGTTACCCAGTGTCCGGTTTTCGCGGGGGCCGGCCCA
>NZ_JAMBPR010000254.1 GCF_024206475.1 Paraburkholderia sp. CNPSo 3274
CCTACATCGTCGAGGACGTCACACTGGTCAAACTTCCAGACGAAGGGACAACAAAGATTCACGTTCGTTTCAAGGCCGGCAAGACTGAAACGCTCACGGCGCAGAATCCCAAAACATCTGCCCAACAGGTCAAAACCCAGCCAGAGGTCCTCGAGCTCATCGACAAGCTTCTCGATGACCATACATGCTCTCAGATTGCGCAGCTCCTTAATGATCGGGGCATCCGTCCCGGCGGTTGTGTCCGTCCAGGTAAGGCGAACATCCGGTTTGATGCGCTGCGCGTCTCATATCTGGCTCAACGAAACGGCCTCCGCTCTCGTCGCGACAGACTGCGCGACCGCGGCATGCTCACGAAACTGGAGGCTGCATCTCGACTCGGCATCCACGAAGCAACACTCACCAGGTGGGTCGAATACGGCCTTATCAAACGACACGCCTATAACGATTATGCGTTCCTCTATGAAGTCCCGGATTCCCACCCGCCTGTGAAGCACAGCAGCCGATGGGATCGACTCACTAACCGTGCGAAAGCGGCGCGAGCGCGCGTAGCATCTAAAACCCTCTGATCCGCGAATAGGAGTTGCAGTATGAATCCAGCTAGTT
>NZ_JAMBPR010000255.1 GCF_024206475.1 Paraburkholderia sp. CNPSo 3274
CTGATCGACCAGTTCGTGAAGGGACCCATGACCGCCGAAGCGGTGCACGCCGCTTCAGCCGCGTTCAAGAAGGCGCTGATCGAGCGGGCGCTGGGTGCCGAACTTGGACACCATCTGGGTTATCCGGCGGGTGCCGTGCGGCCCGAAGATGCGACCAACCAGCGCAACGGCAAGAGCGGCAAGACGGTGCTGACTGATGACGGTCCGCTGCGCCTGGAGATTCCTCGTGACCGCGACGGCAGCTTTGCCCCGATCCTGATTCCGAAGCACGAGCGACGTTTCACCGGCTTTGACGACAAGATCATCGCGATGTACGCCCGTGGCATGACGGTGCGCGAGATCCAGGGGTTTCTGGCTGAGCAGTACGGTACCGATGTGTCGCCGGAGTTTATCAGCTCGGTGACCGATGCCGTGATGGACGAGGTGAGTATCTGGCAGGCGCGCCCGCTTGAGCCGATGTACCCGGTAGTGTTCTTTGACGCGCTACGCGTCAAGATCCGCGAGGAAGGGATGGTGCGCAACAAGGCGATCTATCTGGCGCTGGGCATCCTGCCAGACGGCACACGGGACATCCTGGGGCTGTGGATCGAGAACACGG
>NZ_JAMBPR010000256.1 GCF_024206475.1 Paraburkholderia sp. CNPSo 3274
CTAGCTGACCGGGCTGGTGTACCTGACGGAACATGACGTCACGTTCCTCGCCATGGAGTGCGCGCCAGTCGCGAATACGCCGCTCAAGCGTGCGGCGCACGTTGCCCGGAAGGTCGGGATGGCGCCGAAGCATCTCGTCCAGTACGGCTATCGGCCGGATGCCGGGGGCGGACTGGAGCAGCGGCACGATCTCAGTGTCAAAGATCGCGACCAGGGGATCGGCCCGGCGACGCCCGCGCGGGGCCTTCTTCTGCGATGGCAATCGCGGATCCTCTTCGATGCGATAGCCCGTGGCGGCGCTGAACCCAGCGCGCGCAGCCGCCTGGGGCGGCCCCTCCTTGAGTCTGTACTTCATGTAGAGCCTCATCTGATGGTCGTTGATGTGTCGGCCGGGCA
This sequence comes from Paraburkholderia sp. CNPSo 3274, assembly GCF_024206475.1. Lineage (GTDB taxonomy): Bacteria > Pseudomonadota > Gammaproteobacteria > Burkholderiales > Burkholderiaceae > Paraburkholderia. Next base: position 397 of record NZ_JAMBPR010000256.1, read on the forward strand.
ACTCAGCCTCCCTTCGCTACATGGAAGAGCTGTTCATACCCGATTTACCGCGACCACCGACAAGGCACCCCGGCAGCGGGGCGGACTCCTCGGCGCGGCGTTGCGGCAGCGGTTCCGGGCTACGCCCTCCACCGCTGCCGCAACGCCAGTACTCTCATCCTGATTGACGCGCTGCTCTCATCTTGTTTGACGCGCGGCA
>NZ_JAMBPR010000257.1 GCF_024206475.1 Paraburkholderia sp. CNPSo 3274
AAGGTGTTCAACGAACTCAAGACCCGCGGTTGCCAGGACATCCTGATCGCGGTCGTTGATGGGCTCAAGGGACTGGCCGAAGCGATTGGCACCGCTTACCCGCGCACCACCGTGCAGACGTGCATCGTGCACCTGATCCGCAACAGTCTTGAGTACGCCAGCTACAAGGACCGCAAGACGATCGCGGCAGCGCTGCGTCCGATCTATGGCGCGGTGAGCGAGCAGGCCGCGCGGCTTGCCCTGCAGACGTTCACAGACGGTCCCTGGGGAACCAGGTACCCGATGATTGTCCAATGCTGGCAGCGGGCCTGGGAGCACGTCACGCCGTTCTTTGTGTTTCCACCCGAGATTCGGCGGGTTGTGTACACGACCAACGCCATCGAAAGTCTGAACATGCAGCTTCGCAAGATCATCAAGACGCGGGGCCACTTCCCCAATGACGAGGCTGCAATCAAACTACTCTGGCTAGCGCTACGCAACGTGCTGGCCAAGTCGGTACGGGCCACCTTTGACTGGAAATCCGCGATGAACCAGTTTGCCATCCTGTTTGGCGACCGATTCACGACGGCGCGAGGGTAACGTTCTTTTAAAC
>NZ_JAMBPR010000258.1 GCF_024206475.1 Paraburkholderia sp. CNPSo 3274
CAGGTTGCGGAAATACATCCCCGGCGGAAGCGGTGCGCCTCGATGTACGCGCCCGCCAGTCGCAAACTTTCGCATTGTGCAATCTCAACGCGAATTCAACGTTCTTTCGGCGGCTTGAGGCCGACTTCTGACCTCCTTGCCACGCTTTCCGCCACTTATAAGCGGATTTGTGCCAGTGATCGCATGCGCACGAGGTTGTATGCCGCCATGTTCAACACGAACATCTGGTCCACCTTCTTCAAGCCACGCACCATCACCTGACGCATGCGCCCCACGGTCTTGGCCCAGCCGAAACCTTGTTCGATCAACTTGCGCTTTTGCTGCGAAATGGCGTAGCCCGCGCTCGAGGCAATCGTATCGGGCACTGCCGAACGCCGCCCCGAGGTGTTTTGCGCAACGTGCGGTATGACCTTCATCTGTTGGCACGCCTCGATGAATTCCTGGGCATCGTAGCCCTTGTCCGCACCCAACGTAATTTCTACGTTCGGATCCTCTACCGTTTGCTGTGCGTCGTGGATCATGATCTTGGCCGCTTCACGCTCGGCATGCCCGTCGGCGCGTGTCACGCGCGCATTGACCACCAAGCCGT
>NZ_JAMBPR010000259.1 GCF_024206475.1 Paraburkholderia sp. CNPSo 3274
CATCGCAACTCTTAACCGAAAGGAGCACAAGCATGACTATCCTTGATCCCCAATCAGGAGGCGCTGGCGCGCAAATCGTCGGCGGGGGCACTGGCGAAGGTCCGGGTCCCGAAATCATGGCCGCGGCCACGCTCGACGGCAACAAGGTGATTTCCGCAGATGGCGAACATGTCGGCAAGATTTCCGACATCATGCTCGACGTGCGTAGCGGTCGCGTCGCGTACGCGGTTCTGGCGGAGGGTGGATTTCTCGGCATGGGCAATACGCTTCACGCGATTCCCTGGAATGCACTAACACTGGACACCAATGAGAAGTGCTTTCGTGTCGACATGGCGGCCGAACGCATCAAGGACGATCCCGGATTCGATAAGGATCACTGGCCATCGATGGCGGATTCGACATGGGGTACGCAATTGCATGACTACTACAATCGCCGTCCGTACTGGCTGGCGACCGGGGAGCTTCCGGGACGCGATCCTGGCATGAACAACCCGGTTGACCTGTAAAGGCAGTCGGGCTTCGAGAGCGCTTATCGTCCGATCGTCCAGATTGACACGGACCTGATGTAAAACAATCGCC
>NZ_JAMBPR010000260.1 GCF_024206475.1 Paraburkholderia sp. CNPSo 3274
CCCCCGGCGGAAGCGGTGCGCCTCGATGTACGCGCCCGCCAGTCGCAAACTTTCGCATTGTGCAATCTCAACGCGAATTCAACGTTCTTTCGGCGGCTTGAGGCCGACTTCTGACCTCCTTGCCACGCTTTCCGCCACTTATAAGCGGATTTGTCCCAGTGATCGCATGCGCACGAGGTTGTATGCCGCCATGTTCAACACGAACATCTGGTCCACCTTCTTCAAGCCACGCACCATCACCTGACGCATGCGCCCCACGGTCTTGGCCCAGCCGAAACCTTGTTCGATCAACTTGCGCTTTTGCTGCGAAATGGCGTAGCCCACGCTCGAGGCAATCGTATCGGGCACTGCCGAACGCCGCCCCGAGGTGTTTTGCGCAACGTGCGGTATGACCTTCATCTGTTGGCACGCCTCGATGAATTCCTGGGCATCGTAGCCCTTGTCCGCACCCAACGTAATTTCTACGTTCGGATCCTCTACCGTTTGCTGTGCGTCGTGGATCATGATCTTGGCCGCTTCACGCTCGGCATGCCCGTCGGCGCGTGTCACGCGCGCATTGACCACCAAGCCGT
>NZ_JAMBPR010000027.1 GCF_024206475.1 Paraburkholderia sp. CNPSo 3274
GGTTCGGGGAGTGCGGGTCAGGTCCGCGTCGGGTCCGGCCTGGCGCCGGGTCGGCTCAAGCGCGCGCGCCGCGCGGGCTCTGTGGAGCCGATGGTACATGAGAATCGGCGTTGCGGCGGCATGCCCGCGTGCCTCGCCGAACACCTTAAGCGCATGCCGCATGCGCCTACGCTAAACTCTTTGCGCTTGCGGCGCGGCCAGGCTAAATTGTGGTTCGCCTGCTGCGCTTCGTAAGCTGCGCCGGCGCCCGGGACTGGTGGAGAAGTTGAACCAGCGGGCTCGCGCGAGCATCAATGCATAACAACAGGAAACGGGCGCAGACCTGTTCCGGCGGGTGTAAGTCGACGTCCTTTCATCCTTGTGCCTCTCGCATCGCGTCCAGACGCTGGCTGCGCATACGCGCGCGCATCGCGCGCTGTGCGCTGTCATCGGTAGTGGTAACGAAGCCGTCAGACCGTGGCTGACGAGCGGCCTTCGAGCCGTCCGCTGGCAAGGGAGACGGTCCTATTCCAGGCAACAACCCGCAACAACGCGAAGACACAAGGAGAAAACATGAAATCGGTCGCTATTCTGAAGACGCTGGGCGCGGCACTGTGCCTGTCAGTGGCTTGCAGCGCGTCCTACGCGCAGGACAACTCGGCGAGCGCACCTGCGGCGATGACCTCGGCCGCTCCGGCGACGTCGGCCAAGAAGGCCGACCGCAAGCTGGGCTACTCGGTGCGCAAGGCGCTCTCGAAGACCCAGGGCCTCGATGTTTCGAAGCTCAACGTGCGCTCGCACGGCGGCGCGGTCACGCTGACCGGCACGGTGCCGGATCAGGGCCAGATCGACAAAGCTGGCGAGGTCGCGCAAGGCGTGGCGGGCGTGACGTCGGTGTCGAACAAGCTAACGGTCAGAGTGGAGCAATAAGCGCTGCACACGCCCTGGAAACGGGGCGCCTGCTGCAAGCAATAACAAAAAGCCCGGCCTCTACAGGCCGGGCTTTTTTATGCGCGTAGGTCTGGCAGGGGTACGGTTGGCGTGTGTTTGGGGGCTGCTATCGCGCGAAGCCGTCAGCTTGTACGCGTCGCGCGTGAACCTGCAGACCGGATCGGTCCCCGCATGCGGCTTTGTCATGTTGCACTGCAGCCGCCAAAGTGTAGCTTGACACACAGTCTTCCCGCCGTTGGGGGTATACCGTGGGTATCGCGCGTCTTTCCCGAGGTCGAGCGCGGCCTCATCGCTGGAAAGCAGGAAATCGCCATGACCATTCATACCTACACCGACTTGCCGCTCGTCGACCGGGCGGCCTTCGAGCTGGCCTGCGCGCGTCACGGCTATGCGCCCATGCAGTTCGACATTCGCGGCGAAGCCGATCCCAACGACCCTGAGCACGGCGAGATGCTGATCGTGCGGCGCGGCGCCTGGGCACAGGCATACCGCATCGATGCTCGCGGCCAATGGCTGCGCCAGTTCGAGGTCGATCTCAACGGGAGATTTTTCCGCCAGGCGCCCCACGCTTAAGCGCACGAGCTGCGCGGCGAGCGTGGCGTGCGCCGCGTTCAGGACAGCACGAGCCGCACGCCCACAAGCGTGAGCGTCGCGGCGAGCAGCACGCGCAGCAGCTTTTCGGGCGCTTTCGAAGCAAGCAGGCTGCCGACCGCGATGCCGGGCAGCGAGCCGCACAAGAGTGAAAGCAGCATGTGCCAGTCGATCGAACCAAGCAGCCAATGGCCCGCGCCCGCGAGGAGCGTGAGCGGTACCGCGTGCGCGACATCGGAGCCGACGATGCGCACCGTGGGCAGCGCCGGGTAGAGCAGCAGCAGCACGGTTACGCCGATGGCGCCCGCGCCCACCGAGGTGAGCGAGACGAGCACGCCGAGCACCGCGCCCGTGAGGATCGTGAAAAAGAGTGTGCGCGCTTCGCCCGGCCCATGCCGGTGGCGCGAGGCGAACGCAGCGAGCTGCGGGCGGAAAATGAGCGCCACGGCTGTAATGAGGAGCGCCACGCCCAGCACGGCCTGGATCAGATGCCCCGCGCGGGGCGTGTCCATGCCAAAGCGATGCAGCAGGATCAGCGTGATCGTCGCGGCGGGCACGCTGCCGGCCGCGAGCCGCAGCGTCACGCGCCAGTCCACCGAGCCCTTGAGCCCGTGCACGAGCGTGCCCGCCGACTTGGTCGCCGCTGCATAGAGCAGGTCGGTGCCGACTGCCGTGGCGGGATGCACGTGGAAGACGAGGACCAGGATCGGCGTCATCAGCGAGCCGCCGCCCACGCCGGTCAGGCCGACCAGAAATCCGACGAACAGGCCGGACAGCGAATACAGCAGATCGATATGGGGGAAGGACATCGCGCGCGAGGAGGCCGGTTCAGGGGGCTACGCCGTCGTCTGCCGCGTTGAGAACAGCGCGCGCCGTAAGCGGCGCGTCAGGCTGGACAACGGCCAAGGCTGGCGGCGAAAATCCGCTATTGTCGCAAAACCGGCGGCTTGGCGCAGGGTTAAGCGAAATCGGGTGCATTCCGCCTGACTTTCAATTGCCTTCGTGCAGACCCGACGCAGGATGCGGCCCAGGTGCCGGCTCGCCGCTTCACGTGCCTTCAGCGTATCTTCTCGCGCAAGCGCGTGCCGAACAGCGCCGCGCAGGACTGGCGCCACCATAACCAGAATCGAACATGAATCCCGGCATCCTCTACGCGTTCGCTGCTTTCGTTCTCTGGGGGCTTTTCCCCATCTACTTCAAGACGCTGCACCAGATCCCCGCGCTCGAAATGCTCGCGCATCGCATGGCGTGGTCGCTCCTGTTCGTGATCGCCGTGCTCGTCGTGCGCCGCCATTGGCGCTGGTTTGGGCCCACGCTGCGCGACCGCCGCCTGCTCGGGCGTTTCGTGGCGAGTGCCGTGCTGCTCTCGGCCAACTGGGGCACCTATATCTGGGCCGTCAACGCCGGGCACATCGTCGAGGCGAGCCTCGGCTATTTCATCAATCCGCTCATCAACGTGCTGTTCGGCTATGCGTTCCTGCGCGAGCGCCTGCGCCCGCTGCAATGGGCCGCCGTGGCGCTGGCCACCGCGGGCGTCGTGTGGCTCACCTGGCAGAACGGCGCGCCACCCTGGATCAGTCTCGCGCTTGCCTTGACCTTCGGCGGTTATGCGCTCTTGCGCAAGACCGCGCAGCTCGGCGCGCTCGAAGGCCTCGCGCTCGAAACCGTGCTGCTCTTTCCCGTTGCGATCGTTTATCTGACGATCGTGGGCCTCGCGGGCGAGAGCCACTTCACGCATGCCTCGCGCGGGCTGCAACTGCTGCTCGCGGCCTCCGGCCCGATCACGGCGATTCCGCTGCTCCTCTTCGGCGCGGCCGCGCGGCGCATTCCGCTGTCGATGCTCGGTCTGATCCAGTACGTCACGCCCACACTGCAGTTGCTCACCGGCGTGCTCATTTACGGGGAGCCGTTCGGCGCGGTGCACGCCGTGGGTTACGGCGCGATCTGGGTCGCGCTCGGCGTGTATTCGCTTGAAGGCGTGCGCAGTCTCGTGGCCGCACGCGCGCGCCGCGCGGCGTGACTGGTTTGAGCGGCGGTGCGCTGCCGGGCATTGGCTGACCCGCCGGCGGCGCGGTAGGATGCCAGCACCAGGCGCTGCACGGTCGTGGCGACTCGCGTGTCAGCTGCGCGATTCGGTCGTGATCTGCCGTGCCTTAACCCGCAGTCAATCCTCCGTGGAGTGCCCCGCGCATGAGTATCGAAGCCGTTTGCCGGTTCGAGGAAGCATTCGCACCGCGCATTGCGGCGAAGCTGGCGCAACAATTCGGCCCTTCGGTGCACGTCGATGTCGTGCCCAACGCCGGGCATGGCCATCCCACGCGCGTGCGCCTGCGTGGCGTCGCGAACGAGCACCGGCATCCGTATGTGTATCCGCTGAACGTCTCGCTGACCTGGGACACCGAGGAGATCGAGCGCCTCATGGAGCCCGGCGGCGAAGCGCGCTTCGAGCACTACCTCGAAGCGACCGGGCGCAAGCTGGCGTCATGGGAGTCGGCGCGCTCCGTCGATTTTGCTTCGCGCACGCAAGGCGAGCCGGAGGTGCTGCTAGGCGGGCTCGATTTCGAGGGCTGAACGCGCTGCGGCATCAGCCCCGCGTTTCACACACTAAGCGCGATCAACCGCGCGCAGCCCGCGTGAGCCACTCGCGGCCCTTGAGCAAGCCCCACCAGTAGAAGCTCGGCAGCACGCTCGCCTTGAGCAGCCACATGAGGCGGCGCGGCCGCGTGGGGTCGAGCGGGAAGGTGGGCAAGAGACGCCCGCCATAACCGAACTCGGCCAGCACGACCTTGCCCTTCTCCACCGTGAGCGGGCACGAGCCATAGCCATCGTAGCGATACGCCAGCGGCGCGCCCGCGCGCGCGGCGAGCAGGTTCTCGGCCACGATCACGGCTTGCTTGCGCGCGGCCGCCCCGGTCTTGGCGTTCGGCGCGGAGCACACGTCGCCGAGCGAGAACACGTTCGGATAGCGCGGATGCTGGAGCGTGGCGTGATCCACTTCGCACCAGCCGGCTTCATCGGCGAGCTGGCTGTCGCTGATGAAGTCGGGCGCGACCTGCGGCGGCACGGCGTGCAGCATGTCGAAGCGCTTCTCCACACGCGTGATGTTGCCGTTTGCATCCTTCACTTCGAAGGTGGCGATACGCGCCGGGCCGTCCACGGCCACGAGATTCGACGAGAACACGAGGTTCGCGTTGTAGCGCTTCACGTACTCCATGAGCGGCGGCACGAAGGTCGCCACGCCGAACAGCACGGCGCCCGCGAGATTGAACTCCACGTTGACCTGGCCGATTACGCCTTGGCGGCGCCAGTGGTCGCACGCGAGATACATGGCTTTTTGCGGCGCGCCCGCGCACTTGATCGGCATGCCGGGCTGGCTGAAGAGCGCGGTGCCGCCCTTCATCTGCTGCACGAGCTGCCAGGTGTAGGGCGCGAGGTCATAGCGATAGTTCGAGGTCACGCCGTTCTTGCCGAGCGCTTCCGTGAGGCCCGCAATGCGCTCCCACGCGAGCCTCAGTCCCGGCGCCACGATGAGCTGGCGGTAGGTCACGCGCACGCCGCTGTCGAGTTGCACGACGTTCGCGGCCGGCTCGACGCGCGCGGCGGCCGCGCGGAACCACTTCACGCCCGCGGGCATGACGCTCGCCATGGGCCGGCGCGTTTTCGTCACGTCGTAAGCGCCGCCGCCGACCAGCGTCCACGCGGGCTGATAGTCATGGTGATCGCTCGGCTCGACGATGGCGACTTTCAGGCTCGGCTCGCGGCGCAACAGGCTCGCGGTGACGGCGATGCCCGCCGTGCCGCCGCCGATCACGACGACGTCCCAGGTTTCGCCTTCCCACGCGCGGGCCGCCGTCGCGGCGCGCGCGGCATTCGCGGTTTGCGTCGCCGGTGCGGGCGCGCCTTGCTGCGCGAGGCGATAGAGGCTCGTGGCGCGGTTGCCGCTGCGGCAGTACGCGAGCACGGGGCCGGGCAGGTCGATTAGCAACTGGGCGAAGCGCGCAGCGTCGTCGGCGGTGATCTGGCCGGGCTTCACCGGCAGATGGGCGAACTGCAGACCGAGTTGCGAGGCCGCGGCGCTTAGCGCGTGCGACGTGGGTTGCGCGTCGCCGCCTTCGCCGTCGGGCCGGTTGCAGATGATCGATTGATAGCCGGCCGCCTGGATGGCGGCGAGGTCGTCTGGCGTGATCTGGTCGGCGCTCGCGAAGCGCGCGTCGAGTTGCGTGATTTGCATGTTTTTTTTTGGTCCCGAGGCAGGCGCAGATTAGAGTGATTTAGTGCTGCTTGGTGTGGTTTCTTGCGAACGGCGGCGCGGCTCCAGCACGGCGTATATCGCCATGCCCGCGAGCATGGCGGCGACGAAGAGCCAGGCGCGCGGCTGGCCGCCACCCGCGGCGACGAGTGCGGGGCCGGGGCAGAGGCCCGCGAGCCCCCAGCCCGCGCCGAACAGCAAGGCGCCGCCAATCAGCCGGCCGTCGATTCGGCGCGCCGTGGGCAGCTGAATCGGCGCGCCGGCGAGGCTCGACGCTCGCGTGCGCGCGAGCCAGAAGGCGGGGGCGGCGAGCGCGATGGCGCCTGCCATCACGAACGCGAGCGAAGGGTCCCAGTTTCCGGCGAGATCGAGAAAGCCGAGCACCTTGGCCGGATTGGCCATGCCCGAGACGAGCAAGCCGATACCGAACAGCAGACCGCACGCGAACGCGCTGAGTTTGCGCATCTCAGCCTCCGATCAGGTGACGCACGGCGAACACGGTGGCGAAGCCCGCCGCCATGAACGCGCCCGTGGCGACGAACGAGCGCCGGGAACCACGCGCGATCCCGCACACGCCGTGGCCGCTCGTGCAGCCGGACCCGTAGCGGGTGCCGACGCCGACCAGCAGGCCCGCCACGACAAGCGTGAGCGTCGATGCATCGATCTGCATTGCCGGAAGCGCCGCGCGCAGCCGCCACAGCAACGGGGCCGCAACGAGGCCGATGACGAAGGCGGCGTTCACGCCGCGCTCGCCGCCCGAGCCCGGCAGCAACCCGCCCAGCAAGCCGCTGATACCGGCGATGCGGCCGTTCACGAGCACGAAGAGCGCGGCAGCCGCGCCGATCATCAGGCCGCCCGCGAACGAGGCGTAGGGCGTGAAGTGGGCGAGATCGAGACTCATGCCGGATGGACCTTCAGCCGCCCGCAATAGAGGCTCGAGAGCGTCTGCATGACCTGGATGACTTCGGGGCTCGCGAGGCGGTAGTAGATGTATTTGCCTTCGCGGCGCGTATCGACGAGGCCTTCGTCGCGCAGCTTGCCGAGATGCTGCGAAAGGCTCGGCTGATGCACGCCCACCAGCTCCTCGAGCTCGCCGACGTTGCGCTCGCCTTCGGTGAGCTGGCAAAGCAGCAGGAGACGGTCTTCGTGGGCAAGCGCCTTGAGCAGCGCGCAGCACTTTTCGGCGGATTCGCGCAGGGCCGTGAGCGCTTCGGGAGTGAGTGGTGAGTTCATGGGTCGCCCCGTCGGACGAGGTTGCAAGTCAATGATCCAGATTATACTTTGTCTAAAAACATTATATAAATTTATAATATGTGTTTCAATAGAGGGTCATTTGTGTGGAGTCCTCGATGTCCAACCCAGTCCAGCTTCAGACCACCGAGCCCCAAGTCGAACCCTTTTTCGACCCCGTCACGGCCACGATCACCTACGTCGTGCACGCCGGGCGTGGCACCGCCTGCGCGATCGTCGACCCGGTGCTCGACTACGATCCCAAATCGGGCCGCACCTCCACGGAATCGGCCGAGCGTGTGATCGCATTCGTGCGCGAATACGGGCTTCGCGTCGAGTGGCTGCTGGAAACTCACGCGCACGCCGATCATCTTTCGGCGGCGCCGTATCTGAAGGCGCAGCTGGGCGGGCGCATTGCCATTGGCGAGCATATTCGCGCCGTGCAAGGCGTGTTTCGCGCGGTGTTCAATCTGGGCGAAACGCTCAGCCCGGATGGCAGCCAGTTCGACGTGCTGTTCCAGGACGGCGCGACGTTCCAGGTCGGCGCGCTAGCGGCGTGCGCGCTGCACGTGCCCGGCCACACGCCCGCCGACCTCGCGTACCAGATCGGTAACGCCGTATTCGTGGGCGACACGCTTTTCATGCCCGACGTGGGCTCTGCGCGCTGCGACTTCCCGGGTGGCGACGCGCACACGCTCTACCGCTCGGCGCGCAAGCTGCTCGACCTGCCGGGCGACACGCGGCTCTTCATGTGCCACGACTATCCGCCGGCTTCCCGCGGACCGTGCTTCGAGACCACGGTGAGCGCGCAGCGCGGCGGCAACATCCACCTGAACGAGACCGTGAGCGAGGAGGCGTTCGTGCAGATGCGCACCGCGCGCGACCGCACGCTCGCCATGCCGAACCTGATCCTGCCGTCGATCCAGGTGAACATCCGCGCGGGCCGCATGCCGGAGCCCGAAGCCAACGGCGTGCGTTATCTGAAGATTCCGGTTGACGCGCTTTGAATCGTTGCGGCATGAGTTCCGCAATGTGTTTCCGGGAGGGCGGGAATCCGTCTTTGATCGCACGCTGTCCGCGCACTTCGCTGTTCAGTTCGCGTCCTCGTTGACCGGCACGTCGCCGGCCGGTTCCGCCTGGGCGCCCGTGCCTGTATCGTTCGCGCCGGCAGCGCGCGATCTGCGCAACCGTATGGTCGGCACAGCGTGCAACAGACGACGCGCGTGCCGGTGCAGCGGCCAGTCGACGAACTGGTAGAGCGCGGCGCCCATCGCCGTAGCCACGATCATCGTGAGCGCCACCCCGAGCGGCGCGGTCGCGTCAAAGCCGTCGAGAGCGTCCGGCAGCAGTTTGCGTGCAGCTTCCACACAATATGGATGGCTCAGATAGATGGCATAGCTCGCGTTGCCGATGAATATCGCTGCGCGAGTCAACAGGCCGGAGCCCATCGCCGACTCCAGGCTCAGTGTGCTGGCGATCAGCACGAAAGCCGGAAGGCCGTAATAGAGCAACGGTGCGTCGGAAAGGTCGTGCCAGTTGATATAGGCCATCCATGCATAGGCTGCAACTGCCATGCATCCGGCAAGCGGCAGCTTGATCCGGACTCCGAACTTCCAGAGCTGATAGGCCATGAAGCCGAGCGGAAACTCGAACATGCGCTGATTCGTATAGAACGCGGTAAACACGCCTTGCGAGCCCCATGCCTTTGCCGCACAAAAGATCGCAAGGATCAGCGCCGACGTGAGCAGCAGGCGGTGACGGCGCATCACCATCAGCGAGACGGCCGTAACCACGTAGAACAGCATTTCGTAGTTGAGCGTCCAGCCGACGAACAACATCGGGAATATCTGGCCACTTTCCTTGCGGTAGGGAATGAAAAACAGCGATTTCAGGAGATTCCCGAGGTCGGCGGTCGTCGAATTCAACAAGGCAGGAGCGGCGAGTGCTCCGGCGAATACGCCAAACGTCAGCACCCAGTACAGCGGCACGATGCGGGCAATGCGGTCCGCGAGAAAGCGCTGTGTGGTCAATTTTGGGCTGTCCAGCACGAGGGCGATGACGAAACCGCTTATCACGAAGAAAATGTCGACGCCAAATTCACCGAACGTGTGTCCGGTCGGCGACATGATGTGAAAGAAGATAACCGTTATCGCTGCAACAGCACGCAGCACGGTAAGGGACTTTAACTTTTGCATGATGGGTGCGCGGTCTGCGCGTTCGCCGATGGCGGCCGGGACGGATGCTCTGCGTTTGATCGCGGCTATTCTGACATCGCTGAAAGGCGCACGAGTGCGTAGTTTTGTGTGTGACCGTACAGAAGCCAGCAATTAGTTAAAGAGTTACCTTGTCCGAGATTCGAAAGTCTCTGTCCGCACAACCGGGCTGCAACAAACTCCATTGGCTTTCAGTTCGATACCGCGTACGCGTATGCCGTTGCGCGAAAGCCGATCCCACGGAGTGACGCCATGAAAGCCATCCAGCTCAAAACCTTTGGCGAACCTGACGTGCTTGAGTACGTCGACCTGCCGACGCCCGCGCCCAATGCCGACAGCGCACTCGTGCAGGTGCGCGCCGCCTCGGTCAACCCGAGCGACGTGAAGAACGTCTCCGGCCATTTCGAGCACACGGTGCCGCCGCGGGTGCCCGGACGCGACTTCAGCGGTGTGGTGGTGGCGGGCCCCGAGGAGTGGGTTGGCGCCGAGGTCTGGGGAACGGGCGGTGACATCGGCTTCACGCGTGACGGCACGCACGCCGAGTTCATCGAGGTGCCCGTGGCCGCGCTCGCGCGCAAGCCCGCGGCGCTTTCGCACGCTCAGGCCGCGTCGATCGGCGTGAACTTCGTCGTGGCGTGGCTTGGCACCGTCGATTACGCGCGCCTCACCGAGGGCGAAACGATCGCCGTGATCGGCGTGTCGGGCGGTGTGGGCGGCGCGGTCACGCAGATCGCGAAGGCGCGCGGCGCACGCGTGATCGGCGTGGGCCGCGTGGCGCCACTCGTCGGTTCGCCGGCCGCGCGTCTCATCGACGCCTTCGTTCCCATGGACGAGCACGCCGCCGAACGCGTCCGCGAACTGACGGGCGGCGCAGGCGCGGACGTGGTCTACGACGCCGTGGGCGGCGTGGCGTTCGAACTGGCGCTTTCGCTTGCGAAGCGGCGTGGCCGCGTGGTCGAAATCAGCGCAACGGGTAAGCAGCGCGTGGAGTTCGACCTGATCGACTTCTATCACAACGAGACGCAGCTGCTCGGGGCCGATAGCGCGAAGCTCGGCGTGGCCGAATCCGCGCCGCTCATGCGCGCGATTGCCGAAGTATTCGACGCGGGCCAGTTCGAGCCGCCCGTCGTGGCCGCGCACTTTCCGCTCGCGCGGGCGCGCGAAGCTTACGAGGCGGTCGCGGCGGGCACGCCCGGGCGCGTAGTGATCGACATGGCGTGAGCGCCGCTCGAACGAACAGGGGTTGAGGATGAAGGGTTATCTGGTGTCGTTCGCGGTCGGCGCGCTCGCGGGACTCCTCTACAACGTGCTGCAGGTGAAATCGCCTGCGCCGCCGACCATCGCACTTGTCGGCCTGCTCGCCATGCTGGCGGGCGAGAACGTCATCGGCGTCGTACGCGCGTGCGTCGCGCATCTTGCGGGGTGAGCAGGGCAATCCTCACTCACCGCGCCGGATATCGCCGCGCGCGCATGTTGTGCGCATTTTGCCGATGGGCTAGCTCACGCTTCCGCCCGCACGAGCCGCTCCGGCAGACGCGCTCGCAGCGCCCGCGCGTCGAGCGCAGCCAGATCCTTGTCGAGTTCGAGCGTGACGAGGCTGCGCGTTTGCGCGTCGATCGCCTTGCGCAGCACGCCGAGAAACGCGGGCGGCGCCGTGAGCACGAGCGTGCCGTAGCGCGCATCGTTGCGCGCCTTCGCGAGCGTCGTCGCGACCTCCGCCGCGAATACGGTGGCTTCGTGGTCGTGCTGGCTGGTGTCGGGATCGGTCGCGCTGCGGCCGAAGCCGACGCGGTCGGTGGTGCGTCCCGGCTTGTCGGTTACGAGGTTCTCGTCCGACATGCGGCCCTGCAGATGCAGTAGCGTCTCGACCTCTTCGATGGCGCCCAGCGGGCTTTCAGTGGCGAAAATGCGCGCGGTCACGCGGTTGGCGACAACAATCCAGATCGTTTTCGACATGTTCGACTCCCTGTCATGACGCCCGGCGCATGCGGCCGCCGGGCGGTTGAGTGGACTCGCGCCACGCGGCGTGAATACCAAGGGTAGCGCGCTTCGGGCCGCGCGGCGCGCGAAAGTGTCGGGACAGCGAGCCGCGTGCCCGATGGCGGTTTGTCCTTCCAGAATTCGGGAGGATGATTCTCGCTGCAGGAGGATTATCTTTTGTGGCGGAAGAACCTAGTCTTTAGACTCCGCAGCGCGCTGCAAAGGAGTCCGCCATGAATCCGAACGCCTCGAACGCCGATCGCATTCTCCATTATCCGAGCGACATCGCCTTCACGCCGACGGTCAAGGCGATGCAGGAGCGCCTGGGTTCGCGCGAACTCTATGCGAGCGTGGAGCGCGATCACGCGTGGGGCGTGGCGCTCACGCCCAAGATCCAGGAATTCATCGGCGCGCAGACCAGTGTATTCCTCGGCACCGCGAATACCGAAGGGCAGCCGTACATCCAGCATCGCGGCGGCCCGGCGGGCTTTCTGCACGTGGTGGACGAGCACACCATTGCGTTCGCCGATTTCATCGGCAACCAGCAATACATCACGCTCGGCAATCTCGCCGACAACCCGAAGGCGCATCTGTTCGTAATCGATTATGCGCGGCGGCGGCGCGTGAAGATCTGGGGCCGCGCGCGCGTAATTGAAGACCCTGCGCTGCTCGCGGAACTGATGCCCGTGGGCTACAAGGCGCGCGCCGAGCGGGTGATCGTTTTCACGGTGCACGCGTGGGACATGAACTGCCCGCAGCACATTCCGCAGCGCTTCGAGGCGGCGGAGGTGAAGTCGGCGCTAGACGAGCGCGAGGCGCGCATTCGCGAACTGGAAGAGGCAGCGGCGCAGCGCGAGGCGCGCGTGCGCGAACTGGAGGCAGAGGTCGCGCGGCTGCGCGAGGGCGCGGCGGTGTGAGCGGGCGCTCGCACCGCGATTCGCGCACAGACGGCTTACTTGGCCTTTTCCGCCGAGTTGGTGATGGCCTGACCGCCCTTCGAAAGGTCCTCGCCCGCGCCTGCGATGGTGTTGCAGGCGGCGAGCGTCACGGCTAACAGTGCAAGCGCAGACGCGAGATAACGGCTCATATCGGCTCTCCCTGAATCGAGTAAAAACGTCGAATGGAAGCGGCGGCGGGCATGAGGCATGCGCGCCGCCGTTCTTTTCGATTTTACGCGCGAAGCGGGGACACATGCGCCGAGGCTGCGCGGCGGCGCCTGCATGACATCAAGCTGCTTTCAGCGCCTGCGCGTCCTGCGCACGACGAGCCACTTGGGCGAGCGAAAGCGCACGATGCTCACGTAGAGCCAGACGTAGGTGAGCGCGAACAGCACGACAAAGCAGAACAGGTGCAGCGTGTGCCGCCAGAATAGCGTGGCCGGAATCACGGCGATCAGGCAGAGCAGCCACAGGTAAGGCGAGGTGAATGAATTGCGCCGCGTGAGTTCGCGTGCGTTGCGCGCGCCCACGACCCAGCGCATGAGGCGCTTGTAGACGAGCATGTGCAGGTGCACGCCGTCGGGAATGCCGGGCGACATGCCGCGCACGAACTTCTTCCGGTAGATCGAGAAGCAGGTCTCGAAGATCGGATACATGAAGAGCAGCACCGGATACCAGGCCGACACGTCACGGTTTCGCATGACGAGCAGGATCGACAGCTCGGCGAGCATGAAGCCGATGAAATAGGCGCCGCCGTCGCCGAGGAAAATCAGGCCCGCCGGGAAATTCCACATGAAGAAGCCCAGCACCGCGCCCATCATGATGAACGACGCGGAGAGCACGACCGGATCGTGCACCTGGAAGGCCACGTAGGCGAGCGAAGCGAACATCATGAACGCGACCATCGAGGCGAGGCCGTTGAAGCCGTCGATGATGTTGATCGCGTTGGCGAGCGCCGCGACCGCGAGCACGGTGATGACGAACGAAATCGCCGCGTAGGAAAGCAGAAAGTCGAGCGGCGGCACGCTGATGCGCGTGACCGCGATGCCGAGGAACCAGAACGCAAGCGCGGCGGCGGCCATCGTGCAGAGGAGGCGCGCGAGCGGCGAGACGCGTTTGGTGAGATCTTCGATGAGCCCCGAGGCGAACGCGGGCAACCCGCACGCGACAATGCCGAGTATGCCGCCCGAGACGGCCGGATACGCTCCGTGCAACTGCGCGGCCGCCACGACGAGCCCCGCGAGGATGCCCGTCCCGCCGATGCGCGGCACGGGCCGCACGTGAAATTTCTGCACGCCCGCGAGATCGGAATCGACGGAGAACCTTTCATGCAGATGCGCGTAACGCACGATCAGCAGCGTGACCAGCAAGGAAACGAGAAAGCCGAGGGCGAAACTGAGCATGAAAGGAAACCGCGACCGGAAGGAGGAATGCGCGATTATACAAAGGCGGACACGCCGCACGCGCCGAACGTCCTACGGGCCGCCGCTCCGGACAAGATAACGCGTTGCCCGGCAGCGCGTTCAGGTTCCCGGCGTGTCCGCCGGTGTGATCTCGAGCAGGATGACGTGGTCGGGCACATTCACGGTGAGTTGGCTCAGGTCGCGATGGCTTTCGAGCGGCGCCGCCGAAGCTAGCGGATCGTACAGGTCGACACGCTTTGCTTTGCCGCCAAAGTCGAGATCGACGCGCGCGGGTGGGCTAGCGAGCGGCGTTCCGGTCGCCCGGTTCCAGATGAGTGTTTCGTTCCAGAGCACCAGCACGAAGCGGCCGTCCTTCTTCTGCAGCAGCAGGCTATTTGCCGATGCCGGCATTCCCGAAAGCGTATACGCGAGCGTGTTGCGCGCCGCTGCGCTTGCGCGTCGCGTCGTGTTGGCGTTCAGGATCGACGTGAGGTTGCGAATGGCGTATGCCACCGGCTTGGGGCTGTTGTCGTTGCGAAAGAGTCCGTAATGCATTTCGTCGTTCTTGTGCGTCGGATCGGGCTTTTCGTCGAGCAATTCATAGACGTAGAGCCGCTTCACACCCGCCGCCGCCGCATCCATATAACCGTTGAGAACGCCCTTGGCCTGGGTCGGCTCGTCGACGCCTAGCATGTACCAACCCGCCTGCGGCAACGAGAAGTAGCCGAATTCGGTGATGACGAGCGGCAACTGAAATCTCTGGCCGAGGTGAATAGCGGCAAGCATCCACTTGTCGCCGTTCGCATTCCACAGGGGTTGTTCGCCGTTTTGGGGGTAGACATGCTGATTTGCGTAATCGGCCGAATTCGCACGCGTCTCGACTGACTTGGGCTCGAAGCCGGTCGCGTCGTATACGGGCACCCCCTTAAGCTCCGGCACGCCGTGTACACGTGCGTAGAGGTCGCGCTGCACGGCGAGCCCGGCTGCGGCGCCGGTAAGCCCCTGGTAAGTGACGGGAAAGTTGTTGAGTTCGTTGGGGCCTTCGATGGCCGCGACGCTGCCGGGCACCTCGGTATTCAACTTCGCAGCCTGCCCGATCTGCTTCTCGAAGTCCGCGCCCATCAGAAAGTTGAATTTCACGCCGCGCTGCGCGAGATAGACATAGCTCGAGAACGGAATGGAGGAGCCTGGCGCATAGTCGCGGACGTGGTGGATGCCGAGCCATGCCATATCGTCGGCGACGTTGTGCACGTTGACGTACGCGCCGTCGGTGTAGCTAACGTGGGTCACGACGGCGAGCGTCTGGAGGAAATCCTCGGCTGGCATTGCCTGCACAGCGCCGCTCGCGTGCACCGCCGATGCACATGCGAGCGCGCAGAAGCTTGTCGCGAGGCTTTCGGCGATACGCGTACCAAGCCGCCCGCGCGGTTTTGCCAGGCTCCCGTGTCGCAAGCTCTGTGAGTCGGCTCGTCTGGCGAGCAGGATAAGGCTGGGTGCTACGGGATGCTTCACGGCGTATTCCTCGCGTGGGCCGGCTGCCGGATGTGCGCCTTGCCTCATGCCGGCGTCTCGATGATCCTGCCCCTGTTGGAGCGACATTCACGGCCCATTTTGATGTGCAGTTGCCGCCTTTGTGTGTGCGACGGCGAACGGATAGGCGCTCCGCTAAAGATTAAATTCGTGTGACAACGAATGCATTACGCAATAAATAAGGAATCCTTCATATCAATCGCCTCTGATTCGGGCGCATCTGCGAACTGGCTGCAATGCCAGGACAAGAAGTCCTGATTCCACGCACCTTCACACTCCCGCAAACGACGTCGCCTTTGCGTTATGTGCGCGAACGCACATAACGCAAAGCTCGCATGCGCCTCGCCGTATGGCTCCCGCGCAGCGCGTTCGGCGAGCCGGCGACGATCACGGACAGTTGGTGGGATTGCGCACGGATTGCCGGTTGCTCACACCGTAATGTGTTGTCGTGGCCGTCGGGCGGGCAGCGATTGCATGGATCGCTCGGGGCATGGGGTCTGTGTGTCCGCTCCTGGCGGACGAACGCGCCGGACACAAACATCTGACGAACACGACACGCATTGGGGCAGGGACATGTCAGAGCTTACGCAACGGTCAGAGCTTACGCAACGTACGGTCGATATCGTGCTGCAACGTACGGTCGATGTCGTGCTGATCGTGGTGGGCGCCATATGCGCCGTACACCTGAATCTAAATTCCGGACAGGTGGCCGCGGTGCATCACCCCGATCCCACGCTGGTGGCGTTTTGCGCGGCGCTCGCCCTCTCGGTCTTTCCCGCCTGCGGGACCTATGGCACACGTGGCAGCCGGTCGCCTTTCAGCGTCGCGGGCCGCACGGCGTTCGCATGGCTCGCGGTGCAGCTTTGCGGACTCGTGCTGCTCTATGCGATTCATCATGATCATCTGCTGGCGCTGCCTTGGTTCATGTACTGGACATTGACGACGGGTATTTCCCTGCTGCTGTCGCACACACTGTTCTTTTCGGAATTGAGCGTGTTACGTGTTACGCGCGCATGGTGGCGCCGGGAGCCTCTTGAGGTCGGTGTACGCGACACGGTTCGCAGTGCCGTCATCGGGCATGCCTCGAAACGCCTCTTTGACATCGTGGCGGCGGTTAGTGCGATCGTCTTGCTCTCGCCACTGCTCGTCGTGCTCGCGCTGCTGGTCAAGCGCGATGGCGGTCCGGCGTTATACGGCCATACGCGCGTGGGCCGCCATGGCAAGAAGTTCCGCTGTCTCAAGTTCCGGTCGATGGTGGTGAACTCGGAGCAGGTGCTCAAGGATCTGCTCGAGCGTGATCCCCAAGCCCGCGCCGAATGGGAGCGCGAATTCAAGCTGAAGAACGACGTGCGCGTAACGCGGATCGGCCACTTTCTGCGCCGCTCGAGCCTCGATGAGCTGCCGCAGGTCTGGAACGTCCTGCGCGGCCAGATGAGTTTTGTCGGCCCGCGCCCGATCATCGACCAGGAACTGGAGCGCTATGGCGAGGCGAGAAAGTACTACCTGATGGCCACGCCGGGTATCACGGGCCTGTGGCAGGTGAGTGGGCGCAACGATATCGACTACGCAACGCGCGTCTTGCTCGACGTTTCCTATGTCGAGAACTGGACCTTCCGAAAGGACATCGGGATTCTGTTCAAGACGTTTTCCGTGGTGATCCGTGGTAACGGCGCGTATTGAGCTGCAAACAAGCTGAAACGAGCCGAAAACGGAACTGAAAGCGGGCTGCAAAAATGTTGGTGCGAGACGCGGTTGACATATCAGGTATCCGGGCCACACGGCATGACCCGGAACGCGTGTAACGGATTGGGGGTGTTGCGATGGGACTGAACGCGATGGACTGGATCGGGACTGCGCACGCGCGTGTCGTGCGGGAATTCGGACTGGCGGGCGCGCTGCGCCGCGGGGCCGCGTGTGCCGTTTGCCTGGCGCTCACGGCGCTGAGCGGCTGCGCCCTGGCGCCGGGCATGACGTACAGTTCCGGAGCGGGGGGTGCCGGGGCGAACCCGGGCGCCGGTGCGGCATCTGGCACGGCGGTGCCCGATAGTGTGGTGGCCAAGGGAATCGCGGGTGCGCCATCCGGCACGCTCGTCGAGATCACGAGGGACCTGGTGGACAAGGAAGCTGCGGCACGACCCAAGGGCATTCCCACGGACGTGGAGAAGATGTTTGCCAAGGCCACTCCGTATGAAATCGGTCCTGGCGATATTCTCACCATCGTGGTCTGGGATCACCCCGAACTCAACTTGCCCGCGGGCGGCGGCGGTGGCGACGGTCCTTCGGGCGCCAGTTCGGTTGCGTCCGGCTATACCGTCGATACCAACGGTTTTATTCAGTATGCCTATATTGGTCCGCTGAAAGTCGCCGGTCTTTCGGAGATGGGCGTGCGCGACATCCTCGCGGAGAAGCTCGCGAAATACGTGCGTCAGCCGCAGATCACCGTGCGCATCGAGACATATCGCAGCAAGCGCGTGTACCTCGACGGCGAGGTCAAGACGCCTGGCGTGCAGGTGCTCAACGACCGACCGATGACGTTGCCCGAGGCGATCAACCGGGCCGGTGGCTTCACGAGCAATGCCGACCGCTCGCATGTGTCTGTGACACGTGGAGACACCACAGTGGATATCGATATGCCGGCGATGATCCGCAAGGGGTTCAATCCCGACCGGATCATTCTGCACGATGGTGACCTTGTGCGGATCTTTGCACAGACGGACAGCAAGGTTTTCGTGGTCGGCGAGGTCGAGCGTCCCGGCGGCGTGATGTTCAATAACGGGCGTATGTCGCTCAACGAGGCACTTGGCAACGCGGGAGGGATCAACCAGTCGTCGGGCGATGCCTCGCAGGTGTATGTCGTGCGTGGACGCGATACCAGCCAGCCGGTCGTGTTCCATCTCGACGCGAGCAGCGCTTCTGCAATGGCCACAGCCGACTCGTTCGAGCTCAAGCCCAATGATGTCGTGTTCGTCGATACGTCTGCTCTCGTGAAGTGGAGTCGTGTCATCAGCCTGATTTTGCCGACGACCCAAGCCGCGGCGGCCGGCCGTGCAATTGGATACTGATGCCCGCATGAACAATACAAACCACACGAACCGCGTCAGTCGACCTGTTCGCTTTCGGGGGAACAAGATGAATAACCGTGACTACCTGCTTGAGGGGCCTGTCGAGACGATCATGCCGATCGCCCCTGACGGCGGACATATGGGCAATCTGCTGGATACCCTTTACGCGGGCCGCAAGACGATCCTGATCGTTACGCTGATCGTTACGCTGATCGGCACCCTCTATGCGGTGCTGGCGTCCCCCGTCTATCAATCGGACATGCTCATTCAGGTGGAGGAGAGCCCGAACGCGGCAAAATCGGCGCTGGCCGATCTTTCCTCGCAGTTCGCGTTCAAGACTCAGGCATCGGCGGAAATGGAGGTATTGCGTTCGCGGATGGTCGTATCGTCCGCCGTGGATGCGACCAAGCTCTATATCAAGGCGACGCCACGCTATTTCCCTGTGGTGGGCCGCTGGGCTGCGCGACATTTGAGCCTCGACCGCTGGTCGGGATGGGGCGGTTACGCATGGGGCGACGAGGCGGTCGAGGTAACGCAATTCGACGTGCCGACGCGCCTGCAAGGCAGACCGTTCGTCTTGACCTACCGGGGCAACGGGGCCTACACGCTCGAGGGGGGCGGCATCACGCTCGAAGGGCATGTGGGACAAGCGCTGCAAGCGCCGACGGTGGGCGGCTCAATCGACCTCGTCGTGGGCCGGATCGATGGGCAACCGGGCACGGTCTTCAACTTGATGCGCCTGTCCGAACTGAGCGCGATCCAGGGGCTGCAGACGGCGGTCGCCATTACGGAAAAGGGCAAGGAATCCGATGTCATTGGTGTTGCGCTGGATGGCGAAGACCCGGTACTCACCAGCAACATTCTTAACGCGATCGGCAACGAATACATCCGGCAGAACGCCCAGCGCACGCAGGAAGAAGCGGAAAAGCAGATTGCCTTCCTCGACCGGCAGTTGCCTCTGCTCAAGGCCCAGCTCGAAAAGGCCGAGAACGAGTACAACTCGTTCCGCTCGGAGCACGGCGCAGTCAATCTGGATGCCGAAGCTTCGGCGCTGTTGCAGAGTTCGGCGCTGGCGCAACAGCGTATCGCCGATCTGCAACAGCAACGCGCCCAGGCGATGGCCCGTTTCACCGACGACAACCCGGCTCTCGTCGCTATCAACGGGCAACTGTCCGAAGCGCAGAAGTCGCTGGAACACCTGGCGGGGCAGACCCGCGCGCTGCCGCCGGTGGAGCAAGAGCTCGTGCGCCTGCAGCGGGAAGTGACCGTCGATACGAACATCTACACAAACCTTTTGAACAGCCGCGAGCAACTGCGTCTGATCAAGGCCGGGCGCGTGTCGAATGTGCGCATGATCGACGCCGCGGTGCCGCCTGAAGGACCGATTCGGCCGAAGCGCGCAATTATCGTGGTCGCCGCCGTCTTTACTGGATTGTTTGCCGGCGCTGCGCTCGTGCTGCTGCGCCAGAGGCTCAACCGCGGCGTCTCCGTCGTGGACGAGATCGAAGCGGGCACCGGGCTGGCAGTCTTCGCGGCCGTACCGCGCAGCCGCATTCAGCATTCGCTTGCGCGTCGTTTGCCGCACGGCGCGCCGGGCGCGAACACGGTGCTCGCGCACAAGGCCGTGTTCGACCCGGCGGTCGAGAGCCTGCGCAGCTTCCGCAGCGCGCTCGAACATTCGCTGGAGGAAGCAGACAATCGTGTCGTGCTGCTGGCGGGGCCGACACCCATGGTCGGCAAGTCGTTCGTCTCGGTCAATCTGGCGGCTGTATTCGGTGCGTCGGGCAAGCGTGTGCTTCTTGTCGACGCGGATCTGCGGCGGGGCTCGCTGAACCAGCATATGGCGGTGCCGAGTATGCCAGGCGTCACTAACATCTTCGAACACTGCCAAAGCTATGACCACGTGGTGAATCGCGATGTGATGCCGGGCGTCGACTTCGTCGCGACCGGAGGTTATGTGACCAATGCCAGCGAGCTGCTGCGAAAAGACGCTTTCAGGAACTTCGTGGCATGGGCCAATTCGACGTATGAGCTCGTGTTGATCGACGCGCCGCCGATTTTGCCGGTGGCCGACGCCGGGATCATCGGAAAACTGGCGGGCACAGTGTTCGTGATCGCGCGCCAGGGCGCGACGAGCGTGGCCGATCTGCGCGAGTCCGTGCGTCGCTTTGAACAGGTTGGCGTGCCAATTCGCGGCGTGATCTTCAACGACATGACATCGCGTCCGGGACGCTATGGCAACGAATATGCCGCGTACGGCTATTCGAGCTACGGCTTTGCCAAGGATACGGGGAGTGCAAGGGCGGAATAGCGGGTTACTGCCGGCAGTCGTGTGCTCTTCGGTGGCCGCGCCGCGGTCCATTGAATTGCCAGTCAAGCGGCACCTCTTGGGCTGGAGCGGAGTCACCCTGCTTCAGCCTACTTCACCGGCGGTCTGGATGCTTTCAGTCATCCGTCATTTGACCGGATCCGCCAATCGCATTAGCGGCTACGTTCCATCGCAATTCGCAACCGACTCTCCAGGACCGGCTCTGGATGCGTGAGTTGGCGCGACATGAGCGACGGCGAACATTCGCCGGTGCGAAGACCGGCCACACTTCAAGACATATGAATTGCATGGCGTGGCCCGTCGAATCCGGCCGTGAGCGATGCCTTCCACCCTGGGATGAAACACGTGCTTGCCCCCAATCTGATGATCAACGGCCGCTTCCTTGGTCGCCGCGCGACGGGTGTCGATCGCTTTGCGTTCGAGACTATCCGGGCGCTCGATCAATTGATCGAGTTGCGCGATCCACGCGTCGCCGGATTGCGGACCGAAATCATCGTGCCCGAAGCGCTGGCCGCCATGCCGAATCCGTTTCGGCACGTCGCGCTGCGAGCGACCGGAAAAGGCGGTGGCCTGCGTTGGGAACAACTGGCGCTCCCTCAAGCTGCACGCGGCCGGCTGCTGCTCAATCTCTGCAACTCGGGGCCGCTGTTGTATCGCCGGCAAATTACGGTGCTGCACGACGCGGCGCCCGCGCGCGTGCCGGACAGCTACAGCCGGTCCTTTGTTGCCTGGTATCGACTGATGGCGCCGCGTCTTGGCCGCATATCGCGGCGAGTGATTACCGTGTCCGAATTTTCGCGGCGTGAGCTGTGTGACGCTTACCGGATTCCTGCAGAAAAGATCGGCGTTGTGTCGGAGAGCGGCGAGCACATGTTGCGTGTGCAACAGGATGGGGACAAGGCAGCAAACGCGTTCGACGAGCGTCCGTTCGTGCTTGCGGTGGGCAGCCTCAACCGTCACAAGAATTTTCAGCTGGTGGCCGAGGCCGCACGACTCATCCGTGACGCGCAGTTCGATATCGTTGTCGTGGGTGGAGGCGATGCACGAGTCTACGGAACGGGCCAGGACGCGTTGCCCGAGTTTGTGAAGCATCTCGGGTACGTGAGTGACGGCGAACTCGCGGCGCTCTATCGTCGCGCAGCGTGCTTCGTTTATCCGTCGCGTTACGAGGGCTTCGGGCTGCCGCCAGTCGAGGCGCTGGCGCTTGGCTGCCCCGTCATCGCTTCGCGGCTGCCGGCTGTCCAGGAGGCGTGCGGCGACGCCGTGCTCTACACCTCACAGGACGATCCTGCGGAGCTCGCGAGCTTGCTTGAACGAATCACGAGCGATGCCGCGTTGCGTGACAGTCTGCGCGAGCGAGGCCGCGCCCGGACTGCAGAACTAACCTGGCAAGCGACCGCCACCAGGTTGATCGAGGAGATCTCGCCGTGGCTAACGTAACGCTTGCATCCAATCTTGCCAACAATACACGCCGGTTCGGCCGTGTCGCGCTCGTGCATGAGTGGCTCGTCACCTACGCGGGATCCGAAAAGGTCGTCGCGCAGATTCTTCAGCTGTTTCCACAGGCGGATCTATACAGCGTCGTCGACTTCTTCCCTGAGTCGCAGCGTGGGGTGCTGGGTGGCAAACATGCCACGACCTCGTTTATTCAACATTTGCCGCGGGCGCGCAAATCGTTTCGCAGCTACCTTCCGCTCATGCCGCTGGCCATCGAGCAGTTCGATCTCTCGTCGTACGATCTCGTGATTTCTTCGAGCCATGCGGTGGCGAAGGGCATCTTGACGGGGCCGAACCAGGTGCACGTCAGTTATGTCCATTCGCCGATTCGCTACGCGTGGGATCTGCAGCATCAGTATCTGTGCGAGGCCGGGCTGCAGCGCGGCATGAAAAGCTGGATCGTGCGCGCATTGCTTCACTACATGCGTATCTGGGACCAGCGCACGGCGCATGGCGTGGACGCCTTCGTCGCCAATTCCGCATTTGTGGGGCGGCGCATTCGCAAGGCCTACGGCAGCGAAGCCGCCGTAGTCTATCCGCCAGTCGATGTAGACCGGTTCGAATTGGGTAACCACCATGAAGACTTCTATTTGATCGCCTCACGCATGGTGCCGTACAAGCGAATACCGCTCATTGTCGAGGCATTTGCCGCGATGCCGTCGCGCCGTCTCGTGGTGATCGGCGACGGCGCCGACTTTGCTCGCGTCAAGGCGTGCGCGACGCCCAATGTGACGTTGCTCGGCTATCAGCCCGACGAGGTCCTGGTGGACTACATGCAGCGTGCGCGGGCGTTCGTCGTCGCCGCAGAAGAGGACTTTGGCATTTCGGTTGTCGAGGCGCAGGCCTGTGGCACGCCGGTCATCGCTTTGGGTCGTGGAGGGTCGCGGGAGATCGTGGTGGATTCGCCGGACCCCGAACGCGGCACGGGGCTCTTCTTCGGCGAGCAGAGCGTGGAATCGATCGTCGATGCGGTGGAGCGTTTCGAGCGGCAGCCACCGCTCAAAGCGGAAGTTTGCCGTCGTAATGCGATGCGCTTTACGGAAGAGCGATTCAAGCAGGAGTTTTTAAGCGTCGTGGAGCGCGCAATGGATGCCGACAAGGGGTTTGCTGATGCGCCGCCAGTGGTGCGGCGCTGGCATTCAGCCTGAGTTGGCGCGATAACGAGATCGTTCACGCAGAAATGCTGGGTGAACGGATGGGGGTTTCGGCAAGTGGAACTGACGATATTCGGAGTCATCGTGTTCGTCGCCGGACTGGCGGCGCTCTACGTGTCGTATCGCGGCGCGATATACGGCATGGCGGCGTTTTCCTTGTTTGGATGTACGCTCGCGCTCGGATTGGGCGGCATCGGCATCTTGCCGGCGCAAGTCTTTCTCGCGTTCTTCGCACTCAGGGCGTTCAATCTCGTCGGCGGGAAGGGGCTCGCTGGCGCGGTCGCGCAGGACAGGCCCGGCTTCTGGCTGCTCTGCAACTGCCTGTGGGCCGTCGCTGGCGCCATCTTGCTGCCGCGCGTGCTGAGCGGCGCGACACTGGTGTTCCCTGTCGACCGCAGCAGCCAGTTCATCGTATTGCAGCCGCTAGGGCCTGTCTCCGGCAACCTGTCCCAGACGATCTATTGTATCGCCGACGTCGCGGTGTATTGCTCGATGTTTGCGTTCCTGAAATATCGTGGTGTGTACCGTACGCTCGCAAACGCCATCTTCCTGCTCGCGTCGCTTGACGCATTTGCTGGCCTGATCGATATCGTCGCGCACGCGGCAGGCCTCGACATTCTCTCGGCCATCAAGACGGCACAGTTTGCCGATTTGACCGGCCAGGAAATGGCCGGAATGGTTCGCATCAGCGGCACCTTCAGTGAGACCTCCGGTTTCGCCGCTTTTACGCTGCCGCTCTTTGTCTTTTGCCTGAATCTCTGGCTCGTCGGCTATCGACCGAAGCTTGCCGGTCCGCTTGCGACTGTAACGGGATGCCTCCTGCTGTTGTCGACCTCGGGAACCGCGTATGTCGGGTTAGGGGCGTACCAGTTCGTCCTGCTCGTCAGCCGGCCCGGTGTGATCTCGCGTTTCGCTACTGTACGCAAGCAACGGCTTTCGGTTATCTCGGCATGCGCTGGGCTGTTGGGTGTGCTCTACGTGATCGTCTTTCTGCCGGGGGTGGTGAAAGTGCTCGGGGATTTCGTCGACGCTGCGATTCTGAGCAAGGCAGGTAGTGACTCCGGCGTTGAGCGGATGGGGTGGAACTCCCAAGGGATCACCAACTTCTTCGACACTTATGGAATAGGCGTTGGACTGGGAAGCATTCGTGCGTCGAGCTTTCTGGTGGTACTGGTGGCAAGTCTTGGTGTCGTGGGGGTGGTGTGTTACGGGATGTTCCTCGGCAAGACCTTGCTGGTGCCGGTGCCTGCCCATTACCCCTTCACGGAGCGGGCCATTTCCTATGCGGCGCGACACGCCATGATCGCGACGTTGATCGTGGCCTCAGCTTCACTTAGCGTCTTCGAACTGGGTACTTGTTTCTACATATTTGCGGCCGCAGCGGGCGCGCTCTCGCCGCGTGTGCTGCGACGTGCGCCCGCGCGTGGCGGATGGGTTGCCAGGGGGGCTCATGAATAAGGTACACGCGTCGCTTTCAAAGCTTGAACTGCTGGCTGTTTACTTTTCGTACGCGGTACGTTATCTGTACCCCCTCATCCTGATTCCTTATTACGGAAGAGTGCTGGGTGCGAGTGGTTACGGCGTGGTGTTGGCCGGGCTTTCACTTTCCAGTGCTCTCTGGCTGGTCGTGAACTTCGGGTTTTCTACCATCGGGGGACGAGATATCGTCCATACCGAAATCGCGGGCGAACGCGATACGATTTTTCGGGATCAGTTTACGGCCCGGCTGCTATTGTCCGTTCCCGGTGCGATTGTCGGAGGCCTTGCCGTTAGCAGGTCGGAAATTATTGCTAATGTGCCTCTCGCGGGCTTTTTCGTCGTCGCCGGAGGGCTGCTGTCCGCCTTCAACATTGGTTGGTATTTCACCAGCACGGGACGTCCGCGGACGAATGTCCTGATCGAAGTATTGGGGCTCGTGCTTTCGCTCGCACTGATATTTACCTTCATTCGGAAGCCGGCTGATGTCGACCGCGCGTTTCCCGTGATTTTTGCCTCCAGCATGATCCAGACGCTGGTAGCTTATTGGCTTGTTCGAAAAGAATACACCGGCTTCATTGCGCCCCTGCGTGCGGCCGTGGGCCTGATCAAGCGATCGGCCACAATCTTCATATACAGTGGAACGGCGGTATTGGTGCTCGACGCATCCACCTATATTCTGTCGCTACTGGCCGCGGCCCCGGAAGTGAGTGCCTTTGGTCTCTCTGAGCGCCTGGTGGGTGCCGCGTTGAGCATCATGGCGCCCGCCGCCCAGATTCTGGCGCCGAAGGTCATGTATCTGGTTACCCGCAACCCGGCCCGAGCGAACCTGCTTGCCCGGCGAACATTTGCTGTCTTCTTTGTGGGAGCGGTAGCGGGTGTGATCATCACGAGATTGCTCTCTGAATGGCTCATACCGCTAGTATTTGGACCGGAACTCCGTCATGCCGTCCCGGTTCTTAATATTATGGTGTTCATTCTGCCGCTTACCGTTTGCACGCGGGTACTAGGTATCTATTTCCTGATTCCCCGCAAACTTGAGAAGCAGCTTGCCTGGAGCGGTGTGATCAGCGCAGTGGTGAACCTGGTGGTGGCCATTCCCCTTGCCAGCCACTGGGGGGCTGCAGGTATGGTGTACGCGCGAATACTGGCGGAAGGATCATTGCTGGTTATGCTGATTTTCGGGATCTGGAAAGTAGGTTTGTTCCGGGAGATTCTCGGGATCAACGAAGGTTTCTCTTTGCCGGCGAGATTTGGAAGATGGCTCGAATAATTGGGTCTGCGAATTATTTTGCACATGCATCGAGGTGTACGTGTGAGATTCGCGGGTGCGTGCGGCAGGCAGGAGTGCGGTGCCTGGTGTGCCTATGCCGCGTCCAGCGCATTCCTGCGGGCAATGGTCGACGAGGTCAATGATGGAATCGAGCTTCAGTTCGCGAGTCAAGATGGCCGAGCCAATGAGTCAGCCTTCATTTAGCAAAGATCCGAGAATCTGCCTGATCTTCGCCACTCGTGGTCGCGCAGACATTCTCAAGGACGTCGTTGCGTTCGTCGACTTGCAAACGGTTAAACCTGATCTGATCATCGTCTCCTGCGTCTCGGACGAGGACGTTGGCGACCTGTCGGTCCGGCCCGGAATGATCGTGCTGAAGGGGCGACCTGGACTCACGACGCAACGCAATCATGCATTGAACCATGTGCCGGACGACGTCGACGTCGTGGTTTTCCTGGACGATGACTTTCTGATGCATAGCGAGTGGATTGCGGAAGTCCTCAAGGCCCTGGACAGCGATCCGTCTATTGCCTGTGTCACCGGAACCGTCATTGCGGACGGCATTCATGGGCCAGGTTATTCCTTTGAAGAGGGACGGGCCATCGTTGCCAGGATCGGCGATCTTCCGGAAAGATTGATCGTAGCGCCGACCGGTGGTCCCTACGGGTGCAACATGGCGTTCCGCGCGAGCAGCATCGCTGGCCTGCGCTTTGATGAGCGCCTCGTTCTCTATGGCTGGCAGGAGGATCGTGATTTCGGAGGCCAGATCTGGAATCGGGGCTATCTCGTCGTGCGTATCAATACCGCGCTCGGCGTGCACATGGGAGTCAAACGCGGCAGGGTGTCCGGATGCAAACTTGGCTATTCGCAGGTTATCAATCCGTTCTATCTGGTGAAAAAGAAGACGATGCCTCTGCGCCCGGCGGTCGATCATGTCATACGCAATATCGCGAGCAATATTGTGCGAAGTTTTGCACCCGAGCCTTGGATCGACCGGCGAGGGCGTCTAATGGGCAATTTGATCGGATTGTGGGACTTCTTTCGAGGAAGGCTGACGCCTGAGCGACCCGAGAGCTTTTAGAATTGCCAGGCACGAGGCTGATTTTAATTCCGATATAGCAGAACGCTGAGAGCCGCCGGCATTGTGCCTGACCGTACACAATCAGGGAACAAGCGCTAGGGGCGCGCCCAGTTGCGCCGTACGCTATGCACAAGCCTGTGAAGGTAGTTCCGATTCGGACCAGATATTAGTGGCGGAGAAGGTTGCCCAAAAAGTTGGTGTTAGTCGCTCGCGATGAAAAAAGACTCCCATTTGGCGGTGCCAGATTGTCTGCGCGGCCTCGCAGCCATATCGGTCCTGCTCTTTCACCTCAATCACTGGCTTGGGATCCCATGGTTGGCCCCCAACGCGGGCATTGCTGTCGACTTCTTCTTTGGCCTATCGGGTTACGTCCTGTGTATGGCGTACCGTGGCCGCTTCGAAAGAGGGATGAGCGGTGCGCTTTTCGCGCGTATCAGACTCATACGGCTGATGCCGATGATAGTGATCGGAACCCTGTTGAGTGCATCGTATCTGGCGGCGAGATCGGTTCTGCTTCACGATTCCGACATTCCTCCAGGCTGGCTCGCGGCCGCCACGCTCCTCGGTCTATCGTGCATTCCGACTTTCGGTGCTCCGCATGCAATTGGAGGGCCGCAGGTGTTTCCGCTCAATGGCCCCGAATACACGCTTTTCCTCGAGCTGGTCGTCAATCTTTTCTGGATGCTCACCCGCCGATTCGACGGAATGAAGTTCGCGCTCGTCGTGGCGATCGCGGGCTATGCGTTTACCGCGGTGTTCGGAATGGGAGGCGATACGCCGCAGACTTTCCTTTCCGGCTTTCCACGTGTATTTGGCGCTTACTATCTAGGCGTCCTGATTTATCACGGTCATGTGAAATTCGGCCTGCTCTCGTTGGGGATCTGGAAATCGCTATTTCTTCCAGCGTGCATCGCGACCATGGTCATTATGGGGTGGAATGGCCAGATCCCCTTCTTCGTACAGTGGCTGTGGGCTGCCGCCGTGATGCCGTTGCTGATCCTCGGCGGATCTTCGATTGCGCTCACCGGGCCTGTGCGGGCCGCCGCGCTCGTTCTTGGCGAACTGTCGTATCCGGTGTACGCGTTGCATTACCCTACGTTTGTCTGGCTCAACGGCATCTATCAGCAGTTGATGCACAGAAAGGATCCGATTCTGGAGGCCGCCGTGTTCTTGCCCGCGATCCTGCTGGCCAGTTATCTCATCATGCGCTTCATCGATACGCCCATACGCGCCTGGCTCGTTTCCCGATTTGGCCGATCGACGCCTAAAGCGGTTCTCGACACCAGGGCGGCCGATACACCCGTTTGAGCCGGTACGCGGCGCCCCCCGCGTGCAGGCTGGACAAGCACGCGTTTGCGTGCGGTATCCAGCAGTCCCGCACTGGCCGTGTCGATAGCATACCTGTCGGAGAAAAGCGCATTGTCCCGTGTAAGGACGGAAATCGCGTTGCGCGAGTACTGTTCGGAACCTCTGGGGCTATCGTCGCGGCCGTTATAGCGGCGATCTGATCGGTTCCAGCACATTGTGCGAAATGAATTGATGCTTGAAGGTGGGGGTAGGCTATGAAAACGATCGCGTCGAAGACGATAGCATTCAACGGCAAGTTCTTCGGGGCGGCGCCGACGGGCGTGCACAAGGTTGCCGAGCAGCTCGTTGCCGCGACCGATGCGCTGATTGCCGGGCAAGCCGGCAGCGGCGTCGATTGCGCCCTCGTAGTCAGAGACCGCGTCGAGATTCCGCCCTACCGTAATATTTCGTGCGTTCGCGAGAGTCGCTGGGTTCGCAAGATTCACCGGATCGCGTGGGAACAATGCTATCTTCCGCTGGCTCGCAGAAGGGACTTCATTCTTAACCTCTGCAACCTTGGACCACTGTTTCATCGGGATTCGGCGACGATGATACACGACGCCCAAGTGTATTCGGCCCCGGAATCCTATTCGCTTCTTTTTCGGCTTTGGTACAAATCGCTCTACTTTTTCATCGGCAAACGGCACAAGATTATCTTTACCGTATCCGAGTTCTCTAAAGGCGAGCTTGTGCGCTATGGCATCGCCAACGCCGACAAGATTGTCGTTGTGCATAACGGCTGCGACCATGTTCTGCAGGTCCAGCCCGACGCGCGGCAGCTTGCTGTGTTGAGCCTGAGGCCGCGGCGCTATGTGCTCGCACTCGCGAACACCCAGAAACACAAGAACATTGGCATTTTGCTCAAGGCCTTCGCCAGCGCACAGCTGAGCGACGTCAAACTCGTGCTGTTCGGCGGTGCGACGCAGGCCGACTTCGAAAATCTCGGGCATGTCGTGCCTTCCAACGTGCGATTTACCGGCCGCATTAGCGATGCCGAGCTCGTTGGGCTGATGAACAATGCCGGCGCGCTTGCCTGTCCCTCGCTTACGGAAGGGTTTGGTCTGCCGCCGCTGGAGGCGATGGCGCTGGGTTGCCCGGTCGTAGCCGCGCCGTTTGGCGCGCTTCCGGAAGTTTGCGGCAAGGCGGCGCTTTATGCCGATCCGTTCGAGCCGGACGCGTGGCGGCTGAATATTCTGGCCATACTCAACGATGAAGCCGTGCGGCAATCCCTGATATCCGCCGGACTCCGGCAGGCTGGCGGCTTCACCTGGAGACAGGCGGCGCGCAGCGTGTTCGATGCCGTGAAGGCCGTGAGCGGCTGAATTCCTTATAGAAAGCGTTGTTGGGGGCACGTAATGTCTATTGATGTCGACTTTTCATTGGCGCTCAATGATCGAACCGGCAAGCTCTTTTTGGGGAAGGACATCATTTCAACGCTCGGCGCCAGAGTGACGAGGGTCCACTACGGACGAATTCACGAATTTCCCCATAGTGATCTGATGCGCCGGATCGTAGGTCGATTGACACAGAAGGAAACCATTGCGCGGGTCAACAGGTCGCGCCTGGTTTCACTTTTTCCGGTAATCCGCGATCCCCGTCCTACGCTGCATCTCGACCCGCTCAGCGTCGTGCGCCATCGCCTGGAAGCACGAGACATTGTGCTCTGCCACGATGTCGGTCCGATCACCCATCCTGAATATTTTGCGCCCGGTGTCAATGAATTGTACCTTCGGGCTTATGACCAGATCCGGCGAATGAAGCCCCATATGGTTTTTGTCAGCAAGACGTCTCAGCGGGAATTTCACGCGCTGTACGGTAATGACTTTGCCTCATCGAACGTCATCTATATTCCAACCCGTTTGGGGGTCAAGGAAGGAGAGGGGCGTCGGCTGGACGGCGTTTCGCGCCGTTTTCTGTTGACGGTGGGGAGTATCGGAGATCGCAAGAACCAGGCCCGTTGTATCGAGGCGTTCTCGGCAAGCGGGCTGGTGGAGAAAGGGTGGCAGTATGTCATTGTCGGAGGGCGCGAGCCAGGTGCCGACGTCGCTATTGAACTCGCCAGGCAATCTCCGGGTGTCGTGATGCCGGGATATACGAAAGATGACGAGCTTCGTTGGCTTTACCGCAATGCATCCGGTTTCGTGCTGATGAGTCTGCTGGAAGGATTCGGAATGCCGGTGATCGAGGCGATAGAGCACGATTTGCCATGCCTCGTTTCCCGCGCGAGCATCTTGACGGAGGTTGGCGGCGACGCGATGCTGTGCGCCGATCCGCTTGCTCGCGAATCCATCGCGTATGGTATGCGTTCGCTAGCCGAAATGTCGGGCGAGGAGCGTGTTCGGCGAATTTCTCAGGCTCGCGCGCATCTCCAGATTTTTGCGCGCGAACCGATACTCGCTAGCTGGAGAGAGCTGGTTGAGAAGGTGGGGTGATTCGCTGGATCGTGCTGGACACAATTGCGAGGGACGGAGCGTGGGTGGGCGCGGATTGCTCGCATGGCACGTCACACATTCAGATTACCAACAGGGCAGCAGGTGATCTCGATTGCTTGTGCGTACAACAACAAGGCCCGCCACGGCGGGCCGGGCGGGCCGGGGCAATTCTGGAAACGCGATCGTGCCAGTTCCAGCTTTTCGCCCAACTGGGGACTTCACGCGCCGCAGGCCATATATCGTCGAGGCTTGGAGCGGTCGATGAACGCCGGGTGACAACGTAACACTAGTCGCCTCCTTGCAGGGCCGACTTCGCAACTCGCCGAGCGGCATTCACCGCCGAGAATGCCGCGGCCTTGGCGCGATCCAGCACCGCGCTTTGTCCAGGCGGGGTGGGGTTGATTCCAAGCTTTCGGAGGTAATGGTTGGCCCGATAGACATCCGCTCGCAGCGTGTTGAGAAACTGAAAATTTACGCTCAAAGTCACCGAGATATTGTCGCCGTTCTTCAACCAATGGGGGCAGTTGACAGGAACGTGAACGCCGTTTCCGGGGGCCAGTCTGTACGTCTTCGCCCTGTCCTGCAACTCGGGTCTATAGTTTGGCGCGTTGTGGTCGATCGTCCAGAATCGCTCGAGTTCCACCTCCGGAAGAACCTGCCGGTCTTCCCGATCAAAGACGTACAAATCCTTTTGCCCGTGGATTTGAAGAATGAAATTGCATTCGCGATCTATGTGATACGCCGTCACCCGCTTCGGTGACGTCACGAAAATGATGAGGTCCTCCCTCTTGATCGCGGATTCGATGTCGCCGCCAACCATGCCCTTGATCTCCGCGATCGCGTGCGTGTACAGCTCGACGTAGGCAGGATCTTGTTGCGGGCCTCTGAAAATGAACCAGGCGTTGGAATCTTCCAGCTGCTGTAATGCATTTAGCGGTGAGAACGCGCGATTCGTATCGTTCCATTTCTGACCAGGCGCGACGTCGCCCATGTCGTAGTAGAGGTCAGCTGGACGCGTTTTCAGGGTTCGCTCCGCCAATTCCATCAATTGAGGAAGTTGAAAGAGCGGATGGGACGCCAGATGATGGGAGACGTCGAAACTCTTCCGCTCGAAATTCTCTCGAAACACTGAAGCATCCGCGTCGATCCACTTGTCAGGCAATGTCGTTCCGAGAACCGGGGGAACGGTGGTAGTCTCCATATGATCGCTCCTTTTAGTCAAATGCGGAGTGGGTATAGACAATACCCTTTCACATTGGGGCACCCAATTGCGTGGAACGCGCGAAACACGTACAACTAATTATCTAAAGCAAGTTGCGGCTTTGGGTCTATTTGGCCGCATCGGCAAACTTGTACAGCCACGCGGGCGTTCCCTTCAGGGCTACCCAGCCAGGACCGGGCTCAATATTCGGCATCGCTAGCGACACGACCGCTCGCGCTCCAGTTTGATGGAACGCCTGCATGACCTCTTCACGCTGTTGCGCCGTAAGCTTCGTCCAGAACGTTTCACTAAAATTCGGCCAGAGGACTTCGTCTTTACGATCAAGGCGATTACGGTCTTGAGGCTCGATACGGTACGGAAGACCACCGAACTCGGCGACGATGCGCAAGCGTGACACATAGGCCCAACTGACCCTGACAGTAGGATAGCTATCCCGGATCACGGCGACCGGGTCCCCCGGCTGCAACCCAGAGGCAGTAAGAGCGTTGGCAATCCGCCATTTCGGATCGTCGTGAAAGTCCGCTTGGCGAACTGCCGCCACGAATGAAGGCCCATCAGTCATCACAAGTTCACCGAGGGCACCTGCGCTATAGATTATGACGAGAGCTGTGGCGAGCAGGCGGCGGGATTGCAGCGTTACATCGAGCAATGGCGCCCATGTCAGAAGCGCAATGATCATAACGAACGCACTGAGATAGCGATCTTCAACATGAACAATAAAATAGGCGGCAAAGCCTCCGACAGTCGGCAACAGCAATGGCCAGGTCCGGATCATTGTCCTGACGAGCGATGCTCGCCATGACCGCCTGGCAACGATAAACATGAAAGCCGCAGCGACCGAAAGCACCGTTGGGTGTTGCTTGAGTATCTGCTGCAAGCTCCACAGCGACCGGCCCATTGCTATCAATTGCATTCTCAAACTGAAGAATGACTTAAAGCCCTTGTACCAATATGCGACGTCGTTATAGGGAGGGTAAGTCGTGTGGAACGGTGTGCCAAAGCCGAAAGCTGGCAAGCCCGCTACGAGTTGACTGGTCGGATGGATTGGGCGGCCGAACTGTTCCGGTCCGCCTTGCCAATTGGTAAGGTGCGGTAGCTCGTTCACGTGCCAGGGGACATTCAACGCACCGGAGGCGCCAAGAGTAAATTGCCCATAGGACCAGGAAATCCCGGCGACGTAGATGGCAAAGAAAACACCGAACGTTCCCACTACCGCACCGAATGATCTCCACAAGCTGCCCCTCATGCAGCAATAGATGAAAAGCGTCAACATGAACAGACAGGCAAATGGAGTGAATACCCCCTTTACCCATACGCCGAGACCAAGGACCAGACCAAGCAAAGTCGCAGTGAGCAGGTCGCGACGGCGGATCAGGGAGAGAAGCAGACCCGAAGCAAGGACGAAGCCCGTGGTCACGAGCAAGTCCGGACACGCGGCCGAAACAGAGTCGAGCGCCAGGCAGGCGCCAAGAAAAACACAAACCCCAACCCAGATCGTAAACGGGTGCTTGCTCAGCGCAAGCGAACCTGGCCAATACAGCGCGAGAGCACTCCGGATCAGTCCGCGCCAGGCTGCATAAGCGACCAGATAGATTACCCAGTTGATTGCCGTTATTGCATACCACTCACCGTCCGGAGTGGGGGCGGCCAGCGCTCGAGCACCGGCAACTAATGCGGGATATCCGGGATTCCAGAACGGGTTGAAAATTTCGCGCCAATCGAGGTGCGTGACGCCCCAGCTAACATTGAGATAGGAGATCCAGTCGCCATAATATTGCGTCCGCCCGTAGAGTCCTTCGACGATACCCAGTATGCCGACGACGATCCAGGACAGGATCAGATGCACATTCCCCCGTGACCACTTTATTGTCATGTAGCACCTCCACGCTCGCAGCCAAAAGATCAATAGATAAGGGAGTTAATCGCCCAGTGGTGCATCCGGCAAAATGAGCTGTTAGCGCCCAATATCAGTCGAGGTATGAGCACGGGCCGATGACTGCTTTTCGGCCGCGAATGCCGCCAAGATCCGGAACCCATGCCGCTCGGAATCTGCAGCGTGTTTCTGCGCGCCTCGTTCACCACTCGATGTCGCCCCGGCCGCCAAATGACGGCAGGGCGTCTCGCTTACGTCCATACAGGCAAGTCACGCGACGAATGTAGCCGGTGGATTCGAACCTCTCTGTGCGTTGGGCAACGCGGCTTTCGATCAAACGAGGCAGGGTCATCAGCGTATGCCTGCGCACCGCTAAGTTCGCTCAGGCGGCGCGGCAGTCTGCGCGGCTGTCACGGTCTGCACGGAGTGCACCGGCGAGGTTAGCTGCGAGTAAGACGGAGGCAAATGGGTTTGCATTGCTCGTCACGCAACGTTCACGAGGACGGTGCGTCGCCTGCCGTCGGGACCTTATTGGACGCATTGGAGGCCACCTCGGAGAAGTGCTCCTTCTCTTTGAACGTCCACGCCGAGTTGAGCAGATAGGTCAAGCCCAGAACGAGGGCAGTCGTAACCAGCTGCGCAATCAGATAGTTCAAACCAAGACCTGTGACGAAGAACTTCATGCACAAGCCGTTCGTGAGCACGCCAAGCAAAGCGATGATGGCAAACTTCGGTGCGGTCGACAGCGGATTGCTTTTGCTTCGGAACGTAATCTGGCGGTTGAGACCGTAGTTGACGATTGCGCCGAAGCTCGCCCCGACCATCGAGCTGAGGGCCGGGGAGGCGTAGCCGGAGCGAACCATCGCAATCAGAATCGCATACTGCGTGACGGTGCCGATCGCACCGACGCCCGCATAGACCACAAACCTTCGTACCGCGCGAAGATCAGGCATCGTTGGGGCTTGCGGGTTCATAGCGTCTGCGAATCAGGTAGACCGGTCGGTTCTTCGATTCGTAGTAGATACGGCCGATGTATTCGCCAAGTACGCCAATTCCGATCAATTGAACCCCACCGAGCAGAAGGACTGCGGAGATCAGCGACGCGTAGCCTGGTACGGCGATTCCCTGAATCAGGGTTCGCACAATGAGGAACGATGCATACAGAATGGCGATACATGCCACGAAGCTGCCGACGTAGGTCCATACGCGAAGCGGCAGCGTGCTGAAACTCGTGAAGCCCTCCAGCGCGAAGTTCCACAGTTTCCAGCCAGAAAACTTCGACCGGCCGGCGAGGCGGGGCTCGCGCACATACTCGACGACTGCGGTTCGGTAGCCGACCCAGGCAAACAGCCCCTTCATGAAGCGGCGCGTCTCGGG
Source organism: Paraburkholderia sp. CNPSo 3274 (assembly GCF_024206475.1). Classification (GTDB taxonomy): domain Bacteria; phylum Pseudomonadota; class Gammaproteobacteria; order Burkholderiales; family Burkholderiaceae; genus Paraburkholderia. Next base: position 35,188 of record NZ_JAMBPR010000027.1, read on the forward strand.
GAGCTGTTTGAGCGCGTCCACGACCTCCCTTGTGATCAAACGGAAGTCACCCACGTTCTCCGGGATCTTCGTGTCGCACATCGCGTTGTGTATGCGATAAAAAATCGCCGCGGTCTGGCGCTTCAGGAAGGAGTCCGTGAGCCGGCTCACGCGTTTGGCGACGACGACATCGTGGCCTTCGCGCCATTTCTCGACCAATGCCGGAATGATTTTCGGCGGGTCCTGCAAATCCGCGTCGAAAGGGATCACAATGGCGCCGCGCGCTTCGTCGAGCCCTGCCGAAAGCGCGGCCTCCTTGCCGAAGTTGCGCGTCAGGTCGATGACACGGATGCGGGTGTCCGCCTTCGACATGCCGATCAGCATGCGCAGCGTGTCATCGCGGCTGCCGTCGTTCACACAGACGATTTCGAACTCGGTTCCGTCGATCGATTCGAGTACAGGAATGACCGTACTGAAGAACGCGCCGATCATCTCCTCCTCGTTATAGAACGGCACGACGAGCGACAACAGGCAGGGCTCACTAACCGAGGGAACCTCCGCAAGCGCAGGATTGGACCGCGCAGTCGTCTCGCGCGCGCCCGCCGGCGAGGTTGACGCTTCCCTCAAGAGAGGCTCAGGAGCCAGAAAGTGAGGGCGGCCGATATAGTTCATGATTACCTCGCGCAGATGCCGCAGTTGTCCGACTGGCGTAACGATTTAATCGCGAGAGTTCAGCGTTTGACCAGACGCCGAACTGCGTTCAGCGGCGACTTCAATCGGGTCACTGGCGAGTGAACGACTTCCGCGAACGTTTTGGGATGGCGGTGTTCGAGCGTCGAGATGACCTTTCTTTTCAAGCTGTCACGCAATGGCGAAACTCCGGGCGGCATCGGCTTCAGCCCCATCATGCGCAGAACGTAGTTAGCCTGGTAAACCCGTGCGCGTCGCTCGAGCGACCTCATGCAGTAGTTGATGCTGATACTCACTGAAATGTTGTCGTCGTTCTTGACCCAATGCGGCGCCAATGGAGGGTGATGCACCACTTCGCCCGGGTTGAGCCGGAAGATCGTTCCGCGGTTCTGCAGTTGACGGCGATAGCGCGCAGCCTCGAAGTTGCCGGCGTAGTAGCGCTCCACTTCCTGGTCCGGCACCAGCTCGCGATCGGTAGCGGGGAAGAGACAGACGTCCTTCGAGCCCTGCAACTGGAAGAGGAAGTTGGTTTCGTGATCGATGTGGAAGGGAGTCGAGATCTTTGGCGACGAGACCAGCAATGTCATCGTCACCAGGGTGATATCGCTGCGCAGCGGGTAACCGGACAACTCCTCGAGCTCGGCTGTAATTGTGTCAAGGACATGGGCGTAGTCCGCGTCGTAAAGGTGTGCCTGAGTCAGCTTGATCCATGAGTCGTTTTCGTGAACGCTCGCAAACGCCTCTTTCAGCCGCGTGCTATGCGGCATGGCGCTGAACCTGGATTCCAGCGAACTATTCTTGAAGTTGATCGCGCGGACGTTGCCATTCTTTTCAAGCATCCGCTGGGCGACCTCTGCGATCCTTGGGATCTCGAACAAGCCGCTCTCATGCAATAGATGATTGAATTTAAATGGATGCTGATTGAAGTTGCTTTTGAATTCCTGATTGCAAGCGTGCAGGAATTTGCCGTCTGAGGTTAGTTGGGGTGTTGCATCGGCCAACGTCGCACCATTGCTAGTCACAGACATGGCACACCTTCGCAGGTTAGAGGGTAGTGCTTGCAGGCTACTATCGCGCCCGTGGGCCAGATGTGCGTTGACGAACATCCAAGCCGGTTTTGGCGTTTACCCGGGGATGAGCGGTCTACTTGACAGCTTCCTGGCTAGTCACCGATGTTGTGTCGGCGGCTCTGAAGCTTGGCCGGAGAAAATCGACGACCTCGGCGTCCGTGATCGGTTTGATATGCAGCCCGAAAGCGGCGTTCAGCGAAGCGACAAGCTGCTGTGCCCAAAGGGTATTCCAGACCACGCCGGCATGAGTGTCTGAAAGGAAGGTGTTATGCGGATCGTCGCCGGTGGTATTGGTGATTGCCCAGCCAGGCCCCAGATGCACGGTCTTGTAACTCGGGCGGCCGTGATCGTCGCGATGGCCCCACAGGCTTCTAAACCACAAGCCAGCGTCGAGAACGTAGACATGGTGGTCCGCCGCGGCGAGCGCGCGCAAGCCATTGTTGAAGCGATCAATGCCGGCATCGATATTGGCTATCTCCCTGGCGGATTGCCAGCTGTTGAACTCGCCAGGCCAATCGGCGTCGCTGCCCCCGGTCACGAGCAGGACATAGGTATCCGGGTGATATTTGCGGATTAGCGCGACGGCTTCGCCAATGGATTTGATGCAGGCGTTCATTGCGCTCCCGGGGCGCAATGCGTTCGGATCGCGAGACAACTCGTCAAAAAGCTCGTGGCTGCTGAGATCGTTGTCGCCAATCTGGATCAACACGATGCCACCTCGCCAGGCTTGTGGTTCTGTGTCCATCAAGTCGACGAGACGGATCGCCTGGCGCTGCGATTGCCCCATCAACTGCCCGCAGGTCGCCCCGCTAATCGCGAAGTTATAGCGGTAGTCCTGTTTGGGGGGCGTGCGGGCGAGAGCCCCCAGAGCTTCGCTGGCAATGGCGTGATACTTCCCGGTTCCCCAAACGCCCCATTTGCCCTGGTCGATCTGGTCTCCGCGCAACTGGGCGAGCACCTCGGTCCACTGCCAGGTGGTCGCGCGCCACTGGCCTCCTCGCGCGTGCGGATCGCTCAACATGACCGTGTCGTGGTAGGCCTGGCTGTTGGAGTCACCAAGCACGGCGAGGCGCACCCTTCCAGAGGGCGGCTCCGACGCGTTGGCGACGGCGACCGGCACACGGCGAAACAGGCCGGGAACAGCTAGCCTGACAAAAAGGCCGGTGACGGACAGAGCGCCCAAAAGCGCGACCAGCACAACCCTACGCGAATGGGACATGGGCCATTTACCCTATCGAGACGCTTCGAGATCATGGCCCTTCAAGGGCGGTTTCCTGCCTGTCATGTGCGGCTTGGGCAAAGCGGCCGAGCAGTTGCTTACCCATGACAGCAGCACCGGCCGCGCGGAACATCTGGTTGTGCATGCCCGGAACGTCGGTGACGACCAGATTGCCGGTGACGACTTCACCCCAACCCATGTCGTGTGCGAACAGGCGGCCCTTGAGCACCTGGCCGCTGCGGAAGATCTGGACATTGCCGTCATAGGGCTTCGGACGATACCGCACCTGCTGTTCGCGCAGATAGCCGATATTGCGGCCATACCAGAGGTTGTCGTCGATCATGTTGTTTGCGCTGTCGTTCTTCAGGATGCCCAACTTCACGGCAAGCTGCGTGAGACGAAGCCAGCGAACTGTCCGAAACTGCTGGAGGAACGCAATCATCGACATCTCGCCACGTCTCGCGAGCCGGAAGTCGCGCGGGATGTCGTCCACGCGCACCTGCACCTTGCGCAGCAGGCGATCGTACCAGGGCATCGTCTCCCGGTAACCCGGGCACCAGGAATCAGTGAGGATGACATGTTCGACCGTTTCGCCTTCTCGGCGCAGCTGGTGGGCCGCCTCCAACGCCATCGCACCCAGCACGCAGTACCCCATGAGGATATAGGGGCCCTTTGGCTGGATCAGTCTGATGAGTCGCACGGCGTCCGCAGCGATGTCCTCGAAGGCGCGCAACGGGAGGTTGGGCTGAGGCGTCTTTGGCACCATGGGAACGTCGACGATGGGGCGCTCGTCGCCAACCTGTTTGGCCAGCTCATAGAGGACCGCGATGTTGTTGAGCACGATGATGGGCGTTTGCGAACCATCCTCGTTGAACCGCACGATATTCTGCGCTTTCGCTTCCAGCTCGGCCCGGCTGATGAAACCACTGACGCCCACGCCGCCCGCGACTTGTGCCGTGTCTTTCCCGGCTGCGGGCGCGAGCGGCCGTTGCGGCATCACTTCGGCGCTTCCCAGCACCTCGCGCCAGTTGGCCAGATGCCGGTCGATCGTCTCGATGTCGTAGAGGTCCGTGTCGCCCTCGCAGGAGATGCGCCAGCCTTCCGGGCGCCGCACCATGAAGAAGTTGAGGTCGTAGAGCGCGCCCGCGTTGAAGGAGGGCGAAGTCGTCGCGGCGAAATCCTGGCGGCGGACCTCGTCGCCCATGCCGACGAAGCTTTGCTGCAGAGCGAAGTTGACCGAGCATAGCGGCGGTCGATTCATATCCGGCACTTCGCCTGCCATTCCCATCATTTCTTCGAACGGCAGGTGTAGATGCTCGATGGCGTCGCTGAGCTTGGCGCCGCACTGCGCGGTAACGTCGGCGAGCGTGCTGTCTTGGGTCACGTCGAGGCGCAGGATCACCGTGTTGATGAGCGGCCCGATTACACCCTCGAGTTCCTGCTGATCGCGCACCGACATCTGCGTGCCCATAGCGACTTTGGCCTGGCCGGTCGCCTTTTGCAGCGCCAACGCGAGGCCCGCAGCCGCAACGCTGAAGAGCGTCACGCCTTGCGCCTTGGCGGCCGCGATCAGGCGTTCGCTCATCTCGCCCGGCAACAGAATGGAGCGAATGACGCCCTGAAAGCGCCGCTGCGGTGGCCGGGGGCGATCGCCCGTCACGTCGAAACGGCTGAACCCTTTAAGCTCCTGGCGCCAATGGACCCGAGCGCAATCGATCGCCCCGCTGGCCAGGAACTCTCCCTTCCACAGCGCGTAGTCGCCATGGTGAAGGTCGACGTCGGGGTAATCGGGATCATGGCCCGCGCGCAACGCCGCGAGTCCTTCCACGAGTTCGCGCACGAGGATCGCGAAGGACCAGCCGTCCATCACGAGCGAATGGAAGGTCAGCTGCAATTCGCCTTGCGTGTTCGACCTTGGCAACCACACGGCCCGGAAGAACGACGCGGACGACAGCTCGAAAGGCGTGCGGGCCTGGTCCTGGCCCACGCGCTGGGCCTCTGCAAGGGCGGCCTTATCGTCCAAACCGCTGAGATCCACCACCGCGAGCCGGAAGGGGGCGCTGCTCCAGACCTGCTGGCGCAGCCCCGCGCCCGTCATCAGGAAGCCGGTGCGCAATATCTCGTGCCGCGCGACCAGTTCGCTGAGCACCTGTTCGATGCTCGCGGCAGTGAGCGGCCCCGACAATTGCAGCCGGAAGGCGATGTTGAGCGCGGAGGCCTTCGGCGACGCCTTCTGCTCGTGCCAGTAGCGTACCTGGCAGGCAGTCGCCGGGAACAGGGCGTGGCCCGCCTCGACCGCCTGCACAGGTGCGATATTCAAGGCTATTCCGTTCATCGCTCAGGCTCCCTCAGCAATCCTGCGCTTGAAGTTGAGGATCGACGGCCTCGCCACGGCGGGGGCCTCGACCGGCTCGTCCGTCTGCGTGCCGTCAAGGCTCGCGGCCAACTGCTCGATCGTGACGTTCTTCATGAGTTGACGTGCATCCACACCCAGCCCGCGCTCGTTCATTCGCGCGACGATGCGGAACAGCTGGAGGCTGTCTGCGCCGAGGCTGAAGAATTTCTGGTCGATACCGACCTGCTGCAGACCGAGCACATCGCCCCAGATCGCGGCGATGGTGGCTTGCGTCGGCGTCATGGCCGCAGGTTCGGCCACGGCGGTGACGGTCTCCGCCGGTTCGTTCGCTTCTGGCTCGATGGCCGCGGGTTCGACCGGCATCGGTGCTTGCGGCACGACCTTGAGCGCGGCATGCGGCTGGCGCACGGGCGTGGCCACCATGTCAGCCGTCGGCACGGGCAGGGCCTTGCGGTCGAGCTTGCCGTTCGTGGTCTGGGGCAGCGCGTCGAGCGTCATCCACAGCGTCGGCACCATGTAGGACGGCAGTTGCCCGGCGACATGAGCCGCGACCGCGCCCTGGTCGGGTTTGTCGGAGCCAGCACCGACCAGGTAGCCCACGAGGCGCGGACTGTCACCCACGGTATGCAGGGCGACAGCGGCTGCGGCAACGCCGGGCGCCTTGCGCAGGGTGGCCTCGATGTCCTCGATCTCGATGCGGAAGCCGCGCAGCTTGATCTGCTGATCGCGACGGCCCAGGTGCTGGAGCGAGCCGTCGGCGAGCCGCTTCGCGAGATCGCCGGTACGGTACAGCCGGCGCGGTGAGGCGCCTTCGATGGCAACCGATTTGAAGGCGGCATCGGTCAGGTCAGGGCGGTTGAAATAACCCTTTGCCAGGCCTTCTCCGCCGATCCACAGTTCGCCGCTCACGCCTTGCGGCGCCAGATGCAGGTCGTCGGTCAGCACGTGCAGATCGGTGTTGGCGAGCGGCGCGCCGATCACCACAGGTGCGTTTGCAACGATACGCGAGGCGGACGACCAGATCGTCGTCTCGGTCGGGCCGTAGAGGTTCCACACCTCCGCGCCGGTGGCGAGCAGGTCGTCGGCGAGGTCGCGCGGCAACGGCTCACCGCCGCACAGGATCTTGAAGCCCTTCGGCGCCTTGAAGCCCGCCTCGAGCAGCATGCGCCACAGTGACGGCGTCGCCTGGAGAACGGTGGCGGCTTCGTCTTTCAGGCGAGTCACCAGTTCGAAGCCGGTGCGCACTTCTGCGTGGCCAGCGATGAAGGTCTGCCCGCCGGCGATGAGCGGGAGGAACAGCTCGAGACCCGAGATATCGAAGGAGAACGTCGTCACCGCGACGATGCTGTCCCTGACCGTAAAGCCGGGCGCGTGCGCCATCGAGAGCAGGAAGTTGCTCAGCGCGCGGTGGCCAATCTCCACGCCCTTGGGCTGACCCGTCGAGCCCGACGTGAAGATCACGTAGGCCGAATCCGCGTCCGTTACGACGGGCAGCGTCATGGTCTCGTCGTCGTCCTGCGCGAGGAGCGCTTCCACTTCCAGCACGCGATGCGCGCCCGGTTCCAGCACCATGAGGCTGCCCTCATCGCTGAGGATGGCGGCGATGCCGGCTCCGTCGAGAATCTGGCGCAGGCGTGCAGGCGGCATCGTCATGTCGAGCGGCACATAGGCGCAGCCCGCTCGCCACACGCCGATCATGGCGGCCACGGTCATCGCAGTGCGTTCCATCGCGATGGCGACGCGTCCGCCCGACGCGATCCCCGCCGCCATGAGCCGACGGGCGATCTGGCTGGCGCGCGCATCGAGTTCGCCATAGGTCAGGCTCGTCGACTCGTCCGACACGGCCGTCGTATCCGGGGCCTGCCAGGCCTGCGCGGCGATCAGCGCCGGGGTCGTCTGCGAGAGATCGTAGTCACGCTGGGAAGCGTTCAGCTCGTCGCGAAGGTGGTGGATTTCAGCTTCGTTCAGCAGCGGGAGTGCCGCGACCGGCGTTTCGGCATCGCGTGCGATCGCCGTCAGCAAGGTTTCGTAGTAACCGAGCCAGCGCTGGATCGTCGTTTCGTCGTAGACGTCGGTGTTGAAATCGCAATCGAGACGCAGGCCCTGCGCCGATTCGATCACGTTAAGGAACAGATCGAAGTTGCTGTAGGCCTTTGCATTCGGCGTGAAGTGCGTGGTGACGCCTGCCATGTCGAGTTCGCCGTCGACCTTTTCCAGGTTGAACTGGAGATCGGTCAGCGGCAGCCGGTTGAGATCGCGCTTGATGCCGAGATCGCGCACCAGCGCGCCGTATGTGTAGTTCTGCCGGTCGCCTGCGTCGTAGAGGTGATCGCGCACCGCCTTCATGTGTGCGGCGAAAGGCTTTTCGCGGTCGAACTTGACGCGCAACGGCAGGAAGTTGACACAGTGCCCGACCAGCAGCGCTTCGCCCGCTTGCGACTGGCCAGCCATCGGTGCGGCGATCACGACATCGTCATTGCCGGACAGACGGCCGAACAGCACCTGGGCCGCGCCGAACAACGAGGCGAACAGCGAGCACCCTTGCTTTGAGGAAGCGGTCTTGACCTGCTTGAGAAGGTCGGCTCCCAGATGGCGGGTCGTCGAAGCGCCGTTGAAGCTTTTGCGCTCCGGGCGCGGACGGTCGCCGGGCAAATCGGGTTGCGGCGCTGGGTCGCGATGGACGTTCATCCAGAACTCGCGCGTTTCTTTCTCGACGCCGATTTCGTCCTGTGCCTTGGCGAAGGCGAGGAAGCTCTGCACCTCGTCGAGTTCGGGCTGCGTGCCCCAAACTTCTGCCGCGTAGAGCGCAGACAGATCGCGCAGGATGATGTTGATCGACCATCCGTCGCAGACGATGTGATGCGCCGTGAACACGAACGCCCACTTCTGCGCTTCCAGGCGTACCAGTGCGGCGCGCGCGAGCGGTGCCCGGGTCAGGTCGAAGACCTCGCGGGCTTCCGCGTCGATGATGGCCTTGAGCTCGCCCGCCGGATCGGCGTGGCCGGAAAGGTCGATCGGGACCAGCGGCACGGTCGTCGTCGCCTCGGCGAACATCATGTCGCCGACGCGTGAGAAGTGCACGCGCAGCGCATCGTGACGGGCGACAGTCGCGGCGAAGGCGCGTTCGAAGGCGGCCTCGTTCAGCTTGCCATTGAGCTCGAGGGTGAACGACTCATTGAATGCGAGCGAGGCTTCGTGGCCCTGCTGGGCCGACATCCAGATTTCCTTCTGCGGCTCGGTGAGCGCGGACTGCGTGAGCTGCGGCTCGGCCTGCACATGCGAAACGGCGTCCTGTGCGCCACCGAGAATGCCGACGCGCTGGAGCGCGTCGATGCTCGCGATGAAGGCGTCGCCGATCTTGCGGATATCCTCGTCCGAATGGCTCGTCGTCAGGAAGCAGGGGAAGCCTTCCATGATATGAACGCCGAGGTAGCGCATATACGGATAGAAGAGGCTGCCGAGGCGATCTTCGCCCGCGAGATTCACATAGAACCAGCTCGAGAAGGATTCCGCGCGTGCGGCGATGCCGACCTTCTCCAGGTGGGCATTGACGCGCTGCACGAGTCCGTCCATGCGCGCGCCGAGCGACTCCTGCAGCGCCGGGCCGGCTTCCTTGAGATGCAGAAGGACGGCTTTCATTGCGGCCAGCACCACGGGATGGCGCACGAACGTGCCCGCGAAGAAGGTAGGCGGAACTTCGGGTACCGAAGCATCCCCGAATTGCCACTGACCGCCGTCGAGCGCGTCCATGTACTGCGTGGTGCCCGCAAGCACCCCAATGGGCAGGCCGCCGCCGACCACCTTACCGTAGGTCGCCATGTCGCCCTGGATGCCCCACAGGCCTTGCATGCCGGCCGGATGGACGCGAAAGCCCGTCACGACCTCGTCGAAGATCAGCGCCGACTCATTGGCCGCCGTGACGTCGCGCAACTGCTGCACGAATTCCTTCGGACGCAGATTGGGATGACGCGACTGCACCGGCTCGATCAGGACCGCTGCGATATCGTCGATGTTGGCCTTGATCCACTCGAGGCTTTCGGGACGGGCGTACGGCAGCACGACCATGTTGCCCACGGAAGTCTGCGGGATTCCGGGGGCGAGCGGGAATGCACGCGGCACGCCCGCTTCGCTGCCCGGCTTCACGAGCACTTCGTCGAACTGGCCGTGATAGTCGCCGTCGAAGCAGACCACCTTGTCCTTGCCGGTCACCGTGCGCGCGAGACGCATCGCCGCCATCACGGCTTCCGAGCCGGTATTGCAGAACGTGACGCGCTGATGGCCGGTCATCTCGGAGAACATCTGGGCGACTTCGCCTGCGAGCGGCGACTGCGGTCCAATAGCGAAGCCTTCCGCCAACTGCGCGTTGACCGCCTCGACCACGAAATCGGGCGTGTGGCCGAACGCGGTCTGGCCGTAGCCGTTGACCACGTCGATATATTCATTGCCGTCTACGTCCCAGATCTTGGAGCCCTTCGAGCGCTGGGCGACGATCGGATAGACAAGCTCCTTCCATTCCTCGCGGAAGCCGCTGGCGGTGCGCGGATCGGCAAGCACCGCCCGGTAGGACTGCGTGCGAGCCTTGGAGGCGGAGGTTTTCGCCGAGTAGCGCGCCGCCAGATCGGTGATGAACGCCTTTTGTGCGTCGGTCATCTGGGACGAATGTGTTGCGCCCGGCTTGTAAGCGGTGAAGCGTGAAGGGCGGTTCTCCTCGAACTTGATCTCGGGGCCGGCGGAGTGCGCGGGCGCCGCGGCAGCGGCGGGCGCTGCGGCTGCAACGGCCGGGGTGGCAGCGGCCGCCGGCGCGGGGACCTGGACTGCTGCGGGCTGCTGCACGGCCAGCGGCGCGCCTTGCAGCACCTCTAGCTGACGCGCCATCACGGACTGCATTGCGGCGAGCTGGTCGCGGATCACCGACTGGAGGTCGCCAGCGGCAGGCGCAGTGGCCATTTGCACTGCCACAGGCGCGCCCACCTGCGCTGCCGCAATGGCGACTGGCGCAGCCGCCGCTTGAACAGCGACCGGCGCAGCAACCGGCGCAGCCTCAGCAGGCACTTCCGGATCAGGCGGCATTGCGCCATCGAGGAACTGCGCGAGGGCGGGCAGCGTCGGATAGTCGCTCATGATCTGCCGGAAGCTGATCGTGACGTCGTAGCGGCGGCGCAGCTGCCGGGACACTTGCCCCATGAACAGCGAGTCGTAACCGAGATCCCAGAAGGTCACGTCCGGATCGGACGTATCCGGTGCCTCGCCGGACATTTCGGCAAGCAGTGACGCCAGTTCGGCAATGAGACGCGGTTTGCGGTCGATTTGGACGGTTTGGGTCATGGCGGTCTGAGGAATATCGTTTAGGGCTTCGGACGAGGCTTGCGCGGCAATCGCTGGGGCTACGGTCGTTGGCTGACTTGAAGAGGCGGTTGCCGGGGCGTCAATCCAGTGCCGTTCCGGCTCGAAGGGATAGGTCGGTAGCGAAACGCGGCGGCCGGTTTCAGCCCGGAGCGTTTTCCAGTTCGGCTTGACGCCGTTCAACCACAGGCGCGCGGTCGCCTCGGCGAGGACGGCAAGCTCGCGATCGCGCGTCGCGAAATCGGGCAGCGAGGCAATCGCGCCCTGATGCCGATCCTTGGGCAAGCCCTGCAGAACAAAGGTCGAGAGCGCGCGGCCGGGGCCGATTTCGAGCAGGAGCGGCTTGCCCTCTGCCGTGACCGTGGCCAGCGCGTCGCTAAAGCGCACCACATTGCGGCAATGGCCGGCCCAGTACGCTCCCGACACCGGCTGATCCATCGCCGCCCATTGCCCGGTCACGGAGGACACGTACGGAATCTTCGGCCTCGCGAAAGTCAGGCTGTTCGCGACCTTGGCAAGATCGTCGACGACGCCAGACATCATGCGCGAGTGGAACGCGTGCGAAGTGTGCAGACGTCGATGCTCGATATCGCGTGCCTTGAGCGTGGCCTCGAATGCCTCGATGGCTGCGAAGGGGCCTGCCACGACGCTGAGCGTCGGCGCATTGATCGCGGCGAGATCGACGTCACCGGGCAGCATCGGGCTGAGTTCGGCCTCCGACAGGCGCACGACCAGCATCGCGCCCGGTTCGGCCGACTGCATGAGCGCGCCGCGTTGCGCGATGAGACACAGCGCATCCTCGAAGGCGATCGCCTCCGCCACGCAGGCCGCGACTAGCTCGCCGACGCTATGGCCGATCATGGCTGCCGGCTTGATGCCGCGCGAGATCCACAACTGCGCCAGCGCATATTCGACGAGGAAGAGGGCCGGCTGCGCGTAGATCGTCGAGCGAATCGGGTGCGGGGTGTCGTCGCCCTCTGGGGCTTCGCTCAACAGCAGGGTGCGGATGTCGAGCCCGAGATGCGGAGCCAGCGCCTCTGCGCCCTTATCGATCCACTGGCGATAGACCGGCTCGGTGCGATAGAGCGCGGCTCCCATGCCCGGATACTGGGCGCCTTGGCCCGGGAACATGAAGACGACTGCAGGCGCGGCCTGCGGGGCCTGTGCTTCGATCGCGCCTTTCTGGAGCTTCGCCTGGGCCTGCTCCACGCTATCGGCGACGACAGCGGCGCGATGTGCGAAATCGCGGCGGCCCGTTTGCAGTGTTGCGGCCACATCGGCTAGCGCGATGTCCGGATTGTTTGCGAGATGCGTGGCGAGATTCGCCTTCGCGCGCTCGAGCGCTGCCGCGCTTCGGGCCGATACCGGCAGGATCTGGAGTCCTTCGTTTTGGTCGCCCGAGGCAGTGCGGCAAGGCGCCTCCTCCAGCAACACATGGACGTTCGTCCCGCCGACGCCCAGGGAACTCACACCGGCGCGGCGCGGTGTGGCGCCGTCAGCCCAGGGACGCACGGCCGCATTGAAGAAAAACGGACTGTTGGCCAGGTCGATGCCAGGGTTGGGCGAACGGAAATGCGTGAGCGGCGGCAAGGTGCGGTGGCGCAATGCGAGCGACGCGGCGATGAAACCCGTCACGCCCGCAGCCGCGTCGAGGTGCCCGACATTGGCCTTCGCCGAGCCGAGCGCGCAGAACTGGCCGCCCTCGGCGCCGCCCAGGCGAAATGCCTGCACGAGGCCCGCGAATTCAATCGGATCGCCAAGCGGCGTTGCTGTGCCATGGGCCTCGATATAGCCAATCGAGGCCGGATCGATGCCAGCCTCGGCGTGCGCAATGGCGATCGCGCGGGCCTGGGCGTCGACGCTCGGCGCGGTGAAGCCGACCTTGTCGGAGCCGTCGTTGTTGATGCCTACGCCGCGGATCACGGCATAGATCGGATCTTCGTCGGCGATGGCGTCTTCGAGACGTTTGAGCAAGACGACGCCGGCACCGCTGCCAAACACCGTGCCCTTCGCATCGGCATCGAACGGACGGCACACGCCGTCGGGCGCGCCCATGCCGCCTTCTTCGTAGAAGTAACCGCGCTTCTGCGGGAAGGTGATCGAGACGCCGCCGGCCAGCGCCATGTCGCAGCGTCCCGCCCGAAGGTTCTCGACGGCGAGGCTGATCGCGGTGAGCGAGGTGGAGCATGCCGTCTGGACGGAGATAGCAGGCCCCGTGAGCCCGAGCTTGTAAGCCGTGCGGGTGGCGACGAAATCACCGGCCCCGACGAGCTTTTGATATTCGCCGATCTGGAACTGGCTCGTAAACTCGTCGATGACCGCGCGATCGGTCAGGATGTGCTTGAGGAAGTAGGTGTTCATCGAGGTGCCGGCGAACACCCCGACGGCGCCGGCGATCGTTGCCGGGTCATATCCGGCATCTTCGAACGCCTCCCAGGCGATCTGGAGGAACAGGCGCTGTTGCGGGTCGGTCAGCGCAGACTCGCGCGCCAGCATGCCGAAAAAGCCGGCGTCGAAGTGGTCGACGTTCGCGAGTATCGGCCGTGCCTTGACGTAGCTTTTATCGCGGCGCGAGCCGTCATCGAAGCTGTCTTCGAGTTCCGCCACGTCGAAATGCGTGATGCAGTCGCGTCCAGCCAGAATGTTGGCCCAGAGTTCGGAGACATTGCGGGCGCCCGGAAATCGTCCGGACATGCCGACGACCGCGATGGCTCCGCTTTGCACGTCCCGGCGGTGACGGATGGCCGCTTTGTTCACTGTCGGGAGCGTCGTGCGCAGATGCGAAGCGAGTGCCTCGACATTGGGATGACGAAACAGATCCACCAGCGCGACCTTGGCCGCGACGTCGCGCGCGATGATGGCATGCGCGCGCATCAGATCGAGCGAGCGCAAGCCGAGGTCAAAGAAGTTCGAGCGGCGATCGACGGGTTTGCCGAGGAGCCCTTCGAAAACGCACGCAAGCTTGTCGGCGATATCGTCGTCCACGGGCGAGGGTTCGGCTGATGCTTCGGATTGCGTATCGATTGACGCAAGCAGCGCTTTGCGGTTGATCTTGCCATTGGGCGTCAGCGGAAAGTCCGGCAGGACACGCAGTTCCGACGGCATCATGTAATCGGGCAGGGCGGACTTGAGATAGGCGCGGATTTCGTTCAGGAGGACTGCGGCATCCGCCGCATCGGCCTTCACGAAGCCCGCAATGGCCTTGCCCATGCGGCCATCGAATGCCGCCACGGCCGCATCGGCCACGCCGGGCGCCACGCGCAGCGCATGTTCGATTTCGTCGAGTTCGATGCGTTTGCCCGCAATCTTGATCTGCCGGTCGTTGCGGCCCAGAAATTCGATCGCCCCGTCCGGGCGGCGGCGCACGAGGTCGCCGGTGCGGTAGAGCTTGGCGCCGGGAGCGAAAACGTCGTCGACGAACTTCTCGGCCGTCAGTTCGGGCCGGTTGAGATAGCCGAGCGCGACACCGTCACCGCCCGTGACCAGTTCGCCGACTTCTCCATCGGCAACCGGCGCGAGCTTGTCGTCCACGATATACGCGCTCGTACCCGCGATGGCGTAGCCGATGGGAATGGCCTCGCCATTCGCGAGCGACTCGCCGTCGCGCGGAATGCGATAGCAGCAGGTAAAGGTCGTGTTCTCGGTCGGACCGTAGCCATTGATGATCTGTAGACCCGGATGGGCCTCCATGACCTTGCGTACGTGGACGGGGGACAGCACGTCCCCGCCCGTCAGCGCCTCCTTGAGCGGAAGAAAGGCTTCCAGCCGATAGTCGGCGAGCGCATTGAAGAGGCCAGCCGTGAACCAGGCGCTGGTAACGCCGAGTCGCGCTATCTCGGACGCGATCGTGTCGAGAGAGGGCTGGACCTCGTTGATGATGGCGGCGCAGCCGCCGTTCAGGAGCGGTCCCCAGATCTCCAGCGTGCTCGCATCGAAGGCGAGCGGCGCGAGGTTCAGGAAGCGCGTGTGGGGCGAAAGCTCGGTGAAGGTCTGGCTCTCTACGAGGCGCAGAATCGCGCGGTGCGGCACGATCACGCCCTTGGGCTTGCCGGTCGAGCCGGAGGTGTACATCACGTAGGCAGCGTCGTCAGGACGGCAAGCATGGAGCGGTGCGGGCTCGGCAGCCTCCGCAGCCGCCACGACGTGCTCGAGGTCGACCGAGACGCCGGTCAGCTCGCCAACGCTGGCGAGCGCCGCCGCTTCGGCGATGATGAGCTTGGGCGCGCAATCGGAAACGATGAAATCGAGCTGCGCCTTGGGATAGGCGCGGTCCAACGGTACGTACACAGCGCCCAGACGCAGGATCGCCAGCATCAACGCCAGCGTGTCGCGGCTGCGCGAAACCATGATCGCGCAGCGCTCGCCCGGCTCCAGTCCCATTTCGTGCAGGACGGTTGCGAGCCGCGCCGAACGTTCGCCGAAGGCGGTGTAATGTTCCTCGACCGTGGCGTCAATCACAGCAAGATGATTGCCGAACTCGGCAGATACGGCATCAAAGCGCGCTGCCACGCCAGGCACGTGATCGGTCCCGCCCGGCAAAACGCCTGAAAGTCCATCTCTGTGTGACATTTGCTACTCCCCCACAATTTTGACGAAGGTCCTGGATTGAGCCAGGCCTGGCGATGTACACGCAGCGTTTGCGCATAACGGCTGCCGGTCACGGGATACGCAAGCCACCCAGCTTTGCGCGGCCGGCTTGTCTCCCACGTCTTAAATTTGCTGTAAGTGGAAGTTAAACTCCCGCGGGATGCCTATCCGTTCGCCGTCGCACACACGATGTGCTGCAACAACACATTGCACTGGGGCGGTGCGGGCGCATCGCCATGCAGGCTTGCGACCCGCTTTCCGCCATGCGAGCCGGTTTGGCGTCAATTGCAACGTTGGCCGAGTGCACGTTGCTTCGGGGCGACGACAAGGAATTCGTGTGCGGTGTTGTGCGTGGCACAACCGGATCGGACCGCTGGGCGGGGCGATGAGCGGCTGCCCGAGGATTTGTCAGGCAACCCGGCGACTTCGTCGATTCGAGGCTATTGCGTGGCCCTCACGGGCCGCGTGTACGGGTTGCCTGCCTGACATAGACGCCGTGCGTCAGTTCATATTGATGATCGACCAGCCGGTGTGGCGGGCCGCTACAGCTCCCGCGCAGGTTGGACTGGGTGAAAGGGCGCGAATGCGCCAATGCGTCGATTCCTCCGCGTCGCCACCGACGAAGCGAGGTGCCGTGTCACCGTGAACGGAAAGATCGAACTCGAAATGCTCCGGCGGCAGGATGAAGCCGGTGCCGAGCGCCTTCAGGCAAGCTTCCTTGCGCGCCCAGGTTTCAAAGAAGACCGCTTGCCGTTCTGCATCGGAAAGCGCGTCGAATTGCTCACGCTCCCTTGTGGAGAAGACCTGGAGCGGCATGCTCTCCTCGATCGGGCGGACATGTTCTACGTCGATGCCCACCTCGAACCCGCTCGAAATGGCGAGCGCCGCCGTATTCTCGCTGTGGCTCAGGTTGAAGCAAATCGTCCATCCAGCAGGCTGGCTCGTGCAAAACGGTTTGCCTTCCGCGCCATACTCAAGTGCGACCGCCTGAGGGGAGTGCGCGAGATAGCGGCCAAGGATCTGTCTGAGTACTCCGCGTCCCGTCACGTAGCGGCGGCGATGCCGCTCGAAGCGGAAGTTGTCGGCCCGTTCATGCTCCTGAGCCGAAAGCATCTCCCAGTACCGCTCAAAATCACTAGCGCAGACGTCGAGGTCCCACTGCCAGACATGCACTTCTTGCACAGAGGGCGGTGATAGTGGCGACGAGGACATTGAGAGCCTGGTTCGACTTGCGGTAAGAGTGTCGATTCTATAAGGACCAACAGGGGGCGCGGCCCGCAACCCTGCGATTCTCGTGCAGCAACATGGATAGGCTCGCGGAGCAAAGCTCGCCATCCGGGTGAGGCAGGCATGCGCAGCCGCGCACGCTGGTTGGAGTGCAGCGCTGTCACGATGAGCGGCTGACTCACGCGAGAATGTACACATACAACTCGCGCGGAATTGTTAGGCAACCCACGGAACGGCGCAGGGGATCCGGCCTACGATCCGTCACAGCGCGATGCAATGACGCTGCACCGCGTTCGTGCGTGCTTTGCGCTAGCGCCAGTGGATAGCCGCAACTTACTCGTATCACGGCTTGCGGGGTATCGCAGCGGGCGGTTTCAGGGCTTGCTCAGGGCGTATGGCATGTGTTCGTCGACGAGCCGACGCCGCAATTGTCGAAACAAGGCGTCGACCAGAAACCTGTGAGGCTCTCCGAGAGTAGTTTGGCTGCATGGTCCTCTGCGACTCGATGCGGCGTCATACGAAAACGTCTATTGCTTTGGCTTTCGGAACGGCCAACGATTGGGTTCGCTATCGACCTGCGTCAGCTCCATGGCGTTCAAAAAACACTGGGCCGAAACCCGGATGGGAAGGTGTGCAGTCGGATGTGTATTAAATTTGAAAGTATTATTAATAATTTTGTAATGTAAATCGTTGTGTTCGCAATGTTCGGTTACTTGCTTGGTAAGAAAGTGTAAGACTTCATGTGATTGAAGCGCTACCAGATCAAGCCGGATAGTTTTACTCTCTGTGCGAGGAAGTTGTCGAAATTCAGATTCGAGGTGTGGGATGGGGCGTGATTTTGACAATGTTTATAACGTGAGTGTGATCATTCCACACTACAACAGCCTTGATTTGCTTTGGGTGGCAATAGAATCGATATACAGTCAAACCGTTGTTCCGCGGGAAATTATCGTCATAGATGACGCGTCGGGGGCGCACTTCGAATTGCCGAGTCGTTGCGGGGATGACATTGTTTTACGCCTGATTCGCGAGAGCGAGAATCATGGCGCGGCGTGGTGTCGAAACAGGGGCATTGAGGAGGCCACCGGCGATCTGATCGCTTTTCTGGATGCTGATGACCGATGGCTCCCGAACAAGCTTGAACGCTGCCTCGCCGCGTTCGGCCCCAAGCCTGCGGGGAACGAAGCGAAGGTGCTCTTCAGTAACGTCGTCCTCACGGACGGAGGCCGGCGCATCCTGGGCAACCGCGCGCCCTACGATGGACAATCGATGCTTGATTTCATCCTATTGGAGGAAGGCTATATTCAGACTTCATCGATCATGATGTGGCGTCATCAGTATCCGCTGATCAGCTTCGATGGGTCGTTGCGTCGTCATCAGGATTGGGATTTTGCCATTCGAGCAGAAATGGCTGGCTGTGCATTCGTTTATTTGCACGATGCGCTGGTGGAGTATTCCTTGAGTGAGAGTCCCGCCAGAATATCGAAGGCGGTCAGTTGTGAACCGAGTCTCGTGTTTTTTGAAAAATATAACAAGATGATGTCCAAGGGGCACGTTTCCTCATTTGTATTTAATGTTCTGATTTACAAGAAAATGAGTATCGCCTTGAGGATTGCCATTATCGAGCGAGTTTTGTTGAGGGAGATAGAGATTCCCGGCAAAGATTGGGCGTCGCTGTTTTTGAGGCTGGTTATCGGGTTGGGAGGTGTGAATTTAATCAAGCAGTTGAGACGAGTAATCCAGGCTCAGGATTATTCGACTTGAATTGCGCCGGCCTCGAAAAATAAAAGTTATAGCCGGCGCCCCGGCAGTCTTGCACACCCCTTCTGCCCCCGTCAGCTGGAAGTTCTCGTCAAGCGCAGCAGCCAGCGCTGGTTCTTGCCCCGTTTTATCTCCGCGATCGACGCATGCCACCTTTTCATCACAGCGGGCGGCCTGCTAGGCCCACGAGTGCGCACGTCGACCTAAGCGCGCTTCTGCGCGCTGGCCGGACGCCGCATGCACCGAACCCGTTATCCGATGGAATCGTCCCGTGCTACGTTGCGCACGTTTATAAACGTCGTTGTCGACACCACGAGATTCACGCGCGCTAAACCGCGTTGGGATTGTGTATGTCTGCGCACAGATGGTGCAGCCGCGTTCTGCTCTAATCGCAGGGCCGATACCGGCAGGGTGCGAAGTAAGCGAGCACGCTTCGCGCAACCCACCCGCAAGGACAGCCACGCCATGATCTACGTCACGATCAGCAGGGATATCGATAGCACTCGAGACCCGAAGGCTGTGCCAGGTATCGTCGCGATGATTTCGACTTCGGGGTCCTAAATGCGTCAATTTGTCCGCGATTTGTTTTACTCTTCCGTCGCCGATAAACAGGTGAATTTACCGCTTCCGCCGACGTCGCTCGCGATCCATGCGCGCAAGCTCAATATATTGCTGCTGGGCACGTGTTCAGTAGAGATGCTCGCCAAGCGAAGCGCGAACTCTGGGCACAACATCCGTCACATACTGATGGGCTCGAGACGCCACGCTCCTATTCCGGAAGCCGCGCCAACAGATGATGTCGCGGTGGTGAACCTCACACTCCGTCACATTCTGGGTGAAGTGACGCAAACGCCTGAACCCGTGGTTGATATGGTTTTCTCGCGGCTCCGTTCAGACGATGAGGCTCGCGCCCTTCTGGAAAAAACGGGGGAATATATCTCTCAGAAGGTGGCGCAGGTCGCCGCGCAGATAACGACGGCTCCGATTGTTTTCATGTCGTTTTTCGAGCCAAGCTTCAATTACGAGGGTGATCTCATCGACCCATTCGGTATGACATCGCCTGGAAATCTGGTGCGCGAGATCAACCGGCTTTTATCCGACGCTGTCCGGCGAACGAACAATTGCTACTTTCTCGACACCAACGAAATATTGAACTTCGTCGGACGCCGGCACCTGCAGGACGATGTCCTGTTGAGCAGTTCACATGCCTCGTTCATCAACGATTGGGACTTCAAGCTTGACGCGAATCGATTGATTGCGCCTAAAGCGATTGGGAATATCCTGACTTATGAGGTTGCGTCGCGCGAATTTACCCTTGCGTTCCTGTCCCGGATTGAAGCGATTGTCAAGGTCATCGAGCAACGAGACCCAGTGAAACTGATTATCGTCGATCTCGACGACACCATGTGGCGCGGCGTTGCGGCGGAAGGCGAGAGCGTGAGTCTGGATCAACGTATCGAAGGCTGGCCTATCGGCCTCGCCGAAGCCCTGATGTACTTCAAGAAGCGTGGCGGACTGCTGGCGATTTGCAGCAAGAACGAAGAAGCGCCCACCATTGAACGGTTCAACGCTATCTGGCGCGGCGCCATCACTTTGGATGACTTCGCGTGCGTCCGAATCAACTGGAAGCCGAAGTCGCAGAACATCCTTGAAATAATCAAGGAGGTCAATCTGCTTCCGGCAAACTGTGTCTTCATCGACGACAACGACCGTGAATTGTCCGAGGTGAAGGCAGCGATCCCTGCCATTCGATGCCTGGGTGGCAATCATTACGACTGGCGGCGAATCATTCTGCGATCGGCCGAAACGCAAGTCCCCATCGTCACCGAGGAGTCGTCGCGCCGCACAGAACTCGTGCGCGCAATCTCGCAGCGCGAAGCCAGTGCCGACACCTCCAACGGTGCTTCGCGGGAGGAGTGGCTAGCTTCGTTACAGCTTCGCCAGTCGTTCTTCTTGATCAAGACTCCTCAATCGAGACACTTCGATCGCGCCTTCGAGCTGATCAACAAGACAAATCAATTCAACACGACAGGGAAAAGATGGGAGCGATCGGAGTTTGAGACGTTCATAACCCAAGGCGGCTATTGCGTGGTCTCTTCTCTTCGGGACAAGTTAATCGACAACGGCATTATTTCCGTTTGCCTGATCAATGGCGAGAAGATCGTCCAGGTCGTGCTGTCGTGCCGCGTGTTTGGGCTTGGCGCGGAACTGGTCGTTGGGGCGATTGCGACGCGGTTGGCGCTCAAGTCGGGCGCTGAAGTCCGCGCCGAGCTGGTCGATACCGGAAGGAATGCGACCTGCCACGACTATTTCAAACGGCTCGGTTTCTCCCAAACTGCCGCTGGTTTGTACTCGCGCGCCGCGAACGAACTGCCGTCCTACATCAAGATCGAGAATATGGGCGCGGCCGAGTTTCCTCCTGTGCGGATTTAAACGCGACGATCTCGGCTTCAGCGGGTGCAATGTGCTTTCGCGAAAGCAGTTCTGACGAACGTTGCGTCACAGTCGTCGAACGACTTGCGTGCGATAACGTACCGTATGTGCGATGAGTCGCTGTTCCAATGCCTAATAAATTGAAATTCTTCGAGCACCGCTGCTCGCAGTCAGGAACCCAATCAAGCCAACTTGACCGTCAACCGCTGCGGTAACGATCGTTAGCGAGCGGGCGGCGTATAGCCAAATGAGAAGGACCGGATCGTGAACAGCACAGCTAAACTTTGGGTTCTTGCTTTTTGCCGATTCTCTATCGTGCTCGTGACGTTGCTCATTTGCACGGCAAACATCACGAATAGCGCACTGCTGACATGGGGTTTCCACGAGGATCAAAACAGCGCGAACTACCAGATCACCTTCTACGAGATGATGAACGGTACAGCGAGAAAACCTTTCGTGTACCGGTCGTCGTTCCCGAGGGGGGTGAAATGGGCTGTGAGCCGACTAGGGCCAGACCTTCAGGAGAAGCTCTATACGCAGGTCAAGAAGCATGACGCAATTCGGCGCCTGTATTTCAACCGTTTGCCTGATAAGTACTGGACGCCAATTGTCGCGGTTACCTACTACGTCACATATTTCACCGTTGTGGCGGCGATGTTTTTATCACTGTGGTTGATATACCGCCTCGCCCGGGCGCATGCCTTGAAGTTTGGTCAGGCGCTCGGGTTCGTTGTGGCATTCAGTTTAATTTACCCGTTGACGTTTCAAGAGAGCGCCTTTTATTACGACTTCCTCGAGTTGTTGGGCCTTTTCGCCGCATGTTCCTTCTTGCTGAGGCGGCAAATGCTCGCCTGCACAATCTGCATTGCGCTGGCCTCGTTCAATAAGGAAACCTTCTTTTTGGCTCCGCTCGCGCTTGTGTTCCTGCATGAGCGTGACGTCTCATTGCGAGCACGCGTCGGTTGGCTCGGCCTGCAGCTTGCATGCTGCCTCGCAAGTCGCCATCTGATTACAACCGGTTACGACGCCAATATTGGCAGCGCTGTTGAGTTTCACCTGTTCGATAATGTGCGCTTCTGGATTAATCCAAAATCGTACCTGATCTTCTGGAACGTTATCAGCAAGGGCGTTCCAACCCCAAGCGTCCAGAATCCGTTAATCATCGTTCCGCTAATCGTCTACTTTCTTGCTGCCTGGCGCATGGCGGGCACAAGATATCGGCACTATCTTCACGCAGCGCTGTGGCCGTTGGTGGCTCTTTTTATCCCTTTCGGTTATTTCGATGAAGTGCGCGCGCTCTCCTTGGCGTTTCCCGCGCTGACGCTCATCGCGCTCCATGGCGCGAATCGCTTTACGGACATATTCTCTTCGGCCACGGAGCCGGTAAAGATGGCGGGCGATTCGCCGTTGGTCAGCGCCACGTTGCCAGATGCCCAGCGGGAGACTTGAACTCGATGCCGAACCCCATACGCCCCGCGGTTTGACCTTGCCAACGGCATTGATGGCGTACGCCAGGCATTGACTCCCGATAGGCGTGTGGGCAGGATGTGTCGGAAACCGTCGTGCTATCGAAGCTGAATACCTGCGGCTGGCCAACTCGGGTACGCATGTGCGCAGGACGTTCAGGTTTCCGTTGAACATAATCCCGTCGTGAACCGCGCCGGCGACGTCGCGCTGATGGTGTGAACACCGGATTCAGCGGCTCCAGCGTCGCCCACAATTCGTCATCGATTTACGTCTTACCACGCCGCCATCGATATGACGTTCCTGGCGAGATTGTCCAGTTGATATTTGCGCCGCGTGCATACGATTATTTCTGGGAGGTGGAACGGGGGAAAGGTGTTTTCCTCGAGGAAACACTCAAAGGCCAATGACTGGCTATTGCAGCGGCCAGCAGGATGTAAGTTGTGAGAAAGTAATAGGTTAAAGAGTGCACTCGAATATTAAACAAACCTTCGAGGCAAAGAGGGGCGATGGTCAGGAAAGGGAAAGCCCTCAAAAATACACCTGTCCACCCAATTCCTTGCGACGAGAGAATCATAGACAAATAAAGGCAAACTGAAAAAACGCTAAAATCATACGACATCAATCTCGGGTTCAGCAGAATTAAAATTGCGAGAAAATAGAACAGCTCGCTTGCCGAACTGATCTGCGCAGAGCCTTGCTCATGCCGGTATCGAAGAATTGTCGAAGCTAGTATAACGAGAAGTACCAGAAAAATATGGAGAGCAAGGCCGATTTTCCCCATCCCAAGCTTGGAAAATACGCCAAAAATTGTGAGTCCTGCATCCCCATGCTGGATGATCTGATCGTAAATAGCACCCTCAAATCCTGCCCATAGTTGTGGGTAAAAGGCAGGCTGAATTATATAGATGCAGGCGACAGATAATAGTACCGCAACGAATGCGGACAACCGACGTCGCGGCAGAAAAAGATAAAGTAGGACATAAGCAAGAAAATAGGGTTTTATCGCTGAAAAAAATATGATCGCGAAGGCATGCGGTGTCAACGCGTAAATCGACCGGTTTTTGTACAGAAAATACGACAGTGACACGAGGAGCAGGTGTGCAAAGACGCTAATGTTTCCCGTCTGGATTGAGGCATAACCGGATCCTCCAATCAGAAAACCAAGAACCACGCAAGGAGCCAGACGATGATACGAAATTAGCGACTTAAGATTTACGCAAACGCAAAGGATTCCTGCTGCCGAGGCCAGAACCAGGAAAGCAAATACAGTTGAAAAATCGATAACAGAAAATGTCTTGAGAAAAATGGGGGGGTATACAAATGGAAAGTCACCCGATGCACACGCGTAAGGATTCGGAGAATACGAATAGCAAGTCAAACCTTTCTCGTATACATGGAAGTCCCAGAAAAATGAGCTGGCTTTTCCGGTGAATGCGAGAACCAATAAGCAGCATGCGACCGCAGATAAACTCCACAGAGACCACCCCTTGTCGTCGTTCACGCGCGCCACATCTTGCTTCAAGTACGCCCCCATCTCAATTGTGACCGTCAGATAACATCGCAGGTTGACGGTCAAACATTCGTCCACCTGAGCTTCCCCGCCCGACAGCACCGGAGTTCACGCGGGTATTGAACGTGAAGACGATCGGTTACTCGCGCATTCTCCGGGCAAACGTGAGGAACTTCGCGTGGCGTAGCCCATAAAGCGAACGTGCAAACGCTGCCTGCGGGTTCTTCAGAGGGTCGCGCGCGCTTTGGCGGGTCCAAAGGACAACCCTAGGCCATGGTTGTAGGTGGATCTGTACGCCAGCGCACTATGCTCGGCGAGGTAGATACGGAAACCCCGCTCGATTTTCGGGTGCTCTGTGCTGTAGCTGAGCTGACGCGATATCAGATCGCAAGCATCATGCTGAGGCCGGACAGTGCAATCACAGCAAGGCTCGCGCGATCCTTGAACGCGAACACGATCGGGTCGTCGTGCATCGTGCCACGAAACGCGCACATCCAGATCCGGCTCACCCAGAAGAGAGTGAGTGCGAATGTTGCCCACAACGCCTTCGGGTGAAGATATAGCGCCTTCATTTCCGGCGTGTTCAGATAAAGCGCGAGCACGAGCACGGCGAGGTATGCGGAAGCCGTGCCAAACGAGCGCAGGATCGAGATGTCCTGCGTAATATAGCCGCGCCCGGCGGCCTCCGTCTTGCCTTCCCGCAGGATCGTGTCGAGTTCGACATAGCGCTTGACCATGGCGAGTGAGAGGAAAATCGGGACGCAGAACAGGATCAGCCAGTACGAGAGCTGAATGTCTGTTGCCGCGCCACCGGCGATCACACGCACGGTGTACAGACACGCAAGCGTGAATACATCGACAAGCGTCATGCGCTTGAGCGCGAACGAGTAGGCGACGGTGGTAACAAAATAGGCGGCCATTACGACGCCGAACTCGCGCGGCAGGAGTGCCGCGAGGCCGCCACCGGCGGCGAGCAGTCCAACAGTGAGCACGATCCCGAATTTGAGCGATAGCTTGCCCGACGCGAACGGCCGGCTGCGCTTGCGCGCGTGCCGCCTGTCTGCGTCGAGGTCGAGCATGTCGTTAAGCAGGTAAACCGACGAAGCGGCCAAGCTGAACGACAGAAACGCGATGCAGGCGGCAGCGAGTGCGGAACGGTCGGTGAAACGGTGTGCGGTGAGAAGTGGCACGAAGATCAGCACATTCTTCACCCATTGATGCACGCGCATTTCCTTGAGCACGAGCGGAATCAGCCGGCGCTTTTGCTCGAAAAAGATGATCGCAGCATTTGTTTTGCGAGCTGCGGCAGCAATGTGCTTGTCACCCACCACGATCGCCTGGCGAGCCTGGCGCCATACCGGCAAATCCGCTCGAGCATCGCCGCAATAGTCGAAGCCGTGGTCGCCGAACTGCTCGACGAGCGCCCGCGCCTTGTTTTTGCCGAGCAGGTTGTTGCCGACCGTGCTCGCGAGCACACCGGTAAAGAGTCCGATGTGTGCGGCGATTTGAGAGGCGAGGCGCTGGTTTGTGGCCGTGCACAGATACAGATCGCGCCCGCTCGCCCGCTCGTCGCGCAGCCACGAGAGCAGCTCTGTGTTGTAAGGCAGCACGCCAACGTCGATGTTCACGCGCTGTGCGATCTGCTCCTTCAGATAGGCGCGCCCGCGCAGCGCCCAGGCGAAGCACAGGAAGATCGACAGCGGACTCTGCTTGACGAGCACGAAGAAGGCTTCAAACAACAGGTCGGTGCGCGTGAGCGTTCCGTCCAGGTCCACGCACAGCGGGACAGGGTGTGCAGCGGGCGTGGCCATGTTCATTCTCCGTGCCGGGACAGGAACAGGTGGACCGGTTGTTGGCGTGTTGGTCGTAGCGCAGCACAAGCGGCACTCGCGCGGTCCGGCAGAGCATCGTAACTATGGCCACGTGCAGGCTCTGTGCTGCAACGCACACGCGCTCAGGCAAACACGAAACGCTTGTCGAGGTGGTATTTCGTGACATAGCCGATCACCAGACCGAGTGCGCCACCAGCGAGGCGCGCGATTTCATCGTGAAAGAGCGCATCCGCGGCGAATTCAACCGCCCAGAAAACGACTGTCGTGCCGAGTCCCATGGCGACGTACAGCGTGAACGTGCGCACGCCGTGTGCGACGCTGCGGTGCTCGTAGCGGAATATCCAGGACTTGTCGAGAAGATATTTGACGACCAGCCCGACACCGGTTCCTATGCAGACCGAAATTGGCACCGCATAAACACCCTGGTACAGGTGGAACGCCAGGCTCTGGCTGCCCAGATTCGCGCCGATCGAAATGGCGGCGAACACCGCGTACCAGAAGACGAGGCGAGAGCGGCTCAGCGCGAGGCCTGTAGCCGGGCTGCTCATAGCGAAAGCCTCTTGAATACGAAGCTGGGTAGCGATCGGATCACGAGCATGATTTCCGCCCAGAACCACGGCGTATAGATCGAGTCCTTGCCGCGCTCCACGGCGCGCACGATATCCGTCGCCACGCGCTCGGGCGAGGCGACGAGCGGGCCGGGCAGCGCGAGTCCGGCTGTCATCGGCGTATTCACGAAACCCGGCTTGATCGTCAGGACTTTCACATTCGATTTGAAGAGCCGTGCGCGCAGCCCCTCACAGAACGTCGTCACTGCCGCCTTGGCGGTGCCGTAGACATAGTTCGAGGGGCGACCGCGGTCGCCCGCCACCGACGAGATGACGGCGATCGAACCGCTCTTCTGTGCCTCGAACACACCGGCGAGCAGTGTGAGCAGTGCGATTGTCGAGAGTGCGTTGACGGTGATTTCACGCACAGCGGCCTGGGGGTCGCGTTCGCACTCCGACTGGTCGGATAGCGTCCCGTGCGCGAGCAGAACGATGTCGATGCGGCCAAGCTCGGCCATGGCGGCGTCGAGCATCGGGGTGTGCTGTTCAAAATCGTTCACGTCGAGGACGAACGTGCCGACACGCCCCGCACCACGTACGCGCAGATCCTGTGCGACGGCTTCGAGACGCGTTGCATGGCGGCCGGCAAGCATGAAGTTCGCGCCGCCCTTGATCCATTCTCGAGCACAGGCCACGGCGATGGCGGAGGAACCGCCTACGATCAGGATGTTCTTGTCCATTAGTGGGTTGTCCGTTGCCAGAAGCGCGACATCAAGGCCGGGTCGCGCAGTTGTTCGAGCGCCTGCCACGCTGGATAGGCGGAGCGAAAATCCGGACCGCTCATGTGAGCATCCTTGGCCGGATACTGGCGGCCGCCCGCTTCGCGCACGATCGCGTCGAGTCGGGCGAAGAGCGTCGCGTTTCGCGTGTCGTGCTGGGGAAAGTCGAGTGCGAGCGAGATTCCCTGCATCGGGAACGAGAGCAGCCCCGGTGAGATGAGCGGGCCACAGCGTTTGAGGACTGCGAGGAATGAGCCTGCGTGCGTCGAGGCGATCGCGTCCAGGAACGCGTGCAATGCGTCGCGGGCCGTGCCGTCAGGCAGGACGAATTGATACTGCTGGAAGCCGCGCCGCCCATACAGGCGATTCCAGTCCCTTATGCTGTCTAGCGGGTAAAAGTAGCTCGCGCAATTGACCACGGCGGGGCCTGCCTTGCTCGCGGCCCGGCGGTAGTAGAACTCGTTGAAGAGCTTCAACGTGTAGCGATTCACGGGCGACCAGGGCGGGGCGAACGGCACGCTCCGCACGGGGCGTTGCGGCATATCGAAGCGCTGGTCGGTTGCATGGTCGGCGCTGACATAGATGCCGCGGCCAAGTGAGGTGCCGCGCCCCAAACAGTCGATCCATGCCACACCGTACTCATGCTGCGCGTCGTATTCCTGCGACAGTGCGAGAAATTCGTCGAGATTGCCGAACGGAATCGTCTGAGTGGCCAGGCGGCTCGATTCGACGGGCATCAGTTGCAGTTCGACCCACTCGACAATGCCCGTGAGGCCAAGCCCGCCGATCGTTGCGCGAAAGAACTTCTCGTTTTCCTCGGGTGCGCATTCGAGCGGTTCGCAATCGGAGCGCAGCAATGAAAAGCGTCGCACGTGTCGCCCGAAGGTGCCGCGCACATGGTGATTCTTGCCGTGGACGTCGTTGGCGACAGCGCCGCCGAGCGTGACAAATTGCGTGCCGGGCGTGACGGGCAACATCCAGCCGCGGGGTACCGCAAGCGCGAGCACCTCTCCGAGCGTGACACCCGCCTCGGCACGTACGACACCGGTCTTCCAGTCTGCTGCAATGAAACGGTTGAGGCCGCGCAGAGAGAGAACGTGATCGGTGGCGGCAAGGCAACTGTCTCCGTAGCTACGACCGTTGCCGAACGGCAACGTCGTACCGAAGCGCTCGGCCGCATCGCGCAGCGCCGTCTGTACGCTTTCACGCCAACCAGGCTCGCGGCCGGTTTGCGGTGCGTACGGGTAGTGGCCCCAGGAACTGAGCTTCGAGATGCTCATGACGTGCAGTTGCCTAACAATGGGTTGACAGTTAGCGCATGTTAGGCGGACGGCTCCGCGATTACCGTTCGCCGGAGCACAAAGCCCGCGTTCGTGCACCCGCGTGCACCGAGGTCCGCAGCGTGCTGGATTCTGGGCACTCCATCTGATCGAGATACGGGTCCGATGGAAAAACACTGGTCGGTGGCACTGAGCGCGCGGCGAGCGAGCTGCCCGGGCCACCGAGTCGTCGCGCGTTGTCGCTGTATCTGTATCACATCCGCGAATGCCGGTGCATTTAGTGGCGGAACGAGCCGACCATTTGTCGGAGGGATGTGGTGATGCAACTGGCAGCGGTCGAGCGTGGATTGTGGATCCGATCCCATGCTATCGATACGAGATTGAACAATGCCAGATCACCGTACGAGTGATCTACAAAAGCCGGTGGTTAGGTTTGGGCGCGTTCCGTCCGGCAGTGGACGCCGGTCCGTAGCGGTTTAGCGAAGGGTTAGCGAACTACGTCGTCCGCGCCGGCGACGCCATGCACCGCGACTACCGTGCCACCGTGTTTCGCAATCGCGCGCATTGCGTTCTTCACGCGACGCGCGAGTGGCACGACGGCGAATGCGAGCACCAGCAGCGCGGCGAGCACGATTAGCATTTGGCTTGTCGACAAAGGCTGTCCTTGACGCGTCGCGCCGATCGCGACAAGCAGCGGGAAATGTAGGAGATACAGAGGAAACGTGGTGTCACCGAGCTTGCGCGCGAACGCGACCACCCGGGCGCCGGGACGCAAGCTCGGCCCCGCGAGCGCTAACGCGGAAAAGAGCGCAACGAGCAAGCACACGAACAATAAGCAGCCGCTGATGAGCGACGCCTGGATGCGGCCGCGCGAGCTGCCAATCAGCAGGGAGATCGCATTGATCCCACGGTTCAGCGCGGGCGTCATTGTCCTGTAGGACACTGCTATCGCCAGTGCCGCCGCGAGGGAGATCGCGAGCGCGATGATCGCGTTGCGACGCGACGGCGTCGTCGCGAAACTATCATGGATCAACACACCCGCCAGCCAGAACGGCAGCATCGCGACCACGTTGGGCCCGTACAGAAGCGCGACCCCGACTGCGATCAGCATCGTGCGGCCGGTGCGGCGGCAAAAGAGAAGCGCACCCCAAATTGCGTAGAACCCCGCCTCGTAGCCGAGGCTCCAGAACGGCGAATTCGACAGCGGCGACACGTCGTGCCCCCACACCTCATTCAGGAGCAACACATTCGCCACCATGCGCAGCACCGGATGGTTCCCCTGCGCGCCCCAATTGTGGTTGTACCAGCCGGGCGCGACGGTCGATGAATACGTGTCGAGAGCGAGTGTGGCCACGAGCGCGAGCAACGTCACGGACAGGAGTCGCGTCGCACGGTCGACGAAGAAGCTGCGTGCGTCGAATTCGGTATCGGACGGCGAGAAGGAACGGATCGTATAGCCGCTCAGCACGAAGAAGCCGCCGACTGGGATGACCACCACGTGGGTCATGTCCCACCAGGTGTTCTGAAAATAGGACTGCGTAATGTGTCCGACCGCGACGGACATCGCAAGTGCGAAGCGCAGCAGATCAAGCGAAACGGAAGTGGCGGGTGCGAGGTGCACGCGAGGACGTGGACTGGAAGCTGGCATTCCCGGAGTCTCCCGATGACCGTGACCGGCGTCGCATGCTACGTCGTATGCCGGCGGGACCGGTCTGGCTGAATGCGCATGACGATGCCGTGAAAGCACGCGCCGCGCAGCCCATGCCGCGAACGCCGTGGATGCAGGGGACTGTAGAAGAGTGCACGCTGGCGGTATGTGGGATTCCGAACGCAGCGCCCAAAGCAGCGCGCACATTATTCCTGCAGCTGATCGCACGGCAGCCGACGAATCGTCTCGACGTCTCCAGGTGATTGGGGACGTTGGTTGTGCCTGCACCGGGCGCGGAGCAATTCTGAATTGCGTGAAATTACTTCGTTGCCCCTGAACAATTCGTTTCTCGTGCCGTCGGCGTCACGCGGGCAAGTCGGCGGCAATGAAACAGTTGAACAAGGCAGCGAGAATTAACGCACAAAGAAGCCGCAGCTTCCTGAGGATCATGCGCAGGCTGTGACCTGCGCCGCACAGCACGGCGTGCATCGCATCGCCGAGCGCTCCCTTTAGCCAGTTCCGGTCGAGCTTCACATCGGTCTTCATGTGGCCGATAGCTGGCTCGATCGCGCGGCGCCGTCTGATCATTGCGCGTAGTCCGCGTGTGATACCTCGGCGCAATCCCGGGTGGTAGATCTTCATGCCGTCGAAGGCGACACCCTTGTAGCCGCGGTCGACGATGGCCACTTCTGGTGTAGCGTGGCACAGGATTGCCGCCTGCTCCAGTGCTTCAGTCAGCGTGTGTCCATCGTACGGATTGCCAGCCATCGAACGCATGCCAACGAACAGACCTTCCTGGTGAGTCGTCGTGATCGAAACCTTTACGCCGAATTCTTAGGGTATGCGTGCTTTGCTCTTCGCGAGACATTCGACTTCCGGTGCGTGAAGCGCGTAGAGCTTGTTTTTGTCCTTCGGCTTCTGCGCCAGGATGCGCTTCGTGCGACCCATCAGTTCCAGCAGGGCAGCACGGCCTCAGTCTGCGACTTGGGCGACCTGCCACTCCACATCGCGCATGACCCGCCCAACGCGCGAACGCCGCGTCCGCAATGCCTTTCTCATGCGTTTGTACTGCTTCGCGTGAGCGTTCCCCCAATCAGGAATCCAAGGATCACGCACGGAGTCAGGCGCTGAAAAGGAATGAAGGTTTTGAGATTGCTGTAATAAGAATGCAAGCAATACCTGACGCCGACGCTAGAACAAGAAAAACAGAGAAAGTGGGTAAATCGATAGCGGAAGATATCTTCGGAAGACCGCGCCGGTATGCTCCGCTTTGTTCGCGATGCGCGCCGGAGGAAAGTTATCACGCGGCGTCGTGGGGCGCGGAAGGGTGTGGTCCATCATCTGGACCCATGCCTATTGCGGGACGGTCGTGTCCGTGGCGGCACGCTTCGGACGCGCCGCGAGCCAGCCGCGCGAGCGCGCGAGGAGCGCCCTGCGCACGGGGGTGTCGTAGTACCGGTCGGCGCACCATGTGAGCAGCACGATGCCGGGCAGCAGGATTACCGCGCTTACGCTGTACGGATGTTGCAGAAGATGGCTGCGATAGATGAGGTCCTGCGCGATGAACGCGAACGGCACATGGAGGACGTAAATGGCATACGAAATCGCTCCCGAAAAAGCAAAGAGCGGCAGCAGGCGTGCGGGTGGCTCTACCCGGCACGCCGCCCAGACGATTGCGGGAACGGCGACAAGCGCGATCAGCAGATCGGCCGAGGCGTGACTGAGCATCGGCCATGGCATGAAGAACAGGCCGATCGTCAGCGCGACGATGACAATCGCCAACATTGACCGGGGCCTGCACGCGGGGCGGTGGAACCGGTAGAGGAGCAGACCGGCGGAAAACGCGTAGCCGAGGCGTGCAAAGCCCGCGTAGAACCCTAGCCAGGTGGCGCCGTTTTCGAGGCCTGTGGTATAGGCCGCTACACCGAGGGAGACACCCGACACGCACATGACGAAGATGAGCAAGCGTGTCGTCAGGTGGCGAAAGAACAGGCCATACGCGAGGCTCGCGATCAGTTCGAAGAACAGCGACCACGCAGGAAAATTCAGCGGAAAGATAAAGTCGAATTTCACCGGATACGGGGAGAACGTCCGCAGGGGAGCGTGTGAGGGCATCATCAGCAAACTGGCCGGGACTGCAGACGCGATATCGCGCCAATCGGACGCGGGCAGCCGATACGCTAGGGCAACGATGCCGAGCACGAGGCCGGCACAGTAAAGTGGATACAGGCGGTACAGTCGCAGTACGAAATAGTGCTGCCAGCTCAATTCCCCCGACGAGAGCTTCCTGTCGTAAGCATTTGCAATGACGAATCCGCTCATGGCAAAAAAGAGGTCGACTGCCAGATGAGCGTGTGCGATGAGCGGCAGGTGGAACAGCGCGTGAAAGTGCAGGACGAAGACGATCATTGCCGCCGCGCCGCGTAAGCCGTCCAGCGTTGCGTATCTCGAGCCCGTGATCGATTGACCCATGGGGTTCCCCGGCAGTTTGTTATGGTGACTTGCGGTTGTGTAAGGTAAGGTAAGGAAAGGTGTGCGTAGGTGTGTTGACGTACATATCTAGCGAGTTCGGAATTGAGGGAATTCACCGGTTGCAACGATGCGGATTTCCGTTGTCGGTGACAGTGCCGTGGTGGCGGACAGC
Organism: Paraburkholderia sp. CNPSo 3274; assembly: GCF_024206475.1. Lineage (GTDB taxonomy): Bacteria > Pseudomonadota > Gammaproteobacteria > Burkholderiales > Burkholderiaceae > Paraburkholderia. The sequence continues at coordinate 67,561 of NZ_JAMBPR010000027.1, forward strand.
GCGCCGCCGATACTCGCGATGTTTCGCTGAGGTAAGACTTTTTGGTTCTGGGGCACCGAACCCGGAACCACTCGCTTTTTGGGGGGAAGCGCAATCCGGGATGCTGGCCACGGCAAGCTACTGCGGCCTTGATTTGCTTTGGAATTTCCCGCCTTTTGTACGCACCTGCGCGGCGTAAATCGCCGAGCTTCAGCTGACTTCGAATTTGCAACGGGAGAACAAGGCTTGGCGCGGGACCAATTCGAACAACTAGATCAACTGAAAACAGGGAGGATCTCAACTGAGCGCTTCCTTGCCGGCAGTGTCCTGAATGAGAGGCTCCTCATTCGATCCGGATACGTACCTCAGGAAAAGCGATTCGTGGCGTCGCAGAACGCGAGGCGAGCGAATTGCACGGCGATCGGTCAGTGCAGTGTATTTCTATCGTATCCGTGAGCGGAGCAGCTCACGTGGCGGAACAAGCCTGCCATTTGTCGGGACGCAGTCGACCGCGATTATGCCTATGACGAGGCCAGCTATGGATTTACGTAAGCCGACTGCATGGTAGAAATGGTCCTGGAGCAACGACCTGCGAACATCGCATCAATCGCTCCCGGGATCAAGAAAGATGGCACTTCGGATATACGAGAGCGCGACGGCGACGCTCATCGTCCGAGCGCTTGTGAGCGCGTTTTGCCGCCTGCTGCAGGATGTCCTTTCCGTGTCAAACTACTTGCAAAGCAGCAGCAGGCGCTCCTGGTCCGAGCACGGCCGGGCATTGACTTGCTCCGTGGCGCCGACGCGTTGCGGCGCGGCCGCTTGCATTGCGGCGCGATGCGCGAAACACGCCTTCAGACGTCGCTCAACGGGCTGATAGTATTGCCAGCCTTTGCCTAGGCCCGGCAGTTCGAGCTTCACCTGCTTCCACTTCGGATGGCCGTGCTCCTGCAGGTTGTCGAAGTTCGCGCAGAGTGAATCGGCAAAGTGCCTCAGGTTGCCGACCGTATCGCGCAGGTTGTAATCATAGGTGACGAGAAAAGCCTTGACCGACCACGTCGGCACATCTTCTTTCAGCCAGTTCGGGTAGCTCGACACGTGGATCGTCGCGGGATAGTAGGTTTGCTTTGCGCGCGCCGTCTCTGGCGCGTTCGGATCGACGCGCAGGAAGCGGATCTGCTGCAGCAGCTCGGGGTTCATGTCGGTAAAGAGCTTCGCGGGTTGCCCAGCGACGATGATCGCCACATCGATCTTCTTGACGATGAGCGCGGCAAGCGCGTCTTCGTTGCTCAGATGCTGCGCGTTCTGCTCGGGAATTGGCTGGCCGAACATGAGGCGGTACAACGTCGTCGCCGACTGCGCGGTGCCGCTGCCGATCAGGCCGACGCTGATTACCTTGTCCTTGATCTCGTTAATCGTCTTCATCGGCGAGTCGTTACGGACGACGAAGTAAATCTCCTCGTCATAGAGCGGCATGATGAGCCGCAGCGGGCGAATCAACGTGCCAGCCTCCTCGTTGCCGGAGTTGGCCACATCCACGTAGGCCTGATAGACGTCGGACTGCACGAGCGCGAGTTTCACGCCAGGCTCGAAGCGCATGCGCTGCACGTTTTCCGCGGAGCCTTTCGATGGAATCACTTCGAGATCGATGCCGGCTGGCTGCGCTACCCATTTCGCCAGATCCTGGCCGATCTGAATGTAAGTGCCGCGCTCTGGGCCGGTCACGATCTTGTAGTTCGCGTCTGCCGCGGCGGCGAGCGCGAGCGTCGAAAAGAGCAGGGCAATCAGCGCCGCCAGTCCCGCGAGTATCGTTTTCAGCATGGTCTCTCTCCCGCCTTGGTCACGTTGTACAGCAGACTTCGATATATTCTGGAATCCTTTTCAATGCATCGCCTCGGAGGGTGGAGCGTGCTTCCACCCAAGTTGGAGAATCGCGCGCTCCTGTGCATCGACGCCGTTGTCGTTGCTGGCCGGACCGGCGGTGCCCGCGGTGGATTGATGCGCAGCGGCCGGCGTAACGCTCGCATTCGCCCTGCCGAGGTCCGGTGGATGTCCGTTCGCTGATGTGCCGGTCGCGCTCGGCAGCGGGGGAGGAGGCGCGACCGTTGTCGGGTCGGTCGATGCGGCCGACCCAGCCGTGCCCCAATCTCGCGAAGACGGCAGCGGTACGGTGCTTGCGTCGCGCGGCAGCGGCACGGCCGCATCCGATTGCACCGCGCCGTTCGGCGACCAGCCCGTCGCCAGGATGGCGCGCTCCAATAACGATTGCGCGTGCAGGCTGCTCGAATCGATCGCGAGCGCCTCCGATGCGTGTTGCTGCACGCAGCCCCAGGCACGTTGCGCGGCACATTGGTCCGCGCTTTGCAACGCGTCGTCGCGGCGTCGCGCACGCGCGGCGATGTCGTCCGCGTCCTGGAAGCGCGGAATCGCGTCCGGTTTCGGCGTGGTGGATTGCGGCCCCGTGCCGGCGGTCGGGGGCATCACGTTGGTCTGTTCATGAGGTAAGTAGGGCGAGCCCGAAGCGCCCGATGTGTAGGTGCTATGAGCGTCGAGCGCGCTTTCTTGCTTGTGCCGTTCGCCGAACAGCAGAAACGCTGCACACGCGATCGCGAGAATGAGCGAGACGAGCAAAAGCCTTTTCGTGAAGCGCTGCCGACCCGTGGGCCGGAGCAGCCGCTCATACTCGAGTTGATAGTGGTGCAGATAGTCGGCCTGCACCGATGGGCGAATAGATGCAGGCGCACCGGCAGGCGATAGCTTCGCGACGGCAGGCATAGGCGTTGCCATGGGACCAACGGCTCTTGACGCGGCTTTCGGAAGCGCGCGCGCAGCCGTATCCAGCGGACGATCCTCGCCGCAGTATGGGCAGGAATCGATGTGCTGGTAGAGCACCCCACCACAGAGCTCGCATGGCGTGGGGAAACTCTGGTCACGAGTCATCTGAGCGGACATGCTGTCGTTCCACCGTCATGGCGACGCCATTTCGGCATGTTCAGGATCGTCGTTGAAGCGATCGGCGAGGCCTCGCGGAACCCACGACCTGCATGCGCAGGAAAGCGGCGATGCCTGACTGGGCGCAGCCGCTTGAAAAATCATATGAGTGATTTTCCATTCATACGTCAATTGCCAGTGTTGCCTACCGCACATATGCGTTGCTGCCCGCCGCCTCAAAGCCGGCAAGCCCGCGCGCGTGTCGAAAAGCACGGGCAGAGCTGACGCCCGAGGCAGTCTGCGAAGCCCTGAATCCCACGGAACTTAGTCCGACGCGCGGCTGTTTCGACAACGAAGCCGGTCTGGACAACGGCCCGTGAACGCGTGCGGCCGCAGTTTGGGGTTCGCCAACAACCCACGCGAGCGCCTAAGGGGGGTGATAAATCGGCCCTGAACCCAGGTGCTGTGTTACCGAGCGCCATCGACGCATTACTCTGGCCCTTTAATTGATTGGCGGGTCATCGGCACAGGGTTCGGGATTTCCCCAGGAGGCGTCTCGGATGGCTCGGCGCGCGAGCGCGCCTGCTAGATACAGCCGCTTCCAGATTCAAGCGTGTCCTTGTCGAGCCAAGCCTCATAGCAGCCTATCGCGTTGTTTCAATTGAAAAATATTGTGATATGGCACTCAAATAAGGCAACCAGTAAGTTCTACTTCGATGGCAAAGGTGGTTCCACGGTTGAATGAATCTCAACGGCGACTTCCCATTCCGCCCTTCTTGAATTTGTCACTCCTCGTCCATATAATTAGCACTCACCGCATGAGAGTGCTAACAACTCTGGTGGTAACAACATCTCTGGCTGGCGGTTGCCGGCAGCCAGGTTTTCTTGAGTCTCTTCAAGTCCCAATCAACAGAGGAAATCCATGAACCTTCGTCCTTTGCATGATCGCGTGATCGTCAAGCGCCTGGATCAAGAAACCAAGACCGCTTCGGGCATCGTGATCCCGGACGCAGCGGCAGAAAAGCCGGATCAAGGCGAAGTCCTGGCCATCGGCCCGGGCAAGCGCGACGACAAGGGCGCCCTGATCGCGCTCGACGTGAAGGTCGGCGATCGCGTCCTGTTCGGCAAGTACGCTGGCCAGACCGTCAAGGTCGATGGCAACGAACTGCTCGTGATGCGTGAAGAAGACATCATGGCCGTGGTGAACAAGTAAGTTCATTCCACCGCTCACTATTCAAGAATCCAAGGAGTTAGAAGATGGCAGCTAAAGACGTCGTGTTCGGCGATTCCGCCCGTTCCAAGATGGTTGAAGGCGTGAACATTCTCGCCAACGCAGTGAAGGTCACGCTGGGTCCGAAGGGCCGCAACGTGGTGCTCGAGCGCTCGTTCGGCGGCCCGACGGTCACAAAGGACGGTGTCTCGGTCGCAAAGGAAATCGAGCTCAAGGACAAGCTCCAGAACATGGGCGCGCAAATGGTCAAGGAAGTGGCTTCCAAGACCAGCGACAACGCCGGTGACGGCACGACGACGGCTACGGTTCTGGCCCAGTCGATCGTCCGCGAAGGCATGAAGTACGTCGCATCGGGCATGAACCCGATGGACCTGAAGCGCGGCATCGACAAGGCCGTCGCAGCAGCGATCGAAGAGCTGCGCAAGGTCAGCAAGCCCTGCACGACCAACAAGGAAATCGCGCAAGTCGGCTCGATCTCGGCAAACAGCGACACGTCGATCGGCGACCGTATCGCTGAAGCGATGGACAAGGTTGGCAAGGAAGGCGTCATCACCGTCGAAGACGGCAAGTCGTTGCAAGACGAGCTGGAAGTCGTCGAAGGTATGCAATTCGACCGCGGCTACCTCTCGCCGTACTTCATCAACAACCCGGACAAGCAAGTCGCCGTGCTGGAAAGCCCGTTCGTCCTGCTGTTCGATAAGAAGATCTCGAACATCCGTGATCTGCTGCCGGTTCTGGAACAAGTCGCGAAGGCGGGCCGTCCGCTGCTGATCATCGCTGAAGACGTCGAAGGCGAAGCGCTCGCCACGCTGGTCGTCAACAACATCCGCGGCATCCTGAAGACTGTTGCTGTCAAGGCTCCGGGCTTCGGCGACCGTCGCAAGGCCATGCTGGAAGACATCGCGATCCTGACCGGCGGTCAAGTCATCGCTGAAGAAACCGGCCTCACGCTCGAAAAGGCAACGCTGGCCGAACTCGGTCAAGCGAAGCGCATCGAAGTGGGCAAGGAAAACACGACGATCATCGACGGCGCTGGCGAAGGCACGAACATCGAAGCGCGCGTAAAGCAAATCCGCACGCAAATCGAAGAAGCGACCTCGGACTACGACCGTGAAAAGCTGCAAGAACGCGTTGCCAAGCTGGCAGGCGGTGTTGCAGTGATCAAGGTTGGCGCTGCGACCGAAATCGAAATGAAGGAAAAGAAGGCACGCGTGGAAGACGCGCTGCACGCAACCCGCGCTGCCGTTGAAGAAGGCATCGTCCCGGGCGGCGGCGTTGCGCTGATCCGTGCACGCACGGCAATCGCCAGCGTGAAGGGCGCCAATGCAGACCAGGACGCCGGTATCAAGATCGTCCTGCGCGCAATGGAAGAGCCGCTGCGCCAGATCGTCACGAACGGCGGCGAAGAAGCATCGGTCGTCGTGGCAGCGGTTGCTGCTGGTCAGGGCAACTACGGCTACAACGCAGCCACCGGCGAGTACGGCGACCTGGTGGAAGCCGGCGTGGTCGACCCGACGAAGGTCACGCGCACCGCACTGCAAAACGCAGCTTCGGTTGCTGGCCTGCTCCTGACGACGGACGCTGCTGTTGCTGAAGTGCCGAAGGAAGATGCTCCGATGGGCGGCGGCATGCCCGGCGGCATGGGCGGCATGGGCATGGACATGTAATTGCGATCCGGAGTTGGTGCTTCAGCGCCTACTCCGGTCCCATGCAGAGCCAGGCTTCTGCCGTAATTACATCGACGTGCAGGGAACGCGCCGTGAGGCGTGTTCCTTGGCCGGAAAGGAAAAGAACCGCAGCGATGCGGTTTTTTTTCGTCCGTACGGTTTGCGCGGCTGGCCTCCGGGCAGAAGGCCAAGCCGCAGTCTTATTGCTTCGCTTCGCCGGGCGAGGCTTCGTCCGCGTCCGTGTCGTTGCTCCGCGCCCAGAAGAACCGATCGGGCAGCCACGCGCCCATGCCCGGCCTGAATGCGCTCTGCACGGCCTGATATAGATACTCCTGCGCTTCGCGCACGGCCTCGGGCGGCTCCTGGCCGTTCGCGAGCAGCGCGGCGATGGCGGCGCCGAGCGTGTCGGTCAGGCCCATCATCGGCTGCGTGGAGCGGTCCCACAGGTCCTGGCGCAGCTGGCCGTCTTCGCAATATAACGTGTTGACCACGCGATGCGTGCCGGTTTCCATCGCGAGGATGTACTCGCAGCCCGTGGCGAGCAGGTGCGCAATGGCAGCGTCGACGCTGGGTGCTTCCGCGTCGCCGTCCGGCTGTGCGAGCGCGATCAGCGTGGCGGAGTCGGCCACGAGCAGCGTGGTTTGCGGCACGAGCAGGTCGGCCATGGCTTCGCGCAGCTCGTCGGCGGCGAGCACGTGCTCGTCGTCGAGCGTGAAGTCAGGGGCGAGGATGAGCGGCAAGTCGTCGTAATCGGCGACCACTTCGGCGATCGCGCTCACGACCTCGGCGCGCGCGCCCGCGCCCACCTTGAATGCCGCGATGGGCATGTCTTCGAGCAGCATGCGCGCCTGGGTGGCGACGGTTTCCGGATCGAGGCCGGTCACTTCGTCGCAGCCCGCGGAGTCGCGCACGGTGTAGCCGGTCAGCGCGGTGACGCCGTGGCAACCCATGCTGGCGAGCGTGAGCAGGTCGGCTTGGAGTCCGCTGCCGCCGGTCGGGTCGGAAAGGCCGAAGGTGAGGACGATGGGAGGGGTGTCGCTGGGCATGAACGTGGCGAGATGAATTGGACTTCGGGCGCGGCGTACCGCGCCGTCATAAGAGAATGCTTTAATTATGCGGCTTATCGACGAATCCGGGGGACGGATGACCCCGGCGCGCGGGAGGATTTTTTCGTGCTGCACGAGTTGCGCGCGGCAACGCATTCCGTTTGACCCCGTGCAGGCCAGATTTCCTCTTGCTAGGCATGGAAACGGCAACAAGGTACCATCATGGCTTTCGTTCCCCTGATTTTTTTCCGACTGGTTTCGGACTTTTCGACGCGGCATAAGAATGGAATATAGAAGCTGGATGTGCCTGATCTGCGGCTGGATTTACGATGAAGAAGCCGGTTTGCCAGATGAAGGCATTGCCCCCGGCACGCGCTGGGAGGATGTCCCGATCAACTGGACCTGCCCCGAGTGCGGCGCGCGCAAGGAAGACTTCGAGATGGTCCAGATTTGAGCGCGTTGCTCAGGTAGCTCACGGTGTCGCAACGGCTGGCACCGTATTTGCGCTTGCCGTCGCGCTTGTCGACGCTATCGTCGGACGCTGTTGTCGATATCGCCCGCCTGGTCGGCCCGCTAATGTTTTCGGCGCTGCCCTATGAGTCATCCTTCAAGCTCTGATGTGCGGTTCGAAGCGTTGCCCAATCCGCGCGGCGGCACGGTGCCGTTCGCGCACGGCGCGCTCGCCCAGGCGCTTGCCGCGCTCGAAGAGCAGCGTGACGTCGCCCGTCCGCTGCGCCAGGCTGCCCGCACGCTGCACGACGCCGGCTGGCTTGCCGCTGCGCGCTTTGCCGATACGCTGCTGCTCGCTTCCCCGCTCGCGCTTGCCGCGCCGGTGGCCGTAGCGCCGCCGGGCTTGCCCGCGCGGCCGCTCCATACGCTCGAGGAAGCGCAGGACGCTGAAATCCGCACCTTGTTTAACGAGGCGCTCGAAGATCTCGTCGCCGCGCTGGAACGCCGCAATTTGCGTGAGCTGGCGTGCTCGCCCGCGCTTTTCGCGCGGCAGCACGCGCTTGTGGCGGCGCTCGCGCAGCACATGCCGGGCGTTGCGCTCGCCTACGAGGACGTGGCGCTTGAGGGCCGGCCGCTCGCGCCCGCTTCGCTGCATCCGCAGTCGGCGCAGCGCTTTGGCCAGGTGCGGGCTCGCTTTGAGCAAGCGCTCCTGCATGCGCTGAAATCACAGGCCGGCAACGGCAGCCGAGCGGCCAACGCGCTCGCGCTCGCGGCGTTCGACGAAATGGACGCCTGCATGGCCGAACTATCGAGTCCGGATCCCTACGACTTTTGGCGTCTTGCTGCTGCGTGCGGACGCGCGCTGCGGCGCGGCGTGGGGTCGTGGGGCGACGAGGGCGTGCGGCGTCTTTACGCGCGCTGCAATCTGCTGATCGGCGAGCACGCGCGCGGTCTGCGCTTCGCGCCACAAACGCTTGTGCGCTCGACGCTGGCGTTGCTATGGCGCGACTACGCGCTCTTCGGGGCCGCCGCGGAAGACACCGCCGATGTCGATCTGCTGCATGACTACGGCTTGACCGTGGAATGGCACATTGCCGGCACACAAGCCTCGGAAGCGCTGTGGGAAGCCGGCAGTGTGCAAGCCGGCGCGCTCGCGGCACGCGTGGCGCCCACGCGCGAGCTGGGCGCGCTGGTCGTGAACGGCAACGCGTATGAAGATTTTCTGCAGACCGCCGATGCGGCGATGATCGCGCTCGGCATGCACTCGCGCGCGCTGACGTTGCGCGGCGCAGGCGCGAGCCCGGAGCCCGCCGACGCGCTGGTCGCGGCCGAAGCGGCGTACCGCATCGGCGCGGCGGCCTGGGCGCTCGGGCTCGGGCACGTCGGCCAGCTCGCGGACGCGTTGGGCCTCGCCTGGCGGCGCACGGCACACGCGGCAACGCTCGCAGTGCACGAGGCGCACGGCGCGCCATCGGTTCAGCCGCCCGGCGCCGAGGCGATCGAGCACGCCAGCGAAGCGCTGCGTGCCATGCTGCACAAGGTTGCAGCGGGCGTCGCGCAGCCCGACGCCACACCCGCGGTGCGTGCGCTCGGGGCGGCGATCGTCAGCGGCGTGGCGCAAACCGCAGTGCAATCCGCGGTGCAATCGATCGCGCACTGAATGCACCGGGCGGGTGGATCAGCGGCGTGTGCCTTGCTCTCGCAGGCACCGGGCATCGGCCTTGCGCACCCGGCCGATTGCCTTGCAAGGGCACAGCACGCGCGTGTTAGAGTGAGCCATTCCCTGCAATGCGCAACGCGTAGCGGCTGGCAAAGTGCGAGGCAGCCATCGGGCGCCCGACCTCCGGCCTGGCAGCGCGCCGCCATTGCGCATCGTCTTTGCTAGAATTCAAACCATGTCCAAGAGTACCGATCGCATCAATCTGACCAACCAGTTCCTGATCGCCATGCCAAACATGGCGGACCCCACGTTTTCAGGAACGGTGGTCTACCTTTGCGATCATTCGGAGCGCGGCGCGCTCGGTCTCGTCATCAACCGGCCTACCGACATCGATCTCGAAGCGCTCTTTTCCCGCATCGACCTCAAGCTCGAAATCGAGCCGCTCCTGCATGTGCCCGTCTATTTCGGCGGCCCGGTGCAGACCGAGCGCGGTTTCGTGCTGCACGCGCCCGCCGAGGGCACGAGCTATACGTCTTCGATGTCGGTGCCGGGCGGGCTCGAGATGACCACGTCGAAGGACGTGCTCGAAGCCGTTGCCAACGGCAGCGGCCCCGAGCGCTTCCTCCTCACGCTTGGCCACGCCGGCTGGGGCGCGGGTCAGCTCGAGGACGAAATCTCGAAGAACGGCTGGCTCACGGTCGAGGCCGATCCGAAGATCGTCTTCGACGTGCCCGCCGAAGAGCGCTTCGAGGCGGCGCTCGCGCTGCTCGGCATTTCCTCGACGATGCTGTCGGGCGAGGCGGGCCACGCATGAGCGTGGCCGCTGGGCGAGGGGCCGGCGAGGCCACCTTGCTTGCTTTCGATTACGGCGAAAAGCGCATCGGCGTGGCGCTCGGCAATGCGCTCACGCGCAGCGCCAGGGCGCTCACCGTCATTCCAAACAAGAGTCGCGACTACCGTTTCGAAGCGATAGGCGAGTTGCTGCGCGAGTGGCAACCCGATCTGCTCGTGGTCGGCTTGCCGTGCCATCCAGACGGCACGCCGCACTTCATGACGCAGCACGCAAAGCGCTTTGGCAACCAGCTCAACGGCCGCTTCGGTCTGAGGGTGGTGTGGGTGGACGAGCGCTATTCGTCCGTCGACGCCGAAGTGCGGCTACGCGAGCGCGGCGAACGCGTCGAACATGTCGACGCCGAAGCGGCCTCCGTGATTCTCCAGCAGTACCTCGACGAACTCCCGCTCTGACCTGCCCACGAGTTACCCGATGATCACTCCCGACGCTGAAGCGCTGTATTTTGCCCTTCTCGACGAGATCCGCGCGGCGTATCACGCCGATGCGTTCGGCGCGCCTGGCGGCGTGGCGATCGTCGGTATCCATAGCGGCGGCGCGTGGATCGCCGAGCGCCTCGCGCAGGACGTTGGCGCGCTCGAATGGGGCGTGCTCAACGTTGCGCTGCACCGCGACGACTATGCGAAGAAGGGCTTGCACAGCAAGGCGAGCCCAACGGCGCTGCCCTTCGCGGTGGAAGGCCGCCACATTCTGCTCGTCGACGACGTGCTGTACACCGGGCGCACCGTGCGCGCCGCGCTCAACGAACTCTACGACTACGGTCGCCCGGCTTCCGTCGAACTCGCGGTGCTCGCCGAGCGCGGCGGGCGCGAGCTGCCGGTGTCCGCGCGTTTCACCGGCGGCGCGGTGAGCGTCGATGCGCGCGAAACGCTTGTGCTCGCACACAGCACCGACGGCCGCTTCGCCTTTCACGTCGAGCCGGGAAGCGGCGCCTGACACGCGCATCGAGCGCATCGAATCAATTCGGCGGCAACGACGCCAGACGCACCGGCACGCACGCTGGCCATACGCCGCCTATCACACCCAGGATTCACGCGATGAACACACAGCCCACGCCCGCCGCGTCCACAGCGGACGACAAGCGTTTTCGCTACGGCTTCCTCAAGGGCAATCCGCAGCTCACGAAGAACGGTGAACTCAAGCACCTGCTGTCGATCGAGGGCCTGTCGCGCGCGATCCTTACGCACGTTCTCGACACCGCCACGCAGTTCGTGAGCGTGACCGACCGCGACGTGAAGAAGGTGCCGCTGTTGCGCGGCAAGTCGGTGTTCAACCTGTTCTTCGAGAACTCCACGCGCACGCGCACCACATTCGAGATCGCGGCCAAGCGTCTTTCGGCGGATGTGCTCAACCTGAACATCAACGCTTCATCGACGAGCAAGGGCGAGTCGCTGCTCGACACCATCGGCAATCTTTCGGCGATGCACGCCGACATGTTCGTCGTGCGTCACGCGTCGAGCGGCGCGCCGTACCTGATCGCCGAGCACTGCGCGCCGCACGTGCACGTGATCAACGCCGGCGACGGCCGCCACGCGCACCCGACGCAAGGCCTGCTCGACATGTACACGATCCGTCACTACAAGCGCGACTTCACGAACCTGCGCGTGGCGATCGTGGGCGACATCCTGCATTCGCGTGTGGCGCGCTCGGACATCCACGCGCTCACCACGCTCGGCGTGCCAGAAGTGCGCGCCATCGGCCCGCGCACGCTGTTGCCGGGCGGCCTCGAACAGATGGGTGTGCGCGTGTTTCATAACCTCGATGAAGGCCTGAAGGACGTCGACGTCGTCATCATGCTGCGCCTGCAGAACGAGCGCATGAGCGGCGCGCTGCTGCCCTCTGCGCAGGAGTATTTCAAGAGCTGGGGCTTGACGCCTGAGCGCCTCGCGCTCGCCGCGCCCGACGCGATCGTCATGCATCCGGGGCCGATGAATCGCGGCGTGGAGATCGACTCGCAGGTTGCCGACGGTCCGCAGTCGGTGATCCTCGACCAGGTGAGCTTTGGCATTGCGGTGCGCATGGCGGTGATGGGCATCGTCGCCGGTAACAACGACTGAAGCGGCGAGAACGACAAGGGCAGCAGATGAAGATCCATATTCAAGGCGGCACGCTGATCGATCCGGCGGCCGGAACCGAACAGCAGCAGGACGTGTACATCGAAGCGGGCAAGATCGCTGCGCTTGGCGCGGCGCCCACGGGCTTCCAGGCAGATAGAACGCTCGATGCACGCGGCCTCGTGGTCGCGCCCGGTCTCGTCGACCTGAGCGCGCGCCTGCGCGAGCCGGGCTACGAGCACAAGGCCACGCTCGACTCGGAGATGAACGCGGCGCTCGCGGGCGGCGTGACGAGCCTCGTGTGCCCGCCGGACACCGACCCTGTGCTCGACGAGGCCGGCCTCGTCGAGATGCTCAAGCACCGTGCGGGCAAACTCGCGCGTGCGCATGTGCATCCGCTAGGCGCGCTCACCGTGGGCCTGAAAGGGCAGGTGATCACCGAGATGGTGTCGCTGACCGAGGCGGGCTGCATCGGCTTCACGCAGGCCGACACGCCGGTCGCCGATACCCAGGTCCTGCTGCGCGCGCTGCAGTACGCGAGCACCTATGGCTACGCCGTGTGGCTGCGGCCGCAGGACGCGTATCTCTCGAAGGGCGGCGTGGCCGCGAGCGGCGCGCTGGCTTCGCGCCTCGGCCTCTCCGGCGTGCCGGTGAGCGCGGAGACGATCGCGCTACATACGCTTTTCGAACTGATGCGAGTGACGGGTGCGCGTGTGCACGTGCAGCATCTTTCGTCGGCGGCGGCCGTGGCGCTCATGCGCGCGGCGAAGGCCGAGGGCCTGCCCGTGACCTGCGACGTGACGGCCAATCACCTGCATCTGATCGACATGGACATCGGCTATTTCGACGCGCAGTTCCGGCTCGACCCGCCGCTGCGACAGCAGCGCGACCGCGAGGCGATACGCGCAGGTCTCGCCGACGGCACGATCGACGCGATCTGCTCGCAGCACACGCCCGTGGACGACGACGAGAAGTTGCTGCCCTTCGCCGAAGCGACGCCAGGCGCGACGGGCCTCGAGCTACTCCTCTCGCTCACCGTGAAGTGGGCGCAGGAAGCGCGCGTGCCGCTCGCGAAGGCGCTCGCTCATGTGACGTCGGCGCCGGCTGCCGTGATGCAGCGTGACGCGGGCCGGCTCTCCGTGGGCGCGAACGCGGACCTCAGCGTGTTCGATCCCTATGCGCACTGGCGTGTCGAGCCGCGTGTGCTCAAGAGTCAGGGGCACAACACGCCGTTCCTCGGCTACGAACTGCCCGCCGTGGTGCGCGCCACGCTCGTAGCGGGCCGTGTGGGTTTCGAGCGCGGGTTCGATTGAGTTGCGAACGCGCGTGACAGATTTGTGTCATGCGCGTCTGCTAGGATCTCGCGATTCAGCCTATCGTCAAACATGAGCCTTTTCATTCGCAAGACCCGGCTGCTCGCGCATCTGCTGCGCGGCGCCTTGACCGTCACGACGCGTTTTCCGCGCGCAAGCGCCGATCGGCGCCACGCCATGAACCGGGCATGGTCCCTCAAGATGCTCGAGCTGTGCGGCATGAAGCTCGTCGTGCACAACGACGCAGCGCGGCTCGATGCGGGCGCGCTCGTCGTGAGCAACCACATTTCGTGGATCGATATCTACGTGATTAACGCGTGGCGTCCCACGCCGTTTGTTTCGAAGGCCGAGATCCGCAACTGGCCCCTCATTGGCTGGTTCGCGCAGAATCTCGACACGGTGTTCGTCGAGCGCGAGAAACGCAGTGACGCGAAGCGCATCATGCATGAGCTGGCGGCGCGGCTCGAGCGCGGCGAGCTGATGTGCGTGTTTCCTGAAGGCACGACCACGGACGGCCTCGCGCTCAAGCCGTTTCACTCGAACATGTTCCAGGCGGCGGTGTCGGCTGGGAGGCCCGTGCAGCCGCTGTGCATTTTGTATGAGGATGCGCAGGGGCGGCAGTCGGTGGCGCCGGCGTATATCGACGACCTTTCGCTCAAGGATTCGCTCGACGCGATGCTCAAGGCTGGGCCACTGACCGCTCACGTCTACGTGGGCGAAGCGATCGAAGCGGGGGACGATCGGCGCAAGCTGGCGGCGCGTGCGCAGGAATCGGTGGGGCAGGCGTTGGAGACGATGCGTGGTGAACCGGCGGCGCGTCCGCATAGCGTCGCGCAGCTGACTTGATGTCAGAAGGCGTGCGCCTGCGCGAATTCAGGAGCTTTAGCCGTTCGTCACGCGGCAACTCTCGCAGGGCACCTGCGTGAGGATGCGTTCGCCCGGATCGCCGACGAGATGGATTGCCGAGAGTTGCTCGCCCCAGACGCAGCCCGAGTCGAGCCCGACCAGGTTCTTGCGCAGGGTGAGGCCAAGCGCTGCCCAATGGCCGAACACCACGGTCGTGTCGGCCGTTTTGCGACCGGGCACGTCGAACCACGGCATGAAGCCCGGCGGCGCGGAGTCGAGGCCGCCGCTGGTCGAGAAGTCCATCACGCCGTCGCTATCGCAAAAGCGTACGCGCGTGAGCGCGCTGCAGGTCACGCGCAGCCGCTCGATACCCTTGAGATCCTTGGACCATCGGTTCGGCTGGTTGCCATAGAGGCCGGCGAGCGTCTCTCGCCAGTTGTCGCGGCGCAACGCTTTTTCGAGTTCGTGCGCGAGTTCCATCGTGAGATCGACGTCCCACTGGGGTAATACGCCCGCATGCACCATCAGCATGCCGTTCTCGTAGTGCGCGATCGGGCGATGACGCACCCAGTGCAGCAGATCTTCGGCGTCGGGCGCGTTCAGGATGTCTTCGATGGTGTCGTCTTTCTTCGCCTTGCGGATGCCCGCCGAAACCGACAGCAGATGCAGATCATGATTGCCCAGCACCGCCACGCCGCGCTTGCCGAGATCGATCACCTCACGCAACGTTTCGAGCGACGCGGGACCGCGATTGATCAGGTCGCCCGCGAACCAGAGCGGCGTGTCCGGGGACGGGGCGGCTTTGGCGAGCAGTTCGCGAAACGGTGTGAGGCAACCCTGGAGGTCGCCGAAAGCGAGAGGGGCTGGATGCGGCGCTTGCGTCATCGTTAGGGTGGGCTTGATTGCAGTGCAGCGTGGAACACGAGGCTGTGACGGTATCACAGGAATAGTTTGGCCGCGTGACGGCTCGAGAATGATAAAAATCCATCAATGCATGAACGTTCAGACCCCATCTTGGCATGAAAAGTGCGGTCTAATGAATTTGTCAAGCTGTTTCAAGATGTTAGAGGGGTGGCGTTTGCGCGGGGTATCCTTATAATCTCTTTCGATAAATTAGAACCAGAGTCTGCGGGTAGTTAAACTGAATCGGGCACTTCTACCTCACGAAAGCTGTTTTTAAGAATAGCTCCAAGGTGGCCCGGTGCGAGGGTTGACGCCAGAAATGCTTCCGCGCTCGCGCAATAAAAGGAGTTCCATGATTCTGGTAACTGGTGGCGCCGGCTTTATCGGTGCCAACTTTGTGCTTGACTGGCTGAGTCAGTCCGACGAAACCGTATTGAATGTCGACAAGCTGACATACGCGGGCAATCTCGGTACGCTGAAATCGCTGCGGGATGATCCGAGGCACGTATTCGCACGCGTGGACATTTGCGATCGGGCAGCGCTCGATGCGCTCTTCGCCCAGCACAAACCGCGCGCGGTGTTGCACTTCGCGGCTGAAAGTCACGTTGACCGCTCGATTCATGGTCCGGCTGACTTTGTTCAGACGAACGTTGTAGGCACGTTCACGCTTCTCGAGGCCGCTCGTCAGTACTGGAATGGTCTGCCGGAACGTGAAAAGGTTGCGTTCCGCTTCCTGCACGTCTCCACGGACGAGGTATTTGGCTCGCTTTCGGCAACCGACCGGCAATTCTCCGAGACCACGCCGTACGCGCCAAACAGCCCGTACTCTGCGACCAAGGCGGGATCGGACCATCTCGTTCGCGCGTACCACCATACATATGGCCTACCCACGCTTACGACGAACTGTTCGAACAACTACGGCCCATACCAGTTTCCGGAAAAGCTGATTCCACTGATGATCGCCAACGCTCTCGCAGGTAAGCCACTACCGGTCTATGGCGATGGCCAGAATGTGCGTGACTGGCTGTATGTGGGCGACCACTGTAGCGCGATTCGCGAAGTGCTCACGCGCGGCGGTGTAGGCGAGACTTACAACGTTGGCGGCTGGAACGAGAAGAAAAATCTCGAAGTCGTGCATACGCTCTGCGACCTGCTTGACGAACTGCGTCCGAAGGCCGCCGACTCATACCGTGACCAGATCGCCTACGTGACAGATCGGCCAGGCCACGACCGGCGCTACGCCATCGACGCGCGCAAGCTTGAGCGCGAACTTGGCTGGAAGCCTGCGGAAACTTTTGATACTGGTCTGGCGAAGACGGTGCGGTGGTACCTGGACAACCAGGCGTGGGCGGACGAGGTCGCCTCGGGCGACTATCGAAAGTGGGTCGAAACCAACTACGCGCAGCGCGCGTAAGGGCGGTCGTCATGGCGCGCAAAGGTATTATTTTAGCGGGCGGTTCCGGCACGCGGCTCTATCCGATCACGCATGCGGTCTCGAAGCAACTGCTGCCGGTCTACGATAAGCCGATGATCTATTACCCACTGTCGACACTAATGATCGCTGGCATCCGCGACTTGCTCATCATCTCGACGCCGCAGGACACGCCACGCTTTGAGTCGATGCTCGGCGACGGTAGCCAGTGGGGCATGAACATTCAGTACGCGGTGCAGCCGTCGCCCGATGGGCTTGCACAGGCGTTTATCATCGGACGCGAATTCGTCGGCAATGATCCGTCCGCACTGATTCTCGGTGACAACATCTTCTACGGTCACGACCTCGCGAAACAACTCGAGAGCGCCAACGCCCGTGAGAGCGGCGCGACTGTCTTCGCGTATCACGTGCAAGATCCGGAACGGTATGGTGTAGTCGAATTCGACAAGCGCTTCCGCGCATTGTCGATCGAAGAGAAGCCGCAGGAGCCGCGTTCGAACTACGCGGTGACGGGGCTGTACTTTTACGACAATTGCGTGTGCGATATCGCGGCTGATATCAAGCCGTCCGCGCGCGGCGAGCTCGAGATTACCGATGTGAACTCCCGCTATCTCGCCGATGGTTCGCTGAACGTTGAGATCATGGGTCGCGGCTATGCGTGGCTTGATACCGGTACGCACGATTCGCTGATCGATGCGGCGACATTTATTGCTACGTTGCAGAAGCGACAGGGGCTGGTGGTGGCGTGTCCGGAAGAGATTGCGTATCGCAGTCGATGGATTGATGCGGAACAGTTGCATAAGCTCGCGTCCCCGCTCGCCAAGAACGGCTACGGAAAATATTTGTTGAACATTCTTACGGATCAGGTTGCATGGCCATCACGGTAACAGCCACTGAGCTTCCCGAAGTGAAGATCGTCGAGCCGAAGGTATTCGGCGATGCACGCGGCTTCTTCTTCGAAAGTTTCAATGCGTGTGAATTCGCTGAGCGCGTTGAGCCGGGCGTCGAGTTCGTGCAGGATAATCACTCGCGTTCCGCAAAGGGCGTGCTGCGTGGGTTGCATTATCAGATTCAAAATGCGCAAGGCAAGCTGGTGCGCGTCGTCGAGGGTGAGGTATTCGATGTCGCCGTCGATATCCGGAGGAGTTCGCCGAATTTCGGTAAATGGGTTAGTGTGAATCTTTCGGCCGATAACCATAGACAGTTGTGGGTGCCACCGGGCTTTGCGCATGGATTTCTCGTGCTGTCCGAGTCCGCGCAATTCCTGTACAAGACGACCGACTACTGGTTTCCGGAGCACGAGCGCAGCATCGTGTGGAACGATCCGGAAATTGGTATCAAGTGGCCGCTCGACTCCGAGCCGTTGCTTGCTGTAAAGGATGCGGCCGGCAAGCTGTTGGGCGAAGCTGAGTGTTTCGAGTGAGGCTTACGTAACGATGCGCGATCGAAAAAAGATCCTGCTCACTGGCATAAACGGCCAAGTGGGATTTGAACTGGAGCGGAGCCTGCAAGGACTCGGCGAGGTGGTGGCGTTCGACCGTAGTCGTCTCAATCTCACGAATCTCGATCTCGTGCGAGACGCAGTGCGTACGACCAAGCCCGATCTGATTGTTAATCCCGCAGCATATACCGCCGTCGACAACGCAGAAATCGATGTTGCCGCTGCAACGCGGTTAAACGCTGAAACGCCTGCTGTGTTCGCCGAAGAAGCGAAGCGCATCGGTGCAGCCCTGATTCACTATTCGACTGACTATGTCTTCTCCGGAGAGAAAGGCGAGCCGTATGTCGAAGATGATCCGGTCAATCCACAGAACGTCTACGGAAAGAGCAAACTCGCGGGCGAGCAGGCTATCGCGGCGTCAGGTTGCTCACATCTCATCTTTCGCACGAGTTGGGTGTACGGCACGCGCGGCAAGAACTTCATGCTAACGATGCTTCGCCTCGGTGCTTCGCGACCTGAGCTTGCTGTAGTTGCCGATCAGATCGGCGCACCGACGTGGTCCAGCACGATCGCGACGATGACTGCTGACGTAATTGCGCAAGCGATTGGCGCGGGTAGTGCCGGGTGGAATGACTGGTGGCACGTCCACTCGGGCCTCTATCACATGACTGCGTCTGGCTCGACTTCGTGGCATGGTTTTGCACAAGCAATTTTCCGGTTGTCGAATCTCGAGAGCAAGCCAATCGTAAAGCCTATTCCCGCAAGTGCCTACCCGACGCCCGCGTGTCGACCGACCAATTCGCGTTTGTCAAACGCGAAACTCGGCGAGCGTTTCGGCCTGTATGCGCCGGACTGGGAAGACGCGTTGAAGCTTTGCATGAGGGCGCTTTGACGAGTGCTCCCGATTCGGGGCGTTCACGCGCGGTTGTCGTTTTTTATTTTCCGACGGTGCGTGTGCGGCCAACGCGAGCCGTTCGGCCTCTATAGCGGCGTCCGTCGTCGTCGAATACACCCGTGGACACTACACGATCGCGGGCTTGATCCGGTCGGTTCGTTGCCTTCCGAATTCGTGCTTTAATTCATGCCCATAGCGATCCGAGGCTAAATATTATGCTTATTGAAGCTGCCCTTCAAAAATCCCTCGTTGCTATTCCGTCAATCAATGGTGGCCGACTGCTCGAGCGGATGTTGCCGACCTTGCGGATTCCGGGGGAACTGGTCGTTGTTCTCGATCAAGGTAGTACCGATCACACTGAGGAGGTGTGCCGCAAGGCCGGAGTAGGCTTCGTGCAGCTCGAGCGTCCACATACCTACACAGAGGCATGCAACATCGGCGCGAGAATCGCTGCCGAGCGTGGGTGTGAATTCTTGTTTGTTGGAAATAACGACATTTCGTTCAGTACCGACGTCGTTCGGGAATTGCTCGCTGAATTGATGGCTGATCCGGATCTCGGCATCGCGGCGCCGGCGCAGTTGCTGATAGACGTAGCTGCTTCATTCAAGCAACTCGCATATCGTGTTTACTGGGATCTTGAGACGCTTTCGTTCGCTCATGATTTCACGCCGCCCCATGGGAATACGCACCGACTGGAGGCCGATTTTTGTGAACTGACGTTTGCAGGGATGCGAATGTCGGTGATTCAGAAGATCGGTTTCCTTGACGATGATTACGGGTTCTACCACGAGGATGCGGATTTCGGTTTCCGCCTTAGGGATGCCGGCTACACGTGCGCTTATTTCCCCCACTCGCAAATCGAGCATTGGACAAGTTCGACGGTTTCGGCGAAGCCCAGCGAATTCAAGCTCAAATATTTGAAGAAAAACAAGGAACTTTTTGCGCAAAAGTTTCTTGGACGATATGTCGCGCATCACAATCACAAATCGGATGCGACCAATTCGTGGAATATCATCAACAAGCATTTGCATCCGTACCTGCGAAAGTACGGATTTGTTCACCCTGATGCTGCTGAATTAATTTTCTCTCATCCAGGAGCCGAGCCTTTTCAATACCTGTATTCAGTCTGGGAGACAACCCGGCTCCCAGATGCGTGGCTGGCGTTCAGGGATCAATACAAGCTCGTGTTGACTACGTCGCGTTGGAACACGGAGGTTTTCAAGCAAGCTGGTTTTGGTCGAGTGCATTACGTCCCTCTCGGCGTCGAAAGTGATGTCTTCCAGCCTTGGGGCGGCACGCAGCGCTTCTCCGATGGGAAGACCTTTCTTTGGTTCGCGCGCAACCAGTACCGTAAAGGTCTGGACGTCATGCTCAAGGCTTGGGCACCGTTTCACCGTGCGCAGCCCGGCGCCAAATTGATCTTGATGGGCATTGGCATCCTTGAAACAATGCCTGCTCCCGCCAGTACTCGTCTGTGGAAGAATTTCCGCATTGCCGAGTTTCCAGAAGACGGTATTTCCGTCTACGAGAATATTTCGGGCGTGGACGACGAGTCGCTGGCTGCCATCTATCGCAGCGTCGATTTTACGGTGTGCTCGTCGCGTTCGGAGGGTTTCGGATTCGGCGTCGCCGAGTCAATGGCCTGTGGGACGCCTGCCATCTTCGGCAACTTCGGCGGGACAGCAGATTTCGTGGTTCCCGGTGCCCTGGCTCTCATGGGAACACCTATTGCCGCTGACTATTCCGACAAGGGATTTGGAGATGTCGGTAACTGGTGGGAACCGTCTGTTGAGAATCTCACGGCGCTCTTGTTCGAAGCAAATGACATGGATGCGAAGCGCTATCGGTTGCTCTCAGACATCGGAGTAAGGACCATTCGCACACGCTTTTCGTGGCGTGAAACGAGTCTCGCGATTCGCCGTGCCCTCATCGCCGAGGATGAGGGCAGACTGCTAACAGTCGAAACGCGAAAGGGCGGCAACCAACCGCCCCTGACTCTTCCAAAACCGACATTCGCCGCACCGCCCACCATGAAAAGCGCGAGACGTGTGCGAGGAGCGGTGGCAAGGGGTATGCGGCGAACGGGGACTCTTCTGACGTTCTTTGCCGATAACCTGGAGCCATATGGCTGGCGGACCGCGTTTTCGGTTTCGTCAACGCGGCTCGTCGGGCCGTACTTCAGGACGCGCACTCAATGGGTCAAACAGCGGGTCGCGCAGCGTTTGCGGTTTTCTGGTCGCAATAATCAGTCAATCGTCACGAGGCCCGTTCCACCGGTGAGCGAGGAGAAACTCCCGGGTACATTGTTCATCGGTTACGCCGAGGGCGCGCTTGGGCTAGGTCAGGCATTTCGTGCGAACCTGAGGGCGGCCGAGGCGGCCAAATTGCGTTTTGCGGTGTATCCGTTCCGCGTTGGTATTGAAACTCGGATGCTCGAGCCATTCATGCCGCAACGATATGATGAAGCGCATCCGCGCGAGATCAATGTTATCGGAGTTGCGTGTGACCAGGTACCCGTTGTTTTCCGGTCAGTCGCCCCGGGCTTGTTGAACAATTCGTACAATATTTTGTGTCCATACTGGGAGCTTCCTCGCGCCCCTGAGGAATGGCGGGCTAATTTGGCGAATATTCATGAAATATGGGCGCCTAATGCCTACATCGCGAAAGCCTTCTCTCATATATTCGAGGGCCCAATCGTCGTCATGCCGCCGGCTATGGAAGATACCGCTGGCGACCATCCCGCGCGAGCTCATTTCGGGATGGATGAAGGGCGTTTCTATTTTATGTTCAGCTTCGATTACTATTCGTCGCCGTTCAGGAAAAATCCGCTTGGTGTGCTGTATGCATTCCAGAAGGCATTTCCTCGCGGCAACGAAAACGTCGGATTGGTTATCAAGTCGACTGGGGCGCCCGGGCACTTTCCGGACATTAAGGCGATAATCGAAGAAGCGATGAGGCGCGATCCGCGCATTATGTTGTTCGATAGCAACATGCCGCGCAATGAGATGCTTGGCTTGATTCGCGCGTCGGATTCCTACGTTTCCCTCCATCGTGCTGAGGGTTTCGGGCTTGGAATGGCTGAGGCGATGACCTTTGAACGGATCGTTATAGGTACGGACTTTTCAGGGTCGGTAGATTTTCTGAACAATGATACTGGCTATCCCGTACCTTATCAGTTGCGACGTGTAGAAGAGCACGAATATCCGTGCTCCGAGGGTCAGGTCTGGGCCGAGCCGGATGTGGAGGCGGCGGCAAATATTATGAGGCAAGTCGCAACCGATCCGTCAGAAGCGATGGTAAGAGGGCGGAATGCGCGCAAGTGGATCGAGAGCAGTTATAGCCCGGACGTGGTCGGAGAAGCTATGAAGGTGCGGTTAGATGCTTTATCTAAAAAATTTGAATCCGACAGTACGCCTGATTGATTTTATGCAGATGGATGACGTCATCTCGCGCGAAATTGACCGTCGATCTTATGATTAAATTTTTTGAAAATTTAGATCGAAAATTAATCTTGGATGTAACGTCGTCCAGAAATAGACGAACTGCGTAACGACCGTCCGGGCAAGGTCATAACTCGTGAGCACTCAGTCGCCGTACAAACTGACTGACATGTTTGAATTGCGGATGCCCAAATTGGAGAATGCGGTGCGGATCCGTCTTGTAAAATACTCGCACTCGAATCTGATAGAACGCTCGTGATCGAGCTGCTTTTGTAAAGGTGAAAAAAAGTGGCGGACCCCGTTTACTACCTCCATATCCCCAAGACTGGCGGAACTTCACTTACTTCCTTTCTTGACGATCAATTCGATCCAGAAGACATTTGCCCGGCGCGGCTGCTTCCGGAACTGTTCGCGCTGCCACTGCAGTTCGTGGATAGATATAGGCTGTTTCGTGGGCATCTCTGGCACGGTTTAGATGCCTATACGAAGCGGAAACTAACCTACCTCACGATGCTGCGGGACCCGGCGCAGCGGACGGTGTCGTGGTACTCGCACGCGATGCGCGATGCCAATGCATATCGCCATCAGAAAATGAAAGAAGAGCGTTGGTCCTTGCTGGATTTTGTTCGAGACGCTGAAACGAACTGGGATATCGTTAACACACAGACTCTGTTTCTTGCGGCCGACCTTGATTATGACAAGCTGGCACGTGATCCAATCGGTTACGGGCAGGCAGCTATAAAGGAGCTTGCGGCTCGCAAAAATGACCGCTCATTGCTTGATCTTGCAAAAAGGCGCCTTGAATCGTTTGCGTTCTTTGGCATCACCGAGCGGATGCGCGACTCGATGAGCCTTCTCGCCTACGAACTCGGTTTTTTTCCGAGTTTTTCGGTTCCCAAACTGAATATATCGTCCAATCGATCGGGAGATGGCGAGTTATCGGAGGATGAAGCCGATGCCATTCGTGAGTTGACTCCGCTCGATCAGGAGTTGTATGTCTGGGCTTGTCAGCTCTTCGAGGAACGAGTGGGCGAGATGCTGCGTTCACTTTTGATGGACCGGTACCGGCAGTCCCACACGTTGGTCAGGAAGTCATGGCACGTGCCAATTGCAGGGCCGGCAAGAACACAGATAAAGGTGACGATCCTTGATGCGCCGTCACGGGTGCCTGCAAACCAGCAGTTCAGGGCCGAGATCAGCTTGCACAACTCTTCCTGCTATCAACTCGCCAGCCGCGGATCGAATCCGGTGCATGTGTCGTATCACTGGCTCGACGGCGAGCGTTCGCAGGTCGTGGTGTTCGATGGAGAGCGCACGAGATTACCTGCTTCTCTGATCCCGGGCGAGGACCAGAATGTGCGGGTATCCGCAATAGCACCTGCGGTCCCAGGGCGTTATTTTCTACGGTTGACTTTGGTACAGGAAGGAATCGGCTGGCTTGACGATGGCGACTCGGGTGCTTTTTGCGATGTCGAAGTCGCAGTCGAGTAGCATCAGGGTATCGACCGTGATGGGCGTCCATGTAGGGGGACGATATTGGGGCGTGACCGATTGGCTCGTCCGGCCCGGTGAGGACGCAGGCATCCTTCGTGGGGCCGCTTGGCCACCAGGTATAATTCTGTCCCACCCGGATCAGTCCTGATCGGCTGATCCCTACGCCGACGGCTCATCGATCCACGTGGCGAAGGCTTCCGTTCGCCAGCGAATATTATTTCTGGAGTGAAAGAGATGTTAATCCCCGTCATCCTGTCTGGTGGCGCTGGCACACGGCTTTGGCCAGTCTCCCGTGAAGGGCACCCGAAGCCGTTTATGAAACTCGCTGACGGTGAGAGCCTACTGCTGAAAACGTACCGTCGTGCGGCGGCCGTAGCGGGCGACGATGCGGAATCGCAGCGGGGGGAACTCCTGACGGTCACCAACCGCGATTACTACTTCATGAGCAAAGACGAGTTCGCGTTGGCGAATCTCGGCGAGCAGCCTGGTGCGTTCCTGCTCGAGCCGTCGGGACGCAACACGGCGCCTGCCGTGGCGATGGCGGCGTATTACGTCGCGGAGAAGTACGGCCGTGATGCGCTGATGCTTGTTCTCGCAGCCGATCATCTGGTTCAGGATCAGCACGCATTTGCGGCCGCCGTTTCCAGTGCCGCTGAACTGGCGCAGCAGGGCAAGCTGGTCACGTTCGGCATCGTGCCGACCAATGCCGATACTGGCTTCGGCTACATCGAGGTCGGAGACAGAATCGGAGAAGGACGGATCGCGCTGCGTTTCGTCGAGAAGCCGAACGCGGCCAAGGCTGCCGAATATGTGGCAGCCGGCAACTACCTGTGGAACTCGGGCATGTTCTGTTTCAAGGCGGGCGCCATTCTCGAAGAAATGGCCCGGCACACGCCGGAGGTCACGGTGGCAGCCAACGCATGCTGGGCATCGCTGACGGCTGGCAGCGCATCAGCACAGATGCTCGAAATTCCCACTGAGTCGTTCGCGAAGATGCCCGACATCTCGATCGACTACGCGGTGATGGAGCGCTCGTCGAACGTGGTGGTGGTACCTTCCAGTTTTGGCTGGAGCGATATTGGCTCGTGGGGGGCAGTCCGTGATCTCGTTGCTCCGGATGAGGACAGCAACCGCGCCGTTGGAGATGCGATCTTCGTCGATAGCAGTAACGTCTATGTGCAGAGCCAGGAACGCCTCGTAGCGTCAGTGGGCGTGGCCGATCTGATGATCATCGATACGCCGGACGCGCTGCTGGTCGCTCATCCGGATCGCGCGCAGGACGTCAAGCAGGTCGTCGCTCGCCTGAAGAAGCAGAACCACGAAGCGTACAAACTGCATCGCACTGTTAGCCGCCCGTGGGGAACCTATACGGTGCTGGAAGAGGGCCCACGGTTCAAGATCAAGCGCATCGAAGTCAAGCCGGGCGCCAGCCTGAGCCTGCAGATGCACCACCATCGTAACGAACACTGGATAGTGGTATGCGGGATGGCCAAGGTCGTGAACGGCGATAAGGAAATCTTCGTTCGCACCAACGAGTCCACGTACATTCCTGCCGGCCACAAGCATCGCCTTGAGAACCCGGGCGTCCTTGACCTCGTGATGATCGAAGTTCAGAGCGGTGAGTACCTGGGGGAAGACGATATCGTTCGCTTCCAGGATGTCTACGGGCGGGCTTGATGCTGGGATTGCTACGAGCCCTTTGGGCATATCGCGGGTTCATCCTGGGGAGCGTCAAGCGGGAGTTCCAGTCCAAGTACCGCAATTCCTTGCTGGGTGCGGCGTGGACGGTGCTCAATCCGCTGGCGATGATTGTCGTCTATACGGTGGTCTTTGCGAAAGTTATGCATGCCCGCTTGCCCGGTGTGGATAGCAGCTTCGCGTACAGCATACACTTGTGCGCGGGTGTGCTGCCATGGGGCATGTTCGTCGAAATCGTCAGTCGCGCCCAGAATGCGTTCATAGAGAACGCCAACATGATCAAGAAGCTGAGCTTTCCGCGGTTGTGTCTGCCGGTGATCGTGGTGGTCAACGCGCTGGTTAATTTTGCGATCGTGTTCGGGTTGTTTGTTGCCTTCACGTTGGTCTCAGGCACGTTTCCCGGCTTGGCGTTTCTTGCTCTCATTCCGTTGCTGATCCTGCTGACATTGTTCGCCATCGGCCTTGGCATTACGCTAGGGGTACTCAATGTGTTCTTCCGTGACGTCGGCCAGTTCTTTGGCATCGTGCTGAATTTCTGGTTCTGGCTGACGCCAATCGTCTATTCGGCCGACATTCTGCCCAAGCGCATCCAGGCAGGGATGCAGTTCAATCCAATGGCATCGTTGATCGAAGCTTTCCAGGGCGTCATGATGCAAGGCGAGTGGCCGGATTGGTCGCAACTCTGGCTCGTCGCGGTACTGAGCGTCGGGTTATGCGTCTTCGGTTTCAGGTTGTTCCGCAAGCATGTGGGCGAAATGGTGGATGAACTCTGATGGGAACCATTACCGTTACCAATGTCGGCAAGGCCTACAAGCAATACCCGACCCGCTGGTCCCGTCTCGTCGAATGGATGGACCCACGTGGTAAGGCGCACCACAAGCTCCACTGGGTACTCCAGGACGTGAACTTCTCGGTTCAGTCCGGGGAAGCGCTAGGCATCATCGGTATTAACGGTGCTGGCAAGAGCACCTTGTTGAAAATGATCGTTGGGACCACGCAGCCCACCACTGGCGCCGTGACCCTAACCGGGCGTGTTGCAGCGCTACTTGAGCTGGGGATGGGTTTTCATCCCGACTTTACCGGGCGTCAGAATGTCATGATGGCCGGGCAACTGCTCGGTTACAGCGTTGAAGAGATTCTCGCTTTGATGTCTGAAATCGAGGCGTTCGCCGAAATTGGCGAATATATCGATGAGCCCGTGCGAGTGTATTCGAGCGGCATGCAAGTGCGTTTGGCATTTAGCGTGGCGACGGCCCGACGGCCTGACGTGCTGATCGTCGACGAGGCGCTGTCGGTAGGCGACTCGTATTTCCAGCATAAGAGCTTCGAACGGATTCGCGAGTTTCGCAAGCAAGGCACGACGCTGCTCATCGTGGCTCACGACAAGGCGGCAATACAGGCCATCTGCGATCGAGCGATCCTGCTGAATGCTGGGCGGCTCGAAATGGAGGGACCGCCAGAGGCGGTGATGGATTACTACAACGCTATGTTGGCCGACCGTAAGAACCATGAGGTCAAGCAAGAGAAGCTGGAAGACGGTACGGTGCAAACCGTTTCCGGAACCGGCGAGGCAGTGATCGACGAAGTTGTGTTGCTGGATGAATCCGGTCAGGCCATTGAAGTCGTCGGAGTTGGCCAGCCAGTTGCGATGCGCATCAAGGTCAAATGCGTATACGCGATCCCCGAACTGGTCGTCGGGTACATGATCAAGGATCGCTTGGGACAGACGGTGTTCGGAACGAATACCTATCACCTGAAGCAAGTGATGGTCGATCTGGCCGAGGGCCAGTTAGTCGAACTCTATTTCGAATTTTTGGCGAACCTTGGCGTGGGTAGCTATTCGGTAGCGGTGGCGCTGCACACGGGAAACGCCCACATCGCCAACAATTATCAATGGCGTGACCGCGCATTGGTTTTCAACGTTGTTAATATAAAAATGGAAAATTTTGTCGGAGTGGCGTGGATACCAACGACGGTGCGGAGCTTGCCGTAGTGGACAGTTTCTATCGCGCGTTCGAAGACCGGTATCGGGGCTCCCGGGAGTTGATCAAAAGCCGGCTGGCGAAATACATGCCGTTCGTCCAGCCGCTGGCGACGCTGTATCCGGGCGAAAAGACCTTCGACTTGGGCTGTGGCCGCGGCGAGTGGCTGGAGTTGATGGTCGAAACCGGTTTTACCGCGCTCGGCGCGGACCTCGACGCCGAGATGCTGGAGGCATGTCGAGAGCGAAATCTGCCGGTACTTCAGGCCGACGCAATTGCGCATCTCGCGACGCTTGAATCGGACAGTCACGCGTTGATCTCGGCTTTTCATGTTGTCGAGCACGTGAGCTTCGATCAGTTGCGCAGTCTCGTCAGTGAGGCTTTGCGCGTGCTGAAGCCGGGCGGATTGTTGATTCTCGAAACGCCGAACCCTGAAAATATCGCCGTAGCGACGTCCAATTTTTACCTCGATCCGTCGCACCAGAAGCCTATTCCTCCGCTGCTGCTCTCTTTTGTTGTGGAACATGCGGGGTTCGATCGCGTCAAAGTGGTCCGGCTGCAAGAGGCTCCAGAACTCAACGACGCGGCAGTGCCCGTTGGCTTTCTGGATGTGTTGCGCGGAGCGAGCCCCGACTATGCGATTGTCGCGCAGAAAGATGCCAACTCGAGCCAAGGTGCGTTTGACGATGCGTTCGCGGCGGAATATGGTCTGACGATCGACGTGCTGGTTCATCGCTACGAGGCGAGGATCGCATCGAGTATTTCGCAGCTGGACGCACGCCTCGGACAGACTCAGGAGCGGCTTCGTTCCTCAGAAGAAATATTGCACATCACTCAGGAGCGGCTTCGTTCCTCAGAAGAAATATTGCACATCACTCAGGAGCGGCTTTTTTCCGTAGACGGAAAATTGCACACCGCTGACGAGCGGCTTTATTCCGTAGAACGAAAATTGCACACCGCTGAGGAGCGGCTTTATTCCGTAGAAGGAAAATTGCGCTCTACTGAGGGACGGTTGCATATTGAGGAGCATCAACGCCAACAGGTCGAAGAGCGGCTCGAGCATGCTGAGACTCAAATGCACGGTGCAGAGCACCGTGCGCGGCATGCAGAAGAGGTGGCGCATCAGGCAAATGCTCAATTGCAGCTGGTACATGTTCAATTGGATGCGGTCTATCGGAGCATGTCATGGCGTGTCACTGCTCCCATGAGGTGGGTGAGCCTTGCGTTGCGAGGCAAGCAAGCGGTGACAGTAAAGCAGGCGTTGAAGCCTGTTCTCGGGAAGGCGGGGCTGTACGTGAGCAAGCGGCCCTGGTTGCGCTGGCCTGTATTTGCCGTGCTCAATCGCATGCCGCGAGTAAAGGCGCGTCTCACGCATGTCGTGACTGCGTCGACGGCCGGACTAGCCGTCGACCTGAACACTCTGCCCAATCATGTCGAGCGCCTTAGCGAGCACGCGAATCGTATTCATGCCAGTCTGACTGCAGAATTCGACAAATCGCAACGGGAGAAGCGCTGATGCGCATTGTCATCGATATGCAAGGCGCTCAGACTGAGAGCCGATTCACGGACATTGGCCGTTACGTGTTGGGTTTTGCGAAAGGCGTGGTGCGTGTTCGTGGTGACCATGAGGTCATCCTTGTCTTGAACGGCATGATGCACGAATCGATAGAAGCGATTCGTGCGGAGTTCTGCGGGCTGTTGCCTCAGGAGAATATCCGCGTCTGGCAGGCGCCTGACCCGGTAGAGGAAGCAAGCGGCGAAAATGCGACGCGCCGTGAAGTCGCCGAACTCGTTCGAGAAGCCTTCCTCGCAAGTCTGGAGCCGGATGTCATCCATATTGGTAGCTTTTTTGAGGGAGAGGCAGATCATAGCGTATCGAGCATTGGTCGGTTCGATCGGGCAACTCCGATAAGTGTTTCTCTGTTTGATCTCATTCCGCTCGTCGACGCCAAGCACTATCTCGATCCAAGGCCTATTGAGGCACGCCACTACTACCGGAAGATTGGCTATTTAAAAAAGGCCTCTCTGCTGCTGGCTGTTTCGAATTTCTCTCGCCAGGAGGGTGTGGATTATCTTGACTATCCTCCCGGGCAGATATTTGCGATTTCTTCGGCCATTGAGGATTCCGTCAGTCCGCGGCTTCTCGATGCACTGGAAGCGGGCGCGCTGCGTCAGAAACTCGGTATCAACGGTGCATTCCTGCTGCACACAGGTGGGGCCGACGAGCGCAAAAACCTCCCTCGGTTGATCGAGGCTTATTCGCTCCTCACTGCAGACGTCCGCGCAAACGTTCAGCTGGTGCTTGCAGGCAAGATTTCCGAAGGCGTACTGGCCGAATTGTGCGAGCACGCGGACAAGTTCGGCGTTTCGGACGTGGAGCTAATATTCCCGGGCTATGTGGGTGATGACGATCTGCGTTCCCTTTACGCGATCTGCGATGCGTTCGTGTTTCCTTCGTATCACGAAGGGTTCGGGCTGCCGGTACTCGAAGCAATGGCTTGCGGAGCGGCCGTTATTTGTGCCGACGCCTCCAGCCTGCCGGAAGTCATGGGGCGCAAGGATGCGATGTTCGATCCCATGGACGTGTCTGCCATGTCCCAGAAGATGGCGCAGGTACTGACAGATGCAAACTTCCGCGAGCAACTGCGGGAGTACGGCCTTGTGCAGGCAAAGAACTTTTCGTGGGATACGGTAGCTCGCAAGGCTATCGCCGAGTGGGAGAGGCTGGATCGGCCCCCAGCAAGGCGTTGGTTGGAGCAAAGCTGGGAGCAGGATCGGTTGCTCCATGCGATTGCTGCCAAAGCCTCGGACGCGAACGACGCAGATATGCTGGTGCCGCTCGCCGCATGTGTTGCTCAGAACCAGAGGTCCGGATACGTTCGCCAACTACTGGTCGACGTTTCCGAGTTCTGCCAGAACGACGCGGGTACGGGAGTGCAGCGAGTCGTCCGGAACTACCTGCGCTGTCTGTTGAATGACCCTCCCAAGGGCTATCGGGTCGAGCCCGTCTACGCGACGGTCGACAGCCCGTATCGATACGCACGTCAGTTTACGCAAAAATTTCTCGACGCACCACCGGATGAAACCGTCGGAGACGGCACCCTGCAGTGGCAGCGCGGTGACATCTTTCTTGGGCTCGACATGCAGCACGGCGTGCAAACTGCGCACGCCGCCTTCTACCAACAGCTAATGCGGCAGGGAGTCTTGGTCAAATTCGTGCTTTACGACTTGTTGCCGGTCGAATTTCCGGAACATTTCTATGGCGCGAACCTTAAGACGCTACACGAAAAACTGTTGTCAGTGATGGCCACAACGGATGGAGCGATATGCATATCCAAGGCGACATCGGATGCCCTTCAGACTTGGATCCGGGACGAGGAAGTACCGACTTCCTCGCGCTTCCATAGTTCATGGGTTCATATTGGGGTTGATTTCCCGGAGGTTGCGGAAGGCGCGTTGCCGCCTGAAGCCGCACGCGTGATCGCGGCGATGCAGCGCTGCCCGAGCTTCCTCTGTGTATCGACCATTGAACCGCGAAAAAGGCAGGTTCAGATCCTCGAGGCCGTTGAAGCGTTGTGGTCAACTGGCCACGACATCTGCGTGACTTTTGTGGGGCGCCTAGGCTGGAAGATGGATGCCTTTGCAAAAAAGGTACGTGCACACAGCGAGTTCGGCAAGCGGCTATTTTGGCTGGCGGGGATCGACGACAACTATTTAGTCAGCCTGTATAAGGCGGCGAGTGCGCTGGTCGCTGCGAGTGCCAATGAGGGTTTCGGCCTGTCATTGATTGAAGCTGCTTACTATGGACTGCCTGTCATTGCGAGAGATATCCCGGTATTCCGCGAAGTAGCAGGAGAAGGTGCCTACTTTTTTACCGGGAACTCCGCTGCTGAGTTGAGTGCGTCTCTGGCGGAATGGCTCAAGTTGTATGGTACGGGTCAACATCCTCAGTCGTCGAAGATTTCATGGTCGACGTGGGCACAGAGCTCATTTGAACTCAAGTCCCAGCTACTCGACGAAGTCACAGGCACCCGGCAACTGCTGGTTGATATTTCAGTGCTGGTCCAACAGGATGCGAAGAGCGGGATCCAGCGGGTGGTGCGCAGCATACTTCGGGAATGGCTTATGAGGCCTCCGATAGGTTATCGCCTGGAGCCCGTCTATGCGAGCGCAGATGAGCCCTATCGTTACGCGAGAAAGTACATAGCGCGGTTCCAGGGCAAGGACGGCAGTCAATTGCGCGACGCGCCGATCGAATATGCCGTAGGCGATGTGTTTCTCGGTCTCGATCTCGCGCCGGGCGTTGTCCCGCGTTACGCAGACTTCTATCAGCATTTGCGTCAGCAGGGCGTTTGTGTGAAGTTCGTTGTCTACGATCTGCTACCGCTGCGGGGCGACCATTTCGAGCACTCGCTCGTCGACCACTATCTGCGCTGGCTCGATGTGGTGTCGGAAAGCGATGGTGCGGTCTGCATCTCGAAAGCGGTAGCGGACGAACTGCATGCATGGATGGCATCTCATGAGGTCGCAAGACTGCGCCCGTTCGCGTTGGACTGGTTCCACCTCGGGGCCGATATCGAAAATTCAGTCCCGACGACGGGAGTGCCAAAAGATGCGCCGAGCGTATTGAACAAGATCCAGCAACGCCTGAGTTTTCTGATGGTGGGGACGCTTGAGCCCCGCAAGGGGCACGCTCTGGTGCTCGACGCGTTCGAGCAGTTGTGGGCGACCGGTACCGATGCCAATCTCGTCATCGTCGGCAAACAAGGCTGGATGATGGAGGCGCTGGCAGACAGGATTCGTTCGCATGCCGAGCGCAATCACCGTTTGTTTTGGCTGGAGAGCATCAGCGATGAGTACCTTGAGAAAGTGTACGCGGTGAGCGACTGCCTGATTGCTGCATCTTCCGGAGAGGGCTTTGGGCTACCTTTGATCGAGGCTGCCCGCCACGGTTTGCCGATTCTGGCGCGTGACATCCCCGTCTTCAGGGAGGTGGCCGCTAACCATGCGTCGTATTTCGACGCCAACGAAGGTCCGGAACTTGCTGGCGCAGTCCGCGAGTGGCTGGCCTCGAGGGAGGCGGGAACGATTCCGTTGCCGACGGGGCTCCCGTTCCTGTCGTGGGAGCAGAGCGCAGCAATGCTGGCTCAAAAAGTGTAGACCAAGGATTTTCCGCGTGCCCGGTGTCGCTTGCAGTTTGACGGCCCGGAGGCGCCCGTTTTATGCGTTGGATAGTTTTGTTGAAGCTAATTTGAGGGGATTATGAAGACTTCTATTATTACCGGCATCACCGGTCAGGACGGTGCCTACCTCGCCCAGATCCTGCTCGAAAAAGGCTATACCGTTTACGGCACCTACCGCCGCACGAGTTCGGTCAACTTCTGGCGCATCGAAGAGCTAGGTATCTCGAAGCATCCGAATCTCCATCTGGTCGAGTACGATCTGACGGATCTGTCGTCGAGCATTCGCTTGCTGCAAACGACAGAAGCGACCGAGGTATACAACCTCGCCGCGCAAAGCTTCGTTGGCGTGTCCTTCGACCAGCCCGCCACCACGGCGGAGATCACCGGCATCGGCCCGCTGAATCTGCTCGAAGCCATTCGCATTGTCAACCCGAAGATCCGCTTCTACCAGGCGAGCACGTCCGAAATGTTCGGCAAGGTGCAGGCCATTCCGCAGATCGAGTCGACGCCGTTCTACCCGCGCAGCCCCTACGGTGTGGCGAAGCTCTACGCTCACTGGATCACGGTGAATTATCGCGAGAGCTACAACATCTTCGGTTGCAGCGGCATCCTGTTCAATCACGAATCGCCCCTGCGTGGCCGCGAGTTCGTGACGCGCAAGATTACCGACTCTGTCGCCAAGATCAAGCTCGGCCAACTGAATGTGCTCGAACTGGGCAACATCGACGCGAAGCGCGATTGGGGTTTTGCGAAGGAATACGTCGAAGGCATGTGGCGCATGTTGCAGGCCGAAGAGCCGGACACCTACGTGCTGGGCACGAATCGTACCGAGACCGTACGCGACTTCGTGCGCATGGCATTCAAGGCAACCGGCGTCGACCTCGAGTTCAGGGGGCGTGACGAGAACGAGATCGCGATCGACGCTGCGACCGGCAAGACGCTCGTCAGGATCAACCCGAAGTTCTATCGTCCGGCCGAAGTGGATCTGTTGATCGGCAATCCGGAAAAGGCAAAGCGGCAACTGGGCTGGGAGCCGAAGACCACGCTCGAGCAGTTGTGCGCGATGATGGTCGAAGCTGACTTGCGTCGTAACGAGCGCGGCTTCTCGTTCTGATGCGCCGCAGCCGCTGGTGACCTAACTCGCCGGCTTCACCAGCCGTGATTTCGCATGGCTTGTGGAGGCGGTGGGTAATTGCGTCGTCGGGCCGCTCGAAGAAATATTGCGGGAAGACGCACTGCGCTGGATGTATAACAAGGGGCTTGGGTGAAGGTTGGTTTTGGTACGACGGCATTGGCCCGTAGCATTGCACGCGGCGGGGTGGACGGCATTGGCTCGTACACGCGGGAACTGGGGCGAGCCCTGCTTGCAGGGGGCGAGGTCGATCTCGTCCCCGCCGGTTATCGCGCGTACGTCGGCGATGAGGTGTTTCCGGGGGCCCGGCCGCCCGTGAATCTCGGCCGTCACGAGGTCATGGCAACGCTGGGCGCTGTGAGCCCGTGGAAGTGCATGGGTGAGGCGGAGCTTGTCATGGAGCACGTGGACGTGTTCCATGCAACCGATCATCTGATTCCAAAATTGTCGGCGATGCCCGTAATCGCGACCTTGATGGATGCGATTCTGTTGTCGAATCCCGAGTGGACGACCGTGAAGCAGGCTGCGCTACGTCGTTGGCTGTTGCGGCGCTCGGGCGCGTGGGCGGATCATGTGATCACGATTTCCGAGTATTCGAAGCGCTCGATTGTGGAGCATTTCGGCATCGCGGCAGATCACATTTCCGTGGTTCCCTTGGGTGTGCATCCACGGTTTTTTGAACAGATCGACGGTGCGGCCCGTGACGAGGTGCTGAAGCGGTTGGGCTTGCCTGCGCAGTTCTTCCTGTGTGTGGGGACCTTGCAGCCGCGGAAGAATCTCGATCGGGTCATGGATGCGCACGCAAGTCTTCCGGCCGACTTACGCCGAGAGTTTCCATTGGTTGTCGTCGGAATGGCCGGGTGGGGGTGTGAAAGCGTTGTCGGCCGCCTGCGCGCGAGCGAAACGGAAGGCGGTACTCGCTGGTTGCAGTATTTGCCCGATTTCGAAGTGCGTGCATTGATGCAATCGGCCAGCGCACTGGTGTTTGCGTCGTTGGGCGAGGGCTTCGGATTGCCAGTCGTGGAGGCGTTCGCTTCGGGTCTTCTGGTCATCGCGTCCAATACAACCTCCGTTCCCGAAGTGGCGGCAGATGCCGCCATTTTGGTCGATCCCTGCAGCGCAGGTGAAATTGCCGATGCCATGCGCCTCGTGATCGAGGGTCCACGCGAAGCTGACGCGCTCCGCGAGGCAGGGTTGTCGAGAGCGGGCGAGTTGACCTGGCAGGCGTGCGCCGCGAAGACCGTGGCGGTCTATCAAACTGTCCTGGATGGTTCATGTCGCTCCTGACTCAATCTGCCTCGGGGCAATGCAGCGTGAAGTTGGGGGTGGATATCACCTGGATGGTTGGCAACTACCGCGGCATGGGACGATTCGCGCGTCAGCTGATCGAGCCGGTTAGTGCGTCGGTGCTGGGTCTCGCGCCGAGCGGCGTGACAACCACGGATTGGCCATGCGTTAGCGATGGGCGCGGTTTCTTTCCATGGTGGGAGCAGGTCGAGCTGCCCCGCCTGTGCGAGGCGCAGAAGCTGGATTACCTGCTTTGTCCGTACAACACCGGACCATTGCGATCAACGGGCCGGACCCGTCTGATCTCGGTTATATACGACCTGATCTATCTGCAACCTTGGCGCGTGCTGCCTCCGTCGAGATCCCTGTATCAGACGTTCGGGCGCGTGTACAGACGGCATGTGGTGCCCCGGCTGGCTCGCCGCGCCGACGTCGTGCTAACCGTATCCCGATTTACCCAGCGGGAACTGGTTGAGCAGTTCGGATTGTCGGAAGAGGATGTGCGCGTCATTCCGTGTTCGATTCCGGACGACTGGTTCGCTCCTCCCCTCAGTCAGGCAGATCGCCAACCCTACCTGTTTACCGTGGCGGGCGAAGTGCCCAGCAAGAACGTCGATCGCCTCCTGCAAGCGTTCGCGTTGGCGAGGCCGACGCTGGACGAGAACGTCAGATTGCGCATTGCCGGGATTAAATCGGCGCATCACGAATATTTTCTACGGCGGGCAACTGCACTGGGACTCGCAGGTCATGTCGAGCTGTTCGGGTATGTTTCCGACCAGGAGCTGAAGCTGCACTACCGGCAGGCGCGGGCATTCATCTTTGCTTCGTTGTTCGAAGGGTTCGGCATACCGCTGTTGGAGGCGATGGCATCGGGTACGCCTGTCGCGTGCAGTAACACGACGTCGATGCCCGAGATCGTTGGGGGGGCCGGTCTGCATTTCGACCCCTTTTCGGTTGGCGAGATGGCCGAGCAGATCCGGGGCATATGCAGCGGCGGAGAAACGTTCGATGCGAGGGTCCGCGACGGAGTGGACCGCGCGCGTCTGTTTTCGAAGTCGATCGTCGCGCCGGCGATTCAGCAATTCTGGGAACGTTTGTCGTGACCACAGACAAGAAAAAGCTGCTGGTGCTGACGCCCAGACTTCCCTACCCGGTGATCGGCGGGGACAAACTGAGGATTTATCACCTCTGCAAAGCGTTGTCGCGCCAGTATTCGCTAACGCTGCTGAGCCTGTGCGAGTCGCGCGAAGAGATGGACTGCGAGCTGCCCAACGACGGCGTATTTGACCGGGTCGAGCGAGTCTTCCTGTCGAAGGCGCGTTCGTACGTCAACACGCTGCTTGCGCTTCCCACGCGGACGCCATTGCAGGTCGCCTACTACCGCAGTCGGGCATTTGCCGCGGCAGTTGCACGGATGATGCCTTCGCATGATGGCGTACTCGTCCATCTGGTGCGCTGCGCCGAGTATGTGCGCAAGTCGGACAAGCCGCGGGTTCTCGAAATGACCGACGCGATCTCGCTTAACTACAGCCGGATCAGGCAACTCAAGAATGCACGGGGGCTCAAGTCGCGCGTGCTCAGTCTCGAGGCGAAACGGTTGCGCGATTACGAGCGCACGATCGTCGACGACTTCGACTTGTCCGTACTAGTTTCGCAGACCGATAAGGATTATCTGTTTCCTGGCTTGCACGCCGCGAATGTGATCGTGTGCTCGAACGGAGTTGATCTGTCAGGGTTGCCGTATTCGGTGCGTAGTATGGCAAGCCGCGTACTGATCTTCATCGGAGACATGCGGACGGTTCAGAACGAGGATATGTGCCACTTCTTTGCACAAGAGGTGTTGCCATTGCTGCGCAAGCGCGCGAATTACCGGTTCAGGATCGTGGGTTCGATTTCTCCCGCACTTGCCGAGCGGTTCAGGGCATATGACGGTGTCGACGTGACAGGGCGCGTTGCGTCAGTAGCAGATTCGGCTACGGATGGCGCCATTGGCGTGTGCCCGATGCGAATCGGGGCCGGTGTGCAGAACAAGATTCTAGAGTACATGGCGCTGGGGTTGCCTGTTGTGGCGACTTCGTCTGGACATGAGGGGCTGCATGCGGAGGCCGGTCGAGATCTGGTGATCGCGAATACGCCGGAGGAATTTGTCGATCGGATCGAGTGGCTGACGGACAACGAAGCCGGAGCGATTCAAATGGCCGAGCACGCAAGGATGTTTGTCGAGCGGGAGCATGGATGGGGGCGAATGATTGATCCGCTGATGGTTAGGCTTGCTGACTTTATTGGATAAAGTGGTGATGCGCGGGGCAGTGATGTTTCTTTCGGCACAGGTAGGGTAAAGCTACACCCGAAAACCGTATAGTTTCGCGTTTTCACACAGGTGCGCCGGGAGACCGGCAAGGAGTAGGTGGTGCAAGTCCACTGCGATGAAGGAATAGCGAACCACATCGGCCCCGAGCCGTGCGCAGGTATCCGCGAGGATGTCGGCGAAGCGTCGGCAGGGGTACGTGCAGGCCAGCCATTGAGCCACGATAGAAAACTGATCCCGGGTGCCGACGCTGTCTGTGTAGCGGAAGGCAAAACGTCCGAGCGCGCAATCGCGAGCGCCCGGATGA
>NZ_JAMBPR010000261.1 GCF_024206475.1 Paraburkholderia sp. CNPSo 3274
GTCATAAAAAAATGTTTGCATCAAAGCGATACCTGGTAGTATTGAATAATACAGACTTCGGGCGACCGTGATGAGAGAAGACGTCGACGAATTTGACGCGTATCTGAATCATCTGGCGCAGGCGTTGGGGCACGCCGATCGCCATGCCGGCCTCAAGGGCTACTGTTCGGGCTTGGTAATGCCGTTGTCACGCAAGAGCGTCGAGCCGATGGCTGCGCATATTGATCCCCTTCACGCGAGTGCGAAACATCAGTCACTCCACCATTTTGTGGCCAAGGCAGAATGGTCTGACCGGGCGGTTCTGCAGCGGGTACGCGAATGGGTGATGCCCGCGTTAGGCCTGCACGCTGCTGAAGAGACTGGCTATTACTGGATTATTGACGACACGGGCTTCCCGAAGAAAGGCAAGCATTCGGTCGGCGTAGTGCGGCAATACTGCGGGCAATTGGGCAAACAGGATAACTGCCAGATCGCCGTGAGCCTGTCGATCGCGACGCAACGCGGCAGCCTGCCAATTGCCTGGCAGCTGTATGTCCCCAAGGAATGGATTGAAGACCGGGAGCGA
>NZ_JAMBPR010000262.1 GCF_024206475.1 Paraburkholderia sp. CNPSo 3274
GCCAGCGTTGCGAGCTGGGCCGTGCTCAGCGCGTTCAGCGCCGTCGTGCTCAGCGACTGCACCTGCGTGCTGGTCAGCGAGGCGATGCCTGCCGTGCCAAGACCGTTCACGAGCTGGCTCGTGCTCAGCGCCTTGAGGTCAGCCGAGTTCAGTTGCCGCACCTGCGTCGAGTTCAGCGCCGCGAGCTGGCCCGTGCTCAGACCCGAGACCTGTGCGCTCGACAGCAGGTTCACCGACAGCGTCGCCAGCTGCGACGTCGTCAGCGCGTTCAGCGCCGTCGAGGTCAGCGACTGCACTTGCGACGACGTCAGCTGGCCAATGCCCGCCGAACCCAGTGCCTGCACTTCGGCCGTGGTCAGCGCGTTCAGGTCAGCCGTGCCGAGCTGCGCGACCTGGCTGGACGTCAGTGCCGCGATGGCCGCCGAACCCAGACCGTTCACGACCTGGTTCGTGCTCAGCGCCTTGATGTCAGCCGAACCCAGTTGCTGGACCTGGCTCGAGATCAGGCTCGACAGCTGGCCCGTGCTCAGACCGGCCACCTGACCCGTCGTCAGCGAGGCGAT
>NZ_JAMBPR010000263.1 GCF_024206475.1 Paraburkholderia sp. CNPSo 3274
AGGAAGGCACGCAGCGCGCTCCTGCTGTTCGTCGCCGACGAGATTCGTGCAGGCGTTGCAATAAAGAAAACAAGCATGGGCGAGTGTGTGGTGTGCCCTGAAAAGGGTATCCGCGCCGGAGGCCGCGATCAGCGACTGACGCAGCCCCCTTACTGGGTGCTCAGCGTGGTCGACCGCGATCGCGACGGCAACCCGCGCGTTCGGGAAGCGTTCGCGCAGCACGCGTATTCGTTCGCGCGTCCTGTACCTCTGGACAGCCGGTATGAGCGCGTCACGCTGAAATTGCTGTTCGACGTCATGGCGTGGGTCAAAAAGCACGGCGTTGAGGTGACGCTCTGGAAACCGCTCTTTGATCGGGAAGTGAGGCAGACCGACGCGCCGAGCCAGTGGTGCCGACCCGACTTTGAACTGACGTTCCGATCGGTGGCAGCCGCTGGCGTTGCGGCACGGCCGCACCGTGTCGTCATCGAGACGATGGGTGCCGACGATCCTGACTACCTCGAACGCAAGTTGTGTACTCAGGAAATCATGAAGCGCCGCGGTATTCTGATCGAGCATC
>NZ_JAMBPR010000264.1 GCF_024206475.1 Paraburkholderia sp. CNPSo 3274
CTTGCCGGCAAGAATGTGCACCCACATGTGATTCGGCATACGACCGCCTCGCTACTACTCCAGGCCGGTGTCGACATCAATACGATACGCGGCTGGCTTGGGCACGTTTCGTTGGAGACGACCAATATCTACGCCGAGATCAATCTGGAAACAAAGGCGCGGGCGCTAGCGACATGCGAAGTGGAAGGCGGTGCCGAAGGACAAAAGCAATGGCGGGATCAGCCCGACCTGATGACCTTCCTCCGCACCCTGTAACCGAATAATATGTGCTGTTCGCTTTCCACAAAGGTACCGCCTTGGCCTAGTTCGTTATCGAGCAGCACATATTTTTTACCGCACCATACTCGTGGTTATGGCCTCGAGGCCATAACCACGAGAACGGCTCCATCGAGAGCCCTCATGGCCACCTCAAGAACGCAGTGCGTGATGCGTTGCTTCTGCGCGGCAGTCACGACTTCGACGATCTCGGTTCCTATCGCCGCTTCATCGACGAGATCGTCGGTCGAATCAACGCGCGTAATGGCAAACGCATTGAGGCCGAGCGGGCACT
>NZ_JAMBPR010000265.1 GCF_024206475.1 Paraburkholderia sp. CNPSo 3274
GGCGCATATCCTCTCGGGCGCGGTCATGGATCCGCGCGCCTTGAATGAGCTGATTCCGGACTGGAAAGAACAAGGCGCACCGCTGAACGTGCCCGTAACCGAGGACAAGTTCCTTTTTCTTTCCGAAACGGGGGCTAAATCTGTGCCGAACTGGGCACTGCCCGACAACTTCAAGAACCACGGCAATTACGTCATCAGCCTCGCGAATGTCACGCGCTGGCTGGGCCAGCAGGCCGAGGCGCTGGGCGTGGAAATCTTCCCCGGCTTTCCGGCCGCCGAAGTGCTCTACAACGACGATGGCTCGGTAAAGGGCGTCGCCACCGGCAACCTGGGTGTCGGCAAGGACGGCGAGCCCACCGGGAACTTCCAGCTCGGCATGGAGCTGCACGCGAAGTACACGCTGTTCTGCGAAGGCTGCCGCGGGCATCTGGGCCGCCAGCTCAACGAGAAGTTCAAGCTCGGCAAGGATTCGGATCCGCAGGTCTACGGCATCGGCATCAAGGAACTGTGGG
Organism: Paraburkholderia sp. CNPSo 3274; assembly: GCF_024206475.1. Lineage (GTDB taxonomy): Bacteria > Pseudomonadota > Gammaproteobacteria > Burkholderiales > Burkholderiaceae > Paraburkholderia. The sequence goes on from NZ_JAMBPR010000265.1 coordinate 513, forward strand.
AAATCGATCCTTCGAAACACCAGCCCGGC
>NZ_JAMBPR010000266.1 GCF_024206475.1 Paraburkholderia sp. CNPSo 3274
ACACCTCTTTACGCTTCTTCCCGATTGGCTGTGGCGCGATAACACCGCGACGCAGCAACCCGTCATGCCTGATGACCATAGCGAGCTGGTCCCACCCCTTCCCATCCCGAACAGGACCGTGAAACAGCTCCACGCCGATGATAGTGCGGATTGCCCGTGTGAAAGTAGGTAATCGTCAGGCTCCTTATGCTGTAACGTCCAGAACCCCGGTGTCTCCGAAAGAGAGCCGGGGTTCTGGCGTTTGGGCGCAAGAAAAACCGATTATTCTTAACGACCTGATTTATTCGCGGTCGATTGGACTTGCCCCTGCATGACCGGACACGCGGTCACGCTTCGGTTGGTGAAGTTGCGCGCTGGCGGAATTCGCGTGGCGAGCAGTATTTCAAGGCGCTGTGCGGATGCGATTCGTTGTAGTGGTCAAACGCGATAGCCAGGTTTTGCAGTGCGGTTCTGACATCAGGCTTGGGCATCCATGAGACGTAGTCACGCTTTATCGTTTTGACGAAGCTTTCGGCCATCCCGTTGCTCTGCGGACTTCTC
>NZ_JAMBPR010000267.1 GCF_024206475.1 Paraburkholderia sp. CNPSo 3274
GGCATCGCCGGGTAGCTATGTTCGGAAGAGATAACCGCTGAAAGCATCTAAGCGGGAAACTCGCCTTGAGATGAGATATCCCCGGGGCTTCGAGCCCCTTGAAGGGTCGTTCGAGACCAGGACGTTGATAGGTCAGGTGTGGAAGCGCAGTAATGCGTTAAGCTAACTGATACTAATTGCCCGTAAGGCTTGATCCTATAACAGGTGTGCCTCCGCCCCGCGTGGGTGAGCAGGACGCACAGGTTGAGATCATGTGTTGTGCCGGAAACAACACAACCCCAATTGAGCAACACCTCTTTACGCTTCTTCCCGATTGGCTGTGGCGCGATAACACCGCGACGCAGCAACCCGTCATGCCTGATGACCATAGCGAGCTGGTCCCACCCCTTCCCATCCCGAACAGGACCGTGAAACAGCTCCACGCCGATGATAGTGCGGATTGCCCGTGTGAAAGTAGGTAATCGTCAGGCTCCTTATGCTGTAACGTCCAGAACCCCGGTGTCTCCGAAAGAGAGCCGGGGTTCTGGCGTTTGGGCG
>NZ_JAMBPR010000268.1 GCF_024206475.1 Paraburkholderia sp. CNPSo 3274
ATAGAAAACTGATCCCGGGTGCCGACGCTGTCTGTGTAGCGGAAGGCAAAACGTCCGAGCGCGCAATCGCGAGCGCCCGGATGACCCGGCGTGGTCGTAGAACCTGGCATGTGCGCACGCTCCTTGTTCGGGAACCGGGAGATCTCCAGTCTGGCCTGCCGCAGGATGGACAGGTCCGCATCGGGAAGGCGAGGAGCCGTAGCCGATGATGAACGGAAGGGAGAAGTCAGACTCCGCCGTAGTAGCGATTGCCGCGCGTCAAACAAGATGAGAGCAGCGCGTCAATCAGGATGAGAGTACTTGCGTTGCGGCAGCGGTGGAGGGCGTAGCCCGGAACCGCTGCCGCAACGCCGCGCCGAGGAGTCCGCCCCGCTGCCGGGGTGCCTTGTCGGTGGTCGCGGTAAATCGGGTATGAACAGCTCTTCCATGTAGCGAAGGGAGGCTGAGTTGCCCGGCCGACACATCAACGACCATCAGATGAGGCTCTACATGAAGTACAGACTCAAGGAGGGGCCGCCCCAGGCGGCTGCGCGCGC
>NZ_JAMBPR010000269.1 GCF_024206475.1 Paraburkholderia sp. CNPSo 3274
CGTCAAAAAACCGCTTGCAAGATGTCGCTTGCGTGACTAGAATTCCGGTCTTTCGCGCTTTCGATGAAGGCGCGGGGAGACGGGAAGCCCGGGCGAAAGCCTTGTGGCGACTGGGTCTGCGGGTGATTCGAAGTTGAGCGGCAGGTTGAACGAAGTTAAAAAACCTGTTGACAGATCGCCGGGCAGTCTTCATAATCTCGTTTCTCTGCTGCAGACGCAGCAACGCAGAAAGAAGCCGGTAGTTAAGTGGTTGTCTGAACGAAACTGCGCGGCGACTTCGCGATCGATCTTTAAAAATTTACAGCCGATAAGTGTGGGCGCTTGATGCGGTGGCGGCCTGATGATGTTCTTCGGAGCATTGTCGGGAGCAGCAAAAGTATCAAGAGTCTCACACTAAAGTAAGTCAGGTTTTTGAATTTATTCAGATACCTGTCAGCTTTGAGTGAGCGACCGGTCTCGAGAGAGACCGAAAACAGTAACAGGTTTAAACTGAAGAGTTTGATCCTGGCTCAGATTGAACGCTGGCGGCATGCCTT
>NZ_JAMBPR010000270.1 GCF_024206475.1 Paraburkholderia sp. CNPSo 3274
TAGATCGTATGCGGTATTAATCCGGCTTTCGCCGGGCTATCCCCCACTACTGGACATGTTCCGATGTATTACTCACCCGTTCGCCACTCGCCGCCAGGATTGCTCCCGCGCTGCCGTTCGACTTGCATGTGTAAGGCATGCCGCCAGCGTTCAATCTGAGCCAGGATCAAACTCTTCAGTTTAAACCTGTTACTGTTTTCGGTCTCTCTCGAGACCGGTCGCTCACTCAAAGCTGACAGGTATCTGAATTGCTTCAAAAACCTGACTTACTTTAGTGTGAGACTCTTGATACTTTTGCTGCTCCCGACAATGCTCCGAAGAACATCATCAGGCCGCCACCGCATCAAGCGCCCACACTTATCGGCTGTAAATTTTTAAAGATCGATCGCGAAGTTGCCGCGCAGTTTCGTTCAGACAACCACTTAACTACCGGCTTCTTTCTGCGTTGCTGCGTCTGCAGCAGAGAAACGAGATTATGAAGAATCTTTTTCGCTTCGTCAACCCCTTTTTTTCGCTCACCGCTTAAAAAAGCT